>CAJBNH010000140.1 GCA_903955385.1 uncultured Myxococcales bacterium | reverse complement strand
GCGCCGCCTCCGCCGCCTGCTGCGCCGCCTCCTCCGCCCGCTGCGCCGCCTCCTCCGCCCGCTGCGCCGCCTCCGCCGCCTGCAGTGCACGGACTTCCGCCTCCTCCGCGGACCGGTCGCGCGCCGCTGCCGCCTGGCCCTTCGCTGCGCCGCTCCAGCACGGACGGTCAGATCTCCCCCCACTCGGCGACAGTTGTGGCGCCCTCTCGCAAGCCCTCTCCGACCGTTCCCCCGGCTGTCTCGCCGGTTGCGGTCGCTCCGCCGCCACCGCCGCCGCCTCCTCCACCGCCGCCGCCTCCTCCACCGCCGCCGCCTCCTCCACCGCCGCCGCCTCCGCCTTCGCCGGGATCAGGGGGGACGGGGCCGGACAGTCCGACCGACGCGCTGCACAGCCTGCCTGTCGGTCCGCCCGCTCCAGTTGCTGGTTCCAAGGTTCCGACGGCGTTGGATGTGGAGGGCGGCACCTTCCGCCGGCCGCCCCCGGCGCCTCATCATCCGACGTCAGGGCATCACGTAGTCGCCGCGTCGGTCACGCCGTCGCAGACGCGCGCTGCCGCTACGCCGTCCCAGCCCCCACTGGTCCGCACGATTCCGCCTTCGGCAGCCTATGTTCCGCGTCCGCACACGCCGACGGAGCCAGCCCCGGCGATGGAGCCGCAGTGCCCCAAGTGTGGAGGACCGCTGCCGGACACCCTGCTGTTTTGCGGAACTTGTGGGGAGCACAACCCGCTTCGGACCCCGCCTCCCGCGCCACAGACCGCGCTGGGCGAGCGTATGGGGACGCTTGCGCTGATCGACGAGAACGGCGCCGAGGCGATGAAGTTCCCGTTGCATGTGGGGGAGAACCGGATCGGCAGCGGGCCTTCGGCCACCGTGCGTTTTGCCGACGACGGCTTTTTGGCCGCCGAGCACTGCATCCTTGAGGTGCATCGCGAGAGCTTCCGGCTGCGGCCGTTGGAGCGGGCGAACGGTACTTTCCTGCGGATCACGGCCCCAGTAGAGCTGCGGCACGGCGATGTCCTGCGCGTCGGCCAAGAGGTGCTGCGGTTCGAACGATTGGATCAGCTGCGACCTGAAGTTGGGCTGGACGGCAACGCTGAAGTCGTCGGGTGGCCGGTGCCGCGCGGTGCTTGGGGCCGACTTTGCCAAATCGGCTTGCAGCGACAGGTCGCGAATGCTTATCTTCTTGCAAGTCCGGACGTGTTCTTGGGGCGCGAGAGGGGCGACATCCTGTTCCCGAAAGACGGGTTCGTCTCCGGGTCACACTCTGTCCTGTCCGAACGCAACGGACGGGTCTTCCTGAAGGATTTGGGCAGCTCCAACGGAACGTTCCTGCGGATTCAACAAGACACGCCGCTGCGCAACGGCGATCTCTTCCTGCTCGGACGCAACCTCCTGCGCGTGCACAAGGGTACAGCATGACTTCCAGGCAAGGTGGCCGCGGCCACGACCACCAGGCGGCCCCACAGAGCGCCAAGGATCGGCGTGACACGCTGCGGCTGCGGTACGACATCCAAGTTGGTGTGACCTCGTCGCACCGCCTGTTTGTCGGGCTGTCGTCCAACATCTCTGCGGGTGGTCTGTTTATCGCGACCGAAGAGGACTTGCATAAGGGCGACATGATCGATGTTCGCTTCTCGGTCCCGGGCTCGCCGCACGTGTTCGAGAAGAAGGCGACGGTCCAGTGGACCCGCCCGATGGACGCCGATGCCGAGCACCGCACCCACGTCGGCGCGGGCGTGAAGCTGATGGACCTGTCGGAAGAGGAGCAGCGGATCCTCAACGCGTTCCTGAAGGTCCACGACCCGATCTTCTTCGACATGTGACGGGGAGCGGTCGGCCTTGGGCGCTCAGGCGTCCGGCTGGGCCGCCTCTCGCTTGACGGCTGCCCACATGCGCGGCCCCAGGTACGTGAAGCCGACCGCGAGATAGGCGGTCAACAGCACCGTCACCACCCAGAAGCCCTTCTGCAGCGGCACGACCCCGTAGATCGCGACGGCGGCGACGATCTGCGCCACGCGCCAGGGCAGCCGCTTGCTCATCTTCAGCTTGGGTAGCGGCAGGTTGCACACCATCAGCAGGCCGTTGATCAGCAGCATGATGGGCAGCCACGCGTAGAACGCCGGCCAGCTTCGCAACAATCCACACTCCAACGACGCCAAGAAACCGCTGGCCAGCAAGCCGCCCGACAGCGTCGAGGGCAACCCCAGGAACAGGTAGGGGCCCAGCACGGCCGTCATGACGTTGAAGCGCGCTAGCCGCACGGCGGTCAGTACGGCGTAGGCGAGCGCGAGCCCTCCGGCGACGTGGTGTGCGGGAAGGCCGAGCAGCGTCTGTCCGTGCCCCCAAACCTGCGGCGCCATCGTCGTCGCGACGGTGTACACCAGCGCGGCGGGGGCGGCGCCGAATGCCACCGAGTCGGCAAAAGAGTCGAATTGCACGCCGAATTCGGTGGAACCTTTGATGGCCCGCGCCAGACTGCCGTCCAGCTTGTCCAGCAGCATCGAGATGAGGATGAACCACGCGGCGTTGTAGACGTTGGGCTCGCCGGTCAGCGATTGGTGGATCGAGGCCAGCCCGAAAGCCATCGCCGTGGCCGTGATGGCGTTGGGGGGAATCGTACGCAGGGGGATCGGGTCGAAGAGCTTCACGGCGGCCTTGGCGGAAGTCGTCCGGCGGATCGCGGGGGGAAGGACTTCCCCCTAGCCGTTGGCCATCCTAGCGCCGTTTTCGGTGCCCGTCGATCCGCGGCTGCAGGGGGAGCAGAAAGGACTACGGAGCGGCCGTCGGCGTGGCAGGAACCCTCAGCAGCGCCTTGAGCACCCGGCGGGCACGGCCAGCGGTCGAGGGGTCTTCCGCTTGGACCAGCCCCTGCACCGCGGCCTCGCGCGCTTCGTCCGGAAGGGACATCGCCAACAGCATTTCGGCCAAGCGAATCATCGGCAGGCCAGCGCCGCCGTCGGGCTCTGCGGGAGAGAACAGGTCACGGTCAGCGCGGGGCTCAAAAGACAGGGGCGGCGGGGTGATGGCCGCGGCCGCGGCCTTGCGCTGTAGCTCGAGCGCCTGGGGACGCTGCCCCGCCGCCCACAGCGCAGCGGCCAGCGTGTCGAGCGAGGCCTGCGCGCTGCCCGAGGCGGGAGAGGTCGCAATGGGAGCTGCGAATTCCAGCACCTTCTGAGGGGCTTGGCCGGCCAGTAGCCGCGCGTAGGCGAGATTGTTGCGCTGGCCCATACCGGTGGGGTCGTGCTGCCAGTCGCGCTCGAACGCCTCGGCCGCCAGGTCGCCCAGCCCAAGCACTGCCAGCGCGTCCATCGAGCGTTGTGTCACCAGATCGCGGGCAGCCGGCGTGGTCGCACCTTGCAGCAGGTCTCGGGCGAGCTGAGTCAGCGCCGCCGTCGCTTCCCCATCCACGGCCCACACACGACCTGCCGCCGCTCCCAGCAGGCGAGCCTGATCGCGCACCGGGGCAAGTGCGGCGCGCCGCATCAGATCCTGAGCGCCCGCCGGGTCCACCTTCAACGCCACGGCCAGCGCCAGATCACCCAGCTCGCGGTCCTCCATCACCTCGAGCGGCCGGTCACGCAGGCAGGCCGCCAGCGTACCGGACTTGCGCAGCCAAAGGCTGGGGCACGCGAGCACGGCCGCAGGCGCACGCGCATCCGCAGCGCGCTGCAGGGCCCGCTGCGCCAGCGGCCCGTCCTCGAAGGCCACGGCCTCGTTCAGCAGCAGCAGCCACACCCGCCACGCCTCGTCCTCGCGCCCCGCAAGCGCCGCAGCAAGGGTCTCCGCAAGCGCAGGGTCGGCCGCCACCGCCAGACCGAGGGCGGCGAAACCCTCCTGCCGTGTCAGCTTTCCCGCATCCTTGCGCAGCCGGGGCAGGGCAGCCGGGTGGTAACCGGCGGCCAGTGACTCAAGGTCGGCACCGTCGGACACCACGGCGCCCAGATCCGCTGGCAGCAGGCCCGGTTGCGCCTCGCGCAGGGCCGTCGTCAATCGACGGGCGAGGTCGAACCGGCCGGCACCCAGCAGGTCTGCGTACACGACCTGCAGGACGCCTTCGCGGTTGCGCTGTCCGCGGAGCATCTGCAGTGCCGCGGCCACGGCTCCTTCCGGCGGAGCACCGGGCGCGCGCGCGGCCACGAAGCGAGCGAGCAAGCCCGCGCCGATGTTATCGCCGGGCAGCTCGGGGAAGCGGATCTCGCCGGAGGCCGGCCGAGACCAGACCGCGAGGTTGGGATGTCCCTGCATCACGAGCTGGGCATCCAGCAGAGAAGCGGAGTCGACACCGTGTGAAAGCTGAAGCCAAACCGGGATGTGGGGCTTGCCGCCGGGGCTGCCGGGTGTGTCCAGCGCGACCAGCACGGCTGCAACGGCACCGATGGCCCCATGCGAAAGCGCGCGCAGCGACTGGACCGTTCCGTACGGCCCTTCACGCGGGTCGGCAGGGGGGAGTACCGACGTCTCGGGTGCCGCCAGCGGCGACTTGCCCAGCAGGCGTGCGGCGGCTTCGGCCTCGCCCCGCTGGGACCAGCGCAACGCAAGCGCGACGCGGAGTTCCGGGCGCCGGGCCGGCAGGGTCTGCAGCGCTTGGCGAAGCGGAGCCAGACGCGGGTCGTCCGCGGGTGGATGGGTGGCCGCCAGCACCGTGTCGGCAAACGCGAGCAACCAGGACTCGGTTCGCAGGCCGTCGCCTTCCTCGGCGAACCAGCGCAACAGCTCGGGGCCGCCTCCCAGGCGCAGCGTCTCGTCGGCCAGCAGCTCGAAGTCGTCGCGGTCAAAGGTCGGCAGGGTACGGGCCGCCTGCTGCAGTGCGCGAATCGCCCCGGTGACGTCGCCGCCCAGCAGGTGGTGCAGGACCAGCAACCGCCGCAACATCGACGACTCAGGGGCCTGATCGACCCATTCCTGCAGCCACGCCGTAGCGGCAGCCACCTCGCCGGCGTCGGTCATGCCGTGCAGGATGCAGATCAGCTGTGCGCCTCGCACGTCCATGCCATCCTGCCTCAGCACCGACGAGCGGTCGTCCCTCCAGTCGCTTGCGCTGGCCTCCAGCACCAGTCCTGCGCGTGATCGCTGCAGCAAGTCCAGTCCCCGCGCGCGCTTGCCGGCCCTCAGCGCCAGATGCCCTTCGACGCATGTCCGCAGCGTGTCGCTCGACCGCCCTGGCATGGCCACCAGCGCAAAGGCCTGCTGGACCAGACCGGTTCGCGACAGCTCCAGCGCCGCCTCGGTCTGCGCATCGGCGGCGTCGGTGGCTCTTCCGGTGTACAACCTCGCGAGACCCAAGGCTTCCTCAGCTGAGGCGGGGTCGCGTCGCAGCGCCAGGGCAAGGCGCAGCGCCAGCTGACGGCCCTTGCCGGCGCCGGCTGCATCGGGGGCGGCGATCACGTCTTCCGCAACCTCGCGTGCCTCGCGCAGCGCGCCCACGTCGCTCAGCCACGCCGCCGCCTGTGCCGACGCTTGGTCGCCGCGCGTCAGCAGCCGCCGCACGCCGGTGACGACCGGGTCGCGGTCGCCCAGACGGGTGGCCAGCTCGATGCGGAACCGCTCGATGTCACGACCGGCGTCCGGCACGGCAAGCACCGCGTCGCGCAACAGCTTCTGCTGGCCCGAACGTCGCGCCGCCTCATCCAGCTCGCGCAGGTTGTCCGGACTCGGTCCCTGACGAACCACGGCCTGAATCTGCTCCGACAGCCCCTCAGTTCGCCCTTGCATCAGGGCGATGCCGATCAGCCGCACCCGCAAGTCGGTGTCGGCAGGCTCCAGCTGCGACGCGCTTTGGTAGAAGCCGGCGGCTTGGTCGAGTGCCCCGAACTCCTCGCACAACAGTCCGGCGCGCGCGAAGGCCCGCGACTGGCGGCCGCGCAGGATCCCGGTCATGCGCCGCAGCACTTGGTTGGCGTCTACCGGTCGACCGGCCGCCAGAAGTGCGCGTCCCCACTCGAACAACGTGTTCTCAGGCATCGGACGCAGCTGGTCCAGATCCTGAAACACCGTGACGCCAAGGCTGGCAAAGCCGTTGATCGTCAGTTCGCGTGCGGCCAGCTCCAGCCGGTTTGGGTCCGGCGGGGTGACACGCAGCCCAGCGACGAGCGCCTTGGCGGCATTCTCGTCCTGCAGCTGCCGCGCACAGTCGATGCCAAGGGTAATCGCCGCCCGCACGCCCGCCACGTCGGGGTCGGCCAGCAGTCGGGGCGCCAGCTCCAGCACCGCCCCGCAAAGTCCTTGATTCGCTGCCATTTCCAGGGCCGGACGCAGCTGTCGCGCCGGCAGGTCGGGCAGGTGCGCCAGGTCCGCGAGTCGACGCGCGGCCTCGGCGGCCCGGTCCAGCGCCAGCAGGGCCTGCGCTTCGACAAGTCGTCGTGGCAACACCTGATTCGGATCCGCGGTGTCGGCCTGCTCGGCCAGCAGCTCCAGCACCAGATCCGCCGCGCCCATCATCGCCATCACGCTCAGCACCGGCAGCCGCACGTCGTCGCCGAACCGCTGTCGCGCGCGCGCTGCGTGTTGGCGACCCAACAGCGCGTGTTCGCTGGCCAGCAGGCGGTCCGCAATGCCCCACGCAAGCCCGGCGTCGTCGATTTCCTCAGTCTCCCCCTGACTCAGCCAGCGCGCCAGGATCGAGCCAGAGCGCACCAGCAACTTCTCCAACACTGGGCGTGGGTTCCAGTCGAGACCCTGGGCGTTCGCGGCTGCTCTAGCGCGGTTGTCGAGGTCCAGAAACTCCTCGTCGGCGCTATCCTGCAGGGCGCGCAGGGACAGCTCGCGCAGCATCTTCGGCTCGGCCACGGCAGTCGCGGCATACACGCGCAGTACCGCGGTCCACACGTCGCGCCACGCAGAACGCTCTTCGAGCTGCCGGGCAAGCCAGCGCCGCGCCGACTCCGGGTCAGGCTCGCCTTCGTCGGCCACGGCAGGCTGCGCGCTCGACAGCAATCGCGCGTAGTGCAACACGATCTGCGTTGCCGCCGCGCCGGGTGCCTTGGCCACCAGCTCCTGTTCAGCCCGCAACCGCGCCGCCGTGCGCTGGCCCGTCCCCGGGGTCTCCGCCGCGAGTGTCAGGTAGCGCCGAGCCTCGTCGGGGGCCCGCTTGCGCCACAGCTCAGCCAGCAGCAGCGCAACCTGTGACCGGTCCGCCGCCGACTCGAACGCCTGCTGCCCCAACGCCTTGCCTTCTGCGACCTTGCCCTCGTCCATGGCCAGCTCAGCCTGGAACGCCATTCCTACGCCGTCGCGCTGCGCCGCCAGCTCCTGCACCAACGGCCGCGCCAGGTCCGTCAGCCGCCCCAGCAGCAAACCCCGCACCAAAGCGACCCGACCGCGCCGTGTGGTGAAGCCGGACGCTTTGTCATTCGCGAGCTTCTGCAGTCCCACCCGGTCGTCCGTGCGCCCCAGCGCCACCGCGTACCGCACCCAAACGTCCTCGTCGGCGTCGGTCAGGGTCGTCGCTGCCGCCAGCAGCCGGGCCGACAGGCTCCGGTCCACAGCCACGTCCGGCACTGCCGCAAGCGTCGTCCACAGGTGCGACGGCAACTTGGCTCGGGTCAGTCGCTCCAACCACACCGCCCCGGCGTCCTGCCCTGGCACCCGCCGCAGCAGGTCCAGCAGCGTCACCCACAGCTCCGCGTCCTGGGGCGTGGTCCGCAGCGCCTCTTCGAGCATCCCCACGCCCAACGCGGCCTTGCCGGCCTTGCCCAGCGTGTTCGACAGCTCGCGCAGCCACCGCGATCGGGGAATCGGCCCCGCGGCAGGGGGCGCCAGCACCGCGACCTGTCCGCGCCACTCGTCGGTCTCCGCCGATGCTGCAAGCAGCGCCTGCCCCGCCAGCCGACAGGCCTGCCCGGTTCCGCAGCCAGTCGGAAGGACCCGAACCAACAGCCGAATGGCCAGCAGGGGCCGCTGCACCGCGATGCCTTCCCGCACGGCCCGAAAGCTGGCGTCCAGGGCTGCCGCCTGCAAAGGTCCGGTGGTCAGCGCCCGCGAGGCCAGCGCCTGCTCCGCCTTGTCCGCAGCCTCCGCCTGATCCAGCTGCCACAGCGCGACGACCTCCAGCGCTTGCAGATCCGGCGTCAGGACCCCTTGCGAACGGGCACGGTTGGCCACCGAGACGACGTCGGCATGGCGGTGCGCGCGGTGGTGTCGGTGGGCGTCGGCAAGGGCCTGCGGCGCCGTCAGCGGTGGGCCGTCCAAGCGGGACTGGGCACCGCCGCAAGTGGTCAGCACCGCGAGCGCCAATGCAGGCAGCAACGCGCGCAGCAGAGGCGACCGAGCATTGGATGGACGGGTCATCGCAGCAGCCTCAGGCAGGTCGGGCCCATCGGGGACGGTGCGGGGCGTCGCGCGTCGGGCCGATGGCGCCAAGGAGGGCACAGCATGGCGACCGCGGGCGCAGGCGGCAAGTCCGAAACGGGGGTCAGCAGGGACAGACCGGGTCGTCGTCGGGCGCAAGCGTCGCCGGTTGGTTCACATAGCGGAAGCGCTCGCCGCGAAAGCCGGTCACCCGCAGTTCCACGGGGTTGGACGCTTCCACGTAGGACGGCCACAGCGGGACCTTGCCGCCTCCCTCGAGGTCGATGCAGTACTTGGGCACCGCCATGCCACTGGTGAACCCAATCAACGCCCGCATCAGCTCCAGCCCCCGGTCGACCGACGTCCGCAGGTGGGCCGTGCCATGCACCGGGTCGCAGTGGAACAGGTAGTACGGGCGGACACGGGCAGACAGCATCGACAGAAACGTCTCGCGCAGTACCTCGGGGTCGTCGTTCACGCCGCGCAGCAGCACGGTCTGGCCACCCAGCGGCACCCCCGCGTCTGCCAGCATCGCCAGCGCCTGAGTGGTCAGAGGAGCCAACTCCCTGAAGTGATTGATGTGTACGTTGACGTAGACCGGAATCCGCCGCGGCCGCAGGGCCTCGACCAGCTCGGCATCGATACGCATCGGCAGGAACACGGGCACCCGGGTACCGATGCGGAGGAAGCGCAAGTGCGGGATCGCCGCCAGCCGGTCCAGCAGGTCCGACAGCCGTCGCGTCGACAACAGCAGCGGGTCGCCGCCGGAGATCAGAACGTCGGCGATCTCAGGGTGTTTGGCGATCCACTGCACCGCCGTGTCCAGCTCGTCCGCGTCAGGCTGGCCAGTCCCCGACGCCACCCAGCGGGCGCGCGTGCAGTATCGGCAGTAGGCCGCGCAGGTGTCGGTGACCAGCAACAGCACGCGGTCCGGGTACTTGTGAACCAAGCCGGGCGCAACGCGATGCGGGTCCTCGCCCAGCGGGTCGGTGCGCTCAAACGGAGCAACGCACGCCTCTGCGGAATCGGGCAGCACCTGGCGGGTCAACGGGCAAGCAGGGTCAGCCGGGTCGCACAGGCTGGCGAACCAAGGCGTGATGCCGACTTCGAAAGCCTTGCCAGTGCGCAGGAATTCGTCCAGCCCGGGGCGATCACCGAACACACCCCGCAAGTCCTGAGGCGTGCGCAAACGGTGGCGAAGCTGCCAGCGCCAGTCGTTCCAGTCCGTGGGTGAGACATCGTTCGGCAGGTGCATGGGGGAAGCCGCGACCCGTAGCCCGCCGGAAGTGCGGCATGGGCCAAAAACGCGAAAGGCGAACCGGTGAGGGTCCGCCCAGCGTGTGTTTCCGGTGCCCCGTAGGAGAGTTGAACTCCTGTCCCAGCCTTGAGAGGGCCGTGTCCTGACCACTAGACTAACGGGGCGACTTGTCAAAGGCCGAACGGGTCAGCGTTCGGTCTGTCTTCCGGGTGACCCGCGAGGGGTTCCGGAGGGGTTGGGGGACTAGGATTCGAACCTAGATAAGCAGATTCAGAGTCTGCGGTCCTACCATTGAACGATCCCCCAAGGGGAGGAGACAGGCGCGCAGCCCGTCCGCAACGGCGAATTAGTCTAGAGGGGAGTCGGAAGGGTGTCAAGACCGCCACGGCCCGTTCAGCGCCCGGCGGAAGCATCCTGAGCCGCGAACCAGGCTGCCAGAGAGTCCCGCGCCAGCCCTGCCGCCTTGACGCGCCACTTCTCGCCGTTGACGGCAAGGACGGCAATCGCGATCTGCGGGTTCTCGACCGGTGCGAACCCGATGAACCACGAGAAGTGCCTGTACAAGCTGGGGTCCTTGCCGCTCAGCGAACCGGTCTTGCCGGCCACCGTGATGTCGCGCAGCACCGCCGGCCGACGACCGAACGCGTGGCGGCCGGTTCCCGCGACCACCGTCTGGGCCATCATGCCCTTCAGCTTGTCCGCCACCTCGGCCGAGAGCAGCTGCTGACCCTGAGGCGGCGCCGCGCTGTCGTCCAGCACGAAGGTCGGCCGCATCGCCACGCCGCGGTTGGCAACGGTGGCCGCCAGGTACGCGCCGTGCAGGGGGGACAGCGTCGAGCCCGCGAAACCGGCAGCACAGCGGCCACGCTCGACCTCCGACGCGCCCTCAGAGCACGCCGACGCCTCGGCCTCGAGGTCGGTGTCGATCACCGCGCCAAAGCCCAGTCGCTTGGCCATGGCCTCCAGATCACCCGGCTTGAGCGACTGCACCCCGAACTTGGCGAAGGCCGCGTTGCTGGAGTTCGCCAGCGCCTCGGTCAGCGTCTGGCACTGGTGGTCCTGCGGACTGTCGCGCAGGTTGTCCTCGACGATGCCTTGCCGCCCGCCATGGAAGCACACGGACGAATCGGGTTGCTGACCGGCCTCCAGCAGCGCGGCCGCCGTCACGACCTTGAACACGCTGGCCGCCGGCACTTCGCCCGCAATGCCCATCGCGCCCATGGTCGCCACCGGGTCGCCAGCTTCGCGATGCTCGGCCGCCACCTGAACGCGCCCAGTCCTGGGGTCGATCAGCACGACCGCGCCATAGGGCACGCGGGTCTCGTCCAGCAGGCGCGTGATGTCGGCCTGAACCTTGGGGTCCAGCGTCAACTCGACCTGACGCTGCCCCTGCGCCAGCTGCATGTGTCCCTTGGCATTGGTCTTGGCGTGGGCGACGTCTTCGGGGGCCAGCGGCGCAAGCGGCGGCGGCTCAGGCGGCCGCGGCGGAGCCAGCTGGGCCGGACCAGGCACCGGGGCGTGGGTCTGATCGGCCGTCGAGAACGCCCAGCGCGCCGCCAGTGCCACCAGCGCCACCACGCCGACGCCGGCGACGATGGCCAGCGGACGGAAGGTGGAGCGGCGGGAGGGCTTCAGGGGAAGAACGGTGCGGACCACGCGCAGACCTCAGGACGACAAGCCGACGTGCGACTCTAGACGAGGCTGCGTCTTGCGCAAGAAACCGCATGAGCTCAAGCGATCTCTGCGTCCTTGGCAGCGACCGGATCGCACGTCGGGGCTTGCGCGGACAGGCGAACTGGCGGACAAGCGGGCGGCACCCCCCTTCTGGAGCCCGCGCCATGCCCCACACCCCCGACGAGCGCACCGCCCGCATCGCCCGTTTTCAAACGCTGGTCGACGACGACCCGGAGAACGAGCTTGCCCTGTTCAGTCTGGGGCAGGCGCTGCAGGAAGCCCGTCGCCCGGCCGAAGCCGAGGGATTCCTCAAGCGAGCCTATGTGTTGCAGCCGGACCTGATGATGGCTTGGTACCGCCGAGGCGAGTGTCTGGTGCAGCTGGGTCGATGGGAGGAGGCACGCGAGATGGCGCAGCGGACGCTGGACCTTGCGATCAGCCAGCACCACGTCGGACCGCGTCAGGACGCCGAGGAGATGCTCGAGGAGATCGCCGACGCACTGACACGCAAGTAGGCCCAGCGACGGCGATAGATCGCCCGGACAGGGCCACGGCGGCAGAGCGGAACATGTGCGCGAGGCCGCAAAGTGGCGCGACAGCGTTGACACCTGCGGCAAGGGAGCCTACAAGGCCCGACTGCGGGGTGGAGCAGCCCGGTAGCTCGTCGGGCTCATAACCCGAAGGTCGCAGGTTCAAATCCTGCCCCCGCGACTCCAAGAAAGCCCGGTACTTACGTGATGCGTAGGTGCCGGGCTTTTGGCGTTCTGTGGCCATTCTGTGGCCACGGAGGTGTGCACCCACCCTGTCCCGCAGCGATTCCGCGAATCCCTGCAGGATACACGCAGCCCTTGCTCGACCTAGGAGCAGGGCCATGAGCAAGCCCGTCAAGTGTCGTGACAAGTGGCGTATCCGGTGGCTCGACGCGACCGGCGTCCTCGGGCCCGAGCGAATCGGTGAACGGACAATACCCTCCCTACCCAGTGCAGTCAGCGGCGGCAGGGTCGCGAGAGGGGCCCGCCATCCGCTCCGAGCCTATCCGCGGGTTTGGCATCGTAGGGCCCGCATCCCGCAGCCAGCAGGCCTCAGAAGAGGTCGCCGAACGCGCTTCTTGTCATCACGTCACTGTCCTCGATTCGAAGAGCCTGCGCATCACCTCGGAGACATCCGCCACCCCGTAGGGCTTGGCGAGCGTGCCTAGGAATCCGTGCTTGCCGCTCTCGGCCACGACGGTGCTGTCGGAGTAGCCGCTCGAGACGACGGCCTTCACCTTGGGGTCCAGTTCCAGGAGCTTGGCGATCGTCTCCTCGCCGCCCAGGCCGCCGGGGATGGTCAGGTCCAGGATGACCGCATCGTAGGGGTTGTCCGACGACATCGCCGCCTTGTAGGCGTCAAGCGCGGCCTGGCCGTCCGCTACCGAGTCCGCCGTGTAGCCGAGGCTGGTGAGGAGGCGCCTGAGAACCTTGGCGAGCGAGGCCTCGTCGTCCATGACGAGCACCCGACCGCTGCCGACCACGAGCATGGGCGTTACCGGTTCGCGCACGATGTCCGCGCTGGCTTGGGCCGGGAAGTAGAGCGTGAAGACCGCCCCGACGCCGAGCGTCGATTCCGCGCGGATGATGCCTCCGTGCCTGAGCATGATGGAGTGGCACGCCGACAGCCCCAGGCCCCGCCCGACGCCCTTGGTGCTGAAGTAGGGGTCGAATACCTTGGAGAGAATCTCGGGCGCGATGCCAACGCCCCGGTCGGCAACCGACACCAGGATGTAGCATCCGGCCGGCAGGGGTACTTGCTCGCGCTCGCCCAAGTCGGCGGTCCGGGCCCGTATTGTGATGTCCCCGCCCTGCGGCGTTGCCTGGGAGGCGTTCAGGACCAGATTCTGAACAACCTGGGTGACCTGGTCGACGTCGATGCTCGTGGCCAGGGGATCCTCGCCAAGGTCGAAGATGCAGCGCGCATTCGAGCCTCGCGTCGCGAAGGCGGCCGCCTGCATGAGCACGGGGCGCAGGTCGACGACCTCGACGACCGGGCTTCCTCCCTTTGCAAAGGTCAGCAGCTGGCGGGCGAGTCCCTGGGCCGTCCCGCAAGCGGCCTGCGCTTCCTCAATCCATTCCAACGACTCGCCGCTGACGGCGCCCCTGGATTGCAGCAGGGAGATGTTGGCCAGGATGGTGGTGAGGATGTTGTTGAAGTCGTGGGCGATTCCACCGGCCAGAACGCCCAGGGACTCGAGCTTCTGCAGCTGGATGTGGGTCCGTTCCTTGTCTTTGTTGTCGGTGATATCGCGGGAGACGTGCACGACCCGATGGATCGTCCCATCAAGGTTCGTGATGGGGTGGACCGAGACCTCGACGATCCGTTCCTGCCCGTTTGCAGAGCGGTGGACATGTTCCGTCTTGACGTGCGTCCGACTGGCTAGCATGTCTTCGATCGGGCAGTGATCGTCGGGGGCGCTGCATGGGACGGAGAGGCCGTGGGTCACGTCATAGCAAGTGCGGCCCAAGACCTGCTGGCGCGTCAGGCCGCAGTCGGACAGGAACGCCGCGTTTGCTTCCAGAATTCGGTGGCTGCGGATGTCGAGAATGATGATGTGATCCCTGATGCTGTTCAGGGTGTTCGAGGACATCTGCTGGGAGTCGTGCCGCTCCTTCTCCTCCTGTCTTCTGACGGTGATGTCTGTGAAGTGGACAAGGCTTGCCCAGACTTGTCCCTGGGGATTTCTCAGTGGAGAGCCGAAGACCTCCAAGAGCGTCTTTGTCCCATCGGGACGCAAGATAATCATGTCGTCGACATGCGCCGACTCGCCGTTGAGCCCCCGTACCAACGGCATTTCGTTCTCTGGATAGGGATCGTGGCTCCCCTCCTTGAATGCCTCGTACACGGACCCGAGATTCTCTCGCGACGCGTGGGACAGGATCCCCCGTCCCAGAAGCTTTCTAGCCTCTTCGTTGACCACCAACGGCTTGCCACTGGGCGCTTCGACCATCATGACGCCCACAGGAAGAACCTCGAGCAGCGTCGTCAACAGACCATTTTGACGCTGAAGCGCAGTGGCCGCCTCCACGCGGTCGGTGATGTCCTCAGAGATGCCCAGCAGATACTTCGCGGTCCCGTCGGCGCCCCGGATGCGGACCTTGCGGGTGTGAAGCAGGCGCGTTCCCTTCTTGGCGGTCGAGAGGGGCTCCTCCGGGACATCCAGCATGCCTGCTTCCCCGTCGAGCACCTCGCGGTCCGCGGCCACAAATCGGGCCGCCTGCTCGGGAGGGAAGAGATCCTGGTCGTTCTTGCCGAGCAGGCCGCGGCGGTCGTGGCCCACGAGCTCTTCACCCGCGCGATTGAATGCGATGAACCTGAGGTCCTTGGCCTCCTTGAGGAAAATCATGAGAGGGATGCTCTCCACGACGGACGCCAGGAGGGCTTGCGAGTCGCTCAAGTCCTGCAACGCCGCGTCGAGATTCGCGCTGACGCGCGTGCTGACCTTGAGGACCAGCCACACCGTCAGGAACAGGTAGCCAACCAGGAAGGCGGCACCCAGGACCCTGTGTTCCGAGTCATCCACAAGCGTGTCGGAAAAGCCTATGCCTACAGCGATGCCAAAGCTGAGCGGAAGAAACGCGCGCAGCATGACGGCTCTGGAGGAGTTCCCCGCCAAGAGCTTCCACGGCCAGACTCCGGCGCCGGCCTCGATAATTACGGCGATGGCGATGACGAGGAAGTTGCAAGCCGACAGCAGGGCCACCGGGACAATCAGCCCTCCATAGAACAGTGGGGCGTCATGAAGGTAGCCTATGAGGATGATGCAGGAGGCCACGGCCAAGAGTGTCGCGGACCAGGCTCGTAGCCGTGAACCTGCTGCCGGTGCTCGCACGCCTTGGATGGCGGCCGGTACAGCGATCAACAGGAAGAAGGTCCCCGTCACGGGCGACATTGTCCAGACTTCGGCCCAGTTGGTGTGGAGTCGAGCGGCCGCGACCGCGCCCCAGCCGCCCTGCAGAAGCACGGAAGGGAACCTCGCCAAGGACGGGAAGACGAGGAGAATGACCAGCAACAGGAGACCGACGCGGGAGCGGCGAAAACGGGTCCATGGCAGGTCCGGATGCAGCGCTGCCGCGAGCAGGATGAAGGCGCACGCCGTCGTCGGGGCCATGGGAATGTGACCAGGGGTGGCGCCCGCCAGCACAGGGAGGGCCAGCAGCCTCCCAGCGAGGGACGACACGGCCGTGACCACGAGCAGACCGCAAGACCAGCGCATCAGGCGCGAGGCGTCCGCAGGCACGTTGACTGCAGTCATGGTTCCCCCCCTCCCGGATGGCCATAGCAGGCACGCATGACGCGCGGATGCCGACGAGCGGCTCGCGGCGACCGCTGATTCTGTGCCGCCGGCCGCCCCCCGGTCAACCTCTCCGACCCTGCCCGGGTCCCGCCGCGATTGCGATTTTCCCTGCGTTCCGCGTACCTTCCGCGCGCGACTGGGCAAGGGGACACACCGACCACGCGGACACCGCGACACCGAGACACCGAGGGGGACCGAGGGGTCGGGTATTTACAGTTATCCCCTGTGATCGAAGGCCGGATCTGCGGTCTTGCGTGGGGTTCTCAGAAGTTGACGGGGCCCGTGCGCGGGCGTAGAGGCTGGGCAGCGGCGTCCAGGGGGGGCGACGCTGTTCGATGCCTAGTTCAACCTTCGCTCGCAGTGGCAGTTCCCCTGCCGGTGCGAGAGGTTGTGGATGAAGATAGACCTGCCTCTCGCCGTGACGTGCGCGGTCCTCGCCTCCGGGTGCTCGTGGGTCGCCGTGCCCGGCCACGACGCGCCGGTGCGCGACCCCATCCTGTGGCAGACGCCCGGCGCCGAGCTGCCCGGTACGGCAACCCCAGTTGCGGTCGAGCCCACGAGCGACGTCGCTCTCGTCGTACCCTGGGTGGACGGTCTCGCCAGTGCCGTGTTCCTGACGGTAGCGACCGGGTTTGGCCTTGGCGTGGAGCCGTCCGACGGCGGCGAGGACTGGGACTCGTTCTACCTGATGGTCGGCTCTGGGGCCTTGACCGTGCCTGGCCTTGTCTACGGGGCCTCCGCCGACTGGGGCACACGGCAGAACCGGGCGCGTCGGCGCGCTCCAGAAGCCTTCGATGTGTCCACCGTCTATGTGGACGCGGGTCTGGTCGGCATGTGGACGCCGATGGGCCAGACGACCGCGGATGTCGGCCTTCGTGTCGCCGAGCGGGTGGCGGTTGAGGTCAGCACTGGTGCCGGACGCTACGGTCGGGCGTTTGGCGGTCGCGTGGTCGTCGAGCATCCCCTGACGCCTGAGTGGCGGCTGCTCGGCGCGATTGGTCTGGCGAACCGCACCCGATCCATGTCCGAGCACCTGGGCATGGTCGAGGACGACTTCGGCAACAGCCAGGTCGAGTGGCGCGACACCGAGTTCGACGCGACGGGGCCCAGCCTCCAGGTCGGGCTGCAGTACGAGGGAGCGAGCGGATTTCGCTACGGCGTGCGGGCGGGGTGGCAGGGTTGGCTGTGGGGGACCGACTCTTGCGACGGCGCGGCGTGCGAGATCGACGTGGAATTGATCAGACTCGGGTATGGGTTCTGAGGGGGCGCGGCTGCGGCAGCAGGGATGGACACGAGCAACGGGTCCTGTCCCTCCTGTGATGGCCAAAGCGGGCAGGCCTGATCTGGGTCGAGAGGTCGGTCAGGAGCGGTGCGTACGCCACCGCGGAAGCAAGGGGGGATGCATGAGAACCAAGCGTTTCTTTTTGAGCGACATTCACTTGGGCGTCGGCCGGTCGTGGGACTGGTTCCAGCCGGGCCAACATGAGGTGCCGCTGCTGGCCGCACTGGAATACGTTGCGGCGGACCCGGCCACCAAGGATGTCGTCCTGCTGGGCGACATCTTCGACACGTGGGTCACACCTGTCGACGAAGTGCCGCCGACGGTCGCCGAGGTCGTGGCCGCCCACCCACGGGTGACGGCGGCGCTGACGGCCTGCGCACGGTCCATCGAGAACGTGTTCTTCGTCGCCGGCAACCACGACATGGGGACGACCGCATTCGATCTGGTCGACGTGACCGGCGTGCAGGTGATCGAACGCTACCACGCCGGTCTGCTGTATGCCGAGCATGGCCACCGTTTCGCGATGTTCAACGCGCCGCACAAGATGCAGGGCGGGCTGGACAAGCTGCCGCTGGGCTACTTCGTGTCGCGACTGATGGCCGGACGCGACGACTACACTGCCCCTGGCTCTCTCGCCTGCTACATCGACGACGCACTCGAGACGGCATTCACGACCCAGCGGCTGGCCGAGTCGGTGATCGAGGGCCTGATGGAGCTCACGGGGCATGGACCCCAAACCATCGTGCGCATGCGGGCCCCCAGGTCAGACCTGACGCTGGCCGCGGTACAGCAGAAGTACGCGGATCTGTTCACGTGGTGGGTCCAGAAGTTCGGCTACTGGTACGCGCTGCGCGCGGTCCGCGCCGAGTTGGACTCGCTCGAGTGGTTCGCCGACCGCGAGGCGCGCCAGCAGGGCTACCGGGTGGTGGTGATGGGCCACACGCACAGCGTGGAGACCGACGCCGACGGCCCGCGTCGTGCCCCTGCCCGCATCTACGCGAACACGGGCTCGTTCTGCTCGGGCACGCCCACGCTCGTCGAGGTCGACAAGGCCGACGGACACTACGCGGTCCGCTTGCACGCGTGGGACGGCCATGGCCGGTACGTGCCCGGCAACCCGAGGACGGTCTGAGCGGGGGGGCGTGGCGTTGCAGGGCGTAGGTGGTTTCGTCAGGAAGAGGTGCAGTCGTTCGGCTGACCCCAGATGCCCGTGGGGTGACACGAGTACGGGCCGCCGAAGTGCTTGCCATCGCGATCGACGCACTCAGTGCCGTCCGAACCGGGCGTGATGCGGCAGAACGGCACGGCCAGCACCTTCAGACCGGCGTCGCAGGTGTCTCCGGTCGTCGCCATCCACAGGATCCAGTCCCCTTGGGTCGCTGCGAAGGTGTAGAAGGCGAAGCCATCGCCTTCAGGATTCCAGGCGACCAACTCCTTGGCCTGGGCGAGGTCGCCGCCGGGAACGCCCCACGCGCGCATCCGGCAGCCCGCAGGCGCAGAGTCCGGATACCACAGCGAAATATCCCGGGTACCGGCGTTGTCGAACCAATCGATCTGGATGCCTGCGATGGTCACGTCCCACGGTTTGGCCCCCAGCCCAACGGGCAGTTCCTTGTCGCCTGCACCGAACGAGACCTTGGTGTCGGCCCAGGCATCGACTTTCAGGCCGGCTTGCGGCGAGCCCGGACTCATCAGTGCCCAAATGGCGAAGCTCAGCAGGTAGTCCTGAAACGAGTTGCAGCCCGGCATGTTGCAGGCGGCAAAGGCCTGGATGTAGTCGGCGAATCCCTGCTCGGCCGATCCAGCCGCCATCGCCGCCTTGTGCAGCGGGAAGAACGCGGTGCCCAGGGGCTTGAGTTTCTGCACCGCCCACTCGACGAACACCGCCGTCGCGTACTCGTGCTTGCCGTCGGTGTGGGTGACCGGGACCTTGAAGAAGTCGGTGTCGAAGGTCTTGTAGAGTTGGTTCGTCGGCTGGGCGACGCGCGCGGCGGCGTAGTCGGCGGCGGCCTCGGTGAACCACAGGCGGTCCCACATCTTCAGGACGTTCTGCTCGCCGTTCTGGAACATGTGGAAGACCTCGTGCTGGGCCTCGTGGCGCGCCTCGTTGTCGTTGCCCACGACCGAGTTCAGCGTCAGCGAGCCGGTCAGAGAGCTGTACAGCGCACCCCCGTCCTGGTCAGCGACCACATAGACGCAGATGTAGCCGAAGCCGTCCGTGCCCTCCCTGGGGTCCTTGAAGCCGACTGCTGCGTACGCCTTGGCCGCCGCGTCGACGATGTCGCGATAGGCGACGACCACTTCCATGATGCCGAACTTGCCGAAGGCCGACGCGTCCTGGTCGCTGCGGAAGTAGAACTTCCAGCCGGGGACGGCGAGCTTGGTGTAGGGCCATTGGAGCAGGAAGCTGCCGAACGACGAAAGGTTGGCCGTCTTCGCCACCAGCCAGCGCACGCCCTGGCCATCGGTCTCGATGCGGGTCGGCAGTTGCGTCCAGCCGGGCAGGGCAGAGTCCTGGCGAGCCACGAACAGTTGGTCCTCCGCCGCCAGCTCCTTGCGCAGTTGTTGGTCGAAAATGCGGAACCGCACCTCCAGCGGGACACTTGGCTGCACCGGCTTGCCATCGACCAGGATCTTCACGTCGTAGGCCACCAGCGGTTGCCACGGGCGGGAGTCTTGTGCCGCAAACCCGTCACCCTCGACCACGACCTGAGCGCCGACCGGTGCCGCCCCCGGGGGCAACGTCACGCCCACCTGGCCCGCCGCCTCGACCCAGGTGGCCGCGCTCGGGTCGGTGACGGTGGCGGTTGTCAGGGTCACGCCTTCGACCACCTCGACCGGCTCTGCGACGTCGTGCGTCGCGTCGTCCATTGCGTCGTCGGTCGCGTCGGGTTCGCCCTCCGCGTCTGCGTCCGCGCCCGCCGTCTCCGCGACCCCGTCGCTCCCCGGCTCGGTTGCATCCAGGTCGCCTTGAGCATCCAAGACTTGCGTGTCTTCGATCGGCTCCCGGTCCGTTGGACCGCAGCCCACCAGCCAGGCAGCAGTCGCCATCAGCGCCAGGGACCCTCGCATCCGTCGAATTCCGCTTGTCATCTGAAACCTTCCGACCGGGCGACCGCCAGATGGCCGAGAACGTAGGCCCTGCGTACGTTCAGCGTCAAGCCGCCCGCACGGCGGTCTCTGCACGAGCTGGGAGCGGGTGTCGATGGCTTCGCGTTTCTGCGGGAATCCGGCGATTCCCGCCACTACCACGAGGGGTGTCGATTCCCTGTGCGGTCTGCCGCCCCTTGGCTACATGCGCGAAATCACAACAGCTTGACGGCCGATCGGCATGGGCGTAGAGGCGTGGGCGGGCTTGGTGCCGCCGTTTCCGAGGGTCCGGGGCGTCGTGCCGCTGGTTGGGGTCGGGCTTGATGGCGGGGGTGGTCGCTTGCGTTCTCTACTCGTCCTTTCCTGTCTGTGTGCAACTTGGCTCGTGGCCTGCTCCGAAAGGGACGCCATGCCCGCAACGGATGTGCTCGGGCTGCACGATGTTGTTGCGCCCCAGGACATAGAGTTCGACGCGATCGACACGGCTCTGGACAACGGCTTGGAGACCAGCGCCGATGCTGCCACGACGGTCGACTTCACGCCCGAGCTTGACCCGGTGACCGGCTGCCTGCTCAACGGCACAGCCATGCCGGAGGGGACGCTCCTCATCACCGAGTTCATGTTCCACCCACTCTCGTCGCCGACGGCCGAGTGGTTCGAGGTGGCCAACCGGTCCAACGTGGCCATTCCTCTGGGTGGCATGTCGTTCGTCACCCAAGGGCCCAGTGCGGCCGAGGAGGCGTACCTCGTTCCGGGATGCGACGCTTTCGTTGTTCCGGCGCTCGGCACGGTGGTTTTCGCCCGCGAGGCGGATGGGATCGGCAGCCTCCCCGCGAGTTCCTGGGTGTACGGGGACCACGAGCTTGGCGATACGGGGGGCAGCCTGGGTCTTCGGTTCGGGAGCCACTGGGTGGACAAGGTCGCCTGGAAGGAGGGCGATCCCGCTTGGGGCCCATTGAGCAACTACGACGGCAAGGCGGTCAGCCTGGACCCGGCGAAATTCTCCCGCGCGGGAAACGACCCGGGCTCTGCCTGGTGTCCGGCGGTTGAGGCGATGGCGAACGGCGACTACGGATCGCCGGGCACTCCGAATCCCGAGTGCCTCGTTACGGAATGAGTCTGGCGAGGTTCGACGGGCAGAAGGCGCAAGCCCCCCAACCGTCAAGTCCCGCACCAGCGCCCCCGACGCCCCGGACCTGCCCTGGCCTATGCAGCCCAGTCCCCGTCGACCCGGTCCCAGCCGTCCCCCTCATCCTCAGGGGTCGGCTCAGCCGGGTACAACTCCGTAGGCGGACCCCGGATCGCCACGACGTCCACCTGCCGCATCCTCGGCGCCCGCTCGAACCGCCGGCCGCCGCACACGGTGCGCTTCTCGATGTCGATGGCGAACGCCGCGCGTAACGCCTGTGCCCGGCAAGCTGCCCGCCGCCGAAACCATGGAGGCGGAATCAGGGCGGCGCGGCAGCAACAACACTGTAGAAGTACGACGTTCGACCTCTTGAACCACGTACCGCTCGATGCGCTCCTGCGCGCCTTCGGGGACGCTCCGCGCCAGTTCCGTCAGCTCCGCCAGGTCCAGGTCCCGCGGCTTGTTGCGGCGACAGGGCGCCTGAGCACCCGCCCTGACCACTTGCGGCCGATCCCGAGCATTGGGAGCAAAACACCCGTAGTATCGAACTGCTGGACATCGAGGCAGTTGCATCAGCGCGCCCGCCCGGGCCGTCAGCCACCACCGATGCTTGGTCGCGGGGGTACGCGAACTGGCATCTGGCACTACCTGCCCCGCCTAACCCTAACCACCATCAATACGAGAAGATCTCGCTGGTTCCGCTGGTCAGGTGCACACGCTGGATCATCGTGTAGTTGACGACGAACAGATACTCCTTGTCGCTCGGGTGCATCCACATGCCCCGCTCGAGCGGCATGCCGTTGTTGCCCCAGGCGGCCGGCTTCAGGCAGGCGATATCCATGTAGTTGCGGTCGTTCTGCGCACACCACAGCGGCTCGGTCGTGCCCTTGGCCGGGTCGTACATCAGCGTCGCCCCCGACAGGCCCGCCTGCCAGATCAGGCTGCGGTAGGGGTCCCACAGCACGTGGGTGCCGGTGCTGCCGGTGTTGTTGTCGTTCACGCCCTCTTTGTGCAGCAGCTTGCGGTCGCCGGTGGCGATGTCCACCTCGACCAGCTCGTCGTTCAGCTCGGTGGACGTGTAGAGCTTGCCGCCCTTGACCAGCATCCCCTTGTAGGGTCCGGCCTGCGGTTCGTAGCCCTTGCCGATCGTCTGGCCCTTGTACAGCACGTTCTCGGCGCCCACCTTGGTGCGCGTCACGAAGTCGCAGGTCTTGCCGTCGGCACCGACCTTGAGGATGCCGATGCCGTCTGAGGTCGGCGTGTTGCCGTTGTGCGCGTAACTGAAATAGAAATTGCCCTGGTCGTCGATGCCGAAGGCCTTGCGCCCAATCTGTACGGACTCGTATCCGTACTTCTCGGTGCGCCCGTTGCCGCAGTGGCCGTACGGGTTGGCCTGCTTGTCCAAGTTGATGCCCAGGTGATTGCTGCGCCACACGAAGGTGCGGTCGCCGGTCGCCGGGTCCATGCGGATGACGTCGACCGTCGGCACCAGACTGGCGCCGATGCGGACGTACGCGTAGCTGGCGACATAGTACTTGCCGTCCGGGCCCTTCTGCACCTCGAACGGGTACGACAGCACCGGCCCCGTGCCGATGGTCTGGATGACGCCGCCGCTGTCCCGGTAGCGACCGCCGATGACGCGGCGGTTGCGGTTCTGCACGTCGATGCCCATCACCGCGCCCACGTCGATGGTCACGCTGTTCTCGGGCCACACGGTCTGGTGGTCCTTCCAGGTCATCAGCGCGATCAGCTCGGTCGGCTCGGCAAAGCCGCTGTGGAACCCGCCGAAGTTGTGCGTGCGCGCGCGCGGTCCGTCGCCGTACTGCATCCCCAGGAAGTCGGCGATGTCGGCTTTGCACTCGGGGAAGTCCAGGCCGACGATGTCGACGTGGCAGCGGCAGTCCACCGGCAGCTTGGTGGCGTTCGAGATGTGCTGGCTCAGCGGGCACGGCAGGTAGTAGCGCGGGCTCTCCTTCTGCAGGTTCTGCACCGACGCCTTGACCGTGACGTCGAGCAGCGCGGTGACCGCCTTGCCGTTGGCGTCGAGCACCGGCACGTCCTCGCTGCCACCGGGCGAGTAGGTGAACGCGTTGTCGCTCGGGAAGTCCTCGTGCAGGAGCACGTGCAGCTTCTCGTCGCCCTTGACGTAGCGGCGGAACGTGCCGGGCTTGCCCTGCAGGTACTCGGCGACGGTGCCGCTCTGCAGGAAGTCGCCGGTCAGCGACCACAGGTGCACGTTGCCGGCGAACTTGGGCAGGATCTTCTTGCGCGCCAGTTCCATCCCCGGCTTGCCGTTGTCGTCGCGCGCCAGGATCACCCAGGCGGGCTTGTCGTACGAATACGCCCGCGTGACCATGACATGGCGCGGGTTGTCGGTGGTGTAGGGCTTGGCGACGATGTAGCTCAATGACTGGGCGCCCACCTTGAACTGCAGGCGCATCTCGCCGCCGCCCGGCGCCTTCATCACGATGTTGTTGCCCGCGTCGTCCCACTTCTGGCCGGCGTACAGCACGGCGTGCAGGGTCTGCTCGCCCTGCTGCGGCACGGTCAGGCTGACCGTCTGGTCGAGCTTGGTGCCGGTCGTGTAGTACAGCTTGCCGACCAGCGTTCCGGGCTTCCCGGCGTCGTCCGCGTAGAGCGCCAGCCAGCCGCCGAAGTGCTCCTTGGGCACGACCACGCGCTTGACCTTGACCTTCTTGGGGTCGGCAAGGGTCTGGTCCTCGATCTCGAGCACGGGGTGGAACGCCTCGCTGTCGACGGTGAACTCGGATTCCACCACCTGGCCGGCAAAGTCCTTCAGCACCGGCGAGTTCAGGGCCCAGCTGCCGGTTCCAGGCGCGCCCTCGCGCAACACGGCATGCAGCACCTGGCCCTTGGTCAGGTTGCTGGTCAGCGGCACGGTGCCGTCCTTGTGGTCGCCGGCCAGGAACTTCTGCTTGCCGAGCAGCGCACCGATCTTGCCGTCGGCGTCGGCGTACACCGCGAGCCAGATGCCGACCGTGAAGCGATTCGGCACGCGCACGAAGCTGACCGACAGCGTCTGCAAGTCGTTGGCGGGCAAGCTCTGGCTGGTCAACGTCAGCACCGGCTCGACCGTGTCGCCCGTGGCCTTGAACGTCGCGACGAGCGGCGCGCCGTCGGCGCCTGGTACCGGCTTTCCGTCGGGCGTCAGCAACTCGACGTGGAACCGTTGCTCGGCGACCACGGGGGCCTTCAGGACGACCGCCAGATCCTCGTTCACCTTGCTTTGGGGAACCGCCGCCTCGCCGGCCAGCGTACCTGGCAGGCCGGCGTTGTCGTTCAGGATCCGGACCTTGCCGGGCGAGCTGAAGCCGGGCGGCAGCGTCGCCACCTTGATGACGACGGTCTGGTACGGCGCGGCCACGACCTGATCCTCGACGACCAGCACGCCCAGGGGCGCGGCTTCGGCGTCGGCGGCGGCGTCGGTGCCCGCGTCGGTGTCGCCCGTGGCGTCGGGACTTGCGTCGACGGCCACGTCTTCGGCGACGTCCGAGGCGGCATCTTCGGTGGCGTCGGGCGCCGTGTCGGCCGCGGTGTCGGCTGCGGCGTCGGCGGCAGCATCGGCCGCGCCGTCGCCGCCCATGTCGGCAGTGGCGGCATCCTGCGCGTCGTCAACGCCTTGCGCGGTGTCCGGGGGCGCGGTCGGGTCGGTGCTGGCCTCGCCGCCGCCGCAGCCGGCGGCCCACGACAGGGTCAGCACCAGCGCGAGCATGGGCGCGAGCATGGGCGCGAGCGTGCGGCTGCGCGCGGCGGCGGTCGTCGCAGGAAGTGGCTTCGGCATGGCGGCGCGGTCCTTGGGGGTGGACGAATCCACCGGCAGGGTGTGCGGCCGCGCCGCAATCCGATGGCGGACGCGACCGCTCCAGAGTCGGAGAAAGAGAGAGGCTTGTACCGAAACCGCGCCGGCCGCGCGCGCCTGGCGTCGCAATCCACTGGACTTGCGGGGAAACAGTCCGTCAGCGCCGAGACGGCGCCGACTGCGGTGCCGGTCGCCGCGCGCCCGGCTCCCGCTCCGAAGCGTGCCGGCTCAGGATCACCGCCTTCAGCAACGCCGCAAGCGCCGTATCGCGCTCTGCAAGCCGGTCTCGGTCGTCGTCCTCGCGCCCCACGTGCCGCTCGAGTTGCCGTTCGATCCGCCCGATGGCGTCGACCAGCGACGCCTCGACGTCCACCTGCCGCAGCCGTGGAGCGCGCTCGAAGCGCCTGCCTCCCTCGGGCCACGTCCACGTCGTCGAAGTCCCCCGGCACCAGTCCCCCTGGAGGGCCGCGCACTTGCCAAACGCACACCAGCGAGCCCGCCACGCGCCACCGTCGACCCCCCGGGATTCGGACCTCTTACCCGCGCGAATACATGGAGCGATGAAAGGCGGCCCCGCGGCAGAAGCAACAACGTATTCGGACCCGCAGTCGCGGCACCGGCACCGCGGCGGCTTCAAGGTTCCGGCCGACACGTCGGCTTGCGACGCCAGCAAGTTCGGCACCTTGCGCTGGAACGCCACCGTCGGCCTGCAGGTCTGCAACAAGAACCAGCACGCGAATGGCTCCACCGCGTCCATTTGGACCGTCGCCATTTCTCAGCCGATCCTGTGGTCGGGGGGGGGAGCCCGTCGGGCGGCGCGGGCCGGGCCACGTATTGCCTGAATCAAACGGAATTCAACGCCGCCGGTGACTGCTTCGACGTCAACGCCAACGGCACGATCACCCTCAAGGTCTCCGGCCACTATCGGATTCGCGGGGATGCCATCTGTCTGGCCAGCGGCTACTGCCACCAACAGTACTTCAAGAACGGCAGCGGGTTCATCTACACCCACGAGTACGACGGCCACAACGGGTGGCAGACGCTCGAGAACCACCAAGTATGGCCGTTCAAGAACGGCGATACCTTCTTCTTGCAGTACTACTCGAACAACAGCACGTCGTACCACTCGTGAAACTCGGCCGGTCAGCACAGCCGCTTCCAGACCGAGTTCGCCGGTCCGCTGACCAACCCGTCATCTCCCCGTTCGCCTGGTCGGCACGGCCGCCACCTTCGCGCGCCGACGCGATCAACTCCTCGACTCCCACGCCGCGCACAGGGTAGAACGGACCCTTGCCCAAGATCTCTCGCCCTTGGGTCTGAAGGGGGGCAGTATGCGAGGATCGTGGTTCGGCGTGGGTTCGTCCGCCATCGCATGGGCGAGGCATCTGGCGTTCGCAGCTCTGGTTTGCGTGCCCCTGGCCTGCGAGGGAGGGGGCGGCGACGACGGCCTGGATGCAGGCAACCAGAGCGACCAGCAGCTGGCAGACGACGACCAGTCTGGCGCGCCGGATCTGGCGCAGGACGGCACGGCCGACACGGTCGGTCAGGACGTCACCCCCGACCCCGACGTGCTTGCGGACATGGTCCCGGACGCCCCTCCAGACGCGGACGCCGAGGTAGACACGGGGCCCCCGGACGCGGAACTGGGACCGGACCTGCAGGATCCCATCGATGGCGCCCCCGATCTCGACCTGTCGGAGGTGGCGCCCGACCCAGACACGGACAGCGTGGCCGACCCCGATGCAGTGACGGACACGCTGGGCGACGCGGCGGTGGACCCTGACGCGGCGCCCGACGCCAAACCTGACGCCACACCTGACCCGGACACCACACCTGACACCACACCCGAACCGGACATTGCGCCCGATCAGGACACCGCGCCCGACACCGTCTCGCCGTGCCCCACCTCCTGCGACGACGCGAACACGTGCACGACCGATACCTGTGACCCCGGAATGGGTTGCGTCCACGCGCCGGCGGTCGGCGCCTGCGACGATGGCAACGGTTGCACCCTCAGCGACGCGTGTGGCAACGGCTCGTGCATCGCCGGCAGCGCCAAGGACTGCAACGACCAGAACGCCTGCACGACCGACGCTTGCGACGTGGCGACGGGAACCTGCTCGCACAAGCAGACCTGCCCACCCAATCAGTCGCCTGTCTTCGCGCCCCTGCCCGACTTCTACGACATCACCGAAGGGACGACCGACGTGTTCTCGCCGATCGCGTCCGACCCCGACGACGACCCGATCACGTGGTCTGCGGACGTCAGCGACTGCCCCTTTGCGACCTTCGACGCGGCCGCGGTCGAGCTGACGTCCAAGCCCGGGGCATTGCTGGCCAAGCTCGATACGCCCCACACCTGCTCCGTGACGCTGCAGGTCAAGGACTCGAAGGGCGCAACCACGGTGGCCAAGCTGACGATTCGCGTGCTGAACGACGAGGACGCCGACGGGACTGCCGACCCGGCCGATGCCGATCTGGACGGCGACGGCGTGAAGAATGCCGACGAACCCGCCCTGGGCACCGACCCCAAGAAGGCCGACACCGACGCGGATGGCGCCAGCGACGGCGTCGACAACTGCCCCAGCAAGGCGAATCCCACCCAGGCCGACGCGGATGCCGACAAGGTGGGCGATGCATGCGACACCTGCAACGGCCCGGACCCGGACCAGGACGGCGCCTGCGGGGCGCTGGACAACTGCCCGAATGCCAAGAACATCGACCAGGCAGACGGCGACGGCGACAAGGTCGGCAACGTCTGCGACAACTGCGCGACCACGGGCAACACCCTGCAAACCGACCTGGACAAGGACGGCAAGGGTACCGCGTGCGACGACCTGGAGGCGCTGCCCACGGGGACGCTGAACCAGGGGACCGAGGCGCACGTCGACCTGCGGGCCACCACCTTTGCCGCCAGCTTTGGACCCGAGTGGGGCGAGTGCGGCACGACCGGCAAGCCCGATTGCGCACGCCAGAAGTTCTTCGTGCTCGAGGGTGCCGAGCGGGTGACCGTCGTTCAGGGGGCGCTCGCGCCGAACAGCAAGGAGCTTGCCCAGACCAGCCTGCACGTCTCGGGCGACGGCGCCGCCTGGTTGGGCTCGCACTACTGGTCGCAGGGCAAGGCGAGCTGGTCGCGGGTGGCCGACGGAAAGGCGACCGAGATCGCGTTGAATGCCTCGCCGGATCAGGGCTTTGCGTGGGCTCTCGGCGACGGATCCAGCCTGTTCCAATTCTCGGGCTCGACGCCGGTGCAGTTCGTACGCGTGGCCGGCGACACGGCGACCTGGACTTCGAAGCCCGCCGCGTTCACCGAGCTGAAGGGCCAGTTCGTGTCGGGCAAGTCCCTGGTGTTCACGTACGCCGGTACGAATCTGTTCGCGGCCTTCAGCGCACGCCCAGACGGGGCGACCGCGCCGCTGCTCTCCGGGGCGGTGGGCAACCTGCTGGCCGTGCCTGACAGCCTGGACCGCCTGATCGCCAGCCAGACGGCCGCCAACACCGCACCGGTCCAGGTGGCGTGGATCAAGGACGGCAAGGCCGACGGCAAGGCCACGCAGGCATTGAACTTCGTGCGTGGCGACCAGACGGTCGTGCGCAGCATCGGCGCCGACGGGGCATGGATCACGGGTCGGCTGCCGGCCGGCAAGTACGACATGGTGTGGTGGAAGTCGCCGGCCGACGACCCGGTGTCGCTGAATCTGGCGGCGTCGACCTGGGTGGGCTTTGCAAGGGCCGGCCAGCAGCGGTACGTCCTGCACTATCCGCCGAGCAAGCCTCAGGTGGTCTATCACGTCGACACGGCGTCGGGCGTGCCGGTGCTGACCCCGGGGTTCGGCGGCGCGGTCCTGGGATCGTCTGCGTCGACCTACCGTTACGGGGCGTCGCCCGACGGCACGCTGTTCTACCTGACGTACGCGTCTACCCCGAGCCCGATGTGGAAGATCATGGCCACCAACGGCGCGCAGATGAACTTCACGTGCCCCCTGCCCGTCGGCAACGCGGCCGAGCTGGGCGACGAATACGCCACCATGGCGGCGGATGGCACCGCCTGGTTCCTGTACCGGCCAGACGGCAAGCCGACCGAGCTGTTTGCCGCGAAGAACGGCCAGGCGCCCACCCTGCAGCTCTCGGGCGTGGTGTCGCTGGCGGGCGGCGTCCAGACCGACGACGATCGGGCCGAGGCCTTCGTCCACCACGGCGGCCAGGTGCTGTTGTCGGTACGCGGCGACATGATCGGCATGTACCACCTGAAGGCCCCGGGCCAGGTCGTCAAGCTGGCCGACCTGAACGCGACCGACAAGACGCCGGTGCGCCGGTTCCGCTACGCCGCCGACCCGGTCGACGTGAATGGCAACCTGGCCCAGCGCTTTGCGGTTTACGACGACTCGACCGGCGTGCCCTGGCTGCGGGTCCACGGCAGCGACGGCCTGTGGTCGCTGATGCGCTGGAACAGCGGCACGTTGGAGGTGGCGACGACGGGTTGGGCCGACCTGCCGCCGGCCTTCCACGTCGATGCGCAGGGCACGGCGTGGGTGTTGGCCACCGCGGCAGATGGCACCTACGGCCTGCTGTCGGTCGGTGCCGGCAAGGTCCAAGCGGCGTTTCCGGCGACCTACGCGGCGATGACGCTGGTGCGCCAAGAGGTCGACGGCCCCGCGGAACCGAGCCCCTGGGGCGTGCAGGTCCAGACGACCGACGGCTGGCGGTTCTGCAAGCTGGGCGCGCTGTTGGCCAACTGCCCGGTGCTGCCGGTGGCCAACGCGACGGGGGTGCAGGCTGCTGTCGACGCGATCGGGCAACTCTTCGTGCTGGCCTGGGATCCCGTCGCCGCGACCTGGGTGCTGTGGCGGCCGGGGCTGCAGTAGCTTCGGCACGACAAAGGGTGCAAAGGGTGTCAGGACTTGACACTCGACATCTTCACCGCGAACCGAACTGTTGGCGACGCGCACGCACGCCAGCGCCCCCTGCTCGACGAGCTTGTACACCGTCGCCATTGACACCCAGCAGACGCGCGGTCACATCGCGCACCGTCACAGCGTCTCGGGCGGGCCGTCCGCTGACCAACGACTCGGCGACCAAGGGACTACACGAACGTTGGTTCCGCGTCGGCCCGCTCCGACTCAGCGGCGCGGCGCCTGCGGCGTTGGCGGTGTTGCGACACCATGGGCTGTTCTCGGGGCACAGTCCAGCGAGCGACACCATCGCCGCAACGGGCCTGACTCCGGGCCCGGCGCGAATCCGTGCTTCGTGAGCGCACGCCCGAAGTCGGCGTCGCTGCGTCCAATGACCACCCACTGCGCGTGGTCCAGCAGCTTGCGGCCGTCAGCACTGAGCGGCCGGTCCTGTCGCAGATCGCCCGCGGTCGCCTGCCAGACACCCCAAGCCTCGATGGCCGCGGGCGAATAGGCGGCGCGTGACAGGATGGGGCGGCCGAGTTCCGCGATCAGATCGCGGTAGTTCCGCGTCGGGTCGATGAGGCCAAGCGTTGGTTCTGCAGTTCGGACGAGCTCGAGGAGACCGGTTGCCTCAGCGACCGAGACGCTGCGTAGTCCCAGACGCGGGTAGAGCGCCGCGTAGCCGAGGCCCGTAGCTACCTGGAGAGCGAGGACGACCGCCCAAGCGAGGCGCCTGCGTCCCGGCCGCGCGAGACGTTCCAGCAGCGCACCACCGGTGATCGGTACTTGGACGAGCGCCATTCCGAGCAGCGGCCACCATTCGTTGCGGTGGCCACGTCGCGCTGGGTCGACCTCCTCAAACGCGAGCGCGAAAAGGATGGAGCCGCCCAAGGCGAGTCCGGTCGCCTCCCAGCCGTCGACACGACCTTCGCGCAGTCGCGATCCCAGCCGAGCCGCTGCATCTGCCCACAAAGGAGCGGAGATGCCGATCATTCCGACGGCGCCGAGCAACGTTGCAGTGACGCCGTGCGGCGCAATCTGCCAAGCCGCCCCGGCAGGCAGGTTTCGCAGCCAGCCGGGCATCGCCAAGAGGACGAGGCCGGGTGCCAACGCACTGGCCCATACGATGAAGCCCCGACCATCCCGACGGGCCGCCAACACGATGAGCAGTGCCGGACCCAGCATCGCGAGCAGCGACGGTTTGGCGAGTGCGCTCGCCCCCAACAACGCCCCCGACCAAGCCATCAGGCGCGGTGTCTGCGACAACCAAGCGCGCTGCGCCCACCCGAGTCCGGCCATCGCGAGCACGACCCCGAGCGCTTGCGTCAGGTTGTGGTACGTCGAAGCTCCGGCCAGACCGTCGTGGTAGGCGTTGGCGACCGCAAGTGCGACCCCTCTGACATCCCCCGACAGCGCCGCGTCCGCGCCGGGAATCAGACAGGCCAGTCCTCCCCACACCAGCGCCAGACCACCGATAGCAGTCGCGTGACGTCGCTGCGCACCGAACGTCAGCGCGACATCCCGCGCCGTCAACGCCAGCAGTAGCACAAGCAGGACGCCGAGTCCGCGGGCAACGGCAGAGGGCGGAAGGCGTGTCAGCTCGAGTGCCACCGCCGCAAGTGCGGCAAGGCCCGTATGTGTTGGAGGGGCGAATGTCGCGCCGGGTGCGCCGCTGGAGTCGACGAGCGGCAGGCCATGGTCGCGCAGGAGCTCGGCGTTGATCAGGTGCCATGCGTGGTCACCGAATGCGTCATTGTACCAGATGTTTTCGCCGATTCGGACGCCCTCGAGCCCGTGCACCCACAAACCGAGCACACATGCCGCGGCGAGCATCAGTCCCTCGGTCCGCGTCCAACTCAAAGCGTGCAACGTGCGGGTACGCAAGTGACCCACAACGGCCACGGCCCCAAGGGCCACGCCGGCAGCCATCGTGCCCAGTTGCGTGAATGCAGCAAGTGTCGCGAACAGCGATGCGGCGGCCACACCGAGCGCGAGCCGGCGTCCCAGGCGCCCGGGGCCATCAGGCACGTCGAGGCAGCCTGAAGGCTCCAAGGCGGCTCCGGCGCGTTCCAACACCACGCAGAGCGCAATCAGACCCAGACCCGTCCACCATGGACTGCCGACCCCGAGGGCCAAGGTCACTCCGACGAGAGCGACGATGCCTATCCAAGCCTGCTGGCCCACCCGTCCCCTCCAAACAGGAACCCGCTCGCACTCGAGCCGACTCCGGCAGCAAAGCAAGGGCCAGGAGGGCGGCAAGTCGATGCGCGCCGCCGGAGGTGCCGTGTCCGGAGCGGCGCAACGACACGTCGGTCGGCCGGGTCCCCGGTCAGTCAGTCTGGCGCAGTGCGCTGGACTGGACTGTGCCAAATTTGCCCTTGAGTCGCAGAATCGGACCTTCGAACCACCTGTAGGACAGGGAGGCCACCGCGAGGGTCGACCCGAAAGCGACGATGTACACGAACACGCGCGTTGTGGTCACGTCGGCCTCTGGCTTCACGGCCCGCACGGCATGAAACGCAAGCGCAACAAAAAACGCGTGGTACATGTACACGCCGTACGAAATCTGGCCGAAGCGGCGCAGCCACTTCCATTGGAGTCGAAGCAAGCTACGGGGGTTGCCGGCCAGGTTCTGAATCAGGACCGCATAGAGGACGGGCAGACATGCCGTTGCAAGGGGAATTTCCGGTCCTGAGTAGCCGAGCAAGAGGACCATGGTTCCAAGCATCGCGACTTGCACCGGCAGACTGTGGACGAATGCGAGATAGCGCTTCCACCCGTAGAACCAAGCGCACGCCGCCAGCCCGCCGATCGCCATGTTCTCAAACGGTTGCGCAGCAACCGCAACGGCAACGCGGCCCAGCGGTGAGCCCAGATCGACGTGCAGGAACCGCGTGGCGAAGTAGAGACCGAAGTGGATACCGGGAAACACCAGGAAGCTGCACAGAATCATCAAGACGGGGCGTCGCGCCGCGCGCATGAGCAGGGGCCACGTCAGATAGAACTGTTCTTCGACTCCGATGGACCAGGTCACCGAGATGTGCGGCACCACGCCGTACGCGCTCAGCACGACGTTGGGCAGGATCAACAGGAAGAACGCGGTCACAGGCCAACGGTTCGCCTCGAGCATCGCGTAGGCGCCCGGTGGCGCAAGAGACGGAAGACAGGGCAACAGCCACAGGCCAGCGGCAACGACAGCGAAGTAGAGCGGCCAGATCCGCAGCACGCGCCTCACGTAGAACTTCGACACCGACACGGTGCCAGTGCGTTCGCGCTCCACCAGCAGCAGGTACGTGATCAGGTAACCGCTCAGGACGAAGAACAGCTTGACGGCCTCGGGCCCGATTCGGCGGACGAACGGCGTGTTCCAGTGAAGGCCGAGGCCGGTCTCGAGCAGGATCTGCTCGATGTGGTGCACGACGACGCCGCTCGCGGCTATGAAGCGCAGTCCGTCGAGGCTAGGGAAGTATGCGGAACGCCGAGCGATGGGGAGCTTGGTCGAGTCGGGTTGATTTGCGGCAAGCTGGGTCAAGGGGCAAACCTTGCAGGAGAGAACACATCAGAGCAGGTGAAGTGCACCAACTCAGCATCGTATCGGCGGATCTGGGCTCGTGCAACGTCGGCTCGCGCTTGGCGATCGTGCAACGCCCACCCAGACTACGGCGCATCGGTGCTTGGCAGGGTGGTCGTGGACAGCTACGGCCGACAAACCCAGCGTCGGCAATCTGCGATGAGGTCCGGCATGCCCCTTGGGGGCAGGCCCGTCAGCGCGTTGTCGGCGGGAGCAACTGCCGAACCAACGGCTCCAGTTCCTTGGCCGCCAGAGCGTTGCCGACGTCATTCCAGTGGTGGTCCACGTAGCCCATGGCGGGCGGCTGCCTTCCTCTCAGGACAGGGGCAAGGTCGAGAAACGGAACGTGTCGCGCTTGGGCCCATTTTTGCACGGCCGCAACGGGGCGCGTGAGATTCACCCCGCGATCACTGCCGCCATAGGCCGCCAGCATCAGGTCGTACACGTCCTCATCCGCCTCAGGCAGCGCCGGTACGGCGACCACGAGGAGCTTCGCCCCGGCGCGTTCAATGCGACCGCGCAGGAGGTCGAGCGACGCGAGCGTCGGCCCTTCGCGCGCCGAGAAGACCTCATCGCGGTACACCGGCGCCACCGCGAGCTCCGACAGCCCCAGAGTCATCGGCAGCATCGGCGCGCGCACCTTCAGCGTTCCGAGAAGGGCAGAGTGACGTTCGATCGTGTTGTAGAATCCGATGACGCGCCCCATCCAGGTTGCTTCCGACCGCGGCGGCGGGCGCGGCGGATGTCCCGATGAAGCCTGCCACTTGGCAATTGCGGCGTCGTTGACCGCGGGGTCGAAAGCCGCGTCGGTCCACATCGTCAAGTTGCTGAAGAACAGGACGACGACTTCGGGCCGCTGCGGCAGGATCACGTGGGCAAGCGCACTATCCATCTCCGCAAGCGTCCAGCCCTGAAAGCCTGCAGACCGCACCGCACACCGCTGAACATCTGGACCGTTGCCAAGCTTTGACTCCAGTTGGGTCGACCAAAACGCCTCCTGAGGCAGCGCCCAATTGGCCACAAATGAGTTGCCGACGCCGACGACCAGACAGGCACGCGTCGCCGGAAACGGCGCGTCGCGAAAGCCGTCGGCATTGACCTTGACGGTCGTCGGAACGCCGCCGACGTTGGTGTGCGTCGTCAGGTTCGGCCGCAACCTGCGGTAACCCGGCGCCGCGACTTCAACTTCGCGCGGGTCGGGGTTCTCAAGATAGACAGGCGACACCACGCGGCACAGGAGCTCGGCAAGCAGCACAGCCGCGGTGGGCCACAGCAGCGCACGCCGCACGTAGCGTCGCGTCGCCCATGGCGCAACCGGCGTCGCATCCAGCGCCGCGCCCAACGGGCTAGAACTGGAAGTAGATGAACTCACTTGGAATCCTCCGGAACATCACCAACACGGAAACGACAAGCAACGACAGCGACAGGCCCAGCGCCAGCGGATGCCGGGACAGCTTCAACCAATCGACGCGGCGGGAGACTTCGTGGCAGACGAAGAAGACGGCGATCCAACCCAGCACCATGATGCTGACGGCACCGCCGCTCGACGTCCCTCCGAAGATGCCTCGCAGCACGGTCACAGCACCCGAGAACGTCTCAGCGCGAAAGAACACCCAAGCCACGCAGACCAAGTGGAACACTACGAGGCGCCGCACCCAAACTTGCCACAGCGGCAGGTCTGCGCGTGCGGTCGCGGACACGCCCAACCAGCGTTCGATCGCCAGCAGGGCCCCGTGAATCGTGCCCCAGACCACGAAGTTGAACGCCGCACCGTGCCAAAGACCGCCCAAGACCATGGTCAGCATCAGGTTGACGTAGGTTCGCTTGGGTCCGCTTCGACTGCCGCCTAGTGGGACGTACAAGTAGTCGCGAAGCCAGCTGGACAGCGAGATGTGCCAGCGTCGCCAGAACTCGGTGACCGACAGCGATTGGTAGGGGTGTTGGAAGTTGATGGGGATGGTGTAGCCAAGTGTGCGGCCGAGGCCGATCGCGATGTCCGAATAGCCGGAAAAATCGCAGTAGATTTGCACAGCGAATGCATACACCGCGACGAGCAGTTGGGCCTGACTGAACTGCTCCGGGTGGGTGAAGACGCGGTTCACGTACGGTGCCAGCCCGTCTGCAATGAACAGTTTCTTCGCATAACCCCGGGCGATTTGAACGGCGCCCAGGGCCATCCAGTCGGCGCGGAAGCGAACGCCGTCGCGGAACTGCGGGACCAAGTTCTCGGGGCGCATGATGGGGCCCGCAACAAGATGCGGAAAGAAGGACACAAACAGCAGAAAGCGGTCGAATCGGGCGATGGGTTTGCATGTACCGCGATAGCAGTCAATGGTGTAGGCCATGCTCTGAAACGTATAGAACGAGATGCCCATCGGCAGTAGCAACGTGAACGCGGGTGGCGTCCAAGGGATGCCGAGCGACGCCAATCCTTCAGCGGCCGAATGCACAAAGAAGTTGTAGTACTTGAACGTGCCGAGGATCGAGAGGTTTGCGATGATGCTGGCGACGAGCCAAGCCTTGCGGTGGCCACCTGCGGAAGGCGCGGCCTTCGCGCCGACGATGAAGTCGAGGCCAACCGTGAACAGGAACAACAGCAGATAGGGGGGATTCCACCAACCGTAGAACAGCAGACCCGACAACAGGAGCGTCATCAACTGGATGCGCGGCAGTGAGAAATAGAGAACGTAGACCACACTGAGGAAGCAGCAGAAGGCCAGACTGTTGAACAGCATCAGTGCTCCGCGTGGTGCAGGCCGCCCGAACGGCCAACGCGTTCCAGAGCAGCACACCGGCAGGGGATGCTGCGTCAAGGGGGACCGTCGGTCAAGTCACGGCGGCGCCCAAAGCGGGCTACAGGAACCATCCTCACGCTTGTCGCACGTGCCGGGTTTTGGCGCTTTTGTGCCCCTTCCGCGACCAACGACCGGTCGAGCGACGTCTTGCGGCCGAGCGCACGGCACCGTCGCCCACGGCCCGGTTGTGGGTCGGCAGCACACAGCGTCAAGTGTCGGTGGTGAGCAGGGGGCTTGGTCGCCGAGTGGCGGGGCCAGCACGCCGGCTTGCCCGTAACGGCACGGCCGATGACCAGCGAGTCGATCTCGTCAGTGCCTTCGTACGTGAAGGTGCTCTCGAGGTTGAGCATGTGGCGAATTCGGCAAGGCCGGACGCAGACAACACCTTCTTGGTTGCGGTGGACTCGCCATGCGGGTACGTTTCATGGCTTGGGCGGCTTGGCCATCGCAGCTGCCCAGGGGGGGATCCAAATGCTTCACCGTCAGTTCCTGCTACAGGTGTGTCTGCTCGCCGCCTGTCTGGCTGTTCCGTTCGCCGTGTCTGTGGCGCACGCGATCCCAGTGACCACGGCCATCGAAGGCTTCGTGACGGCCACTGGCGGCGGCCCCGCGGCTGACGGCGAGTACACGATGACGTTCTCGCTGTACGCACAGGCCGACAGCCCGGCGGCGGCATGGCAGGAGACGTCGATCGCCGTCGGGGTGAAGAACGGACAGTTCTCGCACAGCTTGGGCAGCCTGACGCCCATCTCTGCACAGACATTGGCGAACCTGAAGGCTCCGCTGTTGGGCATCCGGATCGCCATGGAGCCGGAGCTGTCGCGCGCGCCGCTGCAGGCGGTGCCCTTCGCCTGGCGCGCGGCGGCCGCCGAGTCGCTGGCCTGTTCGGGATGCGTCACGGCCGACATGATCGACCCCAAGGCTCTCGCCAAGGTCGCGGGAACCGGACAGTACGCCGATCTGGTCGGAGCACCGGACTTCTCCCAATACGCCAAGTTCTCCGCTTTGGCCGACGTGGCCCTGTCGGGTGCCTATGCCGACCTCGAGGGCGCGCCATCGCTTGTCGCGTATGCCAAGTGGGCCGACCTCGCCAAGGTCGCCACGACTGGCAAGTACGCAGATCTGCTGGGAGCCCCAGAGCTGGGCAAGGCGTGCGGCACCGGTCTGGTCATGCAGGGCTTGAAGGCCGACGGCTCGTACGACTGCGTCGGGTTCAGCGCGCTGCCGCCCGACGGATTGAACGAGGTCTCGAACAACCTGCTGACGAACGAGATCGTGGACACCACGGCCAGCACCAAGGCGCCGGTCGCGATCCCGGACAACAACCCGCTGGGGGCCTCGGACGAAATCCTGGTGCCCGACGTCGGCCTGGTCCGCAAGATCGCCGTCAACGTCGAGGTGACCAACTCCGACCTCAGTACCGTGAAGGTGACCCTGTTCGACCCCGCCGGGACCTCCTATGTGCTGCACGACAAGACTGGCAAGGCAGGGGACACCCTCAAGACCAGCTTCCCCGCGCCCACCAAGACGCTCACCGGCGACCTGACGACCTGGATCGGGCAGAACCCCAAGGGCAAGTGGCGCATTGAGGCGATCGATGGTAAATTCCTGAACAATTCCGCAGACGGCGCCATCGTGGTCTTCAGCGTCTCCTTGGAGACTCTCTCGAGTACCAAGGTCGAGGCGAAGGGCGCGCTCTTGCTGACCGGTGGCGTGAAGCTGCCCGTCTCTGCCGGCCCTCCGTTTGCCTGCGACACGGCGCACTACGGCTACGAGTACCTCAACAGCAAGACCAACGAGCTGAACGTGTGCGTCGGGGTCTGGTCCGTCCTCATGATGCGCAGCTGCGGCAACGGCGTCGTTGAGACTCCCGAGGAGTGCGACGCCGGCAACGCCAACGCCGACGTGCCGGACAAGTGCCGGACGACTTGTGTGAAGCCCAAGTGCGGCGACAAGATCATCGACTTTGGCGAGAGTTGCGACGACGGCAACAACATCGTCGGCGACGGCTGCGACCCCGGCTGCGCGCCGCCCGTCAGCGTCACCTTCTCCACCTGCTCGGCAACGGGCGTTTCCGGACCTTCGCAAGCCGCGTGCAACACGGCGTATGCCGGGACGGACTTGAACGGCAAGGTCACCATCGCGGGTTCGGGCGTACAGCTGTGGCCGGTGCCCTACACCGCAACGTACCAGATCGAAGCCTTCGGAGCTCGCGGGGGCAACGCACCCGGCAATGCTGGCGGAGCGGGCGCGCGGATGCGGGGCAACTTCCAGCTGACCAAGGACGCGGTCCTCAACATCATCGTGGGCCAGATGGGCGGCGACAGTCAGTCCTCAGGCGGCGGCGGCGGTTCTTTCGTCGCGGTCGGCGCAAACTACGGCACCGCGGTCGCGCTGTTGGTCGCAGGTGGCGGCGGCGGCGGTCGCAGCAGCAGCTACACCGGCGTCGGGGCTCCGGGCAACGTCACGACCTCGGGGTCCGCCAGTGCCTACGCTGGCGGCATCAACGGCAACGGCGGGGCGCGCAACGCCAGCTCGGTGGGAGGATTCGCCGGCGGCGGCTTCCTGACCGACGGTCTGCAGGTCGCGGGCAATTCCGGCAAGTCCGGGTATGCCTTCCGCAACGGCGGCTCGGGTGGCGTACGCCAGGACAACGGGGCGAATCTGTGCGCGGACGGCGGCTTCGGCGGCGGCGGCGGCGGCATGCACAACCAGAACCAGGGCTCGGGCGGCGGTGGCGGCTATTCCGGCGGCGGCGCGGGCCACGACACCGGTCCGTCTGGCTGGGGCGGCGGCGGCGGTTCCTTCAACTCCGGCACCGACCCCAGCAACTCCGAGGGCGCCAACGCGACCGTCGGCAAGGTGACGATCAAGATCGTGCCCTAGCCCTGGCTTTCGGCCGAATCGAGTCGCTCAGCTCACTTTGCCTGTGGCGAGTGCAAGGCGTACGCTTGGGCGTTCCCAAGGTTCGTGCGACTCACCCCCCATTCTCGGAGCTTGCGACCATGGCACGCCTGCTTTCACTCGCTGTTCTGGCGGCGCTGACGCTTCTGGCCTCCTCGACGTTTGCCAAGGTGCCCGTCACCACCCAGGTCGAGGGTCTGCTGACCACGACGGGCGGCGGACCTGCGGCGGATGGCACGTACCCCCTGACGTTCAAGCTGTACCCGGCTGAGAGTGGCGGTGAGGCGGCGTGGACGGAGGGACCGATCAACGTCGACGTCAAGAGCGGTCAGTTCGCCTATGCACTGGGCACCAAGACGCCGTTGTCCGCGACCTTGCTGGCCGGACTGCCCGAGGCGTGGCTGGGCCTTCAAGTGGCGAGCGAGCCTGAGCTTGGGCGCAAGGCGCTGCAGTCCGTGCCGTACGCCCTGCGCGCTGCGGTGTCGGAGGGCATCGACTGCAGCGGGTGCGTGACCCTGCAGCAGCTGGGCGCCGACGTGACCGAGGCGTTCGCCAAGACCGCGGACCTGTCCAAGGTAGCGAAGTCAGGGGCGTATGCCGACCTGTCGGGGACGCCGGACCTCAGCGCGTACGCCAAGTCCGCAGACCTGTCGGCCTATGCCAAGTCGGCAAGCCTGGCGGCTGTCGCGATGAGCGGCGGTTATCTGGACCTCGATGGCCTGCCTACGTTGCCCAAAGTCGGCATGGCTTGCGGCACGGGGCTGGTGATGAAGGGCATCAAGGCCGACGGCACTTACGACTGCGTGTCGGCGGCGTTTACGGCGGCGGACCTGCCCAAGGACGGTCTGGACGAGATCTCGAACGGCCTGCTCTACAACCAGTTCGACGAGGTGGCGGCCAGTACGACGGTGGTCGACATCACCGACAACAACCCCGTGGGCATCAGCAGCATGATCGACGTGCCCGACTTTGGCACTGCGCAAGCCCTGACGATCTCTGCGGAAGTGGTCAACAGCGACACCACCAACCTGATCATCAACGCCATCGACCCCACCGGCACCAAGTTTGTGCTGTGGAGCAAGTCCGCCAAGGGCACAGCGGTCAAGACGACCTGGCCGACGCTGACCAAGACGGTCTCCGGCGATCTGACGACGTGGGTCGGCAAGAACGCCAAGGGCAAGTGGTACTTGGAGGTCATCGACACCGCCTTCCTGAACAACGGCAAGGACGGGCAGCTGAAGTCGTGGAGCGTGAACATTCAGGTGCTCGCCTCAGCCAAGGTTGGCGTCAACGGTGCGCTCAAGCTCAAGAACGCCGACGCGCCGCCAGTGGCCTGCGATGTCACCACGGCCGGATCGATCTACTTCGACGTCAAGACGCAGGCGATTCGCTACTGCGCGGGCGGCGTGTGGAAGAGCATCTCGGACACGTGCGGCAACGGCATCCTCGACCCGTCCGAGGAGTGCGACGACGGCAACAACACGAACGGCGATGGGTGCAGCGCCACCTGCACGTCGGTCTGCGGCGACGGCAAGCTGGTCGGCAAGGAAGAATGCGACGACGGCAACTCTGCGAACGGCGATGGCTGCAGCTCGACCTGCATTGCGTCGCTTGGCTTCACCAAGACCCGGCCGGGCACTTCGTGCGCCAACGTCCTGGCCGTGGCCAAGATCGAGGGCACGACCGTCAAGGACGGCGCCTACTGGATCGACACGAACGGTGGAGCGGCGACCGACGCTTTCCAAGCCTGGTGCGACATGACGGCCGATGGCGGCGGCTGGACGCTGGCGATGCGCATGAAGAATGACAACGGTCTGGCGTACGACGCCGCGGCGTGGACCGACACCAAGACCTTCAACGACGAGGCTGCCGGCAGCTTGGTGCCCACCGTGAACGCCAACGCCAAGTTCGCCACCTTCAACACCGTACCGGCCACCCAGGTGCGCGGCTGCAAGGGGACGTCGCCCTGCACCGTATTCACCTACGCTGGGTCTGCCAAGGCGCTGCAATCCGTGATGGGGGGCGCGTTTGTCGGCAGCGGACCCAGCCGCGCGACGATGGTCAGCCTGATCGGCTACGACGATGGCAGCCAGCCGTACTGCAACGTCTCCGGACTGAACAACGCAGCCACCAGCGGCGGCGGCGGCTCGTACTCGTTCGCTCGCTTCGGCCTGGTCGGCAACAACGAGAACGACTGCGGCACCACCGACTCGGCTTGGGGCTGGGGCGTCTATAGCTCGGCTGGCCAATGCGGTGCCGGCATGGCGGGCTGGCAGGCCGCCACGCAGTGCGTTCAAGGCACGCTGTGGGTGCGGTAACCGCCCGGACGGCTTGAGCGCTCCGCCGCCTGCGACCCGCGAAACATTCCGCCACATTTCCGAATCACCTGACGAACCCAACGGTTCGACACTTCGCTTGAGCCCGCGGGAACACGCGGCGGGTTCGCGTTGTTGACGCGTTCACTTGGGATGCTTAGGTTCATGTCGTGAACTTCAGTTCACCCAATAGCGGCGACCTTCAGGCAACTCCTCAAGGACGCCTTCGGAACACCGCCCCTGCCACCGGAAGGACAGCCGATGGAAGAGACCCTCGCCCCACGAGCCAAGCTGCGCGACCGCCTGCGCGACCAGGTGCACGCTGCGATTCTGGACGCCGCCGAGCAGGTGATCGCGTCGCAAGGCGTGGAGGAAGCCCACATCGACGCCATCGCGGTGCAGGCCGGCGTGTCGGTGGGAACGCTGTACAACCACTTCGGCGACCGCGACGGCCTTGTGCTTGCGGTGGTGGAGCGGCTGACGTCGGTGCTGCAAGCAGATCTGCACAAGGTCGTCGATGCGCCAGCGCTGACGTTGCAGCACGACTTGGTCCGCTTCATCACGGTCGTGGCGGCGCACGCCCGCAGACACGGCAAGTTCATGACTGTGCTGATGGATGAAGGACCTTCGAAGCGCGCGTGGACCTGTCGCCGCAATGAGCACATCCAACAGGTGCGCTGGCTGGTCGCGCGGCTTGTGGGACGCGGCACCCACGACGGGTTGCTGCGGGCGCTGCCTGAGGAGGTCGTCGTGGCCATGCTGATGGCGACCGTGCACGCCGCGATGATGAGCTCGCTGCGCCGACCCGACGCGCCGCTGGACCCCGAGGTGCTGGTGGATGCGCTGCTGAACGGCATTTCGGGCCCCAAGGCCCCTTCGACGGAGACGCTCTCGTGAACCCCAGGACACGCACATTTCTTTTGGGTCTTGCCTCACTGGCGTGCCTGTCCGCAGGGCCGGCATGGGCCGAAACGCTGACGCTGCCGGTGGCCGTGGCTCGTGCCCAACAACGCAACCACGACCTGGCCATCGCGCGCTCGCGGCTGGAAGAAGCCCGTGCCACGCAAGGGCGGGTGACGACTGCGTTTCTGCCGAACATTCAGGCCGTCGGCACCTACACGCACAACTCCAAGGAGTCGAAGCTCGACTCGGGGGCGATGATTCTGGGGATCGCCAAGGCCTTGAACATCCCGTTCTCGCCAGCGAATTTGCCGCCGCCGTCGATCATCCAGAAGGCCGACAGCTTTGGTGCCGCCGTCACCCTCGACGAGACGGTGTTCTCACTGACGCCCGTGCTGATGCGCCAGTCGGCGTCGCGGGCGGTAGAGGCGCAAGAAGCGGGGCTGGAAGCGGTCCGTCGCGAAATTGCCTATCAAGTCGCCCAGATCTTCTACAACACGGCGGGCGTCGAGCGTCTGGTGCAGGTGGCCGAGCGGGCGCTGGCGCTGTCGGACAAGCGGATCGCCGTGGCCGAGCAGCGACGGGCGGCGGGTGCCGAGGGTGAAGTCACGGTGCTGCGCGCCCAGAGCGAGCGGGACAAGGCAGAGCAGGATCTGGTGCGGGCCCAGCTGGCGCGACAGCAGCTGCTGGTGGCGTTGGGCAACCTGATTGGCGACGCGACGCCGACCGATCTGGCGCCGCCACCGGACATCGCCGCGCCGGAGGGTGACCTCGCCGCGCTGATGGCGCAGGTCGTGCGCAACCGTCCGGACTTGCAGGCGAAGCGCAAGGCGGTCGAGGCCGCGCAGTCGTCGTTGCGAGAGGCAGAGCTGCGGTGGCTGCCGATGGTGACCGTCGGCGCCAATGGCCGCTACACCGACACGACTGGCTTTGCCGGCGAGAACTGGCTGTGGTCGGCCAGCGCCAACCTGATCGTGCCGATCTTCGACCGCGGGGCGCGCTATGCCGACGCCCGAGAGCGGCGCCAGACCGTGGTGCGGCTGCAGCAGGAAGTCGACAAGGCGGAGGCGGACTTGCGCGCCGCGGTACAGCAGTCGCAGCAGGAGATCGAGGCCTCGCGGCACACGCTGGCGGTCGCCACGCGCCAGGCGGAAAAGGCCAAGCGGACCGCAGAGATCATCGCTTCTGCGCAGCAAGCCGGCGCCGCCACGTCGCTGGAGGTGGCCGAGGCCGATACCTCGCTGCGTCTGGCCGAGTCGGGCGTCGAGCGCGAACACATCAACTTGGACCTCGCGTACCTGCGGCTGCGTCATCTGACGGGCCAGGTGCGACCGGACCAGCTGCCCTGAATCGAGAGAAGACCAAGGTGGGCGCGCCGCTCGCGCGCTCGGGAGACATCGGGATGAATCGGATCGCTCTAGCGTTTCTGTTGATGGGTGCGCTTGTCGCTGGGCAGGGCTGCAGTCGCAGTCCGGTCGCCGCCGCCACCGCCGCGCCTGCGGACGCCAAGCCGGAGCCGGCGATCGCCGTGCGCACCGCCCAGATCGTGGCCAAGAAGATGCCTGCGACGCTGGAGCTGACCGGCTCGCTGGTGGCCGACGAGATCAGCGAGGTCGCCGCGGCCTCTCCGGGCATCGTTCGCGAAGTCGCGGTCGATCTGGGCACGCGCGTCAAGGCTGGCGACGTCCTGGTGCGGATCGACCCACGCGACGCGGGGATGCGCTTGACGCAGGCCTCGGCCGCTGCGGCGCAGGCCAGTGCCCGGCTGGGTATTGCGACGGGGCAGCCCTTTCGTCCGACCGCAGTGCCGGAAGTGCGCGTCGCCAAAGAGGCGCTGGACCTTGCCGAGACCGAGGCCACGCGCGCCAAGTCGCTGTTCGAGGGCGGCAGTGCGGCCAAGTCCGTGTGGGATCAAGCCAAAGCGCGCGCTGAGCAAGCTCGCAGCCAGTACGACGCCGCGCTGAACGGCGCCAAGCAGGCCTGGGCCGGACTCGAGGCCGCCCGCGCAACCGTCGACCTGTCTGCCAAGGCCGCCGCCGATACCGACGTGCGCGCGCCGTTCGACGGCATCGTCAACGAAAAGCGCATCGCGCCCGGCGAGTATGCCCAGCCCGGTCGGGTCGTGGCCGTGGTCCTGCGCGACGATCCGCTGCGGGTGCGCTTCGACGTGCCTGAAGCTGATGCAGCCAAGGTGGTGCAGGGTGCGGAGGTGATGGTGTCGGTCGCCGCGTGGCCCGATCGCGTGTTCCTGGGCAAGGTTGCGCGCATCGGCGGTGCCTTGCGGGCCCAGTCGCGCGCATTGCCGGTCGAGGCCGAGGTGCCCAACCCCGCTGGCGAGCTGAAGCCCGGCTACTTTGCCCGCGTGTCGATCGTGGTGACCGGCGCAGACCTCGACACCCTGTTGGTGCCGGCGTCGGCGGTGGGCTCGACCGGCAGCGCGGCGCGCCTGTTCGTGGTCCAGGGCAAGCAGGCGGTCGAGCACATCATCGCCGTCGGGCGCAAGGTCGGCGACCAGGTGGTCGTGCGTGGCGCCCTGCAACCGGGCGAGACGATTGCGATCGACAACGTGTCCGACTTGACCGACGGCGCCCGCGTCTCTGTGATTCGCTAGCCCCCCAGGCAGGGCCACCGTGCCGCCCAGGAGTTTCCAGACATGCAGTGGCTTGCCGCAATATGCGTCCGTCGCCCCGTCTTCGCGACCGTACTCATGCTCGTGCTCACGGTCGTCGGCTTCTTTGCCTACCAGAAGTTGGGGGTCGACCGCTTTCCCAAGATCGACTTCCCGATGGTGGTCGTGTCGACGCTGCTGCCAGGCGCCGCGCCCGAGGAGGTCGAGACCGAGGTCTCTGACAAGATCGAGGCCGCGGTGAACACGATCTCCGGCATCGACGAGCTGCGATCGAGCTCGGCCGAGGGCGTAAGCCAGGTGATCGTCACGTTCGTGCTCGAGAAGAACATCGACGTGGCGGTGCAAGAGGTCCGCGACAAAGTGCAGGGGGTCCTGCGCGACTTGCCCCAGGGCATCGATCCGCCAGTCGTCTCCAAGATGGACCCCGACGCTGCGCCGGTCCTGACGCTTGCCGTTACCGGCCCGGATGATCCCAGGGCGATTACGGAATTCGCGGACAAGTCGTTGCGACGCGACCTCGAGTCGCTGTCGGGCGTGGGCCAGGTCACGCTGGTCGGCGGTCGTCCGCGCCAGATCCACGTGTGGATCGACCCCGACAAGCTGCTGCGCTTCGGCGTGACGGCGGCCGATGTCGAGCGGGCATTGCGCACTCAGAACATCGAGTTGCCCAGTGGTCGCGTCGAGTCGGGACCGCGGGTCGCCACGTTGCGGACACAAGGTCGGGTCGGTCGCGTGCAGGACTTTGCCTCGCTGGTCGTGGCTACGCGCGACGGCAGCCCGATCCGCATCGGCGACGTGGCGCGGGTCGAAGACGGCACGGCCGAACCTGAGACCGTGGGCGTCAAGGGCGGTCAGCCCACCGTGCTGCTGAACGTGCGCAAGCAGTCGGGCACCAACACGGTC
>CAJBNH010000139.1 GCA_903955385.1 uncultured Myxococcales bacterium | reverse complement strand
GGCACCGGGCTTGCAGCGGTCGACGGTGCAACTGGGGGCGGCGGTGCAGTGGGCGTCGACGGCGGTGGACTTGCAGACGCCGGCGTCGCAGGCCTCGTCGGTGCAGGTGACGCTGTCGTCGTTGGTGCAGACGGTGCCCTTGGCGCGGGCGGTCCAGCCCTTGGCGTTGCTGCCGGGCTCGCAGACCAAGCAACCTCCTGCCGACTCGTCGCCCTTGGCCTTGCAAGTGCCTTCCACCAGGCAGGTTTCGGCGTCGATGGCGTGCTCGCAGGTGCCGCTTTGGCAGGTGCCGGTGGTGCAGGGCAGGCCGTCGTCCGGGCAGGCGACGTCAGAGAGGTTGTCGTGGAGGCAACCGCTGCCGTCCTGTGCGCCTTCGTCGTCGGGTTTGCAGGTGTCGACGGTGCAGGCGTTGCCGTCGTCGCACTTGGCGGCGATGGGTGTGTGGGTGCAGCCCGTGGCGGTGCAGGCGTCGTCGGTGCAACCGGCTTTGTCGTCGCAATCGGCATCACTGGGCGTGCCGGTGGGGGCGCATGTGCCTTTGCCGTCGCAAAATTCCTTGGTGCAGGCGATGTTGTCGCCCTCGCAGGCCGTTTCGGTCGACAGCGGCGCCTTGAAGCAGCCGAAGGTCAAGTCGCAGGCCGGTTCGCTGCAGCTCGAGGCGTTCGCGGGACACAGCGAGGCGGTTGGGACCGCGAGGCACTCGGCCTTGTCGGTGCAGGTGTAGCGCACGCAGCCCTTTTCAGTCGGCTGGCACTCGGTCCCCGGGGCGCGAAGGGTCCACGCGGTCATTGCGGCGGACGGTACGCACGCCAAGCACGGATTGTCGGGCGCCAGGTCCCCGATTGCGAAGCACGTCGGCGTTCCGCCGACCACGATGCCGCAGGAATCCTCGGCAAGTCCGCCCGCCACGCACTTGCCGCCGGTGGCGCAGCGGTCGGCCGTGCACGAAAGGCCATCGAGGTCGCAAATGGCGTTGTCGGGCAGAGGCACGCTCTGACAAGAGCCTGTTTCGTCGCAACTATCGGTGGTGCAGTCGTTGCCGTCGTCGCATGACCCGGGGCAAGCGGCGGTGCCTGTGACCTCGCCGGGGACGTCGGCGGTGTCTTCGGTGTCGGCAGCGACCAGATCCTCGGCAGGGACGTCGGCCGTGATGTCAGGCACGACCGCGGGTGTGGACGGACCCTCGTTGGTACCGGAGCAGGCGAGCAGTCCGGCGCTGGTCCAGACCATCAGCAGCGGCAGAGGGTTAGCGAGTGTCCGAGCGCGAGTCATGGAAGCCTCCGGCGATGCAGGAGGCATGCGGCAGGGCAGGCGTGGCTGTCAAGCGGGCGGGAATGCGGTTTGGACCCACTGCCACACAGTCTCAGCGTTCCGGCGGGCCGCCAAAGCGATTTCGCGAGAGGCCGCCAGCATCGTTCCCGGATACCTTGGGCCGACGCCGTACTCATTCAGGACAGCCAGCGCCTCCAACAGTTGCTGCTCGTGTGACCCCGTCCTTGTCACTCGGTCAAGCAGCAGGACGAGGTCATGAGAGCGAGGCATCGGCAGACCCTCTGCGATGACAAGGGCTTTGAGCGCTTTCTCTGCAGCTTGTTGGGC
>CAJBNH010000138.1 GCA_903955385.1 uncultured Myxococcales bacterium | reverse complement strand
GGGTGGCCGCCAGCATCGTGTGGTTGAAGATGCCGGCGCGAAGGGCAGGCACTACCGGGTCACCCTCGTGGTAGATGGGCCAGGTCCCCACCCAGAGCCGAAGCAGTTGGTGCGGCACCTTTCGCTTTTGCGACCCCACGCCAGCGTTGCCAGCGATCCGCAGCCCGTGGCAAGATTCCCGCCCCTTGGCCCCACCGCGTGGGCCTGCGCGACCCACCTGATCCCGGTCGCGATCTTGTGACGGCAACGGATGCACCGCCCCGACGAACACTACATGGACATGGCATTGCAGGCGGCCGTAACGGCAGGCCTCGCGGGCGACGTGCCGATCGGCGCCGTTGTCGTCCACGAAGGCGAGGTCATCGCCGTCGCATCCAACCGCCGCGAGCAGGACCACGACCCGACCGCCCACGCCGAGATCCTGGCGCTGCAGCAGGCCGGCCGCGCCTTGGGCTCGTGGCGCCTGACCGACTGCACGCTGTACGTCACGCTCGAACCATGCCCGATGTGCATGGGCGCCGCGATCAACGCGCGCGTCTCGCGCCTGGTGTTCGCCTGCCGCGACCAGAAGGCCGGCTCGGCCGTGTCGCTGTACCAGCTCGGCAACGACGATCGCCTGAATCACCGCATGATCATCACCGAAGGGGTGCGTCGCGCGCCGGCCAGCACGATGCTGTCGGGCTTCTTCGCGTCGCTTCGCCAGGGCGAGCGCCAGGTCGACGCGCCCGAGCCGTAGCGCGATCTGCCGCGTTCCATCTTGCGCCGCTTGCGCCGATCGACTATCTTCGTTGCGCTCGAAGGGTGCCGCGATCGCCGAGCGCGATCGTCCCGCAACCGGGTCGAACCGGATGCAGGCAAGCCCGAAAGAGTGCTGGAGAGCTGTCCGAGTGGCTGAAGGAGCCTGACTCGAAATCAGGTGTACCGAAAGGTATCGGGGGTTCGAATCCCTCGCTCTCCGCCGTACAGGGACCCGGCCATCGGTTCGCCCGGTGGTCGTGGTCCTGCCGCCCTCTGCGCGAGTGCGGTGCAGTCGCCTCATCGCCGGAGAGATGTCCGAGTGGTTTATGGTACTCGCCTGGAAAGCGGGTGTACTTCAAAAGGGTACCACGGGTTCGAATCCCGTTCTCTCCGCCGCATTCCAGTGAGCGACAGGTCATGGTCAAGGCCGGCGGCAACGGTGGATCCGTGAACCCCGCCAGGTCCGAGAGGAAGCAACGGTAGCGGCTAGATCGTGTGCCGCCGGCCCTGCCCATGACCCCCCTCGCTGTACGCATCGGCCTTCCGCACCCCCTGTTGCGTTCGTGGGGCCGGAAGGCTGTCGCGTTTTTGGGCTCGGTCGCCGTCTGATGCGCGGCCCAAGCCCCCAGCCAAGGTGAGATCCCGGAGGTCGACGTGTCGTACCTGGTCCTCGCCCGCAAGTACCGTCCCGGCACGCTGGCCGCGCTGGTCGGTCAAGAGCACATTGCCCGCGCACTGACGAACGCCATCGAGATGAAGCGCGTTCCGCACGCCCTGCTGTTCTGCGGCGCGCGGGGTACGGGCAAGACCTCGACCGCCCGCATCGTCGCCAAGATGCTGAACTGCATCGACGGCCCCACGCCCACGCCCTGCGGCAAGTGCGCGTCTTGCAAGGAAGTTGCCACCAGCACCAGCATCGACGTGATCGAGCTCGACGCGGCGTCGAACCGCGGCATCGACGAGATCCGCGAGCTGCGTTCGGGCGTCGGGTACGCCCCCAGCCGCGACCGGTCGAAGATCTACATCATCGACGAAGCGCACATGCTGACGGATCAGGCGGCCAACGCGTTCCTCAAGACGCTGGAGGAGCCGCCGTCCCACGTCGTCTTCATCCTCGCCACCACGGACCCGCAGCGGCTGCCGATTACGATTCGCTCGCGGTGCCAACGCTATGACTTTCGGCGGGTTCGCTCGGCCGACGTCGTGCAGCGGCTGGCCGAGATCTGCACGTCGGAGGGCATCGAGGCCGACCCCGCGGGCCTGTATCTGGTCGCTCGCGAAGGCGACGGGTCGATGCGCGACTCGCTGTCGGTGCTGGACCAGGTAATCGCGTTTGGCGGGCAGAAGCTCGATGTCGACTCGGTGGCGTCTTTGCTGGGCGTGGCTGACCGCAACCGCACGCACGCGCTGCTGACGGCGCTGCTGCGCAAGGACTCGGCGCTGGCGCTGACGTCGATCGGGGCCGCTCACGACCACGGCATGGACCTGCGCACGTTTGCGCGGACGATGGCGCTCGAGGCGCGCGACCTGTTGGTGTCGCGCCTGGCGGGCACGGCGGCGCGCGATCTCGTCGACAAGGCCGATAGTGAAATCGAAGGGTTGCAGAGCCTGAGCGAGGGCGTGCAGACCGCAGAGCTCGAGCGGCTGGCCCATGTCCTGCTGGAGCTGGCGGAGCAGGTGGCGCGTGCCCGGCATCCCCGGCTGGTGCTCGAGCTGGGCATGGTGCGGCTGTGCCGGGCGGCCTCGCTGGTGGACGTGGCCGAGCTGGCGACCCGGGTCGAGGGCCTGCTGACCAGCGGTCGCGGCTTTGGCGGCGGCGGCGGTGGACGACCTGGCGGCGGCGGACCCCTCCCTTCCCCCGGTGGCAACCCGAGCGCCGGACGCGGTGGCTACGCGGGACCGTCGACGCGGATGGCAGAGTCGGCTCCCCCGGCAGTCGTGTCGGCCCCCGCGCCGGTTCGCGCTGCGCCTGTGGTCTCTGCCCCGACGGCTGTTGCCCCGGTGGTCCAAGCCGCTCCTGTCGTCGAAAAGCCGACGCGTCGCATCGTCGATGGCGACCTGCCAGAGTGGTTCGAGGCCATCAAGACCCGGATGACGATGCCGGTCGAGGCTTCGCTGCTGGAGCAGGCGGTCGTGCAGGACGGCTCCAACGGCACGATTCGACTGGGGTTTGTCAGCGACTTCATGGCCGGACAGGCGCGGCAGCCCGAGAAGATCAAGCTGCTGGAGCAGGGCGCGGGACTCGCGTTCGGCGGCACGTGGACGGTCGAGATCGGCGCCTCGGACCCGCGGGCGCGCACCGATAGTCTGGTCGCCAGGCGTCAAGCGGTGCGGCAGAACGAGCGGCGGCAGAACGAGCAGCTGCTTCGCGACGATCGCACGGTTCGCGCGGTGGTGGAGGCGGTGAGCGGCGAGATCGTGCAAGTCCTGCGCGAGGACGACGTGATCGCCCGCGGCGGCGAGGCCCAGGCCTGACGGAGCCGTTCTGGTGCAACTTCCCCTTGCTATCGAGAGACTTGCGGCACTGATGGGCAAGCTGCCCGGTGTCGGCGATCGCACGGCACAGCGGCTGGCGCTGCACGTGCTGGGTCAACCGTCCGAGTACGCTCAGGCCTTGGCCCAGGCGCTGGCCGAGCTGCACGGGGCGGTCCGCTTCTGCTCGCGCTGCCACCACCTGAGCACTGCGGCCCTGTGCGGCATCTGTGCAAACCCCCATCGCGACGGGCGGTTGCTGTGCGTCGTCGAAGACGTGCCGGACCTGCTGGCGATCGAGCGATCGGGAGAATTCGGAGGCCTCTATCACGTGCTGCACGGCGTCCTGTCGCCCCTGCGCGGCGTGGGACCGCGCGACTTGACGCTGGAAGACCTGGTGCGACGCGTGGACGAGGAGGCGCCTGAAGAGGTCATCCTCGCGACTTCCGTGTCGGTAGAGGGAGAGGCGACGGCTTCGTACATCCAGACGCTGCTGCGGGGTCGGTCGGTGCGGCTCTCGCGGATCGCGAGTGGCGTGCCCCAAGGCACCGATCTGGAGTACCTGGACCAGGGCACGCTTGGGCGGGCCATGCGCGCGCGGCAGCCGCTGGAGCGAGGCTGACGACGTCTCTGCGGGAATGCGCCGCAAGCGCCGTGGGTTGCGTCGGTGGCGGGCCTGACACAGGAGGCGGTCCTGCCAAAGCAGCTTCGAGCGACGAACCACCCGAGATGGATCGAACCGCCCGAATCATGGACCGTTTCGCGATTCCTGTTGCTGGCGCTGGTGCACCGGAGCTATACTGCGAAGGCGGGAACGGGGTCAGAAATCTCCCCCCCGCGGCCCCCCCGCCCTCAGGGCGCACGGAACCGGAAGCCCCAGCATCCCTCGGCGACCTCCGGACCCTGAACTGCTTCTGACTAGACCTGCTGCTGCTGACTCTAGACTTGCTGCTGCTGACAAGACCTGTTGCTGCTGCTGACCAGACCCATCGGTGACACGACACATCGCGCTTGCGACCCCCTGCTCATGCTGGACGAGAACCTTCCGTCGCAGCGCTGTTGGTTCGTCCGCGCCGTCGACTTCGGAGTGCGCACATGATGTTCAAGATCGGAGACCGCGCCGTGTACCCCGGCCAGGGTGTGACCGAGATCACCGGCATCGAGTCCAAGCAGATCTCGGGCAACACCGAGGTGCTCTACATGCTGCGGGTCTTGAACACCAACCGGAAGATCATGATCCCGGTGTCCAAGGTGAACTCCGTGGGCCTGCGCAAGGTCATCGGCAACGAGCAGGTCGAGCGCATCTACCGCGTGCTGAAAGAGCGGACGGTCCAAGCCGTGAACCAGACGTGGAATCGCCGCTACCGCAGCTATGTTGAGAAGATCAATACGGGTTCGATCTTCGACATCGCCGAGGTCCTGCGCGACCTGAGCCTGCTGAAGTACTCCAAGCCGCTGTCGTTCGGGGAGCGCAAGATGCTCGACCAGGCGCGCACGTTGCTGGTCAAGGAGCTGTCGGTGGCTCGCGATGCTGAGGAGACGGACATCGCCCTCGAGCTCGAGTCGATCTTCAGCGCCGACCGTCCGATTGGTGCCTACGTCAGCCAGTAGCGCCGTCGCCCGCTTCCGCCCTCAGTTGCCGAACACCCGCCCGCGGACTTCCGTCGCGAGTGCCGCATAGTCGCGCGCGCCCGTCGAGTCCGGCGAGGCTGCAAACACGCACTGACCGGTCAGCTGCGCGCCCGAAAGCGCGGTGTTCACGCCGATTTCGGTGTGCAGCGGCAGACCCTCGTAGCGGGCGGCCACCGCGCGGCGGATCATCGCGTTCTGCTTCTGGTTGCGCCGGTCGACCTTGGTGTGCAGCAGCCCCAGCAGCGCCGGCGACTTGCCGAATGTGTTCTCCAGATGGCCCAGCGTCCGCATCAGGTCGTCCACGCCTTCGAGTGACAACACGCTGAGATCACAGGGGATCAGTAGCCAGTCTGCGGCGACCAGCGCGTTCAGCGTCAGCAGCCCCAGGTTCGGCGGACAGTCGAGCACAATCGCGTCGTACTGCTGACGGGCGGACCGCAGCGCGCGCGACAACAGCATCTCTCGGCCGATGCGGGTGGCCAGCTGCGACTCGGCGGCGGACAGCTGCTTGTCGGCACCCGTCACATGCAACCCCTCGATCGTGGTCGGCAATGCCGCGGCCAGCAGGTCCGGATCCTGACCCAGCAGCACGCTGGAGACCGTCTGCTGCGAGACCGTGCGCAGGTGCGACCGCAGGCTCGACGCGACGTGCCCCTGATTGTCCAGATCGACCAGCAGCACCCGCAGCTTGTGGTCCTGCGCCAGGCTCGCCGCCAGATGCACGGCGGTCGTCGTCTTGCCCACGCCGCCCTTCTGCGCCGCGATGGCGATGACGCGACCTCGACCGGGAACCGCACTCTGGAACGGGTGGTAGCCCGGCAGCACCGGACCCGCGCCCATGGCTTGCTTCAACCGCTGGCCGATGCCCTGCACGACCGACATGACCGACCTCCCGCATCACCGCGGCCACACGGGGGCCACGCTGGCGACGGGGATAACGCGGGTGCGGCTATCGTCAACTTTTTGGCGGTTTGGCGGTTGCCGTCACTGCGGCGCCGCACCGCGCAGCTCGATCATCATGCCGCGCGAGTTGATCTCTTCCAGGATGTGCGGCGGCGGCTCGGGCAGGGTGCGCATGCCCGACTTGTAGCCGCGCATCAGACCGGCGACGGCGTCGTCGAACCCTTCGTGCCCGCTCTTCTTTTCGATGCTGTACTCCAGCACCTGGCCGCTGGCGGTCATGCGTGTGATGCGAATCTTCGCGACCAGTCCCGCGCGCTCCCAGACCGGCACCGACGGCGGCAACACGAAGCGATCTTGCACGGACTGCCGCACTTCACGCACGTAGGCCGAGCCGGGCATGTTCACCTTGCCTTCGCCGCCCACCTTGCCGGTCGCGGTGCCAAGGATGTCGCCCAGCTTCTTCTTCTTGGCTTGGGCGTCCGCGTTTTCGTTCAGGATGCTGCCCAGCTTGGTGTCGCCGAACAGGCCATCGGTGATCTTGGGGACCGGCAGTGGCTGACCGGCCGCTTGCGCCGCCTTGCCTGATTCGCTGCCCAGAGCGGCCACCAGCTCGGCCTGCAACAGGTCGACGGCGACGGACGGGGGCGGCTCGTGCTCGCGACGCAGGCCACGGCGCAACGGCTCAGGGCAACGGCGCTCGTCGAGCGGCTTGGATTCCTCTTTCTCTTCGGCGGTTTGAGCGGCGGGCTTGCGCTGCTCGGCACCGACGCAGGACGGGCTGACGACCGACGAGCAGCCGGCCTCTTGCGCCGTGACGACTTCGGTGTGGCCGGTGCCTGCGGGCGCGATCATGATGGCGATGCCAAGCAGCACGTGAATGGCCGCGGCCACCCCCATCCCCACGCCCAGATCGGCTCTCGTGGTGCCCGCTTGTGCCATGACCGTCTTGTCGCCCTCCCGTCACTTCCGGACAAAGAATCCCTGTACGATCTAAGGCTTGGCGGGTGCCACCGCCGGCTCTTCCGTCACCAGCCCGAATCGCTCGATGCCTGCCCGCCGCAGTCGCGCCATCAACGCCAGCACCACGCCGTAGTCCAGCCGACGGTCGGCGCGCACGTGAACTTCGCGCAGGCCTTGCGCTTTAGGATGCTTGGGCAGGAGACCCTCAAACGCATCCAAGCAGGCTTCGAGACTGGGCTTTTTGCGGCAGTCGATGATTTCGTCGCGGTCCAGGAAGATGCGGCGGTTTTCGTCGATCGACAGGACCGCCTTGCCCTGCTTGTCCTTGGACGACAGGACGTCGGCCTTGACCTTGGGCAGGTTGACGGGGATTTGGTTTTCGCCCGTGGCCTCTTGGCGCGCGTTTTCGTCGGTGACGACTTGACGCAGGGTCTCTGCCTCGCGGGAGATGCGCGCCGTCTCTACCGCTGAGGCGACCATGAAGATCACCAGCAGCACCAACATCACGTCGACCAGCGGCGTGACGTTGATCTCTGCGAGGGTGCCTTGGGCGATGCGGCCGCGCCCCCCCCCCGATCCGCCTGACGAGAAAGCCATGGTGGTCTCCGGGGTTAGGATGCCTTCTTGCGAAGGTGCTGACGGCGCACGAGGTTGAGCAGCTCGAGGCCGAAGCCGTCAAGGTCGGTGATCAGACGACGCGACATGCGGCCCAGACCGTTGTAGGCCATGGCGGCGGGGATGGCGGCGAGCAGGCCCACGGCGGTGGCGACGAGTGCTTGGGCGATGTGCGGTGCGACGGTCTGCAGGACGGTGCCAGAGTCGGCCAGCCCCCCGAAGGCGCCCATGATGCCCCACACGGTGCCGAACAGACCGATGAACGGAGCGGCCGACGCCGTGGTGCCGAGCAGGCTCAGACCGGCCTCGAGCTCCTCGACCAGGGGTTCCGAAGCGCGGCGCATGGAGCGCTCGATGGCCTCGAGATCGACCTCTTCGAGCGGCCCCAAGGTCTCCAGCTGGTGCATTTCCTTGAGCACCGCCGCCATCAAACGCACGTGCGGCAAGGCGACGTGGCGCTTGCCCAGCGCCTCGGCAGCGGGCGCCAGGTCCAGGTACTTGCTGAAGGACCCGCGGAAGACCGCGATTTCCTTGCGGAGATTGTGCAAAGCCCAGAACCGGCTGCCGATCACGATCCACGACAGCACCGACAGCACGATCAGCACCAGCAGGGTGGCCAGCACCATGCCACGTGACTGGACAGCCGCGGTGAGCGGATCCATCTCGACCTGAGCCAGCAACGACGGAAAAGCGGAGAAGAGCATGGGGGTGTTCATGGCACGCAAGGCTAAAGGCAGGGCCGCCGCGTGACAAGTCGGGCGGCTGGGAAGGGGCGCAAAATCGAGGCGAAATACCCCGATTCCGCCGAGGAACCGGACTCTGGCGTCAGGGAGCGAGGCTGCCTACCAGACCCTCGCGGGCGCGCGCGGCGGCGGCATCTGCGGTCTGTCCGAGCACCGTGTAGGCCTGGGCGGCCAGCGCGTGCAGCTCGGGGTCGTAGGGATTGAGCCAGGCGGCGGCGTCCAGAGCGTCCAGCGCCTGCTTGGGACGGGCCGCAGCGACGTGTGCGCGGCCCGCGAGGATGTAGAGGGGCGCGTGATCTGGCCAGCTGGAAAGGGCCGGCGTTACGTACTCCAGCGCCTCAGCGTGCTTGCCCATGTCCAACAGCACCCGCGCGAGACGGCCGACCAGCAGCGGACCTTGATCAGGATGCGCGGCAATCGCCTTGCGGTACTCGATGGCGGCGGCGAGCGGACGCTTGAGCACGGCCAGACGGTCTCCCAACTCTGCGTACTGCTTGGCTTGTTCGCTCAGATCCTTGAGTCCGCCCGGCCCCGGCCCTGCTCCGCGGAACAGGAGCGGCTGGCGCTTGACCGGCAGCTCGGCTTGCTCGCTCTCGTCGAGGTTCACCTTGGCAAGGTCCTTGCGCCACGCGGTGACGAAGGCCCCGGGCGTCAGGCCGATCAGCTGCTGCAGGGCGCGGTCTTCGGTCGCACCGTCCGCGAACAGGCCGACCAAACGCGCGGCCTGGGCAGAGAAGGCTTGGGCGTTGGCGAATTCCCCTTGCCGCGACGCGGCCTTGGCCAGCAGCCACGCGACGGCATGGTGGACCTGCGCGAACGCAAGCGCGGTGTCGTCCTGGGTGGGAAGCAGGGCGAGACTGGGGCTCATCTTGGCCAGCGGGATGAAGCGGTTCTTGGCGCGCGCTGCGGCCAGAGTCTTGCGCTCCTCGCGATCCAGCTGCCCCGGGTCCTGGTCGCGCCAGACGCCCTGAAACGCGCGAGCCAGACCTTCGTGAAGCCACAAAGGCACTTGCGGGCCGCCGCGGCGGGTCATGTAGTGGTGCACCAGCTCGTGGACGACCGTGTCAGCCCAGGGATAGCCGAACACGAGGTCGGCGGGACTGGTGATCATCACGCGGTTGTACTTGCACAGCGCGATGGTGCCGGAGTTGCGGATCTGCTCGACCGTCAGGCCGCTGACCTTGCCCAGATCCTGAACGCGCGCATAGACATGCAGGCGAATCGGCGACTCGTCGAGTCGGCCGAACGTCGCCTCGAGCCGCGGCAGGGCTTGGGACAGCACGCGCTCGAGATACGGCAGCAGCACCTCGTCGGGACCGGGGTGCACGTACACCACGACGCGGCCGCCCACGAGCTTGCGCGGCTGACTGCCGGCGTGGACTTCCATCGTGGATTCAACGAGATCCAGATAGCTCTGGGCGCGTTCGCGCAGGCCGGCGGGGGCGGCAGTCGACCCGGCGGCGCGTTGCAGGGCGGCACGCGCCGACTCGTAGCGGCCGGACAGCAGCTCGACCATGCCGCGGCACCAGGCGGTCGCGGCGGCGTCCGGGACCAGGCGCTCCAGGTCCGCGACCAATGGCGCGGCGCAGACGGGGTCCTCGCGCTCGAAGCAGGCGCCGATGCGTGCGCCCAACGCTTCCCACGGTGGCGGCCCGTCGGCCCGGGGCGCTGCGTCGGGCTTTGCCGTAGCGAGTTGGACCGTGGCGGCGGGTGCAGGTTGGCCAAAAGCGGGCACCGCCGCCAACAGCCACCCGGCCAACACACCGGTCGTGACGCGACGCCAATCCGCCATGCAAGCCTCCGCAGAATCCGTGCCCGCGCTCGCGGGTCGATTGGCGCGGCAGTATACTGCACCGCGGCTGGACGGCGACCCCGCACGGCGAAACGGCAGGTGCCGCCTCGCACAACTACCTGTCGCGTACTGACTTCGACCCACGACCCGCGGACGTGTCCTTGCAGGCTCGCAGCGAACAGCCCTGGCGACTCGGTCGGCTCAGCCCCAAGCGGGCCGCCGTGGCCGTCGTTTCTGCGTTGCTGGCGCTGCTGGCGGCGTGGCCGCTGATCGCCACCGGCACGCGGCCGCCGGACGCTGGGGCGCCGGCGATGCAGGTCGCCTCGGTCGCTCCCCTCCGCACCCCGGCCCGGTCGGCGACCGTTCCCGTGCGCGACGAGCCGACTGCTGCCGATTCGCTCGATCGCACGCGGGCCTTGCAGTCGCTGCGTGAGGGCCGCGTCGCGTCACGGGCGCTTGCCCGGATTCGGCAGCGCTACGTCGACCCCGACAAGGTGGTGCCCCGCGCGATGATCGACGAGGCGCTGCAGGCTGTTGCCCACATGGTTCCCGAAATGCTGGTCGATGCGCCTGTGCAGGACGCCGACGGCCGGCCGCTGGAGCTTCGGGTGCGCATCGCCGACGCCACGCTGCGGATCCCGCTGGCCGTCGATGGCGACAGCTATCGCCTGAACTGGTGGCTGTTGGAGGCCTTGCGGTTCGTGGCCGATCACCTGCCCCCGGATGTGTCGCCGTCTGAGGTCGAGTACGTCGCGATCAACGGAATGCTGTCCACGCTGGACCCCTACTCGCGCATGTTGGACCCGGAGGCGTGGCGCGACATGCAGACGAATACCGGCGGCAATTTCGGCGGGTTGGGCATCGTCATCCTGGCTGTCGACGGCGTGCTGACGGTGCAGAGCGTGATCCCGGGCTCACCGGCCGAGCGCGCCGGTCTGATGCAGGGCGACCAGATCGAGCAGATCGACGGCGAGGACACCGTCAACATGACCGTTGACGACGCGGTCGACCGGCTGCGGGGCGAAGTCGGCACCGCGGCGCGGCTGGTTGTGCGGCGCGAGGGCTGGGAGCGGGCGCAGGAGATCATCGTCGTGCGCGCGGTCATCCACCTGCGCAGCGTCGAGTCCAAGGTGCTGGACAACGGCATGGGCTACGCAAAAATCAAGAATTTTCAGCGAGGTACGGCGGGAGAACTCGCAGCCGCGCTGGAGGACCTGCTGCGCAACGGCGCGCAGAACGGTCTGGTGCTGGATCTGCGCGACAATCCGGGCGGTTTGCTGGATGAGGCGATCCGGGTCTGCGACCTGTTCATCTCCGCTGGTCCGGCGGTGATCACGGTGACCGGAGGCGACCGGCAGCGTGACGTGCGGATGGTGTCGGGCCAAGGCCGGTACGCGCAGATGGCGCTGGCGGTGCTGGTCAACGGTCACTCAGCCAGCGCGTCGGAGGTCGTCGCCGGGGCGCTGAAGTACTCCAACCGCGCGATTGTGCTGGGGGAACAGAGCTTCGGCAAGGCAAGCGTGCAGGTGCCTTACCCCATCGAGGACGGCGCACTGAAGCTGACCATCGCCAAGTATCTGGTCCCCGGCGACATCAACATCCACGGGGTCGGCATCACCCCGGACGTTGGGCTGCAGTTTGTTTCGGCGACGCGCGAGCAGATCGACCTGTTTGGCGGGCCACGTTACAGCCGCGCGATCAAGAAGACCCGCGTACGCATGGAAGCGGTGCCGCCGCCCATCCCCCCGAACCGCCTGCGGATTCTGCTGCCGGAGCCGATGGCAGGCGCGCGGGCCGACCACACGGTGGTCGAGACGCCGGCGGAGGCGATGGACCGCGAACCGCGCGAGCGAGCCGCCGCGCTGCTGCGTCGGGCAGGCAATCCGCGGGCGTCGATCATGCTGGCGACAGCGCGTCTGGACCTGGCCGAGATGGCCCATGCAGACGACCTGGAGCTGGTCGCCCACCTCAAGCGCCAAGGCATCGACTGGCAGCCGGGGCCGGTCGTGCTGGACGCCAAGCTGCGGGTGCAAATCGCCGCCGAACCGCAAGGCCTTCAGGTCGCCGCCGGCAGTGTCCTGCGCATGTCGGCCACCCTGACGAATCAGGGCAGATCGCCCCTGTACCGCCTGCATGTGCTGACGGCCTGCGACGACCCTGCACTGGATGGGCACGAGCAGCTGGTTGGGCGGCTGGATCCGGGCGCCAGCAAGACGGTCAACCTGCGGGTGCGCATCTCTGGCCGGCATCCCAGCTTGCAGGTGCCGATGCGGGTGGTCGCCGCCCAGGACGGAACGATTCTGCCGGCCGCCGACGAGACGCTGATGACGGTGACGGGGCGCGAAACTCCGGAGCTTGCCTATCGATTCTCACTGGACGATGCGGCGGCCGGTCCCGGTCCTTGGGTCGACGGGACGCTGCAGACGGGCGAGTCGGCGCAGGTGCGGGTCGAGGTCGAAAACCGCGGCGCGGGTCCGTCGCAGGCGACCGTCGTGTCGCTGCGCAGTCTGTCGGGCCAGCGGATGCACCTGGAGGACGGGCGGGTGGCGTTGGGCCCCCTTGCGCCCGGGGCCAAGGCGGTGGCGCAGTTTGCCGTGCGAGGGGCCGACGCGTCGCCGGCAGCCGGGTCGCCTGCCGTGGCCGACTTCGAGCCGGTGCGGGCTGAGTTGGTGCTGGCCGACGACTCGCTGGCTCTGGAGCGCAAGTCAGAGATCGCGATCCCGTGGGGTCGTCGCGGGCTCTCTGCCGCCCCGGCCGCCGACCGTCAGCGCGTGGCCACTCTGCGCCAGACCGCCGCGGAAGTGTGGGATGCGCCGCCCCGGATCACGCTGGCGTTGGACGAGCGCCAGAGCGGACGACCGGGTCTTGTCGCTGCGATGTCCGGGTCCTGCCTGCTGGATCTGGCTGGCGTGGCCCTGTTCGACGCCCGGGCCTCGGCCCGCAGGTTCGTCACCGCCAGCGTGCAGGGCGTCAAGCAGACCTATCACGCGGGCCAAGGTCAGGCGCAGGTGCCGTTCCAGGCCCGGTTGCGCCTCGACAGTGGCCTGAACACCGTTACAATCCAAGCGCAGGCGGGGCCGCATCGGACCGCCGCCCGAGAGCTGTGGGTACACTGTCGACCGGGCCCGTGACCGCACGAGCCGCCGACGCGCTGACCCCCCAGCACCGCACGCGTGCGAAGCAGAGGTTCCTGATGTTCAAGACGATCCTGACCAGTCTGGTGTGCCTGATGATCGCCGTCCCGGTGCTCGCCCAGGCCCCGATCGTCGGCGACCGCAGCGAGATCGAAGAGCGCAAGCGTCAGGACGCCGAGAAGGCCAAGCTGCGTGCCGAAGCTGAGGTCAAGGAGACGCCCGAGCAGCGCGAGGCCCGCGAGCGCGTCGAGAAGAAGGAAGCGAACGCCAAGACGGCCCTGAAGCGCGCCCAGGAAGCGATCCAGGCGGCCAACGCCCGCCAGAACAAGAAGGGCATGGAGCTGATGCAGGCGGCGTGGATCCTTGACCCCGTCACCGTCGACTACTCCTACAACACCGCGGCGTTTGCCGAAGCGCTGGAGGAGTTCGAGCTCGAATTCCGCGCGATGGCCCAGGTGCTGGTGCTGACCAACAAGTCGATTCCGCAGTTCGCGGAAGGCTCACCGCAGCGCGACGTGGCGCAGGCCAAGCAGAACAAGGCCAAGGAGCGGTTGGAGTTCCTCAAGACCAAGCTGTCCACCGGTCTGCTGAAGATCAGGAGCGAGCCCACGACCTGCGAGATCTTCATGGAGGGCGCATACGTCGGCATCGGCGAGGGCGAGATCCTCGCGGTCACTGGCGCGCGCAAGGTCGAGGCCCGCTGCAACGGCCACTACGACACCGAGTTGTTCGTCAACGTCCGTGAAGGCGACCCCACCGAGGCCGTGATCAAGCCCAAGGCCATCTCCTACTTCGGCAAATTGGTGGTCAAGGTCGACCCGGAGGACGGCGTGACGGTCTTCCTCGACGATGTACCGATCGCCGACCGCATGGCGGACACGCCCACCAAGGACGGCAAGATCAAGGGCGACGGCTCGCGCAAGGTTCCGTACGAGCTGTCGGCGCGCAAGTGGGTGATCCGCTTCCAGAAGGACGGCTATGACCGCTGGCATCGCCGCATCGAGGTCCGCCGCGATCAGGTGACGGTGGTCGAAGCCAAGCTGGAGTCGATGGCCGATTTGGAAGAGCAGAAGTGACCGCTGCCGCAACGTGGCTGACGGGCCGCCTTCGCCCCGGACTCGGCCTGCTGCGGCTCTTTCGCGACACCCTGTGGCACATCGCGCGCGGACGTCGCGTCAAGGGCGCCGTCGCGGAGCAGATGTTCGCCATCGGCAACCGCTCGGTGCTGTTCATCACCGTCACCATCGGCTTTCTGGGCATGATCCTGGTCTATCAGGTGGCCACCCAGATGCTGCGGATCCTGCCCGACTTCACCATGCTGGGAGCGGCCTTCCTCTCGGCCATGATCAAGGAGTTCGCGCCTACGATCGCCGGGCTGATGATCGCCACCCGGGTGGGGTCGGGCATTGCCGCGGAGATCGGCAGCATGGTCGTGACCGAGCAGGTCGACGCCCTGCGCATGTGCAACGCCGACCCTGTGAACTACCTGGTTGTCCCACGGTTTCTGGCGTCGGGCGTGATGATGGTGGCGCTGACCATCTACGCCGTGCTGGTGGCTGAGGTGACCGGCATGTTCACCGCCATGCTGGGCTTTGGCATCCCGCCGTCGACGTTTCTGTCGCTACAGATGGTCACCGCGTCCGATCTGGTCAGCGGCCTGACCAAGGCCTTTGCCTACGGGTGTGCGATTCCGGTTATCGCCGGGCAAGCCGGGCTCGAGGCGACAGGTGGCTCTGAGGGCGTGGGTTGGGCAACGACGCGGGCGGTCGTCAACAGCTCTTTCGCCGTCGTGGTGCTGGATTTCGTGATTTCGGGCCTCATCTTTGCTATCTTCTGAGCCGTTGCCTTTTCCCGTTCACAACCGCCGTCGACCCGCTTGGAGTGACCGGAATGAAGCCCTCCGTCCTGTGGTTCTGCGTGTGCCTCGGGGCGCTGGCGCTCTCGTGTTCCGACCCCGCCGTCGATGCGAGCAACGCGGGCACAGCTGACGCGGTGTCGGACGGCTTCGAGCCGCTGGAGATTGTCGGGGCCGACCTGCCGCTGCTGGATCAAGTCGAAGATCCCCAAGACCTGTCTGCGGTTGACGCCGTCGATGACGATGGCGGCAGCAAGGAACCGGACGTCGAGCCCCCCGCTCCCGGCTCCTTTGGCGCATGGTGCCTGACGCCCAATGACTGCGACTCGGGCCTGTGCGTGCCGTCGCCCAAGGGCCTCATCTGCACCGTCCCCTGCGACTCGACCTGCCCCGACGGCTTCAAGTGCGCGGCCAAGACCAGCCCTCGCGGCGACGTGACGTGGATGTGCATCCCCGCCCACAACCAGCTTTGCGACCCCTGCGACGGCAACGCCGACTGCAACGAACCAAACGAATTCAGCAATGTCTGTGTTTCGTTCGGCACCGAAGGCAGCTTCTGCGCGGTGGCGTGCGGCCCCGGCCTGCCCACCTGCCCCGGCGGCTACTCGTGCCAGGCGACCATCGATCCGGCCACCGGCAAGAAGGCCCAGCAGTGCCTCTTCGATGGCCCGGGCCTGTGCCCCTGCAGCCCCAAGGCGATGTCGTTGGAGCTCGAAACCCCCTGCAAGAACGTCAATTTCGCAGGCGAGTGCAAGGGTGTGCGCCAGTGCGGCGGTGCGGGATTGACCGAGTGCCAAGCACCCGTGCCGGCGGCAGAGGAATGCAACGGTCTGGACGATGACTGCAACGGAAAGACCGATGACTTGGAGCTGTCGGACCCATGCTGGCGCAAGAACGCGTTCGGCAAGTGCTTGGGCAAGCTGGTGTCGTGCGTGGACGGGCAGGCCGTCTGCGATGCCAAGGAGCCGATGCCGGAGGTCTGCAACGGACTGGACGACGACTGCGACGGCACGACCGACCAGAGTGAGCTGCTGTGCGACGACGGCAACCCTTGCACCAAGGGCACCTGCAACCTCGACGGCTCGTGCAAGCAGTGGCCGCAGACCGGCCAGCTCTGCGACGACGGCAATTCCTGCACGCTGACGGACAAGTGCAGTCAGGGCACGTGCACCGGTGGCCAGCCGATGGACTGCGACGACGGCGACCCTTGCACCGCCGACGGCTGCGACGCTTTGGGCGGCTGCGTCCACACCGCGGGCGACGGCGCGTGCGCGGACGATGGCAGCCCGTGCACGCTCGACGTCTGCAGTGCCGGCAAGTGCACCCACCCGCCCAAGGACGAGGGCGGCACCTGCACCGACGACGGCGAGGCCTGCACCCAAGACATCTGTCAGGGCGGCGCTTGCGTGCATCCCCCCACGGCAGAGGGGGGCGCCTGCATGGACGACGGCAACCCGTGCACCACCGACGTGTGCCAGAAGGGCGCGTGCGTACACCCGTTTGCCACGTTTGCCGTGGCGTGCGCCGACGACGGCAATGCTTGCACCGCAGACGTGTGCGACAAGGGCGCGTGCAGCCACCAGCCGCTGGGCAGCGAGAAGGCTTGTCTCGAGGATGGCGACCCCTGTACCCAGGACGTCTGCCTGACGGGCAAGTGCAGCCACCCGCCAGCCGTCAACGGAGCGAATTGTCCCGACGATGGCATCGCGTGTACCGACGACTTGTGCATGGGCGGCAAGTGCACCCACCCCAACCTGGACGGAAAGACGTGTGTGGACGATGGGTTGCTGTGCACGCAGGACGTGTGCTCTGCCGGCAAGTGCACCCACCCCGGCAAGGAAGGCATCGCGTGTGAAGAGGACGGCAACCCCTGCACCAACGACAAATGCCAAGGCGGCAAGTGCGCGCACCCGTACAACAACGGAGGCTGCACCGACAACGACCCGTGCACGGTCACCGACTACTGCAACCTCGGCGTTTGCAAGGGCTTTGGGATGCTGCCCTGCAACGACGGCAACCCCTGCACCAACGACAAGTGCGCGTCGGGCGTGGGCTGCACGTCGACGCCTGCCGCCAACCTCGTGTGCGACGACAACAACGTGTGCACCAGCAACGACGCTTGCAACAACGGCGTGTGCAAGGGCTCGGGCGGCAAGGACTGCGACGACGGCAACAGCTGCACCAACGACAACTGCGACTCGGGCGGCGGCTGCACCCACACGGCGAACACCGGCGCCTGCGCAAGCGACAGCAACCCCTGCACCGACGACGTCTGCGGGAATTCGACCTGCACCCACCCGCCCAAGGCCAACGGTCAGGCGTGCGACAAGAACACCAGCGACCCTTGTGCGGACGGTGTGTGTCAGTCGGGCACCTGCAAGTCCCAGTACAACAACAACGTTTGCAATGATGGCAACGCGTGCACGTCGAACGACAAGTGCGTCAACGGCGCGTGTGAGGGCACGGCCTTCAAGGACTGCAACGACGGCAATCCCTGCACGCAGGACTCGTGCGACAAGACGGGACAGTGCCTGCATCAGTCGCTGAGCGGCACGGCGTGCACGGCGGGGTCGGGCGAGTGCCCCATTGGCGTGTGTCAGGCGGGGAAGTGCGCGTCCAAGCCGGGCGTGACCTGTCAGGCGGAGTACGACGTCGACCTGTGCTCCAGCGTCAGCGTGCCCGGCACGTGCAGCGGCAGCGGCAAGTGTGTGGCAGGCAGCATCCCGCCTGCCTATCAGTGCCCTGGGTGCAACGGCCTTTGCCTCAAGTGCTATTTCCTTTCGTTCTGCATCAGCTTGTAGACCTGCATTTCTGTGAAGCGCGCGAGGCGGTGGAGGCGCTGCACCGGCCGCCGCCGCTGCGTGCTGCGACGCCGAGAAAGGGGTCTGGTTCGATGTGAAGAATCTCACGATGAACGTTGTTTGCGACCGTTAGGTCCATTGACACCCTCGATCCCAGAAACCATCCTGCTTCCGCTGGCCGACAGCGCGCTCCCCGGCGGTGGGGCGACTGTGACGGCTGGCGCGAGGAGGCCACATGCTGGATTGTCCTTCTGGTCGAAGTGCGCCACGGGGCTCGACTGGGTTCCGCATGCTCGGTCCGTCCGACCGAGGGCTGATCGGTTTGCTGGCGACGGGGGTCATCCTCGCCAGCACTTGGGCCACGCCGGCCGAAGCCGTTTGCGACGCAAGTCACCCTGCGCTCGGCTGTTGCGCGGGCGGCGTCCTGCAGTCGTGCAGTGGGCAAGGCGCGGCCGTCGACCTGACGTGCTCGACGGTCGCCAAGCCCTCGGGCCCGGCCGTGTGTGCCTACGACAAGAACACGGTCTCGACCATCGGCTGCGTCGACAAGACCTTGGCCGACTTCACCACCGTGCAACCGTACTGCCCCGGCTACTGCAAGCCGGGCTGCGCCGGTGAGGCCTGCCCGGCCAATTGCGGCACCGGTGACGTGTGCAATGACGGCGTCTGCCAGCCCAAGGCGTGCGGACGCATTGCCACCTGGCTCGACAGCTACGTGCACGCCAGTTGGGTCAAGCTCTACCCCTTTTCGCTGGCTGCCGGCCAGAAGGTGCCCACGGGCGCTGGCTTCAAGTCCGCCTGCACCAGCAGCAACGCGCGGTTCGGCTACGCGGTGCGCGACGACGGCAAGCTGGTGCGCTGGGGCCACGAACCGCAGCAGTGGGGCAACTCGACGGGCACGGTGCTGGACAACCCGGCCAACGACAGCATCGACGACGCCGTCCAGGTGGCCTGCGCCGACCACGCCGTCATCGTCTTGCGCAGCAACGGCACGGTGACCGGCTGGGGCCAGACCGGCGGACAGTGGGAGTCCTTCATCGTCGGCACGCCGCCGGCGGGGCTGCAGAACGTCGTTTCGGTGGTGGCCGGAGGCGTCTCGGCGGCCGCGTTGAAGGCCGACGGCACCATCACCATGTGGGGGTGGGACGAGTTTGGCACGTTCAGTGCCCTCAACGGCAAGTCAGGCTTCAAGGCGCTGGCGGGCGGAATCGGCAACGCTGGCGGAAACTTCATCGCGATCAAGACGGACGGCACGGTGGTGTTGGCGGCCAAGGACTTCGACGAAAACGGCAGCCCGGTGCCGTTCGCTGCGCCGCCCGAGGGCTTGACCGGGGTCGTATCGGTCGCCATCGGCCGCAGACAGGCGCTTGCCGTGAAGCAGGACGGCTCGGTGGTCGCCTGGGGCTCGCGGGCTGCTGCGCCACCGCAGGATCTCAAGCCCGTGGTTTCGGTAGCGGTGTCGAACCTCGAGTTCGGGGGCGGCGAGGACGCGTACACGCCGCATCAAACGCTGTTCGCGCTGCAGGTGGACGGCACGGTGCGGGCCTGGGGCGGCATCCACGCCGACGGCCTGGCCAAGGTCGCGTCGCTCAAGGGCATCAACTTCCTCGACTCCCACGGCGGCGTGGCCCTGTATTGCGCGGGAAGCTGCGGCGCGGTCTCGCCCAGCGGGTGCTGCGACGGCGACAACCTGCACACGTGCGACGCCTTCGGGCAGGACATCGTCTCGGCGTGCTCAGGCGGTTCGTGTGGCTGGCAGGGTTCGAGCCAGAACTACCAGTGCAGCACTTCCGGTGCTCCCGCCCCCGGCAACGGACCTTTGCAGAGTTGCCTCTGCGTGCCCAACTGCAAGAATCCCGACGGGTCCACCAAGCAGTGCGGCAGCGACGGCTGCGGCGGCGCGTGCGGCGACGGCACCTGCGACGACGGCGATCCCTGCACGCTGAACGACCAGTGCAACGGCGCGGTCTGTGCGGCTGGCGCTCCGGTCGATTGCAGCGATGGCAACGTGTGTACCTCCGATTCCTGCGGCGCGACCTCGACCTACTCGACGCAGTCCGTGTGCGGCAAGGCACCCGAGGGTCAGAACCTGACACTGACCTGTCCGGTCGGCAGCACGATCTCGGCCGTCAGCTATGCGAAGACCGGCACCCTTGGTGGCACCTGCCCCGACCTCGCGCTGGGGACGGATGCGTGTCTGGCCGGCGACCCCAAGGGGGCGGTGGAGAAGGCTTGCTTGGGAAAGGCGACGTGCACGGTGGACAACCCCGTGGCCCCGGCAAGCTCCGTGCCCGTGACGGACGGACTTGCCGCACATTACGACGCCTCCGACGCCGCCTCGATAACGCTTGGCGGCGGCAGCGCGGTCAACTCCTGGAAGGACTTGTCGGGCAACGGCCGCGACCTCTCGCTCGACACCAAGAGCGTCGCGCCCGTCTATGGCGCCGCCTTGATCAACAACCGGCCCGCGATCAACTTCGACGGCGAGGACCGGCAGCTGGTGTCGCAGCCGTTCGCCATCACCAAGAACATGACGGTGTTCGTGGCGTTGCAGTACCGCACGCCGGACCAGTGGGGCGCGATGGTGCACCACGGCTACCGCGACATGGACTGGTCGCTCGAGCAAGACGGCTCGTCGTCGCCGCAGAACACGCACTTCCAATCCGTCAACGACAACGACGGCGTGGCGTTGGTCCTCAGCACCAACACCGCCTTCCTGCTGTCTGGTCGCATCGACGGTACGACCCGGACCTACCTCTCGAGGACCGGTGGGGCCGGCCTCAAGTCCGTTTCGGGCGACGGCAATTCGATCGAGCTCGGCAACAAGCCGCTGTACGTCGGGTCGTCGGAGGCCATGGAGGACTCGAATGCCTACATCGGCGAGGTGCTGTACTACGACCACGCGCTGACGGACGCCGAGCGGACCGCTGTGCTCGATTGGCTGGCGCAGAAGTGGCAGATCGACTCGCCGTGTGGGGACAAGTCGCTTGGCGTGGTGGCCACCTGCACGCCGTCCACCGCCAGCACCCTGTGTGGCAAGACGGCCAGCGAAAATGACCTGCTGACGCTGAGTTGCCCGCCCGGATCGGCCATCGTCGATATCCCGTTCGCCAGCTATGGTCTGCCCGAGGGGACCTGCCCGAACGTGCAAAAGGGCACCTGCGAAGCCGTGGAGTCGATGGACAAGGTCAAGGCCGCGTGCCTTGGCAAGGGCACCTGCAGCATCGTGGGCGGCAATTCGGTGTTCGGCGACCCGTGCGGCGGCGTCAAGAAGACGCTCGCGGTCCGGGCGATCTGTGCGCCTTTGGCGGCCTCGTGCGACCACAAGCCGGCCGCCCAGCCCTGTGACGATGGCAACGCTTGTACCGGTGGCGACACCTGTCAGGCCGGCGCGTGCTCCGGCGGTCCCGCAGTCACCTGCGACGACGGCAACACCTGCACCAACGACGCGTGCGAACCCTCGACCGGCTGCAAGTACACGGCGAACACCAGCCCGTGCAGCGATGGCGACGTGTGCACCGACGGCGACGTGTGTGGTCAGGGCAGCTGCCAGCCCGGCCAGGGGGCGCCCAATTGCGACGACGGCAACCCTTGCACCACCGACACTTGTGATGCAAGCAAGGGCTGCCAGCACGGCAACGTCAGCGATGCCACGGCGTGCGACGACGGCAGCTCGTGCACGAAGAACGACGCGTGCACCAATGGTTCGTGCAAGGGCGCCTCGGACGTCAACTGCGACGACGGCAACCCCTGCACCACCGACGACTGTCTGGACGCCACCACCTGCGCGCCGCATACGGCCGTTGCCGACGGCAAGGCCTGCAGCGACGGCAACGTGTGCCACTTGGGCGCGGTCTGCGCGAGCGGTCAGTGCGCGGGCTGGAGCATCCAGGCGTGCAACGACGGCAACCCGTGCACCGACGATGCGTGCGACCCGCAGCTAGGGTGCACCACAACGAACAACACCGCGCCGTGCAGCGACAACAACATCTGCACGTTGGTGGATGCGTGCAAGAGTGGCTCATGCGCGGGCAGCGGCGGCTTGAGCTGCGACGACAAGAACCCATGCACCACGGACAGTTGCGACCCCAAGCTGGGTTGCCAGTACGCAGCGGCGAACGACAAGCCTTGCAACGACGGCAACGTGTGTACGCAGAGCGACATGTGCGCGGGCGGCGCGTGCGTGGGCGGCGACCCGAAGAGCTGTGACGACGGGCTTGCCTGCACCTCGGACACCTGCAACGCCGTGTTGGGCTGCCAGCACGCCAACAACACCGAGCCGTGCGACGACGGCGATGCATGCACCAACGGCGACTCCTGCTGGCAGGGGACATGCATCGGCGGCGGCAAGCCTGCGTGCAACGACGGCAACGCGTGCACGAACGACAGCTGTGACTCCCAGAGCGGCTGCAAGTATGTGCCGAACAGCCACCCGTGCAGCGACGGCAACGTCTGCACGGTGACCGACGTGTGCAGCGAGGGCAGCTGCAAGCCCGGCACCAAGCTCGCTTGCGACGACAAGAATCTTTGCACGACGGACAGTTGCGCCCCGTCGGTGGGCTGCGTGTTCGTCAACAACAGCCTGGCTTGCGACGACGGCACGGCTTGCACCGAGAACGACGCGTGCGCCAAGGGCGCGTGCGGCGGCGTTGCGAAGAACTGCGACGACAAGAATCTCTGCACCACCGACAGCTGCAACGACAACACCGGTTGCGTCCACACCGCAAATACCGCCGCGTGCAACGACGGCAACCCCTGCACGGTCAACGACGTCTGCGCGAACAACAAGTGCACGGCGGGCAAGCCGAATACCTGTGACGACAACAATCCCTGCACCGCGGACTACTGCGAAAAGAAATACGCGCCGTATTGCTTCCACGACCTCGAGCCCACCAACTACACCGCGTGCAACGACGGCTCGGCGTGCACCGTGAACGACATCTGTCTGGCGGGCGCGTGCTCGGGTACCTCGGCATGTCAAAACGCCGGCTGCGCACTCGTAGGCGGCAAGCCCAGTTGCGTGTGTCCGGCAGGCCAGAAGCAGGTCGCGTCGGGCAGCAAGGTCCAGCCCGTCAAGTGCTGCACCCCGCAGTGCGCCAACAAGACGTGCGGCGACGACGGCTGCGGCGGCACGTGCGGCACGTGCTCGAGCGAGGAAACCTGTTCCTCCTACGCCGTCAACAGCACCACCTACAACTACTGTGCGCCCAAGATCGCCTGTTACGGCAAGGTACCGACCGACGTCAGCTGCTGTGACGGTCGCAAGTTCCTGACCTGCCATGCGCCGAATTCGATCGAGTCCTACGACTGTGCAGCGTCGGGTCGCTACTGCGGCTGGAGCAGCACCTATCAGGTCTACACCTGCACCGACGACGGCGCCAAGGAGCCGACCGGCAAGTACCCGTTCAAGTGCCCCGGTGCCGCGGCGTGCGCGCCCAGTTGTTCCGGCAAGTCCTGTGGTCCCGACGGGTGCGGCGGCTCCTGCGGCTCGTGCAGCAGCGGCCAACTGTGCAGCCTCGGCAAGGGCAAGTGCTTCACCCCGTGCGAGGGTGCGTATCCGCTGGTCGGCTGCGTGGCGCAAGACCCGGGCGGCAAGGACGTGATCACCACCTGTCCGGGCATCGAGGCCAAGGCCAGCGCGGCCACGCAGGTCACCTGCGAAAACGGCCAGAAGGCCGGCTGGAACAAGGCGCAGGGCCGCTTTGTCTGCGGCAGCACCGACACGCTGCCCGCGGGCACGTCGGCCACCTGCCCCAGCGTCTGCTCGTGCGGTTTGGGCACCCTGAAGCGGGTGTGCGGCGACGACGGCTGCGGCAACAGCTGCGGCACCTGCTCGAGTGGCAAGACCTGTGCGACCTCGGGTGTTGGTGCGGGCCAGTGCTTCACCACGTGCGCGACAGGTCAGACGGCGAAGGCCGACGGCTCGTGCTGTACGCCCAGCTGCAAGGGGTGCACGTACGTCAACAAGAAGACTGGCGGGTGCTACACCGGCTACGAGTTCACCAAGACCTGTGGCGACGACGGCTGCGGCGGATCGTGCGGCACCTGCGTCGGCGACGGACAGCAGTGCACCACGGCGGGCATCTGCGGGGTCGAAGCCTGCACCAAGGCAGGCGTTACCAGTGCCGGCACCTGCACCGGCAACAACTTGCAGTACTGCACTGCGACGCAGTTGATCTCGCAGGACTGCACTTCTGTCGGCGGTTCGTGCTCCTACGTGCCGTACGCCGGGACAAAGTCTTGCGCCGTGCAGGGTCCGCACCAATGCGGGTCGGATGCTTGCAACCAGAACGCGGCATGGTCGTGTCAGTGCGACGCGGGCTGCGTGGCGCGCGGCGACTGCTGCGACAACTTTGGGGCGACCTGCGGCGTCAAGCTGGCGGCCGGCAGTTGTGGCGACAAGTCGTGCAACGCCTTGACTGGAGAGGACTGTCTGACCTGCGGCGCCGACTGCGGCGCTTGCCCGGCCAAGACCACCGCGTCCATGCAGGACGCACCGTACCCACGGGTCATCGACCGCAGTGGCGGCACAGCGCGCGCCCACTACAGCGCAAGCCCCTTGGACGACGTGCGCCCGTCGCCGCCGCCGCTGCCGACCCGAGGACTTCTGGCCTACGTGCCGGCGAATGGCGCGCTTTCGGGCAATCCGAACGTCCACTCGTCGCTATCGGCCCTGCGCGCTGGCGGCACCGTGAAGGTCGTTGCGGACGGCCCCGGCGGCTCGGCCGCGATGTCTACCCGGAATGGCAGCGTCTCGACGTTTGGCACCATTCGCGTGTCGACCGACCGTACCTGGCGCGGCAATGCCAGCACGGCCACAGCCTCCAACGGTGGCTTCACCGTCGCGGGGTGGGTGCGACTGGCCGCCGATACCTCGACCGTGTCGCAGGCGCTGGGCTCTGCGCAAAGCGTCGACTGGCCGGACCGACAGGCCTGGCAACTTCAGGAATTCTTTGCGGTGTCGCGTCCGAAGGACTCGGGCCTGCAGGTGGCGTGCCCGGACCAGTCGCTGACTTCGTCGCCCAAGAGTGCGAAATTGCGCATCCAGGCCATTGAGGCGTATTACGGCGAGGCTGTCGGTCCGAGCTTCCAGCCCATGGGCGGCACCATCGCCGGTGTGTCGGGAGAGGGCTACTTCGCTCTGGTCAAGACTTACGCGTGTGCCTACCCCGAGATCCAGGCCGTGGCGGAAAAGGCGTGTATGGGCGCCATCAGCTGCACCGTGGATCCGTGGCTGGCGGCAGGCAATCCCTGCGCGAGCGTGGCCGGTGCGAAGGACAACTCGCGCCTGATGGTGCGATACCTCTGCGGCTTCTCTGGTCTGGACCCGGTGCTCAACCTTGCTGTCGAGCCTGCGTCGGCCGGCAGCAAGCTGCGCCTCGATGTGCCGGGTCAGACGTCGCTGCGCTCTGCTGTGGCGGTGACCCGGGGCGAGTGGACGCATGTGGCGGTCGTCTTCGAACCCTCCATGCCCATGGCGACCAACCAGACTCAGGACGGCCGACTGGTGCTCGCCCTCAACGGCAAGCCGACGGCCTCTGCGACCGCGGTGCGCATGGGGCGCCTGAGCGACTGGACCTGGGGCGCCGCCAAGCTTGGCGGCATCGCAGCCAGCCATCCGGGCGCGTGTCCGGCGTGCTTGGGCAACGGCACGAACTTCGACGTGGCCGCCCTGGCCGACTTCGACGACCTGATGCTGTATGACCGTGCGCTGGACGCCGACGAACTCAAGGGGCTGGTCAGCAGGCCCAATGCCGGCGTGGCTCGCGTGTGGCCAGCCGTGGATGCGCGCATCGTCGTGAAGGACGGCCTGTGGACCACGGGTGGCAAGCCCCAGCTGGCGCTTGTCACGGTGCCACAGCTGCGGGACGCGGCAGCATCGAAGGCGAACAAGGATCAACCGTTGCGCGCTGCATTCGATGGGTTGGCGGTGCCCAGCGGCGCGGTGATGGCGCTGCCGGCCGAGGGCGACGACCTTACCGGCCTGAGCAAGTGGACCTTGGGCGCTTGGGTGCGCGTGGGCACGGTGACGACCGGCACGACGCTGCTCGAGTGGAAGCAGGGCACGACGACTCGCTTGAAGATTGCGACGGGCTCGAGCTGCGGCGGCCGCGCGCTGGAAGCCACCTTCGGCGACGGCACCAAGCTCTCGCAGACGGGTTGCGCGCACGTCGTGGGCGACGGAGCGTGGCAGTTCGTCGCGGTGACGCAGTCGGCCTCGGGGCGGCGGCTGGAGCTGGACGGCTATGGCACGACGGGAACGGGGAGCAGTGCCCTGTTCAACGCAACGGATACGGGGCCGAGAACCCTGCAGGTGACGTCGGCTGCAGCCCTGGGCTGGGCGGCGCTGTTCGACCGTGCGTTGACGCGCGACGAAACGCTGGAGATCCGGACCCAGGGGCCGTCGACTTGGCTCAGCGGCGCGATCGTGCAGGCTGGCTCGACCGTAGGTCCCTGGGACTGGGCGGCGTACGGCAACCAGTCCTCGACCGGCAAGACGGATCTGGCCAGCGTGGTCGACGCCGCTGGGGCGAAGGTCTCCTCCACCAAGACCAATTTCAGCGCAGACAGCGCGGGTGCCTATCGTCTGGTCCTCCCTGCCAAGGGGCAGCTGGCGGCGTTGGACGACGACGCGATGCGGCGCGCGACGGTGGTGCAAACCATCCTGCTGCCCAAGAGCAACAGCAAGCTCTCGTACCTGTTGTGGCAGGCCACGGCCAAGACCTCAGGCGTGACCGGCACACTGGCCGCCGAAGCCCGGCTCGACTGCGCCAACGGCGTCGCCAAGGGCGGCGCCAACGCGGCCACGGACTGCAAGGTCATCGTCGCGCAGAAGACCAAGACCGGCTACACCACATGGGCAAGTCCCACCTTCACCTTGAGTTTCGACGAGACGGAAGCGCGCGTGCGCATCGCCCTTGCGGTGGGCGACACCCCGGCCGTTACGTTGGGCTATCAGGGCAAGACGGCTGCGTCCAAGGTCGTTTACACCGCGGCCGGAGTCGACCACGTGGGCGCTGGCAGCGCCGTACTCGGACTGACGGCGGTGAGCTACACCGTGACGGCGAGCGTGACGTCGCCCGCGGGCGACGCCTTCTATGTGCCCGGCATGTCGACGGCGATCAGCTACAGCAATCAGCCTGCCGCCGGGAAGCTGCAGGGCGTGTACGACGTCCGCATCTACCCGCGCGTTCTGGGTCTTGGCGAACGGGCGGCGACCGTCCAGTGGGGCTGCGCAGCGTCTGGCTGTGGGGTCGGCAACCGCGCGTGCGTCGAGACCCCCTCGAGCGGCGCCCAGCAGCTGACCGTGGCCGCTTGCGCCACGTGTGATGTCGGGTTCCGTGAAGTGGCTGGCGACTGCGTCAAGCAGGCGGACCCGGGCCAGACCTGCCTCAACGACTCTGAATGCAATACGGGATTGTGCAGCCGCGCGGTCACCGCGTGGATCAAGGACTCCAAGGGCGACTTCAGCATCCCGGAGTACGCAGGTTTTGGGCAGTGCACCTACAAGACCGCTTCGGACGCGTGCAAGTCCGACTGCCTCAAGCTGGGCAAGGACTGCGCCAGCGTGGGTTACGCCGACAAGCAAGGCTTCCGCTGCCAAGGCGGTTGCGCGGCCAACTTCAAGCCGACCAAGGCAACCGGTTCCTACGCCGGCACCGTGAACTACGAGTGCGCCTGGGACCCGCCCGCGACCTTCAACGACCACTGCAACAGCGATACCGACTGCGATGGCGGCCTGTGCGTCTCGCGCAAGACCAAGTTGTACGGGGTGACCACCGACGCCACGACGCTGACGCATGGCCGCAACTTCTACAGCTCCAACAGCTGGGACGGCTACTGGTGGGGACCGTACAGAGAGTGCCCAGACAAGGCGGGCTGCGCTGTCGCCAGTCTGACCGAAGGCGACGACAAGGTCTGCATTGCGACGACGCAAGCGCAGTGCACTTCGGTGAACATGCAGTCGCGCGTCGTGTCGGGCCCGAAGTGGGACGGCGCTACGGCATCAGGGGTCGCGTGTGAAAACTGCAGCAGCGAGCAATACAGCGGCCAACCGCTGTACAAACAGGCGTGGACACTGATGTCGCCTGGCGCTTGCAAGACCCTGTACGACAACTACTTTGACCTGCTGACCACCAAGAATGGCGCAACGGGAGTGTTTGTCGGTACCAAGTTCTATGCCAAGGGCTTACCTGCGGGCTTCGGCGGCGACATCCTTGACCAGGAACCGACGCTTGCGATTCTGCGTCGGCTGATCCTCAAGGATGCGGCCCCGACCAGCCTGCTGACGCCCGAGATCATCTCGCAGCTGCAGAAGGCTGGCATTGGCAACGACCTGATTGGCTGGTCGTCGCTTTCCGAGGCCACCAAGTTGGCCTATCGGCGGCAATTCGCGGGCACCTGCGGTTGGATGGGCAACCAAGGCAACCAGACGTGCGTGCACCCCGACGTGTTTCCGATCGGTGCCTGCAACCTCAAGAGCTACAGCTTCGCGAGCGGCGACTACCTCAAGTGGTCGCCCCCAACCCTGACGGCGGACGGCAAGACGGGTTACGTCGGCAACGTGGCGACCTACGACTCGGCGTTCTTCAACGCCGACTTGAACAAGCCAGTGTGCGTGCCGAACAAGTTCCCCAACGGCACGACGTGCCCACCGCCGGGCAAGGAGAACGACGCGCAGTTCAGCCGTCCGCAAGCCGGCAAGATGTGCGACTCGGGCTTCTGCGCGGCCGACAGCCACGTGTGCGATGTCGGCTTTGTCGCCTACGAAAAGCTCTACGGTAACGCGCGCAACGACGGCGAGTCGGGCGGCGGGGGCAACGACCTGGGGGTGATCGCGCTCAATCAGGATCAAGGCGCCCTGTTCCGTCTGCAGAAGGCCGACGGCACCCTGGCCCTGGAGACGGGCACCACCGACCACCGCAACTACCTGCTGGAGGCACACTCCAAGCAGGCGATCAGCCTGTTCGGCAAGACGCTTCCGATCCTCGACCTGAGCATCGCGTTGGCGGTCACCCCTGCGGCGGCGCAGACCAAGAAGAAGGCGTCGTACAAGCAGGAGTTCCTGATCCTCAATGTGCAGCCGCCCAGTCTGCCGACGCTGCCCAAGATGAGCTGCGGTGGCAGCTCGTGGGACAACGGCGAGTACTCAGGCGCGGGCTGCAGCATCAAGCGGCAGGCCGTCGGCATCGGCATCGACAAGACCAGCAAGGGCAAGACCAAGGAGGGCGAGCACGGCTCACCCAAGAAGATCGGTGCCCAGCTAGGTGGCGCTTCCACCACCGAGGCGTCCGGCACGCTGGCGCAGATCGTCGACGCCAGCCAGATCACCTTGGCCTCCTTCAAGATCCCGCTGCCGATTCAGGAATGTCCGACCGGGCTCGACGGCGTGAAGATCGTTGTGGGCCGGGCGTGCTTTGCCAAGCAGACCACCATCGGGCCGGTGCCGTTCAAGGTGGAGGCGGAACTGTCGCCTGAGGCCTCGGTGGCGTTCGGTGCCGAGCTGGACAAGGACACCTTGGAGCCCGCCGCCATCGTCACGCCCGCCGTCGGGTTGGCGCTGCAAATCAAGGGCGGCATCGGCGGCAGCGTCGGTCCGCTGGAGATCTTCGCCGGCATCAAGGCGGCCATCACCATCATCGAGCTCGCGTTTCCCGTGAAGTTCGCCATCGGCTTCAAGCAGGGCGTCGATGCCACCACCTCCAACACGGTCACCGACCTGTGGAAGGTGCAGATTCAGGTCAAGAACGACATCGAGGTGACCTTCCTCAAGCTCGCGCTGGGGCTGTTCTTCGACGTCGGCATCGGGCCGTTCACCTTCTCCTTCGAGTACGAGTTCTTCGAATACGAGGGCATTCGCATGGTGTGGGCGCTGGCCGACAACCTGGCGTATGAATCGAAGGTGGACTTCAAGTGGGCGCTGCCGGCCACGACCGCGAAGTAAGGAGACACGCCATGAAACGAGCACTTGGGTCGTTGGTACTGGCCGCTGTCTGCATCGCGACGGCCGTGTGGTGGTGGCAGAGCCCGGACTCGGGATCGACGTCCGGTCTTGCCGACCGGAACGCGCCGCAAGCCGGTCGGTCGCCGCAGGACTTCCGCTTGGCCGCGCGTCCGGAACGCACCCCCCCGGCGGCGATGACGCTGCAGGCGGCCTACCACTTCGAGCTGGCGGCCCCGGCCCCGTTGGGGCCCATGGACGTCGCGGTGCGCGGCGTGCTTGAGCTGGCCCATCCCGTGCAACTCGACGGGGCGACTTGGGTGCCGGCCAGGGTGACGGCGGCCACTGTGCAGGTGAGCGAGTCGGTGCGCAAAGTCCTTGATTTGTCTGCGGATGGGACAGGACTCGAGCACCCCTGGCTGCTGAAGCGGGAGCCGGACGGTCGGGTCAGCGAGGTGAGGTTCGACCCTGCGACACCCGTGGCAGGCCAGTCGGTACTGGCGGCGCTTGCGTTCAGCACCCAGCTGGTGCGACCGGTTCAGGCCGATGCGACGGCGTGGCAGGCTGAAGAGGTCGACGCCAACGGCGCGTTTCAGGCCAGTTATGTGCGCAGCGCGGACGGCTCAGTCACCAAGCGGTGGTCGAGCGGCCCGGCACGGCCAGGACAGCGCACGGAGACCACCGCGCATTACACGTCTGACATCGATGGGTTGCAGCACGTCGCGGTCGACGAGGTGGGCAAGGCCACGACGGGTCAGCTGGCGGCGTCGAGCTTCGTGCCGATGCGCCTGACCATCGATCTGGTCCGCACCGGCAAGTCCGATGGTCGCTGGGCGGCAGGTTTGGCCACCGGTCACCTGCGTGCCTACACGGCCGCCACCGCCAAGGTCAACTGGCGTCGTGAGGCAGAGGTGACGCGGGCCTATGCCGACGTGCTGGCCGATGTCGAAGGGCGCGCGGGCGCAACCGATGCCGGCGGTCGCGTGAACCTGCGCAACGAGCTGACCCGCGCCATCGCGGCGTCGCCAGAGGCAGTGTCCCGGACCGACGCCCTGCTGCGCGCGCGCACGCTCGAGGAGTCGGCAGAGACGTTGGTGGTGGCAGCGCTGGTGGGAGCCCGCACCCCCGAGGCGCAAACCGCGGTGGGCGGCTTGGTCAAGGACCCGGCGGTGCCCGAGCCACTGCGACTGCGGATGCTGCAATCGGCCAGCCTGATGTCCGGCCCGACGCCAGCGTTCGTCGCGACCTTGGCCAGTCTGGCGACCCTTGCCGCCGACCCCGCCTATCGAGGTGCGGTGGCGACCACGCTTGGCCAGTCGATTGCTTTCCTTGAGGAGCAGCACCCGGTCGAGGCGGCGCAACAGATCGCCGCCTTCATCGACCAGGCCACGCTCGTGCTCGCGCCCCAGGCGGACGACCACGGCCCGCCCCAACCGGCCGCTCTTCGCATCGCGTGGTTGGCGGGTCTGGGCAATACGGGGCACGCCGAGGCCCTGCCGTTGATTCTGGCCTCGCTGAAGGACGACAACGAGCTGGTGCGCGGCGGGGCGGTATTGGCCTTGCGGCGGCAGTCGGCGTCGGCCTGCATCGACGCGCTGCTCGACCTGATGGCCCACGACGGGTCGGTGCATGTGCGTGAAAACGTGATGGATGTCGCGATGATGATGGGGCCGGCGGTCACCGAACCCATGGTCAGAAAGGCGCTGTACTTCGACGACAGCGCGTTCGTGCGCAGTGCCGCGGCGTATGTCGTGTCGACCTGGAGCACGGACTCGCCCGGCATGCGCGCGGTGCTGGTCGATGCCCTCAAGCACGAGAAGTCGCCGGAAGTCGCGGAGCGCCTGCAGAACTTCATCCAGCAGGGGCGTGTCGCGGGCAATCCCGGGCTGACGAACACCAAGATGGGGGCGCATCCATGAGTTTCCGCATTCCCTTGCTGTGTGCGGCGGCCGCGCTGGCGATGATGGCGTGTGGCTCTGGCACGTCGACCAGTTGCGGTGCCGGCACGGTGGCGAAAGACGGCGTGTGTGTGCCCGACCCGGACGTCACGGTCTGCGGTCCCGGCACCACGCTGGACGATGGCGTTTGTTACGGCGACACAACAGCGACCCCGGACGACGACGCGGTTACCACGACCGACACCGAAAACGATGCCGAGCCCGATGCCGATACCGACACGGCTGCCGACGTGGCGTGCACGCCCTATTGCGTGGGACGCAACTGCGGCGACGACGGCTGTGGCGGCTCGTGCGGCAGCTGCAGCACCCCCGGACTGCCGATCTGCAACACGGCCCAAGGCGTTTGCGTTGCCACCTGCGTTCCGCAGTGCACCGGCAAGAATTGCGGCGACAACGGCTGCGGTGGCCTGTGCGGCACCTGCGACGACGGCTTGACCTGCCTGACACAAGGCGTGTGTGTCCCCCCGGTATGGACGTGCAACCCCACCTACTACGCCGCGTCGGACGCCTGCGACTGCAACTGTGGCGCGCGCGACCCCGACTGCGACGACACCACCAGCATCGTCGCCGGCTGCGCGTCGCTGGAAGTGTGTGACGGCTCCGGCAAGTGCGTGTCGGGCGTGCCGGCCGGGTGGTCCTGTCTGGCATCGCAATACGCCGCGCTCGACGCCTGCGATTGCGGTTGCGGCGCCTACGACCCGGACTGCGCGTACGGTTCGTTGCCCGTCGCCGGCTGCACGACGGGCGAAGCCTGTTCGAAAACAGGATCTTGCGAGGCATGTCAACCCGAGTGCACCGACAAGAAGTGCGGGGATGACGGCTGCGGCGGCACCTGTGGCGGGTGCGATGGAGACAGCGTCTGCAATCAGGGCGCGTGCGTGGACCCGTGCTCGCCCGCGCCGATCGCCTGCCAGAACAACACCTGCGGCGACAACGGCTGCGGCGGCTCATGTGGGTCGTGTGCGAAAGGCAGCGAGTGCGTCGAAGGCTCCTGCAAGGCCGTCGTGACACCGCCCAAGCCCGATTCGTGTCAGGGCTCGTGCGGCTCGCTGGCCCCGTCCGGCTGCTCGTGCGCCTTGGGCTGCCAGAAGTCCGACACGTGCTGCAGCGACTACGCAGAGTTCTGTGCTTGCAAGCCCGACTGCAACGGCAAGCAGTGCGGCGACGACGGCTGTGGCGGCACCTGCGGCACCTGCAAGGGCGACAAGCCCTGGTGCGACGACAAACAGCTGTGTTCGGCCACGTGCGTCAAGGCGTGCGACGGCAAGTCGTGCGGCGACGACGGCTGCGGCGGTCAATGCGGCAAGTGCGAGGCCGGTTCCACCTGTGCCAGCACGTCGCAGTGCGTTGCCGACGAGTGGCAGTGCCCGCTGTACTACTACGCAGATGGGCAGGCGTGCGACTGCGGCTGCGGGGCTCCGGACCCGGACTGCAAGGACGCCAAACTTCTGGTGTTCGGCTGTCCGACGACGGCGACCGCGTGCGATGCGGCCGGGCTCTGCAAGGTCACCTTCTGCAGCAAGAACGCCGACTGCGCGGCCAACCAGTGGTGCCTGGGAACCTACGCGGCAGGCGGTGGCGCCTTCCAGGGCGTGTGCGGTGTGCCCGAAGGCAACGCCAAGGCGCCCGGCGTGTTCTGCGCGGCGGGCTCCGAATGCGCCAGTGGGGTGTGTCTGCAGGGCCTTTGCCGCAGCCACTGCACGGCCGACACCGACTGCCCCGGATCCGAGCGCTGCATCGGCTTGCCGGTTTCGCTGCCTACCTCGACCAAGACCGCAGGCTACACGAGCGTTTGCGCATCCTTGACCGGCAGCGGCAAGTCCTGCCAGGCCCAAGCGACCTGCGAAGCCGGCGTCGAGGTGTGTACGGCGTTTGTGGATCCGGTCAGCTTCGGTCCCAAGTACCTGTGCGACGTGGGCTCCAGCGGCGGCGGCAAGTCGTGCGCAGACGCCAAGTGCCCCACCGGGCAGCTCTGCATGGTCGCGGTCAGCACCGCCGTCTGCGGACTGGCCTGCCCCGGCGGCACCAAGGACTGCCCAAGCGGCTCGACGTGCGGCAGCACAGTCTTCCACGACCACGGGACTGCCAATCCCGCCGACGACCCCAAGGTGGCTGCATGCGTCCCCAACTAAGCGCAATTGTGGCGATGGCGGCGTTGGTCCTGTTGGCCGGCTGCGGCGGCGACGAGGGCCCCACCTGCGGTTCGGGCACGCAGCTTGTCGATGGCGCGTGCGTCGCGACCGGCGGACCGGCTTGCGGTCCCGGCACCACCTTGGACGGCGGCGTATGCTGGCTGAACGAGGTCGACGCCGGGCCCGGCGATGGCGACGCGGATCCTGCCACCGACACAGCGGCCGACCTCACCGAGACAACGGCCGACGTTGCCGAGACTACGCTGACGTGTACGCCCGCCTGCAGTGCCTCTGAGCAGTGCATCGCCGGCGTTTGCGAGCCCTTGCCCCCGCCCGACGCGTGGGCCTGCGCCAAGTCCGCTTTCGCTGACGGTGAGACCTGCGACTGCGGCTGCGGCGCGCCCGACCCCGATTGTGCGGGCGGCGCAAAGCCCGTGGTTGGCTGCAAGACGGCGGGAGCGTGTGGCGCCGACGGCACGTGCCCCGCCTGCGTTCCCTCCTGCACCGGCCTCGAGTGCGGCGACGACGGCTGCGGCGGGCTGTGTGGCACTTGCGTCGACCCCAGCAAGCCCGCGTGCAAGAACGGCATTTGCCAAGCCTGTACGCCCGACTGCGACGGCAAGGACTGTGGCGACGATGGCTGCGGTGGGTCCTGCGGCACTTGCGGTTCCGACCAGCTGTGCAAGGTCGGCATGTGCCAGTTCCCCACGGCTGAGGAGAGCTGTCTGGGCAACTGCGGCGGCTTTGCGTCGTCGGGCTGCGCTTGCACCGCCGACTGCGGCAAGACTGAGAGCTGCTGCATCGACGTGGGCGTGTGCGGCTGCATCCCGGACTGCTCGGGCAAGACTTGCGGCGACGACGGCTGTGGCGGCGCGTGCGGCTTCTGCGGCGACGGGACATCCTGTCTTGGCGGTTCCTGCGCCATGACAGGTGGTTGCGAGACGTCGTTCTGCAACGGCCACGGCACTTGCGCGGCCGCCGACGTGCAATGCACCTGCGCGTCTGGGTACGCAGGCGTGACGTGCAACCAATGTGCGTCCGGCCTGGTGGGCTATCCCAAGTGCGTCGCACCCTGCACCGACGTCGCCCAGTGCGACGACAAGGACGGCTGCACGCTCGACATCTGCGCAGAGAACCAAGTGTGCATACACCCGGTGATCACCTGCAACGACGGCAACGCGTGCACCGACGACGTCTGCGACCCGGTGGCCGGATGCGTCCAGACGCCCAACGCCGCGGTCATTTGCGAAGACGGCAACGCCTGCACCACGGGCGACATCTGCGACGCGGGGACGTGCGTCGGCGGCTCGGCGGCCAACTGCGACGACGGCAACGCGTGCAGCGACGATGCGTGCGAGGCTCCGGGAGGCTGCGTGCACACCGACCACGACGGCGGCTGCGATGACGGCGACGTCTGTTCGACGGTCGATGTCTGCGTCAACCAGACGTGTACGGCCGCCGGCTCCGTCTCCTGCGACGACGGCAACGCGTGCACCAATGACCTGTGCAACGCGAAGTCGGGCGCCTGCAGCCACGTTTCCGCGCCCGCGGGCGGCAGCTGTGACGATGACGACCTGTGCACCGCAGGCGACACCTGCGACGGCAGTGGCGGCTGCAAGAGCGGTGCGAAGGTCTGCGCGCTCAGCGTGACGTCGGGCCTTGTCGCCCACTACAGCGCCGGGCAGGTGGGCACGCTTGCGTACGGCGAGGACCTGGCCGTGCAGGTCTGGCAGGACCAGAGCGGCAAGGGGCACGACCTCGGCGCCATCCTGGCCGAAAAGGCACCGAAGCTTGACGCAAGCGGCATCCACGGGCGACGGGGCGTGCGGCTGACGACCGCGGCGGGCCTGCAAAGCGCCGCGTTCGAGTTCGGCTCGGCCGTCAGCGTGTTCGTCGTCACGTGCACCGATGCGAGCGGAGGACCCGGGGCGCTGTTGGCGCAGGGCGGCTGGACGCTGGGGGGCAGCGACGGCAGCGTGGCCTGGACGGCAGGCGGCAAGGGCAGCGGCACCTCGCATCTGTTGAGCGGCGACACCTGCTACGTCCTCGCCGCGCGCGCGGGCGCCGGCAACCTCGACCTGATGGCCATCGACAGCCTGAGCACCGGCAAGACCGACGCCGGCACCGTCACTCCGGGCAACCAGGCGCTGACGCTGGGCACCGATGGCGGCGCGGGCGTGGTCGGCGAAGTGCTGGTCTACGACCGGGCGCTGACCGACGACGAGCGCGATAGTGTCGCGACCTACCTGCGCACTGCGTGGGGCTTCGCGCCGCCGCAGCCGGATTTCGCGTGGTACGACGCCACCGACGCCCAGTCGGTCGAGCGCGACGCGGCGGGCGTGGTGCAGACGTGGCAGGACAAGAGCGGCCTGGGGCGCGACGCCGTCGCAGGTCAGGACGCGGGACCGACGTGGTTTGCCCAGGGCACCTCGAATGGCAAGCCGGCGATCCGCTTCGACGGCGGCAACGTGCGCTTGCAGTCGGCGCCGGTGCCGACCAGCTCGCAACTGACGGTGATCACGGTGATTGAGCTGGACAAGCCGCAGGCGTGGGGCAACGTGTTCAGCCAGGGGCAGGACGCGGCCTTCGCGCTGCGCAAGACGGAGAAGGCCGCATCGAGCCTGAACTGGCACATCGGCGCCAACAACGACGCGCCGTCGCTGCCGTTCGTGTCGGGGCAGTGGCAGATCGTCACCGCGGTGCAGGACGGCAAGACCAGCACACTGTATGCCGACCCCGCGGCCCCGCAGAAGACCGAGCAGCCCAACGCGATTCCGAACGGCAACCTCGCGCTGGATCTGGGCAACTCGGCCAACGGCGGCGAGTCCATGGGCGGATTCCTGGCCGAAGTTCGCGCCTATGCATCCGCGCTGTCGCGCACGGACCGGGCGTTCATCGAGGCCACGCTGAAGGCGAAGTTTGGGCTGTAGGCATTCAGGCCTGCGTCAAGCGCCCCACCAGCAACCGCACGAACACCTCGTCACGACGTTCGAGAAACACGTCGCTGCGGTCGGTCCGATACGCACGTGCCGAGCACCGTCGGGCCTGAAGGAACAGGTCGGGGCCGAACTGGTACCGCACGCCGACCAGCGAACCCTCGACAGGACCGTAGCGCTCGCCGCGCTGCCAGATCTCGGCCACCACGTGCACGCCGTCGGCCACCTCGACCGGCACGTCCAAGGCCACCGTCTCCTCCGGCTTCCCGACGAACGTGTCGCCACGGGGGGGGCCCATCCCGCCACGGCGTCCGATGTCCACCGACTTGCTGTTGGCACCTGGCGGCCGGTACTCGAAGCGATACGACATGGCGAACCCCGGGCAGCCGGCGGGCACGTGCGCGAATTCGGCCCAGTCGTTGCGCTGTTGCTCCCAGACCCGGCAAGCGTCGGCAAACGTTGCGAACTCCGCGTGCGATAGGGTCAGGTTGGCGCCGGACGACAGGACGCCGAGCGAGCGAACCAAGCGCACCTTCGTCCCGTTGGCGGTGGCGCGCAGCCTGCCGTTGGAGTCGCTGAAGCCGGTCGTGCGGGAACCGTCCTCGCGACAGGCCGTCCCGAGGGTCACCAGGCAGGGCCCGGAGTTTGCGCCAACCACCGCGTCGAGCGCGTCTTCGAAACCAAATCCCATGTTGTCCTCCTCATCGTTGCCGGCATTGCCACCGTGCCTCATGGTCGGTTGGCCGCGCTTCAAAGGGCCGGACCCCTCCGCGCATCTGGATGAGCACTCCCGCACCTACTTCGTGTTTCCCTCCGTGTTGCCCGATGTCGCCAGCAGCGTTTGCGCGTACTCCAGAATCTTCTGCACCCGGCGGTTTGCCGACAGCATCAACGGACGCTTCACCAGCAGCTCGACGCCCGGCTCGAGCACGAAATGCTCCCACTGCGAACGCCGTGCGCCCGAGCTCGCCTCCTTGCGGTCGCTCGAGCTCGAGGTGGACCAGGAAGGCCGCGACAGGGGCAGTTCCTCTTGCCGCGTGCTGGGCGCGCTCAGCATGTCGAGCTGCTTCTGCACCTCCACATCACTGAGCGATTCCAACAGGATGCCGACTTTGCCAAGCTGGATCCCGTCGTCCTGCATCGCCCGTATCAGCTGCAGCCGCGCTACGTTTCCGACGGGATAGCGTGCGGCCGGTCCTGAGCCGACCGGGGGCGCCAACAACCCATTGAGGATGTAGAAACGCACCGTGCGGGGGCTGGTCCCTGCGGCTTTGGAAAGCTCGTCCAGCGTCAGGCCGCCGTCGGGGTCCCTGGGTTTCTCGAACATGCGAATGCTCCCTCCGGCGGTCGGCCGGTGCTGGATTCCCGTCGATCAGTTCACGTCCTTGGGGCGGCGCACCGAGCTTCCGTCCATCGACTTGCTGCGCGACATCGACGTGCCGACCATGTGGTGCGCCTTCAGGGACTGCTCCGCGATCCGGTGGCTCAGCTCGACGCGATGGCGCTCCAACTGTTGGATATCGCTGGCAATCTCCGGATCATTGGCGCCCAGCACCCGCAGCTGCCGGATGGCCTCGTCCAGCCGTGCGTGCACATCGTGGAACGACCCCCGGCGGTTGTAGCCCAACACGCTCAACAGCGCACGCGCCGCGATGACCTTCGCAACCCCCCGCAGCACCTCGAAATCGCGCGGCTGGCGGTCGTTCGCCGTGTGGTCCGCGATCTGCCACCTCGCCGTTTGCAGGGGCAGGGCGAGCGGTCCTTCGCGGTCGCTCACACGCACCTCTACCGAAGCCTCGTCCCCCACCTGACCCGACGCAAGCCGCGCCGAGACGAGCAACTCCAGATGCTGGGCGCTGACCAGGTCGCCGACTTCGACGTGCAGGTGCGTGCCGGTCCACGTCGAGGGGTAGTCGCTCAGCAGCTCGAGCCGCACGCCGGCAGAGGGCCACAGCTCAACCGCCACGCCGCGCGCGCAGACCTCCATCGCCTCACCGATCTCGCTCTGCAGGATGCGGTCCAGCTGGTCGGCGCGCTGGACATAGTAGAACTGGCCACCGCCCGCCTTGGACATCGCCGCCAGCAGCTCTTCCTGAAAGTCTTCGCCGATTCCCAGGGTACTGGTTGCCACGCCGGCCAACCGCTGCCTGCGCGCCAGCTCCGCCAGGACACCTGAGTCCGATGGGCCAATGTTGGCCTGACCGTCGGTCACGAGGATGCACCGGGCCACCCCTTCGGCGTCGGCGCGGTCGCCGATCTGCCTGCACGCCGCCACCCAGCCGTCGTGCAGCGCCGTCGACCCCCGGGCATCCACCCGGTTCAGCGCCACCCGCGCCCGCTCGACCGCCGTGGGCGTCGCCAGGGTCCTCGCCTCCACGACATCGACGGTGTTGTCAAACACCGTGACCGCAAACCGGTCGGTCGCCTGCAGCCGTCGCACCGCAGCGATGACGGCCTCGCGGGCCAAGGACATCTTCTCGCCGCCCATCGATCCTGAGCGGTCCAAAGCAAACGCCACCTGCACGGGCAGGCGCTCAGTGCGCGCGGGAACGGTCACGGCGTCGAGGTCGACCTTCAGGTAGCGAACGCTGCGGGAGCCAGCGCGACCGAGTGGGCGATCTGTAGCCACGGCGAAGCTCGCAACGCCGTTGCTCTGGTCCTTGCTGTCGTTGAGGTTGTGCTGGTTCGCCATGGGTTCCTCCTGGGGCGCCTTGCGGGGCCGTTGTTGACGAGCATAGAGATAACACTAACACTGTCTACTGTCAAGTGTCACCACAGGGCCTGGTGGCCGCAAACGCCAGGAGGCTCCCCATGACGACCCCGATCACCCCGTACGACCGCGATGACATGGACCCTGCGGATGTGTCCGGCAACGACTCCAAGTCGCCCACCAAGCCCGGCCGCGTCCTCGAGTTTCTGCGCCCGACGCCGCGGTGGTCGCACATGCGGTTGGGCGACGACTTCGCTCCCCTGACGCGGCAGGATCTGTTGCTGGCCCACGAAGACGCCTATGTCGACGCCTTGCTGGCAGGCGCGCAGTCCCGTGCCGAGCGCATCAGCTGCCGCGACGACAGCTTGACATCGGGATGCGACAAGTTCCGTCGCATAGGCGACGAACTCTGCGATCGCGGGTTGTGCGTGGCTGTGCGCGCTTCAGGCAGCTGCCGCCGTCAGCCTCTCGACCGGTGCCGCTGCGGGGGGGGGAGAGAGCGGTTACTGCTGCGCCGCCCGCGTCGAGACGCCCGCTCCCCACCAGGACGTGCTGGGCAGGTTGGCGAATCCGGAAACCGGCGTCGCCGAGCCGGTCTGCATGTCCAAGGTGTACACGCCGCCGCCCTCCGCGAAGCCGTACAAAACCCCGCCCGACCACGCGAGGCCCCACAGGCCGGAGACATGCGTGTCGCCGACATTGGCGAGCACCGCGCCGGTCTTGGGGTCGACGCGCACCAGCAGGTCGGTGCTGCCACCGGCGGTGACCGTGGCGTAAGTGCCTATCCCCTCAACCGAAAAGGCGTCGCCTGAGGAAGCCAGACCGCCGTAGTCCCCGAGCCACTGGATGGTCGCGGTGCCCCCGGACACGGTGATCCGGTTCCAGTCACCCGACAGCGAGACGCCGATCAGCACCGGGGCGACGTCCAGAACGCCCGCGGGGACGAAGGTCAGGCCGTTGAAGCTCTGCGGCAGCGAGGCCAGCCAGGTGCAGTGCGCCGTGGCCTTGTCGCACTGGAACAGGTCGTCGAACGTCACCGCAAACAGCTGACCGGCATCGTCGAGCGCGATGTCCGTCACGGACCCGGCCGCCTTGTTGAACTGGAACGGGCCCACAAGGGAAAAGGCTTTGTTCTCCAGGCGATACAGGAGGGAGGACGAGTGGGCGAACACCACGGCCAGGCCCGGCAACAGCGGCGCGGTGTCGACGGTTGCGACGTCGGTTTCCGGAGGATCGAGCAGGTCGTAGTCGATGACCAGGACGTCGGCGTCATCGGTTTCCTCAACGGCTGCGGTGTCTTGCATTTGGCTGTCGGTGGCGGCGTCGGCAACCAGATCGGCGGTCGTGTCCAAGACTTGCGCGTCCGACACGTCGCCCAGACCGTCTGCGGTGGTCGACCCGTCTGTGGGCGCAAGCAGTCCGGGCGGGTAGGTCGTCGTGGAACAGCCCGCCAACCACAGCGCGCAAACGAGAAGGCTCTGGAGTCGTCGGTCACAAGGCAGCATCTCTCTCCCCCCCCTGAAATTCGCTTCAATGGCGAGCGTCTGTCCCCCAGCGCAAGACCACCTCGCCGTCTGGCCGGAACTTGTGCCGCACGATGACCTGCTCGACCTGTGTCCCAGCGTGCCAGATGCGATCCGGCGGCAGACTGGGCACGACGGGGCCCAGAGCGGCGGGGTGACGGATGCGGAACACGGCACGGCCGATGGGCGCGGGCCAGCTGTTGGCCGAGGTGACCAGATAGGCGGCCTCGTGTCCAGTGTGCGTCTGCTGGTATCGACACTGGAACCTCGCCAGACCCAGCGGTGGAACACGAATCGGAAAGCGCACTTCGACGGTGCCGGCGGTGCCCCCCGCCGTCGTCGCCAGCGACCGGCCGTCAACCACCACGACGCGTGGCGCCGGCCGATCCGGGGCCACCAGCACCGGATAGCGGATCTCGGTTGCCAGCTCGGTGTCGGTGTCGTTGCGCAGCCAGTAGGTCCCGGTGACGTCAAGGCGCGAAGCGGTCAGGTCCAACTCGACTTCTTCCGCCGCGAAGGCAGGACTGCGGCGTGGTGCGCCGTCGGGGCTCTCGCGCAGCCACGTGCGCCACACCGACCAGTCCTGCGCAGAGATCGCCGGGATGCGGGGCGTCTGACCGGGTTGCCCGACGTCGCTCAGGCCCATTGCCAGCGCCACCGTCAGTCCCTGCCCCGGCGCCAGCGTGCGGTCGGTCCAGCCCAGATTCAAGGCGATGATGGCGGTGGCGTCGAGCACGCGGGTCGGGTCGATCTCCTTGGGATCGTGGGCAAACTTTCGGGCAAGCAGGGCGCGGTCCGGCAGGGGCAGAGCCGGGTCGATGGCCAGAAAGTCCGCCTGAGCTGAGAACGCCGCTTGGCTCTGGCCCAGCGCCGTGCTGCCCAAGTCATAGACGCCGCCTTCGGTGAAGGGCCACAGGTCGGCCTCGCGCTCGTGCAGCCCCGCCGGTGTCCAGCCGACGTCGCCCTCGGCGGACCGGTAGCGCCCGACCCACGGGTCGTCGCCGCTCCACAAATCAAAGCGAACTGGGGACTTGCAGCGGTTGACGACACGCGTGGCGACAATCCACCAGCGCGCGGCCGCGCGCGTGTAGGCCAATTTGGTGACGCGGAAGCAGCCGCCGGCGTTTTCGCTTTGCAGGACCACGCGCTCGGGGCCAGCCGCGATGACGCGTCCGCGCTGGTACTCGAGCCGTTCGCCGTCGTCGCCTTTGCCGAAGTTCTCCGACCAGCCCCACGTCCACTCGCGGCCGTCCGCAAGGTCTCGGATCGACTCGTCTTGGGCGCACAGCACGTTGATGGCGCGAAAGCCCCGGATCGGCACCTTGGGATAGAAGCCCATGCCCGACCCGTTGAACCCGCCGACGACGAGGCCGCCCGTGTAGCCGGGGTAGTCACAGTGGAAGCAGGTGCGCGCGATGTCGCCGTTGGCGTAGAAGTGGCGGACGTCGCCGCGACCGGTGGCGGGGTCCCAGTGCGACTCCAGCCGGTCGACGCGCTTGGCGGGTGCGGGCGCGGCGGGCGCGGGTGCGCGGCACGCGGCGACCAGCAGGCAACCGAGGACGAGAAGCGCGCGCACGGTCAGGCGCGTCGCCTCAGGAACAGGCCGACAACCAGCAGGGCGAGCAACCCGGCCAAGCCGGCGACTCGACCGGTCGGGGCCGCGCTGCAGTTGCTGCCGCTGGTCTCTGCCGGGGGCGTGATGTTGCCGCCGGTGGTGTCCTGCGCGCCGATGCCGTCGGCGACGGTCGTGTCGTCGGTCGTGTCCGCCGGCGGGGTGGCGGTGCAAGCCACGGCGCAGTCCAGGCCTTGCAAGCCGGTGGGCTCGGGCTCGTCCCATGGCATGACGTCGGCCGGAGCGTCGGACTGGCCGCTGTCGGCGTCGTCGGTGTCGGGCGGGGGCATGATCGGGGCCGCGGCGACTCCGGTGACCAGAACGCTGCCATTCAACGTCCCGCCTTCCGGGGCGGCGACCTGATACTCGTGCGTGCCGATCGGCAGCTGGCAGTCGCAGAACTGATCGGCCGCCACGGTGGACACGCCCGAGCCCATGTTGGCCTGATAGCCCGCCATGGCCGTCCACGTGGGCGTGATGACGACGCCGTCGCGCTTGACCTCGCCCGCGCTGCCGCCGCCGGACTTGGCCAGTGTCACTTGCACGTGGCGGGTGCCGGGCACCGCCTTGACGCGCAAGACGTTCATGCTCATCGGGTTTGCCGCCGCAAGGGCGGGCCCGGTCAACGTCAGCGCGAACACGAGGGCCAGCAGTCGGGTCCACATCAGGGGCTCCTTGGGTTGCAGTCGTCGCTGCACCTTCGCCCGCCGCAGAACCGACCCCAAAGGCGGTCCATGCCGGGCGTCAGTCATTGAGTGTGCGCCGGGGCACGAACTCGGTCAACCACTCCAATAGCTCGATACTACTTGATATTTCTACGGCATCCGCGCCCGTCTTTCCCGGCGTGAGGCCTGGTCGGTCGGGGTGGGGGCTGGAGCTCGACTTGGTCCACGGGGGATCCAGCCAGCCGACCGAAGACGCCGTTTGGGGCAGAGGTGCGCGGCAAGCCCCAGCGCTACTCCAAGCCAGCGTCGCGCGTTTCCTTCGACACCCACAGCGCCGTAAGTGTCAGCAGGGACAGGGCCGAGAGGTACAGACCCACCGACCCTACGCCGTGGGTGCGCGCCAGCCAGACAGCGGCGAACGGCGTCAGCGCGGCACCGAGGATCGACGATACGTTGTAGGCGATGCCAGAGCCGGTGTAGCGAACGTGCGTGGGAAACAGCTCGGGCAGGATCGCGGACATCGGCCCAAACGACAGACCCATCAGCGTCATGCCGATGCACAGGAACACGAGCATCAAGCCGTCGTTGGCCTGGGCGCCGACACCCATCACCCCCGGGTCCAGAAACACGCGAAACGTTAGGCCGAACAGGAAGATGGCCGCGGTCACGATCAGCAGAACCGAGCGTCGGCCATAGCGGTCGGCCAGCCACCCCGACACGGGCGTCATGGCGGCGAACAGCAGCACGGCGACCAGCTGCAGCACCAAGAAGTCGCGATAGCCAATCCCCAGGAAGCCCAGCCCCGTCGCGCCGATGGCGTAGGACAGGATCCAGGTCGTCATCAGGTAGAACAGCACGTAAGTGGCGAGCATGATGAACGTGCCCAACACCAAGGCCTTGGAGTGCTCGCGAAACACGACGGCGACCGGGGTGTCGACCTTCTGCCCGCGTGCGACGGCACGGGCGAACACAGGGGTCTCTTCGAGCTTGAGGCGCATGTAAAGCCCGACCAGCACGAGGGCCATCGACACCAGAAACGGGATCCGCCAGCCCCAAGCCAGAAACTCGCTTTGCTGCTGCGCCTGCGCCGAGTCGTAGTTGAACAGCACGGTGAGCAGCAGAAAGAAGCCATTGGCCAGCAGGAAGCCGAAAGGCGCACCCAGCTGCGGCCACATGGCGGCCCAAGCGCGCTTGCCCTCTTCCGCCGTCTCCGTGACGAGCAGGGCCGCCCCCGACCACTCGCCGCCCAGACCCAACCCTTGACAGAACCTGAGGATCGTCAGCAGCGTGGGCGCCAGCAGGCCGACTTGCAGAAAGGTGGGCAGCAGGCCGATCAGGAAAGTGGCGATGCCCATCGTCAGCAGCGAGCCGACCAGCGTCGCCTTGCGGCCGATTCGGTCGCCGAAGTGGCCGAACAGCACCGAGCCGACCGGTCGCGCCACGAACGCCGCGCCGAACGTCGCCATCGACGCGAGCAGTGCGGCTCCCGGGTCGCCTTTCGTGAAGAACAGCAAAGGAAACACCGACACGGCGGCAGTCGCGTAGATGTAGAAGTCGTAGAACTCAATCGTGGTGCCAACCATGCTCGCGATGACGATGCGGCTGCGGGGCACCCCGAGCTCAGGGATGGCGGGCGAAGCGGTGGGGGCAGGGTGGGCCATGCGGTTCCTCGTCCAGGGCTGAGGCCGACAAGTCTCCGGGGGGGGGGACCCGGCCAAGCGCGGCAGGCTACAGGGGGCACCCGGCAGCGGCAAGACGCAAGTGGCGGAGCGGGTTGACCATCGTCGCCTTGACGCGTCCCCCGGGCCAGCGTACATGCAGAAGGTGTGTGCGTCCGGGGGGGCGTCGGAGCGGCGGATGGGCAAAACACTCAGCATTTCAGTGCATCTGTCTGCGTTCCGTCGACTGACCCACCTTGCGTGCGTCGGTGTCCTGGCGGTGGCGATGGGCGCCTGCGACAACGTGGCAGTCAGCGGTGAGGCCGTCGACTCGGTGGCCGACGCCGTGCTCGACGACTTGGGAGTCCAACTCGATCAAGGGGTCCCCTCTGGCGACAGCGGCGCGACCGACGCCGCGGCCAACCCCGACATCCCCGTTGGCCCTGATGACTCCGAAGTTGCCGACGTCACGGAAGCCACGAACAACACCGATGGTCTGGATGCTCTGGATGCCACAGAGGGCGCTGACGTGGTCGATGTCGCCGACGTTGCCGACGCTGCCGATGTGCCGATTGTGTCGGCGCCGGCCATGCCCTGCGACGCCAAGACTCCGTGCGTGACTGGCGTCTGCGAGCCTGCGACCCGTGCCTGTGTGGGGTGCCTTACCACCCAAGACTGCGGAACAGCTGCGGTTTGCCGCGACCACGTGTGCTTGCCAGTGCCTCCGTGTGCTTCGGACAAGGAGTGCAAGGCCGCGGGTCTGGTCTGCGGCGACCAAGGCGGTTGCGTCGACTGCAACGTAACCGACGACTGCCCGACCGCCCATGCCTGTCAGGACCACGCGTGCGTGCCTGCGACCCCCTGCAAGACCAGCAAGGACTGCACGGGCGTGTGCGACAAGACGTCGGGGACCTGCGTCGACTGCAACATCACCGCGGACTGTCCCACTGGGCAGTTCTGTGACGCCAGTCACGACTGCCGCCCCGCCCTGTGCTCAGGGGGAGCCTGTGCCGCCAGTGGCTGGTTCGGATGCAAGGCCGACGGCGGGGGGTACGAGGCCGCTGCAACCTGCGACGACGGCACCCCTTGCACCGCGGACACGTGCCAGCCCGGGCAGGGTTGCGCCCACGCAGCCGTCGGGGGCAACTGTGACGACGGCGATGCCTGCACCCTGACCAGCAGCTGTGCCGACGGCGCGTGCATCGGTCAGCCCATCGACTGCGACGACCAGAACGAGTGCACGACCGACAGCTGCGATCCGGTCGCAGGCTGCGTCAAGACGCCGAATGCCTTGGCCTGCGACGACTTCAACCCCTGCACCACCCAGGATGCGTGCTCCGGCGGCATCTGCAAGGCCGGCGCTCCGGTGTCGTGCGACGACGGCAATCCCTGCACCGACGACGCCTGTCAGGGGGCCGGCGGCTGCGAACACCTTGCGAATACCCAGCCCTGCGACGACGGCAGCACTTGTACGATTGGCGACGTCTGCGACGACATGGTCTGCAAGGGGATCGCCTCCGGCTGTGACGACGGCAAGGCTTGCACCGACGACTCCTGCGATGCTCAGGGCAAGTGTGTGCACGCGGCGCGCACGGGCGGCTGTTCCGATGGCAACGCCTGTACGGTCGATGACACGTGCGCCAGCGGCAACTGCAAGCCCGGCGTGGCCAAGGCCTGCTCGGACGGCAATCCCTGCACGGACGACCTTTGCCTGCCCGCCAGCGGCTGCACCACCAAGCCCAACACCGTGCCGTGCGACGACGGCAGTGCGTGCACCGTCGACGACACCTGCAAGGACGGGGTGTGCAAGGGCGTGGGCAGTCAGAGCTGTGACGACGGCAACCCTTGCACCGACGATAACTGCGACGGCAAGGGTAGTTGCGTGCATGCAGCCAACCAGGCCCCGTGCTCCGACGGCAACGCTTGCACCGGCGACGATGTCTGCAAGGCCGGCAGTTGTGCCTCGGGCGCGGCCAAGTCCTGCAACGACGGCAACGTTTGCACGGTGGACACGTGCGACCCGGTCAAGGGCTGCCAGACGGCCTCGGCGACGGGGGTTTGCGACGATGGTGATGCGTGCTCTGTCAACGACGGCTGCATCGCCAAGACGTGCATGGGCAGCCCGCGGATCTGCGACGACCAGAACCCTTGCACACAGGACGAGTGCGACTCCAAGGTCGGCTGCACCCAAAGCGCGGCCGCTGGTCCGTGCGACGACGGCACGGCGTGCACGACCGACGAGGCGTGCAGCGGAGGCAAGTGCCAAGGCGGACAGCCCAAGAACTGCGATGACGGCAATAGCTGCACGACCGACGCGTGCAGTCCGGCGACCGGCTGCACCAACGTAGCCGCCAGCGGCGCGTGCGACGACGGCAACATCTGCACGGGGCCGGACGCTTGCGTGGGCAAGACCTGCTTCGGCACGGCGCTGAACTGCGACGACAAGAACCCTTGCACGACGGATGCTTGCGACCCCAAGGTCGGCTGCACGACCTCCCCCGCCGTCGGAGCGTGCAGCGACGGCAACGCCTGCACCAACTACGACCAGTGCCTGGGCGGCAAGTGCTTGGGCGGTCAGGCCAAGAGCTGCGACGACAACAACGCGTGCACCACCGACTCGTGTTTGCCTGCCAGCGGCTGCAAGAACTTCCCCAACCAACTGCCCTGCCAGGACGGCAACGCCTGCACCGAGAACGATGTGTGCGCGACCGGCAAGTGCACCGGCGGCACGGCCGGCAACTGCAGCGACGGCAACGTCTGCACCGACGACAGCTGTGACGCGGTGAAGGGCTGCCTGCACGTCGCCAACACCGCGCCCTGCGATGACGGCGCGCCGTGCACCGAGGGGGATGCCTGCGCCGCCAGCAAGTGCGCCCCCGGCAAGCCCAAGGTCTGCAACGACGGCAACCCCTGCACCGACGACGTCTGCAACCTGACGCTTGGGTGCTCGTTTGCGCCCAACTCGGCCAACTGCAACGACGGCAATGCCTGCACCGCGAACGATGCGTGCTTGGGCAAGTTTTGTCAGGGCTCGGCGCTGTCTTGCGACGACCTCAACCCCTGCACGACAGACACCTGCCAGTCCCTGACCGGGTGCCAGAATCAGGTCGTCGCCAACCAGACCGACTGCGGCGGCGGCAAGTGGTGCATTTCGGGCAAGTGCGATCTGGTGCAGAAGCCCGACGTGACGTTCACCACCTGCGGCGCCACCGGGTCGACCGGACCCAACCAGGCCCAGTGCGACGCCGCCTATCCGCCAAGCAACCCCCTGAATGGGAAGGTGTCGGTGGCGTCGGGCATCCAGCTGTGGACGGTCCCCACCACCGGCATCTACCGCATCGAGGCGTTGGGCGCCAAGGGTGGCTACAACGGCGGCCCCGGGGCCAGCATTGCCGGGGACCTTAACCTGGCGGCAGGGGTCCAGCTGAAGATTCTGGTCGGTCAGGTGGGGTTGGACCAAAACGCTTCCTCCGGACCGAACTACTTTGGCGGCGGTGGCGGCGGTGGGTCCTTTGTGACGCGGGCCGACAACACCCCCTTGATCGTCGCGGGTGGCGGCGGCGGCTTGGGCTACGGCGCCACCACCTTCTATGGAGGCAGCGCGGACCAGAGCGGTGGCAGCACCTCAGGTGCCGGCGGTGGCGTGAACGGCCAGGGCGGCGGCAAGTCCGGTGGCGATGGCTACGGCTCTGGCGGTGGCGGCCTGCTGGGCGACGGCACCACCGGCAACCTGTCGGGTGTCGGCGGTGGCAAGTCCTTCGTCAACGGCGGGGCTGGCGGCAAGGCGGGTGGTCAGAACCCCACCGGTGACGGCGGGTTCGGCGGCGGCGGCGGCATCGGCACCGACAACGTCTGTCGCTCGGGCGGCGGCGGCGGCTACAGCGGCGGGCAGGCCGGCACGTACTCTGGACACACCAGCGGTGGCGGTGGCGGGTCGTACAACACCGGCGCGAACCCGACCAACTCGGCCTCGGCAAATGCGAGCGTCGGCAAGGTCACGATCAAGATGCTGTAGCCCCGGCTCTGCGACGGTCACGGTGCGCGTGCCGTCGGCCAAACTCCTGACCCACAACTCGGCGGCATTCCCCGGCGCAGGTAGCAGTGGCCCGAACTTCGGCCCTGCGGCAGCCTCGGTTTGTTGCCAGCGAGGGCTGACGTCGGCAGCACCTCTCTGCCCGCCAAATTCCGATGCTTGGGCAACGCCCCGGTCGCTCCGGACGAACGCTTCCCCGATATTGCCCGCCCGAATTAGGACGGTTTGAGTCCATTGCTGCACTGGTGCGCTGCCGAACGCCGCGCCAACACCCATCGTTCATTCGCTTTTGGCGGCAATGGTTTGCCGAAACTTTTCGGTAGATCGGGCAAAGAATTGTTATTGACAGCGCCCCAAAACGGCCCTTATAAACCGGACCAAGTTGGTCCTATTTAGTCCCGCTCTGGAACGGGCCCGACTTCACGCCGATCGACGCGTCAGATGCAAGCCACCGGGCAGGGTGGTACGGGGGAATGCCTTGCGACGATTCACGATTGCTGCTGCGGGGATCTTTGCTCTCGCACTGGCCTGCGGCTGGTGGCTGGCGAGCGGTCCGGACGCCGCCTTGCCCGCTCGCGCTCCGTCGGCAGCGGTCAGCCCGGAACTGGACTCGCGCAACCCGGCCCAGGGACGGCGTGCGGGCCGCGACGGTCTGCGTGCCCAGGGTTTCGCGGCGCCCCTTACAGCGACAGAGCTTGCGGCGCTGCAGGACCGCGACCAACGCCGAAGGGCGGCGATGGCGCAGTTTCAGGCGGGCCTGCTGGTCGGGCTCGACCGATGTTTGCCGGCGGGTCCGGGGCCGCGGACGCCGCAGCGGCTCGTGCTGCACTTCGAGCGCGCTCAGCCCGGCGACGCCGGCCATGAACGATTCCAGCTTGTCGCGGTGGACCCGGTCGACGCCGCGCCGAACCAGCCCTCCCCTCGCCAGAGTCCCGCCTGGGCGTGCTTTGCCGGCCTTGCCGGTCGCACCGTCGACGTCGCCATCGGCGCGGCATCCCAGGAGTCGTCTTTCCAAGAAGTCGTCGCCATCCCGCTGCCCACGTCGGTCGGTTGGGCTGCGACGGCGCCACGCCCGCTGCGAATGCCTTGACATTCCGCCCCAAAGAGGTTCTCGAGATGAAGATCACCAGCACCAGACAGCGCGTCGTGGGGGTCCTGTCGACCGCCGCGGTGTTGCTCGCCGCGTCCTTGGCTCAGGCCGATGTTGTCCTGCATCCAGGCAGCATCCAAGGCACCACCGGATTGACCAACTGGTCGTTCGATCAGGGGTATGCCAGCGTCTCCGGCAGCGCCGGCGGCTATTCGTCGAACGTCAGCTTCACCGGCGACGCGTTCACGATGACGATCGAGGGCGCGCAGACCTACAGCAACGTGTACACGCAGACGTACAAGTACGCGACCAACGGGTACATGTACCTTTACTTGAGCCGGTGGAACGCAGGGATCGCAGTTCCCGACGGCGGTTCGGTGGACGTGGACCTCAGGCGCGCGGGCGGCACCATCGCGGCGCACGTGGACGTCACGGGCGGTACGCTGGCCGGCTCGCGCTGGGACGCGAGCTCGCAAGACACCTCCAGCTCGTCGTCGCTGACGGCCGAACGGTACGACGGTTCCGACGCGATCCTGCCGGCCGTCGCCGGTCTCGCCACCAGCCTGCGCGGCACGGCCAAGGTCGCCGTGTCTGACGGCCAGGGCGGCGTGCTGTGCACGACCCAGATCGCGCTCGACAGCCGGACGATCACCGTGGCTGAGGGCGACACCAGCACCCAGACCTACGCGCTGACGGTCGGTGCGGGCAACTGTCAGTCGGGCATCTTCGGCACGGTCGGCGTGAACAACGGTCCCGACGGCCTGCAGGCGACCTCTGGCTACGTCTATGCCTATGGCTACACGCCCGAGGGGAGCTACCTGGGCAGCTTGTCGTCGTCCTTCCAAGGCAACAACCAGCCCTACGAGTTCACCGGGCTTGCCTTCGGCAACTACTATGTTCAGGCCTACACCTACTTTCCCAACAGCGCGTACCTGCAGCTGCCGAACCAGAGCCCGCCGTACGTTGCCGTCACGCCCACGTCGGGCATGGTGCAGCGCGACTTCCTGTACGACGCCGGCGTGATCCAGGGCAGCATCGACATTACCGGCCCGTACGCCGGCCAGGTGCAGTGGGGCAACGTCTCGTTTGGCGGGCAGTATGACTACACGCTGCCCGACTACGGTCCGGCCGCCGGCGGTTATGCCAATGCCCCGGTGAACACGACGACGGGCGCCTACTCCGCGGTCATGACGCCCGGCAAGTGGAACATGCAGAACATCGGCATCGGCTTCGTGCCCGCCTCGAGTGGTCTGCAGACCTACAACTACCTGTACAGCTACAACAACCAGGTCTCGCCCGAGGTCACGGCCGGCAGCACCGCCGCCGTCGGCGCGACCACCCTGGCCACGTCGTCCGGCGTCATCGTGTTCGACGTGATCGAGCAGCCCGGTGCTCCCACGGTCGGCATCTCGAACCCGACGGTCTACGCGAGCATGTACAATCCGACCACCGGCCAGCAGGTCTCGGTGCAGGCCTATGCGTATGTGCAAGACGCCGCCAGCCCCGCCGTTCGCCTGATCGGCGTGCCCGGCACCTACACCTTCCAGGCGTACGCGACCGTCAATGGCTCGCAGACCAAGTTCGCGGAGTCGACCATCACCCTGGGCGAGGCCACCGACACGCCCGTGGGCACCAACGTGGTCGTCGTCCCCAAGAACGGCGACGGATCGGACAGCTCGCTGACGATCGACTTCTCTTCGGTCACCACCGGTGGCAGCACCACGGTCTCGGTCACCGACGTCGGTCCCGCGGCACCGTCTGGCACGACGCTGCTCTCGGCGGTGGACGGCAAGGAGTACATCAACGTCAACTCCAGCGCCCAGTTCCCAGGCCAGGTCGAAGTCTGCGTTGCGTATGACCCGATCGCGCTGGGCATCAGCAGCACCCAAGAGACCGGGATCAAGCTGCAGCAGTACGTCTGCGATGCCGCCAACGTCTGCGAGTGGCAGGTCATCAACGGCACCTTCGACGGCCGCGCGAACCCCGACACCACCCAGCACATCGTGTGCGGCGTGACGTCGAGCCTGTCGACCTTTGCGTTGACGCTTTCGGCCGACAACTGCCCCGCCGTCGACAACCCCGACCAGCTCGACACCGACGGCGACGGCATCGGCGACGCCTGCGACCCCGACATCGACAACGACGGTGCGCTGAACGCCAACGACACCTGCCCGCTGCTCGCCAGCGCCGACCAGACCGACACCGACGGCGACGGCGCCGGCAACGCGTGTGACGACGACGACGACAACGACGGCATCGCGGACGCGACCGACAACTGCCCGGCGACGGCCAACGCCGACCAGGCGGACCAGGACAGCGACGGCGAGGGCGACGCCTGCGACGGCGACGGCGATGGCGACGGCATCTTGAATGCGAGCGACAACTGCCCGGCCGCCACCAACCCGGACCAGGCCGACATCGACGCCGACGGCTTGGGCGATGCCTGCGATCTGGACAACGACAACGACGGCATCGCCAATGCCCAGGACAATTGCCAGTTCGTGTCCAATGTTGGCCAGGCCGACCTGGACGGCGACCACCTGGGCGACGCCTGCGACGAGGATGCGGACGGCGACGGCGCGCTGGACACGGCAGACAACTGCGCGCTGCTCGCCAATACCGACCAGGCCGACAACGACCAGGACGGCCTGGGCGACGCGTGCGATGGCGACGACGACAACGACGGTGCCGCCGACAGCGCCGACAACTGCGCCCTCATCGCCAACGCTGGGCAAGAGAACAACGATCTGGATGCCCAAGGCGACGCCTGCGACGACGACGACGACAACGACACCATCGCCGACGCCGCCGACAACTGCACGTTCGCGCCCAACGCGAGCCAGGAGAACACCGACGGCGACCTGTGGGGCGACGCCTGCGACTTCGATCTCGACGGCGACAACACGCTGAACGTGTTGGACAACTGCGCCGCCGTGGCCAACCCGGACCAGCTCGACACGGACGGCGATGGCGCGGGCGACGCTTGCGACGGCGACCTCGACGGCGACGGTGCGGCCAATGACGTGGACAACTGCCTGATCGTCAGCAACGCCAGCCAGTCCGATCTGGACGGCGACCTGCTGGGCGACCCCTGCGACCCCGACATCGACGGCGACGGCGTGTCGAACGGGGCGGACAACTGCATCGCGACCAGCAACCCCGGCCAGGCCGACAACGACGTCGACGGCAGCGGCGACCTGTGCGACGCCGACGACGACAACGACGGCGTTGCCGACGAGGCCGACAACTGCGCCAAGATCGCCAACCCCACCCAGGCCAACTTCGACGGCGACGCCTTTGGTGATGCTTGCGATGCCGACGACGACGCCGACGGCCTGGCCGACGCGGCGGACCTGTGCCCCTGGAGCACCGTCGGAGCCGTCGTCGACCCTGCCAACGGCTGCACCGTTGCGCAGCTGTGCCCGTGCGCCGGGCCGCGCGGCTCGACCCAGGCCTGGAAGAACCACGGCCAGTACGTCGAGTGCGTCGAGAAGAGCCTGAACACGCTGAAGAAGAAGAAGCTGATCAGCCACAAGGCAGAGGAGAGGCTGGAAGACGCGGCTGGCAAGTCGGACTGCGGCAAGAAGACCAAGAAGCCCAACCAGTGCAAGTCCGACAAGGACGAGGACAAGCGCTACGAGAAGGAGCGTGACCACGACTCTGACCGTCACTCTTGCGACAAGGACTAGAGTCCAGAGCTTCCTGAGTCTTGGCTCGAATCTGCCGGCCCGGTGTGCGCCCAGCGCGTGCACCGGGCCGGTTCGCGTTTTGCCCAAAACAGGGAGAGGGTAACAGCCGTCTTCGGCGGACTAAGCGGGTCCCCGCAGCAGGCGCACCGAGCTCAACAGCCTCGCGTCGAGGTTGCCACGCAGCGCCGCCAGCATCGCGACGCGCGCCAAGGCCTCGTCCGAAGGCCGCGATGTCGCCGCCCGAAGCGCCTGCTGAACCGCGGCGTGCACGGCGGCAAGGTCGTCGGTCGGTGCCTCGGCAGACTGCGCAAAGACGCTATACACATCGCCTACATAGCTGCCGTCCGGGGCCAGTTGCGCCTTGGCCGACACGACCGCCGGGTGCTGGTAGAACGCCCCTTGGCAGCGGAAGCCGGCCTGTTGCAGCGCCGCCAGAAGCGCTTGCCATGCCCGCAAGTCCTTGTTGTTGAAGGTGACCAGCGCCTTGCCGTCGGGCCGCAGCACCGTCTTCAGCCCTTGCGCCACCGCCGCCATGCCGGCCCCGTACGAGGGCCAGTCGCCGTCGCCTCGCGTGCGGTTGCTGACGGCCAAGTCCAAGCCCGGATCCGGGACGCGGCCAAGGAAGCTGTTCCACAGGCTGGAGAATTCCAGAAACGGCACCGAGTCGCCGTAGGGTGGGTCCACAAACGCGACGGCCACCTGACCGCGTTCCGGCAGCGTCGTCAGGGCGGTGGCGGCGTCGCCTGCATCGACCCTGTGGTGTGGCCCCCGGCCCGCCATGCCGGCCAGGTGCAGAAACCCCTTGTGCGTCCTGTGCATTCTCGCGCGCAGATGGGCGATCGGGTGCATCTCCAGGTGCAGCGGCGGCACCCAGAAGCCCGGTACCGTCCACGCCGGACCACCGGTCGTCAGGTCGTTGCGCCACGCAATCAGGCGCGAGCACTGGGCCACGGCGGCCGTCAGGGTCAGTCGCGCGGCGGGCCGGACGTCGGCCGGCAGGTCGGCGATGCGGCCGGCCACCTGGGTCAGCAGGGCGAAATTACGTTGCGTGAAAAGGTCTTGGGTGCGCATGCCGCGAAAGGCCAGGATGCGCGCGTTGGGTTCGAAGGGCTGGTCGCACACGCCGCCGTGCTGGTTGCGGTTGGCGGCCGCGACCTCGTGTGCAGGGTCCAACAGGCGTTGGTTGCCATCGGCCAGCACCACGCGCACCACGCGGGTCGCGACCAGGTTTTCGAGGTTGAAGGCCAGCCGACCGGTGCAGTGGGGGCAGGTGTAGATCCGCCCGCGCTTGGCAGATTCGTCTGCCGCCACCCGCCGTTGGCACGCTGAACAAACGACGACGGTGGCGTGGACGGCGTGGTGCAGGGGCTGGCCGTCCACGGCATAGCGGGGGGCAAATTCGCGCTCGGTCTCGTTCAGCAGCGCGCCGAAGAACTCCAGAAAGCGCGTTGGGTCAGGCGGTTGCAGGGTCGCGCTGGTCAGCAGCACCGCGACCGGATTGACGTCGAGCCCGACGCAGGTGGCACCCAGCGCGGCCGCCTCGCTCAAGGGCACGCCGCTGCCGCAAAACGGGTCCAGCACCACCTCGCCCGGACCCACGCCGCACGCCTGCAGTGCCGCCCGCACGACGTTGTGGGGCTTGCGGGACCAGTACTTGTGAAAGGCATAGCCGGCCGGGTGCGTCTGGGCGGTCACGGCGAGGTGGGAGAAGGCATCCGGCCTCATGCCGCGCCCCCGACTTTTGAGAACAGCAGCACGAAATCGTGAAGCGTCACGCCGACCTTGTCGCCCTTGCGGCGCTGGCTGGCGACCCACGACGCTTCGGTAAACTGGGGTACGCGCAGCACGATCCGGTCCAGCCGCAGACCGGCGTCGGTGTCGGCGATGGCCGTCAGTAGCTGGCGCGTGACGTCCAGATAGCGGTCGCGGATGACCGTGTCGCCCATCATCAGCGCAAGCGTGGCCTGCGGGGCAAGCTGGCCGGCGACCGCGGCGACCACGGCGGCAAGATCCTGCACGTAATCCGCGACCTTCTCGGGCTTGCCGACCTTGAAGGCTTCGCGGATCTCGTCGGCCCGTACGTCCTTGGGGGGAAAGCCAAGCCAAGCCAGCTCCAGCGAATTGATGGCCGAATACCGGTAGTTGTTGAAGTACGGCGGGTGGACGATCGCCAGACGAAAGGGGCCGGACGTGGGCGATGGCTGCCTGGCGTCCTGCTCACGGACCTCAAGCGTTACGCCGCGCTCTGGCGGCAGCGAGGCGACGGCGGTCGCGTACTTCTCGAAGCGTTGCAGGAAGGTGGGCCATGCGTCGGCCTTGGCCTTGTCCACATCCAGAAACAGCCGTCCCTGTTGTGTCGTCGCCCTCGAAACCCGGCGTACGGTCGAGGCAAATGCCGTCAGCAGTAGCTCGCGCGCGCCCACTTCCGTCTCCGGTTCGATGGCCGCGCGCAGCGACGCCAGGCTGGCGGTGGTCTCTGGCAGGAACCAGTGCTCGGGGTTGCGCAGGCCGACCGGCGAGGGCGGCGGTCCCGACAGCGGCTGGTTGCGGCGCTGCACGACGCGGGCAATCGCCTCGTCGGCCGCCCGGCGCGGGACCTGCCGCGTCTTGACCCGGCACAGCAGCGCCGACAGCGGAGAGATGTCGCGTACTTCCACGTGCCGCTGCAAAGCCAGCGCTTCGACGGCGGTGGTGCCCGAGCCCGCCATGGGGTCCAGCACGCGGTCCCCCGGTGCAGTCAACGTCTGGATCAGGTGGCGCGCCAGCGGGGGAGGGAACTTGCCGAAGTAGCGGAACACCCCGTGGGTCGACGACGCCAGCTGCCGACTGGTCCCCAGAACCCGCCACGCCTCGACCGTCGCAAGGCCGCTCAGCCCCGCCAGCTGCATCAGGTCGCGCTCGCGGTCCGAGAACGCGTCGAGCGGCCGCACTTCGACTGCAGCGGGCACCGACGAGGCGGGATTGTCGAGGAGGCAAGCCGACATGCGCGGTCACCCCGCCGCGGGGGGGCGGACGAATTCCAGCACCAGACGGGTGGGGCCGTCGGGTGTGGACACCGCCAGCTCGACGCGGCCATCGGTGTCGACGGGCAGCACGAAGCTCTGCACCTGCGCCTCATCCACAAAGCGCGCGGGTGCGTCCCGGCCCGTCACGATCGTCACCCTGTCGCGAAGGTCCATGGCGTGCTGATGGTCCGACTCGCGCGCCACCACCGACACGATGACCGAGCTGGGGCCCAGGTGCTCGAAGTCCGCGGTCGTAGGTGCGCTCAGGCGCGACGAAAACTCGGCCTCCCACGCCTCGACCAGCCTGACCTCGAACAGATCGTCGCGGTGGATGCCGCAGGTCAGCAGGCGCGAAGGGTCTTCCTGGGCGGTCAGCTCGCGTTTCCACCGGCCGGTCTTGGCCAGACGTCGCTTGGCGTCCTTGGGGTGGGCCACCAGTGCTGCCGTTACGCGAACTGTAGGTTGCATCCGTACTTGCAACCCCCGGGCGGTGATGCGCTGGGCAGGCGCGCGGGTGGGCTGGGCGGCTGGCTCGTGCGCTTCGATGCGCCGCACGATCTTGAATCGACCGCGACCGGCGCGGGCCCAGTCGGCGTCGGCTGCGGTCGGCGCGTGGGTCGCGTCGCCGATGGTGTGGACGGCCTCGCGGGCGCGGTCCACCGCTCCGCTCAAGCCTCGCAGGTAGCGCGCTTCGCCGTCGCAGGCCGGGCAAGTGGCCAGGTGGGCCTCCAGCGCGCGCTGCCGTCGCGGGTCGACGCGCCCCAGGACGTGGTTCTCCAGCTCGATGCGGGCCGGGTGGCGGCGCACGTCGTGGGCGGGCGTTTCCGCCGCGGGCACGGCCAACCCGGCCAGACGCAACGCCTCGAATCGACTGCGGCAGCGCGAGCACGCAGAGACATGGCGGGCGTACTCCAGCAGGTCGGCCGGCCACGTCTCGCCGCCGCGGGTCGTGCCGAGCGCAAGGCCCCAAGTGGCAAGCATCGCGTCGCTCTCCGCATGGGCGGCCAGCAGCTCGACGGCGGTGCGGGAGCAGCGGCCGTTGCGTGCTCGGGTCAGTCGCTCCATCTTCGCACCTCGCTGGGCAGTTCTTCTTGCAGGTGGGCAAGCGGTCCGCGGGTCAGCGCGGCGTGCAACTCGCCCAAGGCGTGCGCCTTGGCGGCGCGCAGGCAGGTCTCTCGCGTCGACGCGGCCAAGGACTCGGTCTGGGCCAGCCCGTCGACCGCATGTCCCAGCAGCGTGGCCGTCACCTCAGCCGGCAGCTGGGCGTGTCCCGCGGTCGGGGTCCGGCTGCGGCCAGGCTCGTTGGGCCGCTGAAATCCGAACTCGGGGGCCAGCGACCAGTTCACGACCGCGGCGGCCAACAGCTGACACAAGTGCGGCTGCCCTTCGACGATGCGTGCGGCCACAGTGTGCGGGTCCGTCACCGCCCCGGGCAGCAGGGAAAGTGTTGTCGCGACAGCATCTTCCGCACGCCGATGCAGCCTGGCCGCCCGCGCGCCCTCACTGCCGCCAACCGCTCCGGCCAGCGGTCGCGGCTCAGCACCGTCTTCCTCCAACAGCCGCGACACGCCCGCCGCCACCGCGTTGGCCAGCGCCGCATCTGCCGAGGTCTGGCGGCGTGTCGCCCAGCGCTCCAGGTGATACGGCAGCGCGACCGCGTCGAGCCAGCGCTGCAGCGAGCCTGTGTCGAACGTCCTCAACCGCTTGATGTTGCCGCACAGAATCGCCTCGTCGACCTCTCGCCGGGTAACCCGCACGTCGCCCTCGGTGCCTCGCCCGGCCTCTGCACGACCGCCCAGCGCGGTGGCCAGCGACGCATAGCGGGCCGCCAGACGCTCGAAGGCGCTGCCCTGCTTCAGCCGGTCGACCGTCGCACCAATCGCCACGCCGTGCCGGTGGCGCACCCGGGTGGCCAGCAGCGCGCGGTGGCGGGTCAGCATGGCCTGGAACGCGTCGTAGAACCGCAGCCAGGCCATCCACGCGTCGAACCATGCGCGACAGGCGGGTCCAAGACCCTGCTCTGCAAGGGGATCCCCGCACAGCCGCAGGTCCAGGTCCTCACACGCTCGCGCCAGTGCCTGCTGCTCTGGACCGTCGGGAACGCCTGCAGTGCCATGCTGCACCAGCGCCGTTGCCAGCGCCGCCCAGCCCGCCGCCGCCTTGGTCGACCGCGGCCCCGTCGCAACCAGCCGCTCCAGCGCTGCCGACACCGCCCGCGGCAGCCGCCGCACCTTGTTCCACGCTGCCAGCTCCGTCGCTGCCACCGCAGTGGTGCGGATCGGCGGCACGGGCGTCGCCTCGGCAAGAAAGGGTCGCCACTTGACCAGCAGCTGGGCCGCCGTCAGGTCATGGGCGGCGCGGTCGAGCCAGATGCGGTCGCGCACCTGCTCCTCGGTCGCCTTGGGCGGTGGCGGCTCGTCGCGGTCGGGCAAGCGGTGCAAGCCCACCACAGAGCACAGAAACGCCGCGTCGATGCCTTCCTCGGGGTCGATACCCGTGCTCCACACCTCGCTGTCCAGCCGCAGTGCGCGTCGGCTGTCGGCCCCCGAGCGTTGGCGGCGGTCGACCTCGTCCAGGTTGCGGTGCGAGGTCAGCCGGTTCAGCCACGCCCGCACACCAGCGCTGCGCAGGTCGGGCACCCCGTCGAACTGCAGCGCAAGGCCGTCGAGCAGGCGCAACATCAGCTGGCTGCACAGGTCTTCGGCTTCCTTTGGCGCAACCTTGGCCACCGCGCAGCTGCGGACCAGTGCGGCATACACGGCGGCAAACGCGCGGTCGCGGCGGGTCGAGGTCCGCGGCACCTCACCCCACAGACTCGTCAGCGCGGCGTCGCGGGCCACCAACAGGCCCATGCAAAGGTCGCGGTCGGTGGCTTCGGTGTGACTGGCAACGGCGGTCGCCAGCGCCTCCAGCGTGGTCTGGGCCAGCGTCTCCAGCTGGGTTCGGGTCACCAGGGGCAGTGCTGTCGTCGGGTCGGCCTCCAGCCACAGGGCGCGCGTAGCCTCGGCGTACAGGGCCTCACGCAGCTCTGTCAGCAGCACGGCCGCAACACCAGAGGCACTCGCCAGCTCCCAAGTTCCCGTCTGCGAAAAACGGCGCTGGTTGCGCGCCAGCGTCGCGAACACGGGGGTCAGCGCCTGACGGGCTTCGCGGGCGCAGGGCAGCAGTGTGTCCACCGCAAGCTGCACGTCCAGGCTTTCGCGCGCGTCCAGATGGTCGACCAGCGGACCGCGCCAGGCGTGGGCGAACAGGCGGTGCGCGCGCGCCACGCCGACCCGGTCGTCGCGGCGGAAGGCGTGCACGGCGTTCTTGGCCTCTTCGGACACGTCAGCCTCGGTGTGGGCGCGGCGCCGCCAGCGGCGATCGATGGACGCCAACCTAGCCCGGCGCCCCGGACGGGTCAACGCAACCCGTGGCTTGCAGTGCAGGCGAGCCATCTCACTCCATCTTCGCCCAAGGGGACCGGGGCTGGTCCATTCGGTTAGGGGGCGGATGCCGCGGCGAATTTCTGACGTGGGGTGACGAGCGCGAAAAACCGCAGTCGTGTCGGTCTGTTGGGGGCCATCGCGCTTGGCGTGTCAGAAACGGCAGGGGTCGTCCGTCCCCTTCATGCCTCACGGGTCATCCCACAGAGCCCCGAGGCGCCCGGCAGGAACCCATCGCAGCAGGAGGCAGACCATGCGCACGACCCTCACCCTCGCCCCCCGGTTCCTCCGCACTTCCAGCCTCACTCGCGGTTTGCTGTTCGGGGTCGTCCCGGCCGCGCTTGCGCTTGCGACCGGCTGCGTCGCGGCACAGGACAGCGCAGACCAGACGGTCGATGTGTCGACCCCGGCGGCCGACACCACCGAAGACACGCAGGACCAAGCCTCCACGCCGCCACCTGTCGACGACGCACTGCCCAAGTACGCCGAAACCGAAGACCTGGCGGCCCCCGCCGGCTGGCTGGTCGACAAGGCGGGCCAGTACGAGACGCACGGCAAGCCGGTGTGCGTTGCGGACGAAACCGCGTGTCAGAACAACCAAGTCTGGCAGTGCGCGCCGTCGGGTACGGCTTGGAAGCTGGCCCAGGACTGTGGCGCGTCGGCGGTCTGTCAAAAGGGCGCGTGCGTGCCTCAAGTCTGCGCTCCCGGCAGCAAGTCCTGCACTGAGGACGGCAAGCGCGCGGTCTGCCATGCCGACGGCATGGGTTGGCAACCGCTGAGCTCGTGCAGCGACGGCAACCCCTGCACCGACGACACCTGCAGCGAAGGCGACTGCGTCCACGCCCCCTTGGCCGACGGCAGCGCCTGCGGGTTTGGTTTCGAGTGCAGCGTGGGCACTTGCCGCAAGTCCTGCCCGACGGGTGAGGTCTTCGAGGACGGTCAATGCGTGGCCCCGGACTGGGCGCAGATCCCGGCGCGCCCGGCTGCCAACGGTGCGATCGACATCGAGGGCTTCGAGATGCAGGTGGTCGAGGTGACCAACGCGAGCTTCCTCGCGTGCGTCCAGGCGGGTGCCTGCTCTGCCCCCGAGACCAACCACCCCGACTGCACCTGGGGCGCCCCCGCGAAGAGTGGCAACCCCGTGAGCTGTGTGACGATTTCCCAAGCCGAAGCCTACTGTGACTCGGTGGGCGGCCGCCTGCCGACGTCGGACGAGTGGGAGTGGGCGGCGCGCGGCGGTCTCGTCGGCGCCAAGTTCCCGTGGGGCGACACGGCGCCCGGGTGCTCGGCGGGCCAGAGCGCGGCCGTCTTCAAGAGCGCCGACGTCGCCGCGGGCGGCAACGGCTGCGGCACCGGCGGCACCTGGGCCGCAGGCGAGATCGGCGTCAGCAACGGTTACGGCCTGTACGACATGGCCGGCAACGTGTGGGAGTTCACGTCCTCAGCCTCGACCCTCGGCGCGGGCTACCTCATCTGCCGCGGCGGCAGCTACGACAACATGGCCGGCGACCTGGCGATTGCCGTTGTGGGCAACTTGAGCGTAGAGGCCACGTCGCCCAACGCCGGCTTCCGCTGCGTGCGCTGAGCACTGGGGGTCACCGACCCGTCGGCCTTCAGCGGCCCGACGCGAGGGCCGACGGCCGCTTCTCGGTCTGATCGGCGGTGGCGGCCTTCTGGTCCAGCGTCAGCTCTGCCAGCTGGTCGTGAAACTCGACGCGCGCGAGCATCTGCCGCTCTTCGGCCGCCACGATCGCAAGCGTGTTTTCCTGCACCTTCTGCGACATCTCCTTCAGCTTCTCTTGCAGGTGCGACAGCAGCGAGCCGGCCGACTTCAGGTTGCGCAGGCCCATCAGCTGCGCCTGCAGCTCGTCCATGCGGATGCGAAACTCGTCGCCGCGGCCGCGCAGGTGCTCGATGGCGTCGGCCTGGCGCACCATCTCGTGGTAGTACTGCAACACCTTCTGCATCGCCGCGGTCACCTGCCCATCCTCTTTCGCTGTCTGCACCCAGGCTTGCACGAGCTCGATGCCGACGGGCGAGCGCAGGTCCACGGTGCGGGTCAGCGGGGTGGCCTCTTCGATCTCCAGCACCTGCGTGCTGTGGCCGGCGACCTCGACCGCGAACAGCCGCGCCTCGCCGAACTGCTCGACGACCTGCGGCGACCGCACGAACTCCCAGCCGCGCCGCAGGGTATGCCGCACGTGCACGGTCACGGCGCCCGGCAGGCGGTTGGTCAGGCGCAGCTTGGTGGTGCGAAAGTGTTGGACCTCGGCCGTCAGCACGCCCCGCTGCAGCTTGACCAGCCTGGACATCCGGTCGCCGGTCGAGGCGTCGCGATCGACCACCACCTGCCGGTCCAGCGCAAACGGAATCACGGCCACGGCGCCCGCGGGAATCGGGTCCGTCAGCCCCTCGCCGATGAAGCGGCCGTTGCCATAGACGGTCATCGGGCCGCTCTCGAGCATCGACGTCGTGGGATTGCGAAAGCGGATGGCGCGAAAGGCATAGCGCTCGTCGCCCCGGTCGCCCTCGGCGTCGTACAGGTACACGATGTCGCCCGTGGCGTCGCCCTGGAGGATCGACACCATCGCGCTGGTGCCCGCACCCACGGTCATGGCGCTTGCGGACTCGAAGTGGCCCTCTCCGACCGGTGCCGCGGCTTCGTCTGGGCCCGGCTTGCCGTCGCCGCCCTGGTCCTTCTGCGCGACCTCGACCAGCCGCACGCCCGCGCGCTGACCAGCGACGACTCCCTTGGCCACCACGTGCAGCCGCGCGGGCGCAACGCCCTGTTCGATCAGCTGATTGCGCAGCATGTTGGCGCGGTCCAGGGCCTTCTCGTTGGCGTTGGTCTCTTGCGCTTCGGCATAGCCCTCGATCATCACCGGGCCGCCGCGCGACTGCACCGCCTTGGCCAGTGCCGCCACGTGCGCGTCCGGGCGCTTGGCCTTGTCGTCTTCGGTCGCCTTGCGATAGCGCGGTGCCCGAGCCGCGGCGGCCTGGCCACGAACCTCGCGCGATTCCATTTGCGCTGCGGCCAGCATCTCTTCATCGGCGACGTCCGGGTGCCCCGCGGGTCGCGGGATGTCCAGGTCGGCCAGCACGCCCAGCACCTCTTCGCGCGGTCCGTCGGCGTTGGGGACCAGGCTGCCGCCGCGCGGGGGCGCCTTGGCAAACGTGTCCTGGCTGCGCAGGGTTTCGCGATGCACCAGTCGGATGCTGTGCAGGTCGAAGCGGAACGACAGGGCAGAGCTCGACCCCACGCCCACGCGCACGGCCTGCCAATCTTCGCCTGAGGTGTTGTCGACGATGGCCCACCCTTGCAGCGCGACCTTGCCCGTGTCGCCTACCACCACGCGGTAACTCGGCTTCCATGCGGGAGAATCGGTCACGTAGGTCAGCAACACGTCGCGGTGCTGCCGGTTCGGCAACTGGATGGTCATCTCGACCTGGCCGGAGTTCGCGGTGCCGGGACTCGGAAACGAAATGGGCAGGGCTTCTCCCGTCTTGGCATCGGCCACGGTCAAGGACTTCAAGAAGTCGTCGACCTTGTCGGCCGGCACCCGCAGCGTCAGGCGGTCGCCGTCGACCTGCGCGCGCCGCTCGTAGTAGGCGATGCCGTTGCGATACACGACCACGCGGCCCAGGGTGGCCTGATCCGAGCGGACGTTCGAGGCGGGGGAACCGCAGCCGACGGCAAGGGCGGCCGTGGCCAGCAGCGCGGCGACGTAGGGGTGGGGTCTCATGGCGTGCTCCGGCGTGTGTGGGGGAGACCTCGTGGGGCAGGTCGACCCTTTCACGGACGCGCGGCGGTGCGGATGGATCTATCCCGTGCGTGAGATGAGGGTCAGGGATTCACCATTCACCGTTTCTGGCGGCGTGGAAATGGGAAAGGGTGAATACCTGACCCTCGCCCTTCAGCCTGCCGTCCCGTCGGGGTCAGGTGTTCATCTCGCGCTTGATGACGGGCGACGGCTTGAAGGTCACCGAACGATGGGCCGCGACCTCGACCTGCACGCCGGTCAGCGGGTTCTTCATCATCCGAGCGGCCTTGTCGTGCACCACGAAATTGCCGAAGCCGGAGATCATGACCTTGTCGTGCGTGAGGAGGCCCTCTTTCAGCGCCTCGAACACCACACCGACCAGCTCGGCGGCCTCAAGCTTTGTGAGCCCATCCACTCTCTCGTACACCCCGTCGATGATGTCCGCTTTCTTCATGTCGTTCTCCCTGCCGGTGTTGGGGGCGCGCCCGCCTGTGGTCCAAGCAGACCTGAAATTCCGCGACCATGCGTTTGTGCCGCAGGCGCTGCGCGTTGAATACACCCGATTTCGCATCTGCGTCATTTCTTGCCGCCTGACACCCCTCCCCAGCCCCTTCCTTGACGGTGAACAGGCCGGGGCGTAGACGCTGGGACAGGCCTGTCGCGCCTGCTTCGGAGGGTCTCAGGTCGCGTTGGGCGGGGGGCGAGGGTTGCCATGGTTGGGCTTGGTGGCTTGCGGTGCCTTCCCGTCCGGCCGACGTCGGTGCGGGTTAGGGGGAAGAGGGGATGAAGCGATTGGTGTTCCTGGCCCTTGGGCTCGCGGTCGCGTGCAGTGACGACGATGCGACCCTGTCTGGGGCGACGCCCGATTCGGCCGACGTCCTCGACGCGGTCGCCGATGCAGCGTCGCTCGGGTCTGACACGACCACTGCCGACAGCGACGCCGACGATGCCACGGCGCCCCCTGCCGCCACGGGCACCTTGCGGATCCTGCACTTGGACCTGCCCGCCGGTGTTGCGCTGGCGATGGGGCAGTCGACGCTCGTGGTGGGCCCCGACGGCACCACAGTGCTGATCGATGTCGGCAACGGCAGCCACGACGACGAGATCCGCGCGGCCGTCGAACACTTGAACACCCAGATCCTGACGCCCGCCAACGGGTTTGCCCCACGCGGCGCCCGGCAGGTCGAGTGGGTGATCCTGACGCACCTGCACGGCGACCACGTCGGCGGCTTTGCGGACCTGCTGCTGGGCAAGAAGGCGCTGACCGTGACGCGCGGCATCGTGCACCGCGGCCCGGTCGACCTGGGCAAGGGCGCGAACGACGGCGACTGGCGGCCGATGTGCGTGGCATTGGCCGGTGATCTCAAGTCCTTGCATCACCCGCTTTGTCACGCGGCGGTCGCCGCTCCGTGCGATGCCGGCAATTGGTCGGGCAACTACCCCGCCCTCGACTGCCCCGAGCTGCTGCGCGGCGACCTGGCCACGACCGCAGACGACGCCCAAGGCCAACCGACGTTCCTGGACCTGGGCGGCGGCGCGCGCCTGACGCTGCACACGGCTGACGGGTTCGTGTCCGACGGCAAGACGTTGCAGCAGGTGACGTTCGGGCACGGCGACAGCAACGAGGAGAACGCGCGATCGATCGGCGGCTGGATCGCGCACGGACCGTTCCGCTACCACTTTGGCGGCGATCTCAGCGGCTCTGGCAAGGACAACGAGCCGGATGTCGAGACGCGCGTGGCCCAACGCGCGCTGGCCGCGTTTCTGGGTCCGCTGGGCGCCGACGTGTCGCACCTGCACCACCATGGCCGCAACACCAGCTCGAACGCAACGCTGGTGCAGGCCCTGGCGCCTGACGACGGCCTGACGCGCAACACAGTGGTCTCGCTGAACAACTCGCACTTGGGCTCGCCGCACCCCAGCGTGGTGCACCGCTGGACCGACAGCGGACGACTGGGCGCTGGCCAGCTCTGGTGCCTGGAGGAGGCGCCGGGCGGCGCGGAGGCCAAGGACTTTCCGGCGTTGCTCGTCGCCGATGCCACTGTCGCGGTCGAGACGCTGCAGGGCGGTACGCGCTATCGGATCGGACCGTGGGAGGCCAGTGGCGGGGCGGAGTTCGCTAGCGTGCGGACGGTGGGGCGGTAGCTGGCGTCGGGCCTCGCGGCGGCCGGCCGAGGTCGGACGGGTTGCGGCCCCCGGACCGCTGCCGGCCGCGGTGTTCGCACGGACCGGACCGACGGCGACGGCGCAATTCGCTTGTGATCCCCATGATGTGCTCGGAAGCCCTGCCACGCCTGCGCGCTTGGCGGGGCAAAGCATACCCGGGGGGCCATCCGCTGCGGCGAGTGCACATGGACTTGGCGCCTGAGGATTTGGTATCTCAGCACGGTCAGGGCTGAACGGATCCCCGTGCCCGTACTCTTCTCTGCTGCCTCGGGAGACCCTTGATGAAGACGCTCGCACAAGCGCGCACTGCTTCGGTGCAGGTGACCGTCGTCGGCCTGACCGCACTGCTGTCGTGGTCCATCGCCGCCCCCGTCGCCGCGCAACCCAAGGCCGTCGAAGCCGCGGCCCCGGTGGCAGCGGGTGCCTTGACCAAGGAAGTGGCGCCGGAAGAGCTGCGCAAGCGGGCGCTCGAAGCCAAGGATGCCGCCCGCCAGGGCTGGACGGGCAAGGTCAACCTCGGCGGCAGCGGGTCGCTCGGCAACAGCAGCGGCGTCGTCGGCACGGCAGACGGCACGACGATGCAGATCGGCGGCATGATCGACAGCTCGGCCGAGTGGGTGGGGGGCCAACACGAGTGGCTGAGCGCGCTGAAGATCGTGCACGTGCAGTCGCGCGACACCGTGCTCAAGGAGTTCATCAAGTCTTCGGACGCCCTGGACCTTTCGACGACCTACACCTACCACCTGGAAGACCTTTCGTGGCTTGGTCCGTACGCCCGCGGCCGCTTGGCGACGCAACTGTTTCCCGGCTATGTGGTGCAGCCGACTGCGTTCAAGGCCAAGTTTTTGAACAGCAAGGGCCAGGCGAGCACCACGCCGGACCGCGACGTTGCGGCCAAAGAGCGGTTGGACCTGACGACGTGGTTCGAACCCTTGATTCTGTCGGAAAGCGCAGGCGCGTTCGCCCACCCGACGAGCAGCAAGTACCTGAGCATCAAGACAAAACTTGGTGTCGGCGCGCAGCACGTGCTAATGCAGGACGGCTACGCGGTAGGCGACGACAAGGCCACGCCCGAGCTCGAACTGAAGCAATTGCAGGGTGCCCATCAGGCGGGCAGTGAACTCGACTTGGCGGCCCAGGGCGAACTGACGCAGGTCGTGACCTGGCGGGCGGGCGGCAACTTCTTCCTTCCGGTCTATTCCAGCGAGGGAACGGACGACACGGGTCTGGGGCGCACGTCGATCAACCTGCTGGCCGGTGTGTCGATCAAGCTCGCGAAGTGGGCGTCGCTGGACTACACCTTCGTCGCCCGCAAGATTCCGCTCGTGGTCGACGAGTGGCAGATTCAGCACGGTTTTCTGCTGACCACCGGCTTCCAGATGGCGTTTGCACCCGAGCCGCCGGCACCGACGCTCGCGGCAGCGGAGAGGGTCAGGTATTGACCCTTTCCCATTTCCGGCGTCGCCGACCCTCGCTTCGGTTCCCCACCCGATGGACATCCACCGACCGCCGCATACCCTCGTAACCCCGGGCACGCTACCGGCCCCGGGGTCGCCGATGGTCGGGACGCGCGAACAGCAAGCCCTCCGCCGCCAACAGGTGCTGGACCACATCCGCTACGAGTATCCCGAGCTTTGGCGCATGAGCTTCGAGGTCGATGTGTCGCTGCTGGCCCGGGGCCATCCGCTACAGGTCGCAGACCGCGCCCGTGGCGATCCAGTCGAGCATCACCGCGCGATCGGCCGACGACGGCATCGGCGAGCCGTACGGCGGCATGGTGCCCAGCTCGAGTTGCTTCTTGATCTTGGCCGCCGCCGCCTGGGTGCTCTCGCAGCTCGAGGCGTTGAACGACTCCTTGGGCTTGGGATGGCAACTGGCGCAATTCGCGACGAATGCCGGCACCACTTGGGTCCAGGTGACCTTGCTGACCGCAGTGTCGTCGGTCGCGTCGGCGACATCCTCGGCGGTGTCGGCGACGTCAGGGGTGGGCGTCGCGTCGTCGGGCTGCTCGGTGTCGTCCGAGGCGGTGTCAGCAACAGTGGCGTCGGCAGCGTCGGTGTCGGCAGCGTCGGTGTCGGCCGGCGTCGTGTCGGCCGGCTGGTTGCCGGTCGCCGATCCGACGGACTCCGCCTCGCAGGCGCCGAGCGAGAAGGCGCAGAGCGAGAAGGCGAAGATCGCCATGAGATAGCGACGCGAGGTCATGGTCTTCCTTGGGTACAGGTGGTGCAGGCGGCGCTCCGCCCCCCGGCGGTGGAACCGCGATTCCCATCATCCGGCTTCTGGTCGACCTGACAACTCATTGGCGAGAATCCATTGTCGATCCATGCTATTGCCTGCGCAGCCGCGCTCCAGACAGGGTGACAGGGACAGGGTGTCAGGACTAGACACTTGACACCTTTTCGCTCGCACGCCCTCCCACCTTCGTCCGGGTTCGACCCGGCGACGGCTCGAAACGCATTCACACTCGGTCGGACCAGAGCGGTGGTAGGCTGCCTGATCCGTGCGGCGAGACGACGGGGGTCAGGTAGTGCCAATTACCAGATACGCGACACGGTGGTTCTCGCCGCTGCCCCCACGCCAGTCGGCGATGCGGTATCGACGGCGACAGCGGGACTTGTCCTTGGTCGGCGCGTCCCCCTCCCGAACCGGCAACTGGAAACTCCTGACCCCGCATCCGCCGAAGGTGTACGCTGCAGGCGAGCCGACCGGCCGTTCCCACCGTCGTCGCACGGCGGCGCCCCCCGAGGTGAGGTCATGAACCGCTACTCCCTGATCTGGATGGTGTCCTTCCTGTCGATCGTTGGCGTGCTCGGGTGCGAGCAGGCGTCGGGCGACGCGGTGGTGGCGGACGTCGTCAACGACATCACGAGCGAGGTCGGGGCCGCCGAGGACGTGGCCGACGGCGTGCCGACGACGGATGGCGTCGCGGTGGGCGACACACACCCGGTGGACGACGTGAAGTGCGGATCGGGCAACAAGACCTTCCCGGAATACGCCGCGCAGTGCATTGGGGTCGTCGGCTGCCAATACCTGGGCGGAAAGATGTGTGCGTGCGTCTGCAGCCAGTGCAACGGCCCTGTTTGCGTCGAGGTGTTGTGCGGCGACGGCCCGAGCTGCTGGGGCAGTGACGTGACACAGGACCAGACCGACACCGCAGACACCGCAGACACCGCCGACACCGAAGACACCGTCGATACCCTGGACCCGCCGAACCCCTACGCCTGCATCCAGAAGGACGACTGCGTGGCGGTCGAGACCCAATGCTGTGACCACTGCAACGGCGGCGAGGCGGTCGCCGTGAACGCCAAGCACGCGGAAGCGTACGAGAAGCCCGACCCGGCGTGCAGCGGCGTGGCGTGCACCGAGATGGCGTGTGCGCAGGTGCAGGTCGACTGCGTGGCAGGCGCGTGCGCGATCGTGCCAACGGCCCCTGCGTGCGCGGCCACGCCCGTCGGCCAGTTCTGCGTGCGCGGCACGCCCGGGACGGACGGCGAGGTGCTGGCGGTCGGCGCGCCCATCCAGGTCACGGTCCGCCCCAAAGGCTGCTTCTCGTCGTCGTGTACCGAGCCGATCGTGGCGACCTGCCAGGTGACGCCGAGCAGCACGGGCGCAGCCGTCACCGCGGAGTTCTGCCTGAAGGACACCAGCAACGGCAACGGGTGCACGGCCGACTGCGGCGGTGGCGGCTTCGCCAGCTGCACGTCTGGCGCCTGGACCGCTGGCACGCACCCGATCGTCCTGGGCGCGCTGCAGGTCGACGTGACCGTGCCGTCGACGCTGCCGTTCGGTGGGGCGTGCGTGGGGGGGCAGTTCTAGACCGCTGCACCGACGCGTGGACAGGGTGTCAGGACTAGACACTTGACACCTTTTCGCGCGCACGCCCTCCCAACTTCGTGCGGGTTCGCCCGGCGACGGCTCGAAACGCATTCACACTCGGTCGGCACTTGGGCCATGCCGGCACAGATGGTGCTCGTCGAGGTGGCGCAGGCATAGGGTCGACTGGTGGACGAACCGCTTGGATCGACCGAAAGATGTCAGATGTCTAGTCCTGACACCCTCCTTTCTCGGTCGGC
>CAJBNH010000137.1 GCA_903955385.1 uncultured Myxococcales bacterium | reverse complement strand
GCACGCACAACTGAACGAACCTGCGGTGTTGGTGCAGGTCGCGTTGGCGCTGCAATTCGCAGTACCTGCGGTGCATTCGTTCACGTCGCCGCACGTCACGCCGTCGCCGCTGTAGCCCGTTTTGCACGCGCAAGTGAAGGCTCCCGCGGTGTTGGTGCAGGTGGCGTTGGCGCTGCAGTTGGCGGTGCCGGCGGTGCACTCGTTCACGTCCGAGCACGTCACGCCGTTGCCGCTGTAGCCCGACTTGCACGCGCAGGTAAAGGAACCGACCGTGTTGGTGCAGGTGGCGTTGGCGCTGCAGTTGGCTGTGCCGGCGGTACACTCGTCGACGTCGCCGCACGTGACGCCGTTGCCGCTGTAGCCCGACTTGCAGGCGCAAGAGAAGGAACCCACGGTGTTGGTGCAGGTGGCGTTGGCGCTGCAATTCGCAGTACCCGCGGTGCACTCGTTGACGTCGGTGCAGGTCAAGCCGTTGCCGCTATAGCCCGTCTTGCAGGCGCACTGCGCAACGAAGTTGACGTCGGTGCAGGTGGCGTTGGCGTCGCAGCCGCCGTTGTTCGTCACGCAGGGACTCTCGAGCGGCACGCACGTGACGCCGTCGCCCGTGTAGCCGAACTTGCACGCGCAGGTGAAAGAGCCCGCCGTGTTGGTGCAATTGCCGTTCGCGCTGCAGTTGGCCGCGCCACTGGTGCACTCGTTGATGTCCGAGCAGGTCACGCCGTCGCCGCCGTATCCCGACTTGCACGCGCAGGTAAAGGCACCCGCCGTGTTGGTGCAGGTGCCGTTGGCGCTGCAATTCGCAGTGCCCGCGGTGCATTCGTTCACGTCGGTACACGTTACGCCGTTGCCGCTGTAGCCCGACTTGCACGCGCACGTGAAGGCCCCCGCCGTGTTGGTGCAGGTGGCGTTCGCGCTGCAATTCGCAGTGCCCGCGGTGCATTCGTTGATGTCGGTGCAGGTCACGCCATTGCCGGTGTAGCCGGTGTTGCAGGCGCAGGTGAACGCGCCGGCGGTGTTGGTGCAGGTCGCGTTGGCGTCGCAGTTGTCGGTGCCCGCGATGCACTCGTTGACCTCGGCGCACGTCACGCCGTTGCCCAGGTAACCGCTGATGCAGGCGCAGGTAAACGCGCCGACGGTGTTGGTGCAGGTCGCGTACGCGCTGCAGTTTGCCGTGCCGGTGGAGCACTCGTTGACGTCCGAGCACGACACGCCGTTGCCGGAATAGCCGCTGTTGCAGGCGCACGTGAACGATCCCGGGGTGTTCGTGCAGGTCGCGTTGTCGCTGCAGTTGTCGGTGCCCGCGGTGCACTCGTTGACCTCGGCGCACGTCACGCCGTTGCCCAGATACCCGCTGTTGCAGGCGCAGGTAAACGCGCCGACGGTGTTGGTGCAAGTCGCGTTGGCGTTGCAGTTGTCGATGCCGGCGGTGCATTCGTTCACGTCGGAGCACGTGACGCCGTTGCCCGAGTAGCCGCCATTGCACGCACAGGTAAAGGCCCCGGGGGTGTTGGTGCATGTGCCGTTCGCGCTGCAGTTGGCGGTGCCGGCGGTGCACTCGTTCACGTCGGTACACGTCACGCCGTTGCCCGCGTAGCCGCTGTTGCAGGCGCAGGTGAACGACCCCGCGGTGTTGGTGCACGCGGCGTTCGCGCTGCAGTTGTCCGTGCCGGCGGTGCATTCGTTCACGTCGGAGCACGTGACGCCGTTGCCCGAATAGCCGCTGTTGCACGCGCAAGTGAACGATCCCGCGGTGTTGCTGCACGTTGCGTTGGTGCTGCAGTTCGCGGTGCCGGCGATGCACTCGTTCACGTCGCTGCACGTCACCCCGTTGCCGGTATAGCCCGTGTTGCAGGCGCAGGTGAACGAGCCGGCGGTGTTGGTGCACGCGGCATTCGCGCTGCAATTCGCCGTGCCGAGGGTGCATTCGTTCACGTCGGTGCACGTGACGCCGTTGCCGCTGTAGCCCGTGTTGCAGGCGCAGGTGAACGACCCGACGGTGTTGGTGCACGAGCCGTTCGCGCTGCAGTTGGCCGTGCCCGCGGTGCATTCGTTCACGTCGGAGCACGTGACGCCGTTGCCGCTGTAACCCGTGTTGCAGGCGCAGGTGAACGAGCCCGCGGTGTTGGTGCAAGTGCCGTTCGCGCTGCAATTCGCCGTGCCGTTGGTGCACTCGTTGACGTCCGTGCAGGTCACGCCGTTGCCGGTGAAGCCGGTGTTGCAGGCGCAGGTGAACGACCCGACGGTGTTGGTGCACGTGGCGTTGGCGCTGCAATTCGCCGTGCCTGCCGTGCATTCGTTCACGTCGGAACACGTGACGCCGTTGCCGCTGTAGCCCGAGTTGCAGGCGCAGGTGAACGAGCCCGCCGTGTTGGTGCACGTGGCGTTGGCGCTGCAGTTCGCCGTGCCGTTGGTGCACTCGTTGATGTCGGTGCAGGTGACGCCGTTGCCGGTAAAGCCGGAATTGCACGCGCAGGTGTTGGTCCCGGGTCCGGTCTTGGTGCAGGTGGCGTTGACACTGCAGCCGCCGTTGTTGACGAGGCAATTGTCGATCTCGTTGCAGGTCTTGCCGTCCAGCGACCCGGCGTATCCCGCGTTGCACGCGAACTGCAGCAACCGCGTGGCGCTGGGCGGGTTGGCCGCGCCGGTGACGACGGTGGCGGTGAACTGGACGCTGGTGCCGAACGTGACCGGCCAGGAAACCGGGACGATGAAGCTCCAGGTGCCGTTGGCGGCGATCGTCACCTGGGCCGAGCTGGCCCCGGTCGCAATCGTCAGCGTGTCTCCCGGCTTGCCGCGGCCCGTCAGGGTGGGCGTGATGGTGTCCAGCGTGGCGCCGTTCGCGGGTGTCAGGAACTCGACCCAGGGACCGGTCGAGATGGGGTCGCCCACGGAACCCGGCAGGCTCAAGGGGTTGTTGCCGTTGGCGCACGCGTAGTCCCGGTTCAGCGCCGTGCCGTTCGTCGAGGTGGCGGCCCATAGCGTCGTCTTGCCGATGGTGAAGGGACTTGGATCCGCGGCGGTCGCCGCGACCACGTCGGCAAGCGGGATGGCGAAGTCCAGGAAGGCGTCGGAATCGCCGCGGAACTGACTGCCGTCGCCGGTCGGGTTGCGCACCTTGACGAAGCCCAGCGTCGGCGCGGTCGCCACGGTCGGCGTCCAGGTCGCCAGCTTCGCGCCATTGCTCGTGCGGTACAGGTTGACCGTCTCCGAGATGCCGCTGACGATGACGGTGTACTCGAACGCCGTGGTGTTGCTGTTGGTGTCGAAAGCGACGCCCCACCCCTCGCTCCGCAGCGGACCGCTGCCGCCGCCGACCGCAGGCGTCTCGTCCAGGCGCAGGCGACAGAACAGGTAGCCGTTCAGAACCGTATACTGAAAGGCAGGATAGGTCGCGTCGCCGACGATGTCGCGCTCGTGCTCGACGTTGTTGCCGTCGTGAAAGAGGTCGCTGGAAGGGGTGCCCCCGCAGGTCATCGTGGTAAACGAAGACGGCCAGGTCGTGGGGGCGCCGGTCAGCGCGTCGGCATCGCTGGTCCACACCGAAGAAGCCACGAGCGCGAGCGCGCACGCCGTCACCCCTACCCGCGCGAAATGATGCTGTAACCTGACCATGCCCCCTCCTTCCTCGCCTGCGCTTGCCTCCCGATCCCCGGCCTGCTGGTCTTGCCCACTCAATCCGCACGCTCGGTGATCACGAAGTCGACCCGCCGATTGCGGGCGCGCCCCTGCTCTGTGCTGTTGTCGACGACCGGTCTGCTGTCGCCAAACCCTGCCGATTCCAACCGCTTCGCCGCAACCTGCTTCTTGACCAGATAGTCCCGCACGCTGGCCGCACGGGCCTTGGAGAGCTTGGCGTTGGCCTCGGGCTTGCCCACATTGTCGGTGTGACCCTCGATACGCAACTTCTTGATTTCGGGGTGCTCTTTGAGGACCCGGGCCACCTCGTCCAGCAGGCCGAACGACTCGGGCTTGATCTTGGCCTTGCCCGTCTGGAAGAAGACCTGGTCGGCGATGTAGATCTTGTCCTTGGACACCGTGACCTTGGCCTCGGGGCACCCCTGCAGCACCGGGGTACCGGGCACGTCGATGCACTTGTCGCGCACGTCGGGCACGCCGTCGCCGTCGGCATCGGGCAGGCAACCGGCATTCGCGACGGATCCCGGCTCGTCCGGGCACTTGTCGTCCGGGTCGACCACACCGTCGGCGTCGCGATCCGGGCAGCCGGTCTGCGTCGCGGGACCAGGAAGGTCGGGGCACCGATCCCGGATGTCCGGCACGCCATCGCCGTCGCGGTCCGGCTCGGGGCAGCCCTGCTTTTCCTTCAAGCCCTGCACGTCCGGGCATGGGTCGTCCAGGTCTGCCACCTCGTCGCCGTCGCGGTCCGGGCACCCTTGCAGCGCCGTGGGACCGGCCTGGCTGGGGCAGCGGTCGTCCGGGTCGGCCAGCATGTCGCCATCGGTGTCGGGGCAGCCGTCGAAGTGCACCAGACCCGCGACGGTGGGGCACTTGTCGTCGCGGTCCGCGATCTTGTCGCCGTCGCGATCCGGACAGCCACCCAAGGTCAGCGGTCCCGCAGCGGTCGGACAGCGGTCGTCGGGGTCGTGCAGACCGTCCTCATCGGTGTCGGGGATGCAGCCCTTGTCGACCTCCGCAGGTCCCATCGACGCGCCCAGCACCGCCCGCCACGCAGAGCTGCCATAGCCCTCCAGCGGTCCGAAACCACCACCGGCCGTCACCGCGACCGGGCCCAACAACGCCCGCACGCCCGCCAACAGGTCCAAGGCGTCCACATACGCGTCGTCGAACGGTCGCCCCGCCTCGGTGCGGAATTCACCGGAAGCCAGCACCTCGACCTTGCCGCAAACGACAGGAACCGCGGCCGCCGCCCCCATCACGATCTGGTTACCAAGCTCGTGGCCCAGCAACGTCTGCGCCGTCCGGGCGCGATACCCCACGTTCAAGGCGCCCTGAAAGCCCTTGTGCGCCGCATCCGCCACCAGCCACGTGGTCGCCGTCAGGCCCTCGTCCCCCGTGAAGTTGCGCGCAGTCGCGGTCGGCAAGGTCACGCTCGTCGCCAAGCCCAAGCCCATCCCGGGCCGACGGCCGCCCAGGATCGCAGCCTTGGCCGTCACGGCGAGGTCGCCCAGCGAGTAGCCCTCCGCCTGCCGCAGGCTCGCGACGTTGGGCGTATCTCCTTCAGAAATCGCGTAAAATGGTGCGTCCACACCGACCTGCAGCCACTGGAGCAGGCCGATGCTGCCCATCAGGTGAAACGCGAGCTGATGGTTGACGAGTCCGAAGACGTCGTTGTTCTGGTTATCGATGACGCGCAGCGGCCCGGCGTTCAGCGAGCTCCACAGGCTGACCCGCGCCGTCATCGGGTCCGGCATCCGGTTGGAGTAGACGCCCAGCAGGTCGGCCTCGTACGGCGACGGACGGAAAGAGTCGATGTTGTACCAAGGGTTTACGGCTCCGGCGGCGCTGGGGACCAGCAGCCCGCACACCAAGGCAAAGCGCAGCGCGGCTCCGGCCAAACGACCGGCAAGCCGCGGAACAAAGGATGCCGTCATGGGCCAACCTCTCGAGCCGTCGGATTCAGGAACACGCGTTTCCGAGCGCAATCATGATTCAGGATCGGTGAGGCGACCACAAATTTTCCCGGTTCTTCCGCGGGGCTTCCATGCCCCCCTTCCCGGAGTAGACGGCGCACGCGCGTGCACGACGGGCGCGCACACGGCGCTGCGATGGCCGCCGCAGTTGCGCGCGAGAGCCTCCGTTGGCGATTCAGCTCAAAGGGATTCCCGCGCCTCGAGATTCTCGCGGGGTGGGCGGGCGGGCTACTTCACGCAGACGCCGGACATGCAGGTCTTGCCGGTGTCGCCGCATTTTTCGAGCACCTGCTGCGTGGTGCCGGTCGAGTCGCACTTCACGACCGAGTTTCCGTCGCACGACAGCTGGCTCGGCTTGCAGATCAACAACTTGCACGAGCCGGCCGAGCACGTCTCGCCGCTGGGGCAATCGGTCATCGTCCACGCCATGCCGTCGGCCGAGCACGCAGCCTTCTTGCCGCCCTGACACGCGACCGCGCCCGCCGGGCAGACGAAATCGACGCAACCGCCGTCCTTGCACGCCTGCGAGCTGGTCTTGCAGTCCTTGACCGGTGTCTTGCCGGTGCCAGAACCGTTGCAGAGCTCGACGACCGTGCCGGAGCACAAGGTCGCCCCGGGCGTGCAGACCGCTGCCTTGCACTGGTCCACCTCGCACCCCATGTTGGCGCCGCAGGGGGTGTTGTCGTAGCCGGTGCCGTCGGCCTTGCACTTGGCCAGCGTCTGGCCGTCTGCGCAGGTCTGGCTGCCGGGCGTGCACTTCTGCGCGACGCATTGGCCGTTCATGCAGAGCTGGGGCTTGCCGTCGGCGGCGGGCTTGCTGCAGTCGCCGACCAGGGTGGTCTGCATGCCGTCGTTCGAGCAGCTGTAGGCAAGCGTCCCGGCGCAGAAGGACTGCCCCGCCGTGCACGCCGGCACCGCACAGGTGGGCCCCAAGGTGCCGACGACGCAGACTTCGGCGGGCTTGCCGCTGCTTGCAGGGGCGCAGGCCTTGTAGATCCAGGCCAACCCCTCGGCGTCGCATGTCCGCACGGTGGCGCCCGCGCACTGGCTGACGCCCGGCTCGCACAGCTTCATCTGGCACTTGCCGGCCTTGCACACGCTCTCAGATCCGCAGATCTCCTTCTGGAAATTGTCGGTGCCCAGCTTGTTGCACTGCGCGACGTTGCCCGCCAGACACCACACATCGCCCGGCGTGCACACGACCTTCCAGCACGAGCCCAGATCGCAGACCTCGCCCTGCACGCACTGGGTCTCGATGAAATTGGAGCCGTTCGCCGTGCAGACCGCCGACACGTTCGCCGATGGACAGGCGTGCTCGTCGGCCTTGCACACATCGGGCGCGCACGCGCCGCTGCTGCAAAACGCGCTCGACGGGCAATCCACATCCGAGTTGCAGTCCACGCAATAGCCGGCGGTCTTGTTGCAGACCTGATTGAAGGGTTTGCAGTCCTTCGAGCTGACGCAGGACGGTGGCGGCGCGACGCATTGGTTGGCCTTGCACAGCAGCTCGCCGCAGTCGGCATCGGTCAGGCAGGCCACGCAGAAACCCGCTTTGTCGTCGCACACAAACCCCTGATCCAAGCACTGCTTGTCGGACTTGCAGGCGGTGCGCGTCAGGCACGTCGAGTTGACGCACTGGTCGGTCTCTCCCGGGCAGTCGGTGGCGGCGCGGCACTGGACGCACGCGCCCGACTCGACGTCGCACACCAGCCCGTCGGCCAAACAGTCCTGGTCGGTCGTGCACGTGCCTGCGACCTCGTCGGTGACGTCGGTGTCTCCGCCGACCACGTCGCTGCCTTGCAGCACGGGGCTGGCAACATCGCCGCAACCACTGGTGGCAAGGGCGAGCAGGAACAACACGGCGCACAAGGTCGCGGGACGGCGGAACAGGGGATGGGTGGCGACGAACATGCGGGACTCCGAAACGGGGGGGGACCGGGGGGCGAACGAGCGAAACCAGCGACGTCAGAGTCTGCGGACGACGATGTGCACAACCTCGCACATCCCGGGCCTTCCATCAATGCCGCGGGTTGGACCTCGGGGCCGACCGGGCCTACACTCGCCCCCGTCCCTTGGGCCGCCCCACCAACGGGCGCCGACCGCTCCGTCCCGCCACCCTTCACAGTGCCGGAGCCCGCATGCACACCATCCAGCTTGCCCCCATCGACTGGGCCATCATCGGCCTGTACTTCGTCGCCATCATCGGCATCGGCTTGTACCTGCGTCGCTTCACCACGACGGGAGAAGACTTCTTCCTGGCCGGACGCAGAAACTCGTCCTGGGTCGCGGGGTTGGCGTTCCTGTCGGCCAACCTGGGCGCACTCGAGATCCTCGGGTGGACCGGCGGCACGATGAAGTACGGCATGCTCGTGTCGCAGTTCTATTGGATCGGCGCCATCCCCGCGATGCTGTTCCTGGGCCTCTACATGATGCCCTTCTACTACTCCAGCAAGATCCACTCGGTGCCCGGGTATCTGCTGCTGCGGTTCGACGAACGGTCGCGCCTGCTCAATGCATTCTCTTTTGCGATCATGACCTTGCTGATGAGCGGCATCAACCTCTACCTGATGGCCCTTGTCTTCAACGTGCTGCTGGGCTGGGGCTGGAACGTGTCGATGTGGGTCTCGGCCGCCGCGATTGCCTGCTACATCACGCTGGGCGGCCTGATGAGCGCGATCTTCACCGAGATCGTCCAGTTCTTCCTCATCTGGGCCGGCCTGTTCCTGGTGTCGGTGCTGGGCGTGATGGAGATGGGCGGCGTCGAGCAGGTCTTCGCGGGCCTGCCGCCGGCCATGGCGTCGCTGTGGTCCACCACGGGCGAGTCGTCGCAGAACGCGATGGGCGTCACCTGGCCGGGCATCGTGATGGGCCTTGGCTTCGTGCTGTCGTTCGGCTACTGGACCACCGACTTTCTGGTCGTACAAAGGGCCTTTTCGTCCAAGGACTTGCGGTCGGCACGCCTGACACCCATCACCGCCTCGTTCTTCAAGATGGCGCTGCCCTTCATCGTCGTGGTCGCGGGTCTGGTCGCCTACAAGCTCGCGGCCCGCGGCGACGGCAGCTTCGTCATGCCCGCCGACCCGATGGACGCCAGCAAGACCTGGTACGACGCGGCGTTGCCGCTGCTGATCGTGCGCTACTACCCGGAAGGTCTGGTCGGCCTGGGCATCACCGCCCTGCTCGCCGGCTTCATGGCCGGTCAGGCGGGCAACGTCAGCGCCTTCAACACCGTGTTCACGTACGACATCTACCGCGCCGTCATCAAGAAGGACGCCACCGACGCGCACCTGCTGCGGGTGGGCCGCGTGATGACCATCGTCGGCATCCTGCTCAGCATCGGCACCGCGTACCTGGCCATGCAGTTCAACGCGATCATGGACTACATCCAGGCGATCTTCTCTTGGGTCAACGCGCCCTTGTTCGCCACGATGTTGCTGGGCATGTTCTGGAAGCGCACGACCTCGACCGCCGCCTTCTACGGCCTGATCGCCGGCATGATCGCCTCGTTCTCGATCTTCCTCGGCTTCAAGCTCAAGGCCATCTCGCCCGAGCTCGCCCACACCCTGACCTTTGCCGACAATCCGTCCGACATGACGCGCAACTTGTGGCAGGCCATCTGGGCGTGGGGCGTGTGCTTCGTCGTGACCGTCGCGCTGACGCTCGTGACCAAACCCAAGACCGACGCGGAGTTGGTGGGCCTGGTCAAGGGCCTGACGCCCGACACCGACGACAGCCAGGTCGCCTGGTACGGCCGACCTGCGGTCTGGGCCGCGGCCAGCTTCGCCGTGCTCGTCGCGCTGAACGTCTACTTCTGGTAGGAGGACCGTATGGAACCGACCACCCCCAAGTCCGCTGAACCCATGCCGATCTGGTTCTTCGTCGGCGTCATCCTGCTGACCTACGGCGTGCTTGTCGTCGTTGCGGGCCTGATGGGCAGCGCGCGGCCGACCGTGCTCTCCGAGACGCGTCCCGCCCTGTGGTGGGGCGCCATCCTGACCGTCGCCGGGGTGCTGTTTACCGCCATCGGCTGGGCCGGACGTCCCAAGGACTGACCGGCGGGTGTCAGGACTTGTCATCTGACATCTTTCGTCGGGCGGGAAGTCCGCCCCCAAGGTCGTCCATGCGCCACGTACAGGTGTTTGCCCCGTCGTTTCCCCAGGTCACGCCCGACGTGCTGCTGCAGCCCCAGGACCGTCAGGTGTGGCAGGTCGTGTGCGGCGACGCGGACCACTGGCGCGCCGGGCTGTACTCGCCCGAGGCGACTTGCGCGGCCGACGTCACCGAGCTGGAGAAGCACACCTGCCCCGAGCTGTTCCTGTTGATCCGCGGGCGGTTGACGCTGTTGCTGTCCGACGGGCAGGGGGGCACGCGCGAGCTGGAGCTGCAGCAGGGCCGGCCCGTGCTGATCGAGACGTCGCACACCGGCTTCTGCCCCGACGGGCCCTTTACCGGGACTGCCTTTGTGGTCGAGCGCGACCTCTTCGCCACCGAGTACCGGGCGCCGGAGGCCTGGAAGTGACGACTCGGCGCTTGTGAGACAACAGCTCTCAGGGCGCGGGCGGGTAGATCTTCATGACTGGCCATCCGCCAGAGCCGCCGGTCGGGGCCGGACCGAAGCCCCACATCCACACCGAGCCGTCCTTGCCAAGTGCGATCATCGTGCTCATCCCGGCATAGATGTGGGCGATGCCGGTCAGGGGCTGGCCGTTGAACTGGACTGCGCCGGCCGGCTGGTGGCCATCGCCCACGGGCGGCCGCCCGAGCGGCGCGCTGGCCATGCCGAAGCAGTGGACCTCGCCCGAGCCGAGCAAAGCGCACGCGCCCGCCGAGTGGGTCACGACCTCGACGACGCCCGGGATGCTCGGCAGCTGCTTCCACTCCTTCCACGCGCCCAACTCTGCCGTCAGCTTGTTGTCGTTGCGGCCGATGCCCCAAAGCGTGCCGTCCGCGGCCAGCAGCACGGTGCTGTCCCAGCCGGCGTTGCCGCCCGCGATGTCGAACGGCGCGGCGACCGGTGTCGCCTCGGTGTAGTTCGGCACTTCCCACCCGAAATTGCCGAACACGGTGTCGGGAAGTGCATCCTTCAAGAACACCGTCGCGGCCATGCCCGACAGCACCTGCGCCACGCCCGAGTCGATCAGCTTGGGGCCCTCGGCGAAGGGCCCGCCGAAGCCGAGGGAGTAGCCAAAGCCGTACACATCGCCGTTGGTCGCAAGCGCGGCAAAGCCGGCGTAACCCGCGAAGATCGCCTTGAGCGTCGGCGCGTTCGGCAGCGTCACCTGGGTCCAGGGCGCGTTGTTGCCGGTGCCGGGCATGTTGGCCTCGCCCACGCACCACAGCGTGCCGCCCTTCTTCAGCGCGCACGCGGCGGTGTTGCTCGCGGCGAAGTCCACCACCTCCGATAGGGCCAGCTCCTGCCCCTTGACCAGCGCTACGGTGCCCTTGCCGAACGCCTGGCCCTGGATGTCCAAGCCCCAGCACCACGGCTCGGCGTCCTGGCGGAAGATGCAGATGGTGGCGCTGTTGGCATCAAAGGCGCGGCCGACCACGACGCGGGTGGCGGCGGGGTAGCTGGGCGTCGACGTGTCGACTTCATCCACGGCCACGTCGGGCGCGACCGCGTCCTCTGCGGCATCGAGGGTCGCGGTGTCCTGGGCGGTGTCTTCGACGGCGTCGGCGGTCGCGGCGTCCAGGGCGGTGTCTTCGACGGCGTCGGCGGTCGCGCTGTCCGCAGTATCCGCGGTCGCGTCCGTCCCGAGGTCAGCAACGTCTTGGGTCTCCGAGGTGTCCTGGGTGCCCGTCGTCGCGCCGTCGCCGCCATCGCACGCCCACAGCGACACGGCGACGGCTGTCCAGGCCAAGTGATTCCAACTCCTCATGATCAAGCTCTCCCCCCCTCGATGGCCTGCGTCCACTTCGCCACGGCTGGTGACGTCGGGCGATGCAGCGATTTCGTCGCTCTATGTCGAATGCATCACACGACCGTCAACTCTGTTGACGCATCACCTTGTCAAGTCAACACAATTCTTGCGAAGACCGCGGCGGCGTGGGTGGGGGAGCCTGGTCGAAGGCGTGCGGGGCCAGACCGCCGGCCAATCGTCGGGCGTACGTGAACCGAATCCCCCGTTCGCCCGTCCTACCTCCATGAGCCGACCCGCACCGGTCCGAGCCTCCGTTTGCCTCGCGCACCCGCGCCAAGGGCGGCTATTGCTCGCCGCGCTACTGCTATTCGCTACAATTCCAAGCGCATGGGCGAAACCGCACGCTGCAGCCCGGGTCGCTGCCACCAACGCCACGCTCGTCGCCGCCATCGACAAGGACCCGCGCGACGCGCGCTGGCGCTACATCGTGATCCACCACACGGCGGGCGCGCATGACTCGCTCAACGCCATCAACCATTGGCACGGCAAGCGTTTCGACGATCCGCTGGGCATCCAGTACCACTTCCTGATCGGCAACGGCGGGTCGGCCCCCGATGGCGCCATCCAGATCGGCCGCTGGCAGTACCGCGCGCAGTCGATCCACGTCGTGCACCCCGACCGCGCGCCGACGGCCATCACCGTGTCGCTGCAGGGCGTGCTGCACCTCAAGGCGCCCTCGCCCGCGCAGATGGTCGCCACCGAGTCGCTGATCCGCCGCCTGATGACCGTGTACGGCATCCCCGCCGACCGCGTGACGACCAACACCCGCGTCGACGGCACGTTTACCTTGTGCCCCGGCAAGTACTTTCCGTTCGACCGACTGGCGTATCGACTGCGAACCAAGACCTCGGTCACGCTTGCCGACTGGCAGGACCCGCTGGCCCCGGTGCCGCTCGAAGGACCCGCGCCGGACCTGGACGCAGTGCGGGCGGGCCTGCGCTGGGACCGGCCGTGTGAGGAGCCGATCGCGATTGGGCCGTTGCAGACGCTGCAGGTGCTCGACGACCGACGGACGGGTGTGCAGGCGCGGCTGTTGGGACTGGACGGCGGGCGGGGGTGCACGCCGATCGAACGGAAGCTCGTGGCGGTGCGCGGGGCCAAGGGGTGGTACACCTTGGAATTGAACGGGTATCGGTCGTCCAAGCTGCGGTGGCTTGGCGACGTGGGCGACTCGCGGCTGCAGGTCTCGGACGAACAGGGGCCGATCCTCACGTGCACCGTGCCCGCGACGGCAGTGCCGACGTGCGGGCCGGTGCGACCGGGGCGGCGACGGTGACGTCGTTCAGGCGATCCGCTGCTCCAGCCGCTCTGCAATCCAGACCTTGATGATGGACTGACGGAATTCGCCGCGGCAAACGACGGCGATTTCTCGTGGAACCTGCACTGTTGCACCTGCCCAGCGTAACGCGCACCATGGAGGCATCCACCGGAGGCTCCCCCCATGCCCACCCGCAACTTCCTGTACCTGATGGTTTTTATACCGCTGCTCTTGACCGCCTGCAGCACGGAACCGTCGGACAAGACCGCCCCCTTGGGCGAGGTGGTCAAGCCCGTCGGCGACGGTGCTGCCGGGGCGCCGATCGTGCCCTGCGACGGCAGCGAGCCGCCGACCACGTGGGACGGCAAGTACACCTGCGGCACCTGCGGCGGCGACACGCTGGCCCCGCCCAAGTGCCAAGGTGGCCAACTGCAGTGCACGAGCGACCGCTACGTCCTCGACATGGCCGACTGGCATGCGCTGGTGGGCCAGTGCGCGTACCTGAAGCCCCTGACGTTTCCGCGCGTGGCGCTTGCCGACCCGGCGGGAGCCCTGCAGACGAACCGCGATCCCGAAACGCCGCTTGTCCTGCGGGCAATGCCGGCAGGGGTGGGCATGGTCCCTCCGATGGCCAAGTTCGCGTCGCTGCTGAAGGATCCGGTCAAGGGCCATCAGGCCATCCGGGCGCTGTTCGTGCTGACCGATCTGGCGACGGGAGCAGTGATCGACTACGACATCGGCACGCCGTTTGCCTCTCCCAAGGACGACAGGCTCGAGGACCTGTTCCTGACGCCCAAGACCCCGCTGCTGACCGGAAAGGCCTACCGCGTGACAGTCCTGCCCGGCGAAAGCCAGTCGCTTCTGGACTGCCGGACCGTGACGCTTGCAAACCACTTCCTGGACGCGCCGACGGTGCACGACTTCTACACCTCCAGTCGGCCCATGCTCGACAGGGCTCGGGTGGTCGACAAGGGCAACGGCGCGGGCTACCTGGTGTTTTCGTTCACCGAGCCGCTGTCGGGCGCGTCGCTCTCGGCCCTGCCCGCAGTGCAGGCGCTGGTCGATGGCGTGCCGATTGCGGTGTCGCCGGTGCTCGAGGGGGCCAGCCCGACCGATGGCGTGCCGACCGAGGTCGCATCGATCCGCTTCGACGTCCTGCCCGCTGCGTTTGCTGAGTTGTCGCTCAGGGTTCCGGGTGCCACGACGGCCATCGCAGGCGGGACGGTGCTGGCGGGCGCCCAAGGTCACCCGAACGCAAAGGTCGAGGGCGAGTGGGTCGTGTACCGCTTTCCGATTGCCCAGCTGGGCACCGGCGCCTACAACGTCGGCCTGCAGTGGGTGTATCCGGGCAACTAGTCGCGCCGCTTGGAACGGTTGCCACACCCGCCACGCCAGTGCACGATCCGGCGCGACCGGAGGCAACCCGCATGCGCATCCTCGTCACCAACACCAACACCTATCGCCTGTTGTCCCCCAGCCCCATCGGCGCGTCGCTGGTCGCCGCCCGGCTCAAGCGCGACGGCCACGACGTGCACTTCCTCGACTGCAACGTCGAAAAGAAGCCCCGCCAGGCCGTGGTCGAAGCCGCGCGGTCGTTCCAGCCCCAGCTGCTGTGCTTCTCGATCCGCAACCGCGACAACATGACGCCCGGCGACTTCTACGACCCCATCCCTGAAATTGCGTCGATGCTACAGGCGGTTCGCCAGGTCTGCCCGGCGCCGATGCTGCTGGGCGGTACCGCGTTCACGACCTATCCCAAGCGAATGCTGGACGTGATGGGCGCAGAGTGGGGCTATTGCGGCGACGATCTGGAGCCGATCGCGCGGTTCGTGCAGTCGCTGGCGGCCGGCAGCCCCGACCGCGAGACGCCCGGGCTGGTCCACCGCGCGCTGACGGGCGAAGTCGTCGAAAACCCCTTCCAGATCGTCGGGTACCGCGACGTCACGTTCGACAACTGGGACCTGGTCGATCTGTCGCGTTACCGCCGCGGCTACTGGCAGGCCGGCGTCGTCACCCGCACCGGCTGCCCCGAGAACTGCGCGTTCTGCGACACCTTCCACACCTTCGGCAAGCGCTTCGTGTTGCGCGACCCGGCCGAGGTGGCGGGCGACCTGCTGAAGCTGAAGCGGACCGGCAAGGTCAAAAGCGTCTTTCTGGTCGACGCCGGCTTCAACCGGCCGCTGGAACACGCCAAGGACGTGCTGCGAGAGATCCTGAAGCAGGGTGCGCAATTGCAGCTGTGGTCCGTGTTCGATCCGGGCCAGGCCGACGACGAGTTCTTCGCGCTGTACAAGCGGGCGGGCGGCGCGGCGGTGGTGGTGTTCGCCGAGAGCTTCTCGGACCCCGTGCTGCGCGCGATGGGCAAGTCGTTTACCCGCAAGGAGATCGACCGCGACATGGCCGGGCTGCACCGCGCGGGCGTGGGCACCATGCTGATGCCGACGCTGGGGGGACCGGGCGAGACGCGCGAGACGGCGCTCGAGACGCTGCAGGGCGGCTGGGACGCCGGCTCGTGGTGGGTCGACTTCAGCGTCGGCTGGCGCATCCAACCCCGCACGCCGCTTTACGATCGCGCGGTGGCCGAGGGCGTGATCGGCGCGGACGACGACGGCTGGGACGCGAAGTTCTACGTCTCGCCCGACACGCCGCAGGACTGGCTGCTGCAGCAGATCCGCAGGTTCAAGCGCAGGAACCTGCACCGGATGGCGTGGCGCGCGTTGCCGATGACGTGGGCAATGGCTGTCAGTCGGCCGTGGACGCATGGCCCCGAAAGCGCGACCACGTAGGGGCGCCGAACAACGCAGGAATCAATCGCGCGGCAACGTCCGCAGCAACCGCCCCAAACGCGCGCCATCGGCCCGTAGCTGCGCCAACAGCCACGCAGGCGCGATGCCGATCAGCCCCAACCCGGCCACCGCGCCCTGCCACGGCGGCACCAGCCCCGTCTGCACCGCCACCCAGCCCCCGATCACGGGCGACAAGGCCAGTGCGGCCGCGGTCGCGTACGTCAGGCGAATGTTGCGGCGCAGGTCAACCTGCAGCCGCACGCACACCTCCGCCATCGGCCTGACCTCGGCAAACAGCGCGCGGGTGTGCCAGCCGGGGCCCAGGTGCCCTTCCAACGCATCCCAAGCCACCTGCCGCAAGCCCTGCCACGAACGCACGGCCCGGGCGTCTTCCGGGTGCACGACCTCGACCCAGCCACGCAGATCGTCGATGAACGCCGCGGGGTCCGGATACAGCGCCAGCACCGGCATCGGAATGCCCGAGGTCTGCCCTGCGCCACCCGCCAAATCCGCCCAGCCGATGTGCCCTTGGCGCGTGTCGAGCACGACTTCTCCCGTCCCCGAAGTGCCCAACGGCAACAGGTGACGGGGCCAGGCGGGGCGGCGCTGCAGCTTCTCGTTCGCGTCGTGCCAGGTCGGCAGCAGCCGATGGGGACCCACGGCGACGGGATCGACCGGCGTACCCTCGCGCAACACGGCCAGCAGGACGGCGGGCACGTCGATGCGGTGCTGCAGCGCCCGCAGATCCTCTGGGTCGATGGGCAGGAAGGGCGAGCCGCGCTCTGCCGACGCCGATCGCAGCGCCTGCCACGCTTCCAGCAGCGAATTCGCCAGCTTCGGCTCGATCATGATGTCCTCTCCCCCGGCACGACCGCGCCGCCGGGCTCGGGACTATCTTGCGCCAGACGTGAACGGTCGGCCAGCCTGAGTTCAGGGGTCGAAAGGGATTCAAGAGGAAGGGGGAATCGGCAGCGGGAGAGGTCGTGGTGCTACCGCCCGCGCATTTTCTCAAGCTGGTCGCGGAATTCCGCGCAAGGGTCGGTGTCGTCCAAGCGCGGCGTGTACCAGACGTAGTCGGCAACGGCCCCCGGCTCGCCCTGTTGCGGATCGAGACCCGCGCGCACCTCGACGAACGCCACCGACGCGATCGACTTGCCGGGCGCCCGCTGCCGCAGCCACCACGGCACGCCGCGGTCCTTGCGCGCGTGACCGTTCCCGGTGATCAGCACGGCGCCACCCGGACTTGCGTGGGCCAGCAGGGCATCGGCCATTGCGGCATCGCGGGCGCGCTGGGCCATCGCCATCGGCGGGGCCGCGTGTTTCGGGAGCATGCCGCAGTGGCTGTCCAGCACCTCCTGCTCCATCTCAGCTGCGGTGGTCGCGTCGAACGGCATGTCCAGCGCAAACCGCTTGCGGCTCTCTGCGTCCAGCGCGGCCAGACCGTTGCGCGAGATCGCTTTGGCGTCGGCCCCCGGCAAGTTCGCGGCAAACAAAGGCAATCCCGCGTCCAGCGCGGCCTGCGCGATGGGCCGATACAGCTCCCAATCCGGCCAGCTGCTGTCCTGCCAGCTGACGGCAGGGCCAAGCTGCGCCGCGTCGGTGGGGTGCTGTGCCAGAAAGGCGTCGAGCGGTGCCTGCTGGCTCGGCTCGAGCATCTCGAACCCGACCGCTGGCCGCCGACCACGCACCGCCAGCTCCAGCACGACAAGCGCCTGAAGCTGGTGGTGGTCGGGATGGTCGTGTTTCTCGCCAAGCAACACGAAGTCGCGGCCGGCCAGATCGGCCAGCATCTCTTCGGGCGCAACGAAACGACGCGACGGCCCATGCCAGATCCGACCGACCAAGGGATGGTCCCGGTCGAGGTCGGTCTGCCAAGCGGGGTCGGTCATGCTCGCACCGCCAGCTCCGCAGCCCACAAGGCCGGCCAGCAGCGCGCCGAGCACAAAGACACGCGAAAGGGTCACAGCGTCGCGGCCGAGCTGCCCTTTGCGGTCTTCTTGTCCTTCTTCTTGGCCTGCTTCTCCTTGGTGGTCAGCTTGGGCTTGTTGTTCTTGTCGGTTTTCTCTTGACCCTTCGGCATGGCTTTCCTCCGTTTTGTCGAGCCCCTGCACAAGAGGCTTGGGGCGGGTTGATCGCACGCGTCCTGTTGCGCGCCTTGTCGACCTGCGGGCAAAGTATGCGGGCCGCGGTGGACGCAAGGCCAGTTTTTTGCGCCTTCCCGCCCCGACCTGCAAGTCTGCCCCTGCATCCGCAAGGAGCCCTGCCATGACGCGCCCCCTGGAGATCGCCCTGCTCGGCCTGGGCACCGTGGGCGCCGGAGTCGCCGAACTGCTTCAACGCCATGCGGAATTGCTGGCGGAACGGGCAGGCGGACCGTTGCAGCTGCGGCGCGTGGCCGTGCGCGACCCCGACAAGCCCCGCGACGTGGACTTGGACCCGGACCTGCTGTGCGGCGACCCGACCTTGGTCGCGGCCGACCCCGAGATCGACGTTCTGGTCGAGGTGATGGGCGGCATCGAGCCGGCGCGCACGCTGCTGTGCGAGGCGCTGCGACGCGGCGTGCACGTCGTGACGGCCAACAAGGAGCTGCTGGCCAAGCACGGGGCTGAGCTGCGGGAAGCGGCGCTGCAAGGCGGCGCGGGGCTGCACTGCGAGGCTGCGGTCGCGGGCGGCATCCCCATCGTCAAGGCGTTGGCCGAGTCGCTGTCGGGCAACCGCGTGCAGGCGCTGTACGGCATCGTCAACGGCACCACGAACTTCATCCTGACGCGCATGACGCAGGACAAGGTCGGGTTTGCCGAGGCGCTGAAGCAGGCGCAGGACCTGGGCTATGCCGAGGCGAATCCGGCAGCAGACGTAGACGGCGACGACGCAGCCAGCAAGCTGGCGATTCTGGCGGGTCTGGCCTTTGGCGCCGAGTTTGCGTCGGACGACGTCTACCGCGCCGGCATCGGCCACCTGACGCCCACCGACATCCAAGCGGCGGCCGATCTGGGCCATGTGATCAAGCTGCTCGCCATCGCCAAGGACCGCGACGGTCAGGTCGAGCTGCGGGTGCACCCCACCATGATCCCGGCCGACCACCCGCTGGCCGCTGTCCACGGCGCCTACAATGCCGTGTTCGTGCACGGGGATGCGGTAGGCGACCTGATGTTCTACGGACGCGGCGCGGGGCGGATGCCGACCGCCAGCGCAGTACTGGCCGACATCGTGGACGCAGCCCAGGATCTGCGGCGCGGGGTGTCGGGGCGGATTCCGATGCCTTCTCGAAGACTTGCGGTGCTTCCGATGACGGAGGTGACGTCGCGGTACTACCTCGCGATTCAGGTCGCCGACCAACCGGGCGTGCTGGGCGCCATCGCGACCGTGCTGGGCCGCCACCAGGTCAGCGTCGCGTCGATGATCCAGAAGGGTCGCCGCGACGCGCCGGTGGACCTGCTGTTCGTGACGCATCAGGCGGTCGAGCGGCAGCTGCTCGCCGCGCTTGAGGAAGTCGCGGGCCTGCCGCAAGTCGAGCGCATCGCCCAAGTGATCCGCGTGGAAGGGAGCGAGGAAGCATGACCCAGGGATTGTTGCGCAAGTACCGAGAGTTCCTTCCCGTCACCGACCGCACGCCGATCATCACGCTGCACGAGGGCGACACGCCGCTGCTGCCGATCCCCCGCCTGTGCGCCCAGCTGGGCATCGCGGCGCAGGTGTGGGTGAAGTTCGAGGGTCTGAACCCCACGGGATCCTTCAAGGATCGCGGCATGACGATGGCCATCTCGAAGGCCGCCGAGCAGGGTGCCAAGGCGGTGCTGTGTGCGTCGACCGGCAACACGTCGGCGTCGGCAGCGGCCTACGCGGCACGGGCGGGCATGCGGGCCGTGGTGCTGCTGCCCAAGGGCAAGGTCGCGCTGGGGAAATTGAGCCAGGCGATCATCCACGGCGCTGAGGTGCTGGCCGTCGACGGCAATTTCGACGAGGCGCTGGAATTGGCGCGGCAGCTGAGCCAGCAGTACCCGATCGAGCTGGTAAACTCTGTGAATCCATTCCGTATCGAGGGCCAGACGACCGCCGCGTTCGAGATCTGCGACGAGCTGGGTGACGCCCCCGACCACCTGGCGATCCCCGTCGGCAACGCCGGCAACATCACGGCGTACTGGCTGGGCTTCCAGCGCTATCTTCAAGCGGGGCGCAGCACGCAACTACCCAAGATGCAAGGCTTTCAAGCCGCGGGCAGCGCCCCCATCGTGCTGGGCCATCCCGTCGAGCACCCCGAGACGGTGGCCACCGCCATCCGCATCGGCAACCCGGCCAGCTGGAAGCAGGCCCTTGCGGCGCGGGACGAGTCGGGCGGACGCATCGAGGCGGTGACCGATGAACAGATCCTGGCCGCGTGGCAGCTGCTGGCGCGGGTCGAAGGTGTGTTCTGCGAGCCGGCATCGGCCGCGTCGTTCGCCGGCATCCTGCAACGCAACCAGTTGGAGCCGTTTCGCAAGGACGAGCGCATCGTCTGCGTGCTGACGGGCCACGGCCTGAAGGACCCCGACCGGGCGATCGCGGTGGCACCCGAATTCCGCACCATTCGCGCCGAGTTGGCTGAGCTTGTGCGCGGGGTGTTCGGATGACGACCGTCTCGCTGCAGCTCTGCGGCACCTGCCGGCGAAAAGGCAAAGGCGCGCAGCCTTGCACGCCGCTGCACCCGATGATGGCCGCCGCCAACGCTTGGGCCAAGCGGCACGGACGGGAGTTGGTCGTCTCGCCCGTGTCCTGCCTGTCCGGCTGCGCCATTGGGGCCACGGCGATGGTCGAGACGGCGGACGCTTCGGTGCGGCTGCACTCGGTCGCAACACCGGAAGTGCTGAATCTTGTGCTGGATCAGCTCGACTCCCTACTGGCCGGCACCGCAGAGCCGCCGGTTCGAGATCTGGTGCTGTCGCGGACCGACTGGACCCTGTGGCGCTGACCGCCCCCCCCACGCGCTGAACCGCGACGTGACCGGTCAAGGTCGCGCAAACCAGCATTTTTCGTTGGCTTTCTTCGCGATGAGCCCGTACGTCTCTTGTTCGCGTCACCGGGCGTGACTACGCTGGTGACTTCCCCGCACGCCACGGGACGCCTCCCTCCCCGCTGCTGATGCCGGAGAATCCTCCCCATGACCCAGCTGCCCCCCACTGCCGCGGACGTCGACTTCGACCTGCCGGGTACGATGGCGAGGATGCTGGATGACGAGGACATGTTTCGCAGCGTGCTGCCGCTGTTCCTGACCGACGCCGCGGAGCGTCTGGTGCTGTTGCGACACGCGGTGGCCACCGGCGACGCCGCTGAGATCTCCCGCCAAGCCCATACGCTGAAAGGTGCGGCGGCAAACCTGGGTGCCCAGACGATGGCGAGCACAGCCGATAACCTGTGGTTGCACGCCCGCGACGGTCAGCTCGCGGCCATCCGCGAGGACCTGGCCCGCATCGAGCTGGACTTCGGCCGCTACCGCGTCGCCGTCGCCGCTTGGCTCTGACCGCCTACTTGCCAATGCAGAATGTGGAGAACACCTGGCCCAGCACGTCGTCGCTGCGCACGGTGCCCACCAGCTCGTCCAGCGCGTCCGCGGCGTCGCGCAGGTCGGCAGCGGCGAGCTCCAGCGGACTTCGGGACTGCAAGGCCGCCACGGCCCGCTCCAGCGCCTCGCGGGCTTGGTCCAGCGCCAAGGCGTGACGTTGACGCGCAATGGCCACCCCTGCCGTTCCCGGCCCCTCCGCCTGCAGCCCGCGCACCGCCGCCACGATGGCATCCCTGAGCGCACGGAGGCCCAGCCCACTCTGGGCGGACACCACAACATCCTGTAAATGCTCGGCATTCTGCGAAAACGCGGGATGGGTCGGCTTGTCGGCTTGGGCGCGCACCCGCACGACGACCGGCGCCTCGACCACGGCCAGCTCTTGCGGCGAAGGCAGCGGTCCCGGGGCGGAGCTCTGGTCCTGCACCCACAGCACGACATCGGCGTGCGCGACCTCAGCCTGCGCGCGACGCGTTCCCTCACGCTCGACCGGGTCCTGGGCGTCGTGCACGCCCGCCGTGTCGACCCATGTCAGCAGCACGCCGTCGGGAGCAGTCGTGACTTCCAAGGTGTCGCGGGTGGTGCCGGGCCGGGGGTCGACCAGCGCCCGGTCGATGCCAATCAAGGCATTGAATAACGTGGACTTGCCCGCGTTCGGGGCACCGTACAGCACCACGCGCGCCCCGTGCAGCCGCACGCGCCCGGCACGGGCTGTCGCCCGCAGCTGCGCCACCTGATCCGCGAGTTGCAAGGCCCGAGCCGTCCACGCCGCGTCGTCGGGTGCCGCGTCGCCAGTCTCGACCGGGAAGTCCAGATGCGCCTCCACCTCAGCCAACAGCTCGAGCAACGGGGCGCGCAGGTCCTGCAAACGCCGGCTCAGCTGCCCGTCCAGATGGTCCAGCGCCGCCAGCCGGGCAGTCTCGCTGCGGGCCGAGACCAGATCGGCCAAGGCCTCTGCCTGCACGAGGTCCAGCTTGCCGTGTTCCAGCGCGCGATAAGTGAATTCACCGGGTTGGGCAGGACGGGCGCCCAAGCGGCAGGCGGCCTCCAGCAGCGCGTCGACGACCGCAAGCGACCCGTGCACGTGAAACTCTGCGACGTCCTCGCCGGTGAACGACCGCGGTGCGCGGAAAACGACGGCATAGCCCCGATCGAGCAGCCGATCCTCCCAGCAAAGCGGACCAAACCGCAGGTGCCCGGACGGGAAATCGACCGGCAAGCGGCCGGTCAAGGCACAGGCCATCGACACCGCCAGGGAACCCGACACGCGCACGACCGCCACGCCCGCCGGCATGGGTGCGGTAGCCGCAGCGACGATGGTGTCGTTCAGGTTCATCCGGGGCCGGGGTCGCCTAGCTCTTGATCGCCTTGAGCTTCTCGACGAGCTCCGGCACGGCGACGAAGGCGTCCGCGACCAGACCGTAGTCGGCGACCTTGAAGATGGGCTCGTCCTCGCGGGTGTTGATGGCGACGATGACCTTGGAGTTCTTCATGCCCGCCAGGTGCTGCACGGCGCCTGAGATCGCAATCGCGAAGTACAGCTGCGGCGCCACCACCTTGCCCGTCTGGCCGATCTGGTAGTCGTTGGGGCAGTAGCCGTCGTCAACCGCCGCGCGCGAGGCACCGATGGCGCCGCCCAACAGGTCGGCCAAGGGCTCGATGACGCCAAAACCGCCCTTCTCGGGCTTCAGACCGCGACCGCCGGCCACCACCACGCTGGCCTCAGCCAGATCGGGGCGGGTGGACTGCACGCCGTCGAACTTCACGAAGCGGACCCGGGCCTTGGCCAGGTCGGGCTGCGCGGCAAACGCTTGCACCGGCGACGCGCCACCGACCGCCTCTGCAGCATCGAAGGCGGACGAGCGCACCGACACAACGTGAACGGGCGAATCGATGACGACGTCGGCAAGCAGGCTGCCCGCCCACACCGGTCGCCGATAGGCCGTCCCTTCCTTGGTATCCACAAGCGCGACGACGTCGCTTGCCATGCCGGCGCCCAAGCGGGCGGCCACGCGCGGCAGCACGTCCTTGCCCAGCGACGAGGCTGTCGCGGCGACGACCTTGGCTCCCGTCGACTTGGCCAAGTCGGCCAGCACCTTGGCGTACGGTCCCGCCAGCGGATAGGCGAGGTCGGCGTGGTCCGCGACGTGGATGGTCCCCGCGCCAAAGCCACGCAACGCCTCTGCGACCGGGCCAACGCCGTGACCGAGCACGGCGATATCGACGCTGCCCCCCGTCTTCTGGGCGAGCTGGCGCGCAAACAGCAGCGTGTTCAGGGTGAGCTTCTTGACCGTGCCCTTGTCATGCTCGGCCAACACCAGAATCTTGCTCATGAGTTCAGCTCCTTCCATGCGTTCGGATGCCGGCCCCTGTCCGTCCATCGACGTAGGCGGCACCGGGTCCGATCACACCACGCGCGCCTCGGTCTTCAGCTTGTGGACCAGCTCGTCGACGGTCTTGACCATGACGCCCGCCTTGCGGCCGGCCGGCGTCGACATCGCAACGACGCGAACCTTGGGGTCCGTGCTGTCGAGGTCCAGATCGTCCATCTCCAGCTCGTCCAACGGCTTCTTCTTGGCCTTCATGATGCCCGCAAGCGACGCATAGCGTGGCTCGTTCAGGCGCAGGTCGGCCGTGATGACGCAGGGCATGGTCAGGGCGATCGTCTCGAGGCCGCCATCGACCTCGCGCTGCACGATGACCTCGTCGCCCTGGATCTCGACCTTGGAGGCGAACGTCGCTTGCGGCCAGCCCAGATACTCGGCCACGAGCTGGCCCACCTGATTCGAATCACCGTCGATGGCCTGCTTGCCCAGCAACAGGATGTCGGGGCGCTCTCGCTCGCACAGTCCCTGATAGATCCGGGCGATGACGTCCGAGTCGATCACGGCCTCATCGGCCTCGACGAGGATGCCCCGGTCGACGCCGCGGGCCAGAGCCCCCTGGCGGATGAAGCGGGCCGTCTCGTCGTCGCCGATGCCGACGGCAACCGTCTCGGTGCCGTCATGGGCTTCGGCGAGCTGCAACGCACACTCGATCGCATTTTCGCAGAAGGGATTCAGGATGTACTCGACATCGCCTTCGATCCACTTGCCGTCGCGGCTGATGTTCAGCCTGGCGTTGGGATCGCTGACGCGCTTGGCGGACACGAGGATCTTCATCGGTACTCGCTCCTATGGCCGAGGGTCGGCCGTTGGACTGCCGCGCGATGGCCGCACGGCGAAGACTTGCATCGTCTGCTCGGGATGGGCCGCGACCCCCGTCGATGACGCGCCGCGTCAGCCCGCGCGCAAGCTAATGGCGAACGCCCTTCGGTGTCAACGGAGCCGACGCCGTCGCGTATTCCCGCCCCCGGTGCGCCGGACTTCACGGCTTCAGGGGGCCCGCGTCCTGCTCGATCTCCGCCCGTAGCCGCAGCGCGTCAGGATGTTTGGGAGAGCGCCGCAGCACGGCGTCGAGCAGGTCTCGGGCTTCGCGCACCTGACTCATCTTCAGGTTGCACTCGGCCAACAGGACGGCCACTTCGTTGTTCTTCTCGCCGGCGAGTCCCTGTGCCAACCCGGCAGAGACGAGGGCATCGGCGTTTCGCTCGAGCTGAAGCTGCGCCCTGGCCATGGAAGCCCAGAAGAACGCAGCGTTTTCCGGGCCGCCGTTCAAGCGTCCCTGGACGCTGGTCAGAAAGTCAATAGCGTCCTGAGGCTTGTTTGCTGACAGGATAGCCTCTACCGCGAACATGCAGGACTCCACGTCGCCAGGCGTCTGCTCACACACCTCGCGGAACATGTGATAGGCGATGTCGGGGTGGCCGCTGTGGCCCTGGATGGTGCCCTCCAGAGAATAGCCGTCGAGCCGTGTGGACTCGTCGGACAGCAGCTTCATGGCGATCTGGCGCGCCGGCTCGAAGTTGCCACGCTTGACGTAGATGCGGCCGCGCACAACCTCGATGCCGTAGCGCCGCTGCGGATACTTCTTGCGCAAGGCAAGCGCGATGGTCTCGACCAGCGCAGGCCGCTGATTCTGAAGGAACTGTCCCACGCTCAAGCTCTTCTCAGGCCGTAGCAGCACCGCCTGCAGCAGGACCTCGTCTCCGCCTCGGTAGTCGGCGCACAGCCTCAGCGCGCGGGTGGTCGGGTCGGGGGTGTTTGGGTCGCCGCTCATTCCGAGGCTGTGATCCAGCAGCCACACCATGTCGGCAACGGCGGCTTGGGGCTGGCCGATGCTGAGGAACAGTGCCAGACGGAACAACCGGGCGTGTCGGCTATCCGGGCGCAGGGCGACGGCGCGGTCGAGCGCCGCATGGGCCGTCTTGTGGTCCCCCTCAAGCAACGCTGCCCGGGCGAGCAGGTAGAAGGCGTGGTGGTGATGCGCGTAATGCTGGCCTATCTCGTGGGCCATCGCCGCAGGCTTCAGTCCTTGCAATCGCTCCGGAGTATCCCGTGTCATGCCCTGCCGAGCTACCAGCAGCATCCCTGCCGCGGTCGCGAGGCCAAGGCCGCCAGCCACGAGCACCCGTCGGTGCATACGGTGCTTGGCGCGGTCAGGACGGGACGGCATCTGTCCCGGATACGGCAGCATGCGCTCCAGCGCGGTGGCGAGCGCAATGGCGACGAGCAGACCTCCGGCAATCTCGCTGGAGAAGTCGACCAGATTGGACATCAGGAATGCGATAACGGCGATGAGAAGAGCCGGCGCCTCCGGGACGCCCTGCCGTCGGCGCACCATCCCCCAAACGATCCACAGCAGCACGATCAGAAAGAGAGGCCCAAAGAACACGCCCTGGTCGATGATCCGCTGCACGATCAGGTTCTCGGCAAACTCGAAGCGCACAGGGCCAAACTCAGCATTCTGGCCGGCGACTACGGGAAGGCTGCCCGGAGCCATGCCGAACATGAAGCTGCCAGCGACCAAGTCGGGCAGGTGCATGATGCTTTGGATCTTGGGCTCTGCGTGCAGCTCCGGCGACTGACTGAATTCGCGTTCCAAAACCGGCATCGCGACGAGCGTAGCCAGCAACAGGACGACCAACCCTCCGGCCGCAAGGGTCTGGCGCTGTCGAAGCCACTCCTCGCGCGGGTCACGACGGGTGCCGGGTGCGGGCTGCGGCAGCGCCAGCGCGGTCAGGGCGAGAATGACGCCCAACACGACGATGCCGCCGCGCGACGCGATGACCAGGATCATCACCCCAAGCCCCATCGCGAGGATGCCGTAGAGCATCTGCAGACCAAGGGTCGGAGCCCTCACCGTGCGGCCAAGCAGCAGCGCCAGCGCGACGTTGGCAAGCCCTGCCTGATGGTTGGGGTTCACGAAGGCGACCTTCGCGAGTCCCTCGGACAGGGTCAGGCCCAAGAGCTCTGTCAGTGCCGGGTCGTGCGAACTGACCCAGCACAAGGAACTCAAGAGCCCGAGGCCGAGGATGCCGGTGGATAGCCGGTCGACTGACTCGCGGCCGCCGGAACCCATCAGGACGACCGATCCAACCGCACCAGCCACGCCCGCGATCAGGAACAGCGCCGCCTGCAAAGCCGCATCGCTGGGCGCAAGGGCAATCGGCATGAAGTCCGGCACGGCGAGGCCCATCGCGCGGTGACCGGCGTCGATGATCTCGACCGCCCGCGGGTGCAGCCATGCCACCAGACCTCGGGGCAAGGGAATGACCTGTAGCGCCGTCACCGCCCCCAACCCGAGCCAAGGCAGGGCAAATCTCACGCGCGGCGGCTTGTGCGGCTTCGCCGGGAAGGCAAACAGCCACGCCCCCGTCACCAGCGCACCCACCAACGCGACGGCCTCCAGAGACACCCCGCCCTGCCACAGCACAGCCACGAGGACCGCGAGAGCGAGGCACGAACGGGAAACCCATCGCGACGTGCGTCGGACCCACGAGTCGTCTCGCAGGGTCCGTGGCGTCTTCTGGCTCAGGTCGTCTTGCTTGGCTTCGAGCGGCACGCCCACCTCGGTATCACGGAGCAAGGAAGATCACGCGGGAACCGTTTCCGCATCAGTTGGACACTTCGCGCGGCCGATGTCTGTGAGCGTTCGACGATGTTTGTGGCGTCCACAAAAACTTCAACACTTCCAGAAAGTTGTCATCTCTCGTCAGCCCCTGATCCAGACGGCGACGGCCGCGAGCAGGACCACCGCCGCCGCGGCAGCTGCATAGGCCCATCGCCGCAGCCGCTGCGGCTTGCCGACCGTCTTCGACCCCGATTTCGACGCTTCGACCTGCCCCTCGAGCCGCTCGGCCAGACTGACCGTCATGCTGGCGTCATCGGCCAGGTCGTCGAGCGGCACCTCGTTCAGGCGCTCTAGCAGTCCCGCCACCCCCAGCGTCGACGTGCTTTGCGCTTGCAGATCGCTGGGCTTCAGCGGCACCTGGCCCAACGTCATGTCCAGACGACCGACCCGTGCCAGCTCGTCCAGCTCCGCGCGCAACAATGCGCCGATATCGACCTGAGACTCGCCCAGTTGACCCTCGCCGGCCGTCAGGCGCAGGAAGGCCGCGAGATCGTTGCCGGTGACGCGCAGGTTGTTCTTGAAGAGGTAGGCGGCGAGGTCCTGCTCCAGCTCGCGGGCGCTCTGGTAGCGGCGCTTGACGTTCTTGGCCAGCGCACGCAGCACGATCCGCTCGAGTTCCTCGTCCACCTCGGGCCGAACCGAGCTGGGCTTGGGAATGACGCCCTGCCTCACCAGCTCGACGGTGTCAGGGTCGCTTTTGCCGGCGAACAGGCGACGGCCGCACAGCAGCTCCCACAGGATGATGCCGCACGAGTAGATGTCCGCACGAGGGTCGACCGGCTTGCCGTCGGCGGCTTCGGGTGACAGGTACGCGTACTTGCCCTTCACCACGCCCTGATCGGTCACTTGAGCATTGGTGGCCGCGCGCGCCAGACCGAAGTCCGTCAGCTTGACCTCGCCCTGACGTGACAGCAGCACGTTTGGCGGCGACACGTCGCGGTGGACGATGCCCAAAGGCTGGTCGTTCGGGCCGGTCTTCTCGTGGGCGTAAGCAAGAGCCTTGGCCGTCTCCATGATCAGGAAGCAGCCGATCGGCACCGGAATGTGCAACCCAAGGTCGACGGAGCGCTGCATCACGCGGCGCAGGTTGGCGCCCTCGACCATCTCCATCGCGACGAAGTAGGTGTCGCCCACCTGGCCCAGATCGAAGATCTGCACGATGTTGGCGTGGTTCAGCTGCATGGACAGCCGCGCCTCGTCCAGGAACATCGTGACGAACTTCTGGTTTTGGCACAGCGACGGCAGGATGCGCTTGATCGCGACGGGCTTCTCGAAGCCCTCGATGGAAATGGCCACCCCGCGGTAGATCTCCGCCATGCCGCCCGCGTCGAGCTTCGACAAGATGCGGTAGCGTTGGTGGACTGAGGCCATCGAACTTCCGTGGCGGGGGAAAGACGCCCAAGGGGGGCAATGCCCGCGCGGAGTATGCTTGACTAGGGCTGACTTGCATAGATCGACCGGGACGCGCACCCTCCGCCGCACCTCTGCCCGCCCACGCGCGTGCCCCTTTCCCGCGACCTGCTGGTCATGCCCCACACGCTGCCGATCGCCGCCTCTCGCCGCCGCAATCCCCGCACGCCCGGGGCATGGTTGGCGTGTGCCGTGACGTGCGTGCTGCTGGCGACTCCCGGTGCGCTGGCCCGGGCCGATCTGCTGGGACCCGCCGATCGCGCGGCGTCGCTGTACCGAACCGATGTGCATCTGGATGAATCGGGCACACCTCTGCTGCCGATGTCGGTGTTGGAGCGGCAGGGCGAAGTCGTGGTGTCGGCGCCGCAGGGGCTGCGTGTGCTTGCCGGCGTCGACGGGCCGCTGGTGCTGACGGTGCCTGCGGGTCGCACGGTGCGGATTGACGGGCTGGACACGTCGGTGGGGACGTCGGAGCACCACGTTGTGCTCGCCCAAGCAGCGGCAAACGACCTCGAGTCGCTGCGTCGCCTGCGCGCGCTGTGGCAGGGACGAGGCGTCGCGGTCGAGGCACTGGGCAGCGGCACCACCTTCAGCCTGGGCAACCGGACGCTGGACACGCGGCGAACGTTGCTGTGTCTGCGAGAGGTGTTCGCGACCGAAGGTGAAGCGCGAGACCAGGCGATGGAATTGGGACGCAAGTTCGCCGCCGAGCTGACGGTGCAGTCGGTGGTCGGCCGTCCTCCCTCCGGAACCCTGCGCGTGCGCAGCGGGGCGGCCGAAGCCCGCGTGGCCGATGCCGTTTGGCTCGAGGCCGACGTGCCGAAAAACCGGCAGTCGCTGTTGCTGGTCGCCGGCACGCGCAACGGCCGCAAGACCCAACTCTCGCTTCCCGGACGCGTGTACGTCGTGCCGGGGCCGCGCGGGGGGCTCGAGGTCGTCAACGAGGCAGAGGTCGAGCGGATCCTGCAGGGCGTCGTGGCCGCTGAGATCTTCCGCGACGCGCCCCCGGAGGCCATGCGCGCTCAGGCCGTCGCTGCCCGCACCGACATGCTGGCCAAGCTGGGAACGCGCCACGCGTCAGACCCCTACGCGCTGTGCAATCAGGTGCATTGTCAGGCTTATCGGGGGGTTGAGCGGGTCAGTCCCGACATCGCGCAGGCGGTTGCCGCGACGCGCGGCGTGGTGCTGATCGGTCAGGACGGACGCCTGCTCGACGCCTACTACCACGCGGTCAGCGGCGGCCACACCGAGCACAACGAGCTCGTCTGGCCCGGTCTGCCCCAGCCAGAGCTGCGCGGCCGCGCCGACTTGCCCCCGAACGTCGCAGACCCGCTACAGAACGGTGCGACCGAGCGGGCGGTGGCCGCGCTGATTCAAGCGCCGGACGCCAGCTGGGCGGCGAGGGCAGGCGAGAATGCCGCCGCGCTGCGGTGGACAGTCGTGCGGACCGCCGCAGAGCTGGGTCGGTCGCTGGCCGATCAGGGCATCGCGGGCCACGTCCGGGCGATTCGCGTGTTGCAGCGCGGGGTATCGGGACGGGCGGTCCGGGTGGCGCTGGACATGGACGACGGCAAGACGGTCGCGCTGGACGGCGAGCTGCGGATTCGCAAGGCTCTAGGCGGCTCTGCGGGGCCAGCCGGCTTGCGGTCGTCGCTGTTCCTGGTCCAGGCTGGTGCGCCAGGACCTGATGGCCTGCCGCGAGAATGGACGTTTCGGGGAGCAGGCTTCGGCCACGGCGTCGGCATGTGCCAGACAGGTGCGGTGGGGCGGGCCAAGGCCGGGCAAGACTTCAGGGAAATTCTGGGCCACTACTACGGCGGCGCACGACTCGAGAAGCTGTACTGACGGTTGAGTGCGAGGAGGGAGATATGCCGGGTTCGAGCTTCGGACACGCGTTGCGGGTAACCACGTTTGGCGAGTCCCACGGGGTGGCGGTGGGCTGCGTGGTCGACGGCTGCCCGGCGGGCGTCCCGCTGGATGCCTCGCGAATCTCTGCTTGGCTGGCGCGGCGACGCCCGGGGCAAGGACCGCACACGTCCGCACGCGCGGAAGCCGATGAACCGCGCATCCTGAGTGGTGTCTACCAGGGCCGGACGCTCGGCACGCCGATCGCGGTGATGGTCGAAAACACGGACGCAAAGTCTCAAGACTACGAGGGGTTGGCCGATGTGTTTCGGCCGGGCCACGCCGACTTCACCTGGCACGCCCGTTATGGACATCGAGACCCACGGGGCGGCGGTCGGGCCAGCGCCAGAGAGACCGTCGGGCGTGTGGCGGCGGGAGCGGTGGCAGAGGCCGTGCTGGAAGCGCTGGCGACGGCGAGTCGGCGACCTCCCGTGCGGATCGTGGCGTGGGTGCAGCAAATGGGGCCGGTGACCGCCGACTCGCCAGATCCGGCGCAGCTGACGGTTCAGCGACCCGAGCCGATGGACCACGCGGTCGACCCGTGGACGCTGACGCGTGAGCAGGTCGATGCGAGTCCGGTGCGCTGCCCCGATGCGGCGGCGAGCGACCGGATGCTCGCGGCACTGGACGACGCACGGCGCGACCGCGACAGCTTGGGCGGCGTCATCCGTTGCGTGGTGTTTGGTGTGCCGGCGGGCTGGGGGGACCCCGTGTTCGACAAGCTGTCGGGCAGCCTGGCGCACGCGCTGGGGTCGCTGCCGGCCGTCAAGGGCGTCGCCTTCGGCAGCGGATTTGCCGCCGCGTCGATGCGGGGCAGCCAGCACAACGATCCGTTCGTACGGCAGAATTCCGGCGCGGTCGGCACCGCCACCAACTACGCGGGCGGCCTGTTGGGCGGGATCTCGACCGGCATGCCGCTGGTCGTCGATGTCGCGTTCAAGCCCGTCGCCACGATCCCGCAGCCGCAGCAAGCGATTGGCCCCGAAGGACCGCCTCAAGCGACAACGGTGACCGGCCGCCACGACCCGTGTGTGTTGCCGCGGGCCGTCGCCATCGTCGAGGCAGCCGTTGCGCTGGTGCTGGCCGACCACGCCCTGCGCCCGGCACGCATCGAGGTCGTCGCCGGGCTGGAGGGGGCATGAACCGCGGTTCACGACTGGTCGGTTTTCTGAAGCGAACGAGCGGCGTTGGACTGATCGTCTGCCTGTTGAACGGGGTCGTGCCGGGCTGCGCCGCCATCGAGCAGACGTCGCGGGTTCGCGCCAACCCGTTGGAAGCGCCGCGCACCCACCGCGTGCCACTCGGGCCCGGTCTGGCCGTGCAGGGCGAGCGGCAGGGACCCGTCGTGGTTGCCAAGGTCGAGGTCGTGGACTGGTGCGCCATCGAGCAGCTGCAGCGCGCCGACGGCGTGCGCATCACAGAGCGAACGGCCGTCGGCAACTCGCTGACGGTCGAGTGGCTGTTCGGAGGCCTGCTGACGGCGACCGGCTCAGGGCTGCTGGCCTACACGGCGTTCACCAGACCCACGCAGGAGGTAGAGGGCGAGTTGAGCATGCCGCAAGCCTCCGGGTGGGCCTACTCTGGCGGCATCACGGCGGTAGGGGTGGCGCTGCTTGCGGGCGCGGCCTGGCAGCAGCTCAGCCTGGGTGTCCATGAGACGCCGTTGGGCGAACGCGAGATGCAGAAGCGTGGCGCCGCCTTCGTGTGCGCGCGCAAGCCGGCGGCCGCCGGACAGGTGCGGCTGACGCTCTCGGACGGCTCGCAGCTGGAGGCTCAGGCCAACGAGTCGGGTGAGGCGCGCATCGAGCTGCCGGCCGACATCGACGAACGCCTGAAGCTCGAAGGCCGTCGCGCGACACTGGAAGCGGTGGGAGACCCGCGCGCTCAGGTGCGGATCGAGCTGTAATCGTCCAAGGTTACCGTCGACCCTAGCCGACCAGCGCCGCCAGCCGCCGCTGCATGTCGGCCATCACCGTGTCCGCCTGCAGCTGGTCCAGGTCTTGGGGCACCGGCGCCTCGCCAGCCAGCGCGCGGCGCAGGGTGGCGGCCAAACCGTCCACGTCGGCCGCATCATGCGTCCAGCCCAGCTGGTGGCGGTCGACCAACCGCGCCGAGTCCGAGCCCTGACGCGCAACCAACAGCAAAGGACGGCCACGCCCCAAAATCTCGAAGATCTTCCCCGGGTAGCCGTACTCGACGACCGGCGGCACCAGCACGACGCCGGCGAGCGCTCCGTCCAGCATCTGCAGGGCACGGGCCGACGACACCTCTCCCAAATCGTCCACCGCGTCGTCCACGCCCAGTGCCACCGCCTGTTCGCGCAGCACCTGACCGTGAGGACCGGCGTGCTCGAGGCGCAGGTCGCCGGGGCCGAATGCCGGCCGCAGCTGAGCCATCGCGAGCAGAATCGGCGTCAAGTCACGGCCATAGGCAAGCGACCCGGCGTAAACCAACCGCTGGGGGCGCCGTGCAGCATCGGGTGGAGCGGGCGGGCGCTCTGGCGAAGCAAAGGCGTTGGTGACCAGAGCGACCTCGCACCGGCAGCGCTGCCGCAACCACTCGCATATCGTCGGCGTGACGCCGATGACGAGGTCCGCCGCTGCCAGACACGCATCTTCGAGCTCGCGGTGGCGGCGGTGCTGGTCCAGACCGGCCACCTTGGGGTTCGGCGTGCTCAGCGACAGGATCTCGCACCAGGGGTCGCGGTAATCGAGCACCAGCTTGGCGCCCACGTCGCGGGCGATGCGGCGGGCGATGGGCGCGGTCGAAAACGGCGGCATCGTCCCCAGCACCACGTCGAACTTCCGCCCCCGCACCGCGCGACGGGCAAACGGCCCCCAGCCCATCCACATATCCGGGAATTCCAGCAGCGACAGGGACTTCTCGATGCCGGGTCGCAGCTTGCGAGCCTTGGTGGCAAGGACCTTGCGGAATTGGCCGACCGGACCCTGAGCCGCGGGAACCTGAGAGGACCCTGTGCCGGGAGGAGTGGCCGACCCGCCCTTGCGCAGAGACTGCAGCAGCGTTCTGGCGTGCACGCGGGGCATCAGCGCGTGGGTGGTCAGCACCTCGAAGTCGCCTTCCACGCGAAAGTCGGGGTCGAACGGCGCCATGTACTGCGGGTGCAACGTCAGGACGGTGACCTGCCAGCCTGCCCGCGACAGGTGCACAGCGATCCGCTCTGCGCGTCGGCCTCCGATGACACGCGACGGGGCAAAAGTAGCTGTCATCAGAAGCAGACTAGGCATGTTGCCCCCGAACAACCCAAGCTCAAGCCAACCCCATCGCCAGCAGCCAGACCGCGAGACCCGCCAATGACCCCGCGCCCCATGTCCACGCGGCACGGGTCAGGCGGCCCTTGTCATCGACCCCACGCCAGAAGGCCGCGACCAGACACCCGGCCCACGTCAGGAAACCCAGCAACACCGCCAGCGAGGCCAACGGACCAACCCCCACCGGACGCTCGTAGTCTGCCTGGAACTTGGCGAGCAGTTGCTTGGTGTTGCGGGTGTCCCCTTGGCGTTCGGCCACGCGCACCATCAGCTCGGGCAGCGTGCGGTTGGCGTTGTCCAGCAGGTCCGCGCGCGGCTGCCACAGGGACCGGGCCGCGACAAGGCCCGAGCGCAGGGCTTCGAGGGCCAGCAGCGCGCGCTCGGGCTCCTGTCCCTGCGAGCGGTTGGCCAGATCGACCAGAGCTTCGGCAGCGTCCTGCCAGACAGGACCCCACGGGGTGTACCAACGCAGGGTGGACCGATAGGCCGCGACGGCACCGGCGATGTCGCCCTGTTGCTCCAGTGTGACGCCTTCGGTCCACGCCGCTTGCTGCTGAAGCGTTGCCCGGGTGCCCAACGTCGCAAGCACGACAAGGATCGCCACGGTCGGCCATACCCAGCGCCTGCGCGAAATGTTCGAATCGTCGACCACGGTGCCCTCCACGCAAGCACTTCTAGCAAGTTGGACCGGTCAAGTCGATCCCTGCCGCGGACTCATTGCCGATGCCGCCAGGCACTTCAACAGGTTGGCTCGCGGTTCGATGTGGAACAGAATGGCCTGCGCGACCGCGCCTCGCTTGGCTCCGTCGGGGCTGGCACCGCCCCCCCCAAACCAGATCGCGCCTGCCGGGCAGGAGAACCCCATGAACCCGCAGCAGTTTTTTGGACCCCTCGCGTTGTTTTCGCTGCTGGCCCTTTCCGCCTGCGACGGGTCCTCGCTGCCCGCAAGCCCCGCCGACACGGCGACAGACTCGGCCGACGTGCAGGCCTTGCCCGACACCACACCGGCCACCTGTGCGGCTTGCTCCGACGACACCGACTGCGGCAACGGCCTGTGCGTCCGCCCCGCGTCCACGCCCACCACCGGCATCTGCCGTCCGAAGTGCGGCAGCGAAGGCGGCACTTGCCTGCCCGACGCGCGGTGTGTGGGGTACGAGGTCGGGCGCTCCGCCTGCCTGCCGACGGCAGGTGCGTTGTCGGGCGAGGTGAGCTGCGAGGTCGTCTCCGGCGAGGCGGTCTCGAAGTGCACCGGCACGGTCACGGGCACATTCGCCGGTCTGGCGGTCAAGCTCAACGCCGCGATCCTTCAGCCGAACCAGTGGAAGGGCTCGGCCGTCCTGAGTCTGCAGGCGGCGCTGACGCTAGGGCCTGTGGGCGATGTGAACCTGGTGCTGCTGCTGCCGCAAGCGCTGACGGTCGGCAAGCTGACGTACGGCTATCCCGTGCCGCTGGCGACACTGCATCGCATGGGCACGGGGGCCGTCCAGGCTCCGCATCTGGGCGTCGGCGCGGGCGGTGAGGTCGAGGTGCTGGCGGTGGCGCCTGTGGGTGGCGGCGAGACGAAGGTCCAATTCGCGCTGGAGTTCACGCAGTTCGCATCGCCCGACGCCGTGTGTGTGCCGGACGGCTCGGTCTGCATCCAGAAGGGCGTGGCGACCTGCGACGCCTGCGGCACGGGCTATTTGCCCCCGGTTGCTTGTGCGGTGGGCCAGTCCTGCCAGTCGGGAACTTGCCAGCTGCCCTAGAGCATCGCGCGCCGCAAGAGCAGCGAAACCCGACGGCTGCCTCACCGCAGCCCGGTCACCCAGGCCGCGAACGCGTCCCACATGGCCTGCATCGACACGGTGTTGTCGGCGATCAACTGCGCGCCGTGCACGATGCGGATGCTCGCGTGCAAGTCGGCCTGCGTCTCGGTCTTCGGGCGCGCCATCGCTTCGAGCATCTCCTCGCGGGCGTGCTGCCACAGGGTGTCGGGGGCGACGTTGCAGAACTCCGCCAGCGCCCGCCCCGACAGCCCCTGTCCGGTCAGGCCGTGCAACGTCTGGTCGTGACTCTGGGAGTTGCCGGGGTTCCAGTAGTGCTTGGCCAGATCCGGTCCGATGCGCGGATTATCTGTCAACTGTCCGTCGCGCTGCTGGAAGAAGGCGCGGGTCTGGTACACCCCCATGTGCGCCAGCAGGTAGCCTTGGTACGACGCCGCCCCCTCGCCCGACAACAGGTGCGGGATCGCCAGCAGCGGGCGCGGCGAACCAGCGATGCCCAACACCTCGCGCTCGCACATGCGCGCCAGCTCCAGCACCGCCTCAGGCGTCCGCGCCGCGTCGTCCATGGCATACAGGCGGCTCTCAAACGTCGGCACCAGCAGCAACATCCGCTCGTTGAAGGCGCGGAACGGCTGGTCGGCGGTCACCACGGCCTGCAACAGGGCCTCGGGGACGGGCTTGCCGTTCAGGTCACGCGCGTACAGGGCCAGCCAGTCCGCATCGCCGATCAGCGAGTCGCAGAACATCGACTGGGTCTCGGCCAACGCCATCGACGTCGGCGGGTACTCTTGCGAGAAACACGGCGCGTTGCCCGTGATGTTGGCAAAGTGCGCGGCGTGGCCGCCCTCGTGGAACAGCGTCGTCAGCCCCGCGCGACCGCTGCCGACCTGCGACGGCGTGGCGTTGCTTGTGAAGTGGATGCGCGCCGGCCGCCAGGTGCCCTTGTCGAAGAAGCAGGGCTGCGGGCCGTGCATGAAGCCGTTCTCGTACTTGCCGGGGCGGTCGCACAGGTCCAGCACCAGACTGGCGCCGCGGTAGCCGATGCCCAGACGCGCAAAGCTCTTGGCCCACCTCTGCAGCGAGTGCTCGAACGGCAGGTACGGGTCCAGCTCCTGCTGCACGCTGCCCGCGACGGCGTACTTCAGGTTCCAGGGCTCCAGCGCTTGGAGGCCCTTCTCGTTGCCCAACCGGCGCAGGGCGGCCAGGTGCGTGTCGCGCGTCATCGCCTCGAATTCGTCCAGGATCTGGAACAGTCGGGCGCGCGACATCTGCTCGTTCTTCTGGATCTTGTACTCGAAGTAGTCGGGGAACCCGAGCGCGCGGGCGAACGCGTTGCGCTCGCGCACGATGTCCAGAAAGCCGTTGTCGAGCACCCACTGCTCCAGCGTGCGCAGCGCTTGGTGCGACGTCCTGCGCACCGTCTCGTCGGCATTCGCCGCGATGTGGGCGGCCATGACGTTGGTCGAGCCTTGGTGCCGCTCACCCTTGGCGTCCTCGTAGAACATCTGGAATTTCGAGCGCTTCTGGAATAGCTGGCTCTCCAACTCGATCAGCTTGCCCTGCAGCCGCCGCCCTTCGTCGCTGTCGATGCCGTTGGCCTCGAAGAAGTGCTGCCAGCCGGTCAGGCCCTGCACTTCGTCCGCGTCGGTCGCCGCCGTCACCGCCAGTGCCTCGCGCACCTCGCGCAGCCGCGCCGGGTCCGAGATCCACGCCTTGTAGGCCCCCTCGGCGACCTCCAGCTTGCTGCCGTCCGCCTCTGTGCCCATGTAGGTCGTCCAGAAGAGGTCCTCTTTCGCCACATGCAACGTCAGGTAGTCTCGATTGAAATCAGCAAGCGTCAGCGCGGTCATGGGGGGCCTCCGGGCGTGGAAAGGGGCGAACCTCCGGGACCGTAGCCGCGGCCGCGGCGACTGGCAAGCGCGACGCACGCAGCAAGACGTGCTCCCTTGTGCCGGCCGTCGGCCCCGCCTACGCTGCGGCCCACACACTCTTCGGCCCAGGAGCCCCATGCACCTCGCCCCGCTGCGCCCCCTCACCCCGATGTGTGCACTGCTATTGGCCGCCGCGCTGTTGCCAGGCTGTCTGACCTCCGGCGTGTACCGCACCGCCCGCACCCTCGACCCGGGCGCCGTCGATATGGCCCTGTCGATGTCGGCCACCCGCTACCAGACGCCCAGCGTGACGGTGACCAACCCGGACGGCTCGATCGACACGTCCGGCGGCGAGTCGACCTTCCTGCCCAACATCTTCCCCGAGGTCTCGATCCACGTGGGCGCCGACGACGATCTGGAGATCGGCGGTCGCTTTGGATTCGGCAGCATGATGGCCGAGTTGGACGCCAAGTACCGATTCTTTCACGAGGGAGGCCTGCACCTTGCCCTCGCCCCCGCCGTCGCCTACCGGGCGCTGCTGCTGTACGAGGGGCCCTCGGTCACGCTGCCGCTCATCGCGACCTTCGACCTGAACGACCATCTCGCCCTCAACCTCGCCCCCTACGTCGGCTGGTCCAACCTTTCGATCGCTGGCAACCAGACCAACTCCGACCTGCGCGGTCTGGAAGGCAACCTGATGACGACCGGGGCAAGTGCCGGCATCGAGCTGCGCGCCGGCGGCTTGCACGTCATGCCGTCGGTCGACTGGCTGCAGACGGTGTGGCAGAACGTTCAGACCGGCAGTACCAGCGAGGACAGCTTCCTCATCCTGACCGTCACGGTCGGCTACGGCGGCGGCGGCAGGCCCCACGACCGCGCGACGGACGAGTAGGTCACCCTGCTGCTTGCGGTCGACCCGCCTCGTTTCCCCCCCCCACACCCCCAGGAGCGCACCCATGACGACCTCCGCCGTGTCCCCCCCTTTCTCGCCCGGCAAGGCCATCCGCGAAGCTGCGCTGGACTATGTCCGCGGCTTCAAGGGTCTTCTGGGCTGCCCGCGAGAGATCTGGGTCGTGTACCTGCTGAAGATCATTGAATCGCTGTGCTATTTCTCTGCCGTGCTGATGCTGATGCCCTTCCTGACCAAGGACATGGGCTACGACGATGTGACCGCTGGCACCATCGCCGGCATCTTCTCGGCCTCGTTCTCGTTCTTCATGCTGTTCATCGGTTTCGTCGGCGACGCCTTGGGGGTCAAGCGGGCGATCCTGGCCGGCTTTGTCGTGGCGCTGGTGGGTCGCATCGCCATCAGCTTTTCGACAGACCCTCGCATCGTGTTTCCGGGCCTCTTCTGCCTGTCCATCGGCTTTGCTTCGCTGATTCCGCTGTTGACCGCCGCGGTGAAGCAGTACACCGACAAGTCGACCCAATCGTATGGATTCTCTTGGTATTACGTGATGATGAACGTCGGCGCCTTGGTGGCCGGCCTGACCATCGACGCCCTTCGGACCACCTTCACCAAGCCCTTCGACGTGCAGGTCGCCAGCCACGTGCTGACGGTGCGGCCCACGCAAGTGGTGTTCCTGATGAGCGTCGGTCTGACGGTGGTGTCGCTGCTCATCGCGGCCCTGGCGCTGCGCAAGCGGGTGCCCGGCTTCACGGAGCGCAAGGAGGCCGAGGAACATGCGGCGGCGCTGGCACGGGCCTCAGCCGCGGGCAAAGAGGCGCCCAAGGCGGGGCACAAAGAGAGCGCCCTGACCATCGCCCGCGACATCATGCGCGAAAAGGCGTTCTGGCTGTTCATCGCCTTCATCGGGCTGTGTGTGCTGGTCAAGATGATCTTCCAGTACAACAACTTGCTGTATCCGCTGTACATGGACCGCATCGGGCTGAAGGCGTGGACGGGCAAGCTCTATGCGATCAACCCCTTCATCATCATCTTCCTGGTGCCCGTCGTCACGGCCTTCACCCGGCGGATGCGCGCCTACAACGTCATCATTCTCGGCACCTTCGTCTCGGCCAGCTCGGTGCTGTTCATGACGCTCGGCGAGAGCATCTGGCTCATCGTCGCGTTTCAGGTCTTCCTCAGCTTTGGCGAGGCGTTGTGGTCGCCTCGGCTGTACGACTACACCGCGTCGATTGCGCCTCCGGGACGCGAGGCGACCTACATGTCGTATTCGATGGCGCCGATGTTCGTCGCCAAGGTGGGAGCAGGACCGATGGCCGGGATTCTGTTGGCCCATCTCGCGCCCGCCACTGGACCGCGCAACACCGAGCTGATGTGGCTGATTGTGGGTCTCTCGACGCTGGTGTCGCCCATCGCGCTGTTGCTATTGAAGCGCAAGCTGGACGTCGAGAAGCTCACGGCGAGCTAGCCAACCCCGCTCGGTGCTTGGTCTTCTCGCATCACGCCTCAAACCGATAGCCTGCCCCGCGCACGGTCACGACGTGCCGGGGTTCGGCCGGGTCCGCCTCGACCTTGACGCGCAGCGACCGCACGAAGTTGTCGACCGTGCGGTCGGTGCCGTCGTAGTCCATGCCCCACACGGCCTCGAGCAACCGCTCACGCGAGAACACCCGCCCGGGGCGCTCGATCAGGAAAGCCAGCAGGTCGAACTCTTTGGCCGTCAAGGCCATTTCCGCTCCCGCCCGCGAGACCCTGCGCGCATCCAGATCGACTTCGACCTCGCCCAGCTGCACCCGGCGCGGCCCTCGACCCAGACCAGCTCGCCGCAGCGCCGCCCGGATCCGTGCCGTCAACTCCTTGATGCGAAATGGCTTGGTCAGGTAGTCGTCGGCACCCTGACCCAGCCCAAGCACCTTGTCGTCCAAGGTCGCCCGCGCCGTCAGCACGATGACCGGCAGCTCGCGGCCCCGCCTGCGCCACTCGGCCAGGACGTCCAGACCGTCCATGCCCGGCAGCCCCAGATCCAGCACAGCAAGGTCGGGATTCTGCTCCAGACCCATGCGCAGACCGGTCTGGCCGTCGCGAGCGCTGAGGACGCGAAAACCCTCGGCGCGCAGGTTGATCTCCAGCCCCAGCACCAGCGTGGCGTCATCCTCGACCACCAGAATCGTCGGGCGCTCACTGGCCATCGCGACCCTCCTTGACCGGTGCCGCCGGCAGACGCACGAAGAAGACCGAGCCGATGCCGGGCACGCTCTCCACATGCAACCGACCGCCGTGGGCCAGCACCGTGCCTCGCACGATGGCCAGACCCAGCCCGGAGCCCTGACGCGACCTCAGATGCACCGGCGACCGATAGAACCGGTCGAAGATTCGCTTGCGTTCGGCCGGCGCGATGCCGGGCCCCTGGTCACGCACCTCGAACACGACGTCGTCGCCATCGGGGCGGACAATCACCTCGACCGGACCGCGATCTCCGCCGAATTTCAGGGCGTTCTCGACCAGATTGCCCAGCGCGTCGACCAGCGTGTCGCGGTCGCCCATCACGGCCGGCGTTGCCTCTCGCACCTGCACGACAACCTTGGTGCCTTGCTCTCGCAGCATCCGCTGGCAGCGGTCGACGGCTGCCTCGACCAGCTCCTCGACCGGCTGCGGCGTGCGACCCAGCGGCTGCGCGGCCTCTTCGATGCGCCGCCAGCGCAACAGCCGGTCGACCAATGCCTCAAGGCGACCGATCTCGGCCTCCATCGCCTCCAGCACGTCGCGGCGATGCTCGGCGTCGTCTGCTCGCCCCAGGGCCAGCGTCTCGGCCATCAGGCGGATGCCGGCCAGCGGTGTCTTCAGCTCGTGCGACACGTTGCCCACGAACTCAGCCTGCAGCCTGGCGATTCGCGTCGTCTGCCGCAGCCACGCGATCGACAGCACGCCACCCGCAATGGCCATGGCGCCAAAGCTCAGGACCAGCACACCGAAGGCAATGTCGAACCCCTCACGCCACAAGGTCAGCGCGACGATGCCGACGGACAGCGACAGGATCGCGGGCAGGACCACCATGCCGACGACGAACACAGCGACGCGGCGCGTGGACGGCAGGGGGCGGGATCGGCGGGGCATGGCATACCTGGGGCGGGTCATCGGCCCGCGGCGCCTAGCAGATCACGGCACACGGGCGAACGCAACGGCGCCACGTGCGCCCAAAGGCACGCGCAACTAGCCGCCAATCCGCTCGCGCACCCAAGCCTCGCACTGCAGCGACAGGGCCTTGGCGTCGGCCAGCAACACCTCGCACTCCGTTCGCACGCGCGCCACGTACGCCGGGTCGTGGATGTCTGCCAGGTTGATCCAGGCGTTCCACACGCCGCCGCAGACACCCGCAAAGCCCATCTGCACACCCACCGCCGAGTCCGTCAGCGACTTGGGATTGCCGTGCTGGCCGGTCGCCCATGCCGCGTGCATGGCGCGCAGGCTGGCACGCGCTGTCTCCAGCGGCACATCGACCGCCACCTGCAACCCGTGCTGCATCGCTGCTTCGCGATCGGCCTTCTCGGCCTCTGTCCCTGAGGGCAGCCGACGTGCGTCCATGTACGCGTTGAAGGCTTGGGTATCGTCGTCTATTGCCAGCAACAACGCGTCCTTGGCGGTCTGGGCGGCTTGTGCGGCGTGCAGCAACGGCACGTCGTGTTCGGGTTCACCCTTGCCGTACGAGAGGTTGGCGACCATCGAGGCGAGACCGGCCCCCAGCGCCCCCGACAGCGCCGCGATCGAGCCGCCGCCCGGCGCCGGGGTGTCTCGCGAGACCTCGTCGGCAAGCGCGCGCACCGACAGCGATGCCAGCCCGTTCTCGACCTCACGCGGCAGCCCGAGCACCTTCTTCTTGAGGTCGAACGGCTGCACATCCGCTAAACCCATCGAAAACACGGCGGCTTCCAGCACGTCGGCGACGGGCACGAACGGCGACTTGCCCTGAGCACGCAGGTAGTGACGACCGGCCTCGTACAGCGCGGGGAACGGGACCAGTCCCACGACCTCGCTGCCGGTGACGACCAGCCCCCGCTCAGCCGCCAGCCGCCGGGCCTCGTCCAACACCACGTGCGGCGGTGTGACGCGGTAGTTGGTCAGGTTGATCGAGATCTGCGCTCGGCGATACTCCTCGACATACCAACCGATTGCTTTGCAGAACAAGAACTTGCCGGCGCGATAAACCTTCTGGCCCACGACGCCCTTGGCGACATCAAGGTCGTTCGCTGCCAGCAGCTCAGCCAGGTCGTAGCCGTGTTCATGCCGGCAGTGGTCCGCCGTCGCCTGAAGCGTCGCCCCCACGAACGCGCAGTTGCCGCAGGGAAATGCGCCCTCGCGGTACGTCAGGATCGCGCCTTTGCCGTAGACCGCGCTGCCCGACGGCGCCCGGGCCACCCGCCCCTTCTCGCGCAGTTCGAACGCGATGTCGGTCGCCAAGGCCTTGTCACGGGTGTTCAGCGTAATGTTGTAGGCGACCAGAAACTCGCGGGCACCGATGACCGTCGCCCCTGCACCGGCGTTGAACTTGGCAGGTCCGAAATCAGGCGCCCAGTCAGGGTCGGCAAGCTTGTCGGCCAACCCCTCGTACTCGCCCTTGCGGATGGTGGCCAAATTCTTGCGCTCGGCACGTGTGGCGGCGGCTTCGTACAAGTAGACAGGAATGTCGAGCTCGCGGCCGACGCGCGCGGCCAAGGTGCGGGACAGTGCCGCGCACTCCTGCAGCGTGATCCCCGACACCGGCACCAGTGGGCAAACGTCGGTCGCGCCGATGCGAGGATGGGCACCGTGGTGCGTCGACATGTCCAGGATCTGCGCGGCCTTGGCGATCGCGCGGAAGGCCGCCTCCAGCACCGCCTCTGGGGCACCGATGAACGTAACGACCGTCCGGTTCGTATCGGCGCCGACATCGACGTCCAGCAGGCGCACGCCGGCGACCGAAGCAATCGCTTGGCTGATCTGGTCGATCTTGGCGCGATCGCGACCTTCAGAGAAATTGGGTACGCACTCGACGACGCGGGGGTCCATGCGGTCGTTCCTTTGCGCGGCCGGTGAGGTTCGTGGCCGCGCGTTGCAAGCGTAGGACCAAGCGGAAGTGGTGGCAACGCGCCCCATCAGCCCCCACCGTCCCACCATGTCCCATAACGGGACGTCTCGCTCCATTTTGATACTTCTTCAACGAATCCGATGGGCTGCCGCGCGAGTGACCCTTGACGAAGGACCGTGCGTTGGTGAATCCTGCACGCCTCCAGCGCCCGGTCCCCCCGCTGGAAAAGTTGAAAATACAGGAAGAATCGAGGTCGTCATGGCAGTGCTTGCAGGAAAGGTCGTCATCATCACTGGAGCTGGTCGCGGTATTGGTCTGTCCCACGCAAGGGCATTTGCGCGCGCGGGTGCCCGCCTGGTCCTGAACGATTACGGCACGGCGCCTGACGGCACGGGACACGACCCCTCCATCGCACAGGCGATCGCGGACGAGCTTGGCGCCGACGTCGCGCTGGCCAACGCCGACGACGTGTCCACGCGCACGGGCGTCGAGTCGCTGATGGCCGCCGCCATCGCTCGCTTTGGGCAGGTGGATGTGCTGGTGCACAACGCAGGCTTCGTGAACGACTCGCCGATCCCCGAGATCGACGATCTGAAGTGGGCTGCCTCCATCAAGGGCTTGCTGGGCAGCACCTTCCTGACCGTGCAGGCCGTGTCCAACCACCTGCTGGCGCGCAAGGCTCCCGGCCAGATCCTCGCAACGACCAGTCTGATCGGCATCCACGGCAGCGCGGGTCTGGCGACATACGCAGCGGCGAAGGCAGGCATCATCGGGTTCTGCAAGTCGGCGTCGATGGAGCTCAAGCCCCACAACATCTCCGTCAACGTGATCAGCCCGCTTGCCTACACCCGGCTGACCGAGCCGATGTTTGCCGACGTGCCGAATGCCGCCGAGCTGCTGGCGCCGGACTACATCGCGGATGTGGCGGTGTACCTCGCGTCGCCGCAAGCCCGCGAAATCACTGGTCAGGTTGTCGATGTGCAGGGACCCCGCGTGGCGCTGATCCGCAGCGTGCAGGGCGAGGGCGTGGCCCCGACCGGCGGCGACCGCTGGACGGCGCAAGAGCTGCACGATCGCTGGTCTGAGTTCTGATCGGCCCGCGGGCCGGCCTCAGCGCTTTCCGTAAAACGACGACATCCCGACCATGACGACGGTCCGCTGGGCCGCGTACCACATCGGCGTCCCCGTCGGCAGCAGAGCCACGGCAGCGACAGTGTGTCGGCGGGCGTCCTCGCTGGCCCCCAGCTGACGACAGGCCTCGGCGGCGACGAAGTGCGCTTCGCCGACGAAGGGCTCGTTGCCGCCCATCGCGATCGCCTGCTCGGCGGCACTGCGCGCGGACTCCTTGTCTCCCACCAGCAGCGCCTGCCGCGCCGCCTGAGCCGAGAAGCGCGCGCACTGAATCAGATCGCCACCAAGGCCATAGTGGTGGGCAATCTTGGCGGCCTGACGCGTGCCCTGCTCCCGCAGGAAGTCGGCGGCCGCCAGGTGCGCGCGGGGCCGATCCTCGTCCGTCAGCATCGCGTAGGCAGCCTCGTGCACCAAGGCGTGGGCAAAGCGGAACTGCCCGTGCTTCTCGCCCTCACGCAAGATCGCGGTGCGCACCAGCTCGGACAGCCATGCTCGCTCGTCGATGTCGCGGTCTTCGCCACCCAACACCGCCACGACGCCATCGCGCGTGAAGGCCTGCCCCAGCACACTTGCCGCGCGCAACAGCCGCCGCGCCTCGGGGTCCAAACCCAACAGACGCGACTCGACGGTGGCGAGGACATTGGGGGGGATGCTGCCGCCGCGCCCTTCCCGCACCGCGCGAATCAGCTCCTCGAGGTAGAAGGCGTTGCCGCCCGAGTGCTCGACAAGCCGCTGCGCCTCCTGATTGTCCAGCTGTTCGCCCAAGACGGCTTTCACCAAGCGCGCCGCGGCCTTGGGTGCCAAGGCTCCCAACGCAACGTGGTGGGGAGCGGCGTGGTCCCACAGCCGGGGGTGGGTGTCGAACAGCTCCGGACGGCTGACGCCGATGACCAGCCACGGCAGGTTGCCACGACGCCGCAGCAGGTGGTCCAGCAGACGCAGCGATGATGGGTCGGCCCAATGCAAGTCTTCGAGCACCCACAGCAATGGCGACCGCGCGCACACGCCAGCCAGCACTCGCTCAACAGCCTGCACGCTCTGGTCGATCCGCGCCTCGGACTGCTGCGGCTGCAGCGCGCTGGCAATCAGGGTCTCGCCTCCGCCCGGTGCCGAGCTGCCCAAACCCAGCAGCGTCTGCGCAACCGAGTCGACTTCGGCGGCAGGCACCAGATTCGCCAACCAGGCCTTCCATCGCGGCAACGCCTCCGCCGGTTCCAGATCGCTGACCCCCGCGGCGCGGCCCAGAGCGCGCTCAATGACGCCGTACGGGGTGCCGGCACCAAGCTCGTCGGTGGGGGACAGCCAAATCGTCGTGCCTACGCGGGTCGCCGCCAACTTGTAGGCGAACTCCCTGACCAGTCGGCTCTTGCCAACGCCCGCCACGCCTGTGACCAGAACGACCCGCGTCTGTTCCTCGTCGATGCACTCTGCCCACAGCCCATCCAAGTTGGACAGCTCGCGATCGCGACCCATGCACGGCAGGAAATTCTCGCTCTGTGACAGCACTTCGGGTCCCGCAGCCGCTGCCGGGTCCAGCCAGTGCCCCGAGGCCGTCCGCGCAACGCCGCGACGGTGCGCGAGCAGCATGCCGGTGACCTCATCCATCCGCACAACGTCTTCTCCGGAACCCTGATGCAGCAGCTTCACGGCCGCGGCGAACGGGTCGTCGCCATCCCCCGACGCCGTCGAGCGTTGATCGTCCTGTCGAATCATCGCGATCGCCAGCGGCCGCACGGCCAAACCCTTGCGGATCGCCAGTGCGCAGCGCAGCGCCCGCTCAGCCTGATCCTTGGCGGTACCGTTGGTGCGCACGGTAACGGCCACCGTCTCTGCCCCGATCATGCGAACCAGGCCCCCGAACGGCGCAACGACCGCGGCCAGCATGTCCCGCGCGTGCACGGCCGGCCCCAACTCCGCATCGGGCTGGGTGATCGTGACCGGAATCGCAGAGGGAGGGACTACCCCCGCCGGTGCGCCCGCCATCACCACCGTCGCGGCAGACGGCAGGCGACACAGGACCACAGGCAGGTTGCGCGCCTCTGCCTGACCCAGCGTGCGGATGGTCTGGGGTCGGCCGCTGGGCGCGTCCGGCAGCGTCCGCGCGACCTCGGCCAAGGCATCCATGACGGCGGTTGCACTGGCCGGCCGATCGTCGGGGCTGCGGGCAAGCAGCGACGCGACCAGTTGATCCAGCGCGGGCGGCACCAGCGGAAAGTAGCCGCTGACTCGGGGCGTGTCTTCGAACAGCACGCGGGTCAGCAGCGCCGTCGTATCGGCCATGCCGTACGGTCGACGACCGGTCAACAGCTCGAACAGGATGCAGCCGAGCGCATACAGATCGGCACGCCAGTCGATGGCTGCGACGCCGCGGATCTGCTCCGGCGCCATGTAGCCGGGAGTGCCCACCGCCACGCCGATCTGGGTCATCGCCGACAGCTGTCCCCCGCGAACCAGACCGAAGTCGATCAGCTTGGCGCGCGCTGGCTTGTTGTCGACCAGCAAAAGATTGCCCGGCTTGATGTCGCGATGGATCAGCCCCGCGCGGTGCACGACGGCCAGTGCGCTGGCTACCCGCTGCCCTAGCTCAAGCGCCTCCTGAAGCGGTGGCAGCTGCCGGGCCAGCAGCACGTCCAGCCCGCAGCCGTCCAGCCACTCCATGACCAGAAAGGCCTTACCGGTGGGGGTCCGGCCATGATCAAGGAACCGAACAATCGCAGGATGTTGCAGGTCGGCAAGGGTGTTCGCTTCGCGGTCGAAGCGCTCCGAGGCCTCGTCACTCAAGTCGTCGCGGATCAGCTTGACCGCCACAATCTCGCCTGTGGCGGTGTCCAGCGTCCGGTAGACCTCTCCCATGCCACCGCCGCCGGTGCGCGCGAGCACATGATAGCGCTCGTTCAGGACCGGGTGGCTGGCGGGGGGATGGGTCATCGACGCGAGCTCGCTTCAGGGCAGCGGAGACGGCAAGCCGACACGGACACGGCTGGCCCGCGTGAAATCATGTTGGGCGAGAGCGCGGCCGACGTCAACCGCGTACCGATGCGGCAAATCAACATGTGGCTGCAATATCAATTGATTCTTGGCATTCGCGCGCAACGTTCTCCGAGTGGCCTCACAAGACTGGAAAACCGCCCTTTCGGTCAGCGCGTCAGTGTCACGGAGTTTGCGTTGACGCCGACCGCCACAGGCTGACTCCAGACGCCCCCGACCTGGCTGCTGTGAAACACGGTGCCGTCGGTGGCGACCCAGGCCAGTTCCCAACCGCTGCCGATGCCCTTTGCGATGGCCGGCGTCGTCTTGGTGGTGGCCGGGGTGCTGCCAACGGTGGCGGGGACGGTCCACTGGCCTGAGACGCTGGCCCAAACCGTCACGTAGACCTTGCTGTCCTGGCCGCGGAACGCAAGAGCGACCTGGCCGTTGTCGGCAGCCATGGCGACGCGGTGGGTCGTCCACGCCGACGAGAGGGCCGCTGAGGTCCAAGTGCCGCTTGTGCGCTGAGAGTAGACGATCTGCTGGTCGGGCTTGACGGCCGCCAGCATCAGGTCGGGGCCGCTGGTGGGAACGACGGCGGTGGGAGACAGGCCGAAATTCAGGCCGTTGCCGACGTATTTGGCGGCTCCCCAAGAGGCGGAGCGGTCGATGACCTTCAGATCGTTGCTGGAAGCCCCGTCGAGAAAGGCCAGGGTCGTGACCCCGGACTTGGACGCCAGCGCTGGGCCGACCGGCCCGTAGTGCACGGGCGAACCGACCGTTTCGACTGGAGACCAGACGTTGCCGTTGAATTCGCTGAAGTAATACCAGTGATCGAGACCGTGGAACGCGATCTGGACCTTGCCGGTCAGGGCGACCAGCTCCGGAGCGGACAGGGTGGTGATGCCCGCGGCCAGAATCTTGGGTTGCGACCAGACATGGTCTGCGTACATCGTGACTTGCAGCGTGTTGTCCAGCGGATCCTGCAGCTTGGTGTAGCGGATCGCACCCACGACCGTCCCGGAGCCGCCGGCGCTCAACAGCGCCAGACCCACTCCGTCGACCGTCGGAACACCCAGGTCGCTCTTCTCCCAAGTGCCCCCCTTCATCAGCCGCGCACCGAACGAGTTGGCTCCACCCGCCAGCAGGAACAGGCTGGGGCACATGTTGCACGACCCGCCGCAGTCGACGCCTTCCTCGTCACCGTTCTTGAGGCCGTCCACGCAAGAGGGTGCCTGACAGTGCCCCAGCTTGCACGAGAGGCTCGCGCAGTCGCCGTTGCCCTTGCACGTTGCGTTCGAGCCGCAGGTTCCGCACGCGGGCAGGCTGCAAGTGCCCGCCCCGCCGCAGTCGATGTCGGTCTCGTTGCCGTTTTGCTTGCCGTCGTTGCAGGCAGGCGGCGGTCCCGCCTTGCACTGACCGCCGCTGCAGGCGTCGCCGAAGGTGCACGCGTTGCCGTCGTCGCAAGCCGCGGAGTTATTGGCATAAATGCAGCCGCTGCCGGAATCGCACGAGTCGTTGGTGCACGGGTTGTTGTCGTTGCAGACAAGCGTGGAGCCGATGCACTGGCCGGTCTTGCAGACGTCGTCCTTGGTGCAGGCGTTGCCATCGGTGCACAGCGTCAGGTCGCTGGCCGGTTTGGGCGAACAAAGGCCGGTCGCCGGGGCACATTGGCTCTTGAGGCAGACGGTATCGGCCGATGGGTCGCAGCTCTTGACCGTCGGCGCGTCGACCTTGCACTTGTGGGGATAGACGGCGGTGTCGCAAACCAGTGTGCCGTTGCACAGGTCACCGTCCTCGAACTCGGCACAATCGCTGTTCTTGGTGCAGTCGCAGACATCGGGACCGGCCACGCACTGCCCGTCCTTGCACAAGTCGCCGGCGGTGCAGACGTCGCCATCGTCGCACGCAAGGCCCGGATTGGGCGTGTGGGTGCAGCCGTCCTGACCGGATCCCGGCCCCTTGGGATCGCAGGCGTCCAGCGTGCAAAGGTTCTGGTCGTCGCAGGTGGCCTCGTCGGTCTTGCCGTCGCAGTCGTCGTCCACGGTGTTGCAGGTTTCGATCGCGGGTGCAGGGGCCGAGCAGTCCGACAGCAGGCCCTGCGCCGTGCAGCTCCGTGTGCCAGAGCAGACCGCGGGGTCACCTTGGCCGGGATAGGAGATCTGACACGTGGTGGACAGCCCCTTGACCGCCGCGCGAGGCGAGCACGGGCACAGCGATGCCTCGTCCGACAGCACGCACTGCTTGGCGGTGCCCCCCTCGACCACGTCGACCGTCCGGCACGAGAAGCCGTCGCCGCAGTCCGCATCGACCGCGCATGACGAGCCGCAGAAGGCCCCGTCCAGCCCGCGCTTGATGCACTTGGCGTCCGAATGACCGGGGCCGGCGCACTGCGCAGAACTGGAGCAGGGGTCACAGCGCCAACCGAAACGGGGCACGCAGACGCTCTCCGTGTCGCCGCCGGAACCAGTGCTGATCTGGGCGCACTTGAAATCCACGGGGCAGTTGCCGACGCACGGCTGCGCGCACAACCACCCTTGGGGCGTGTCGAGACACAGGCCGTAGTCGCAGTCCAGATTCTGCTCGCAGGTGCATCCGGGGCCACCGGGACAGACGGGAGCGGGCACGTCTGGCTCGACGTCCGGCGCCACAGTGTCGGTCACCACGTCGACGACGGCATCCGATACGTCATCGGTCGCGTCATCCCCGCCGAGGTCGGGGCTGGTGTCTTGGGGCAACGCGATGTCCTGATCCTGCTCTGGAGAGCCGCAAGCACCGGCAAGCCACACAAGGCTTGTGATCGCAACCGCCAAGGAACGGATCTTCATGGGTTCTCCGGGGCAAGGCGCGAAAACACCTTGCGTGGTCTCCGGGTCTTTGGCCAAGTCTGGACCCGGTCGAGCGTTTCCAACGTTGCTGGTACTCCAAGCCGTCAAACGGGTCAACGCTCGCCCCACCCGGCCGGAGCTGCTACCGCTGCCGTTTGCCCCAGCGTCCCAACTCCGCACAGCCGCTGAGTTGACGCTGCGCGTCGTGACCTTCAGCATCGTGGCCAGCGGGACCCCCGCCCGCCAGACTCAGGAACCCATGGCGCCCACCGCACGCACCGACCGCAGCTTCCTCTCCCTCGCTTGGCTGGCCTGCCTGGTTCTGGCCAGCGCGTGCGGGGATCCGTCGCCCGCCGTCGACGACGACGTCACTTCCGACGCCGCGCAAGACGTGACAATTCTTCTGGACTTCGGCGGGCTGCCGGATCTGGGCGGCACCGATGTGGACGTGCTGCCGCCCGAGGACGTGTCCGCTCAGGACGCCGATGCCGCCGACGGGTCGGACGCGGTGCTGCCCCCTTGGACCTGCGACGCTGAGGGTGGTCCCGGCTGTGCGTGCGAGACGGGCGACGACTGCAACAGCGGTTACTGCATCGACACGCCCGCCGACGGACGCATCTGCGGCCAGCCCTGCACGTCGAGTTGTCCGGCGGGCTACGTCTGCATCCCCAATTCAGGCAGTGATCTCGTCTACTTGTGTTTGCCGCAGTGGCCTGTTCTCTGCAACCCGTGCGACTCCGACGCCGATTGCGCCGCGGTGAGCGCGGCCAAGGCCCTCTGCGTCGATCGCGGACCGCTCGGACGCTTCTGCGGTGCTGCGTGCGACAAGGATGCCGACTGCCCCGGCGACCACTCTTGCCAATCGATCGTGTCGGCGAACGGCAAGCAGGCCAAGCAGTGCGTGCCGCGTCCCACCGAGCAGGGTGTCCCGACCGACTGCGACTGCTCTCCCGCAGCGATCGCGGCCCAGCTGGGCACGACGTGCAGTGCGGACGTCGAAGGCGGTGGCAACCACTGCGTCGGCGTGCGGCAGTGCGGCGAAAAGGGACTGTCCGCGTGCTCAGCGATCGTCGCGCTGGAGGTCTGCAACGGCCAGGACGACGACTGCGACGGCGACACCGACGAGCTTGCGTGCGACGACGGAAACCCTTGCACCACAGACGCTTGCGACGCAGCGACCCTGACGTGCGGCCACACGGCAACCGCCGGCGGCTGCGACGCCGACGGCAACGCCTGCACCGAAGGCGACTCGTGCGCCGACGGCAAGTGCGTCCCGGGTGGCGGCAAGACCTGCAACGACGGCAACCCCTGCACATTGGACGCGTGCGACCCGGCCCAGGGCTGCACCGCGAAGGCTGACGATGGCTTGGGCTGTGACGACGGTGACCTGTGCACGGTGGGCGACGTCTGCCATCAGGCGCAGTGCGACGCGGGCGTCCCCAAGAACTGCACGACGGGCAGCGCGTGTCAGACGCCCGCGTGCAACCCCTCGACCGGACAGTGCTTGCTGGACCCCAAGGCGGACGGCATCGCCTGTGACGACGGCAGCGCCTGCACCCAAGCCGACGCGTGCAAGGCGGGCAAGTGCACCGGCGAGGCCGTGGACTGCAACGATGGCGCAGCGTGCACCCTCGACACCTGCGACCCCACCAAGGGCTGCCAGCACACCGCGTCGACGGCGGCTTGTGACGACGGCAACGCCTGCACCGACCAGGACACGTGTCTGGAGGGCACTTGCCAAGGCAAGGCCAAGCCCCCGTCCACCTGCGACGACGCAAACCCTTGCACCTCAGATGGTTGCGACCCGAAGACCGGCTGCACCCACTTGGCCAACCAGGCCGTCTGTGACGACGGCAACCCCTGCACCGCCGGCGACACCTGCAAGGACAAGGCGTGCGTGCCCGGCAGCAACACCTGCCAGTGCCAGCAGGACGTGGACTGCAAGGACGACGGCAATTTGTGCAACGGCACGTTCTACTGCGACAAGTCCAGCGCCCCGTTCCAGTGCAAGGTCAACCCGGCCACGGTCGTGACGTGCAACACTGCGGGCGACGGCCCTTGCGCTGCAACGACCTGCAATACGCTGTCGGGCAAGTGCGGTCCCGTCCCCGCGGCCGACGGCAAGGTCTGCGACGCCGACGGCAGCGTCTGCACCGCAAACGACGCGTGCAAGTCCGGCCTGTGCGTGGCAGGAGCCGCCCAGACCTGCAACGACGGCAACCCCTGCACCAACGACGCGTGCAACGCCAAGACCGGCTGCCAGAATGTCGCCAACTCTGCCGCCTGCGACGCCGACGGCAACGGCTGCACGACGCCGGACACCTGCAAGGCCGGCGTCTGCGTGGCCGGCAGCGCAAAGGTCTGTGACGACGGCAAGTTCTGCACGGTCGACAGCTGCGTTGCGGCGACCGGCACATGCATCTTCGCGGGTGGCGCCCAACAGGGTCAGGCCTGCGACGCCGACGGCAGCGTCTGTTCGGTCGACGACAGCTGCGACGGGGGCGTATGCCAGGCGGGAGGCGCACTTGCGTGTGACGACGGCAACGCGTGCACCATCGACGCGTGTCACCCCATCATGGGATGCCAGCCAGCCAACGCGGCCGACCAGACCAGCTGCGGCGTCGGGATGTGGTGTGCGACAGGGGTGTGCGTCAAGGCGCCATCCTGCGGCGACACGGTCGTCGACAAGCCCGCTGAGCAGTGCGACGACGGCAACCACATCGACGGCGACGGCTGCAGTGCAACCTGCCAGTCCGAGGTGGCGGTCAAGCCGGTGGCGGGCGAGCTGGTCATCACCGAGATCATGTACGCACCCAACGTGTCACAGGCGAACGAGTGGGCAGAAGTGCGCAACATCACGTCGAAGCCCCTGTTGCTCGAGGGCCTGTACTTTGGCGACGGCGACGGCAACAGCGTCAAGCTCGCCAAGCCCGGCTTCGTGGTGCAACCCGGTGCTGTCGTCATCATCGCCGCGTCCGCCACTCCGGGCGGAGCCGGGGGACCGACGGCAGACTACGCCTATGGCTACAACCCCAATGGCGGCGTGCAGTTCGGCAACAACGGCGACTCCGTGTGCTTGGGGACGGCCGCGTCCGGCATCTGCACGACCAAGGCCATCGCTGCGGTCACGTACGGCGTCTCGGGCGCTTGGCCCAAGACCGCCACCGGCAGCAGCCTGTCGCTCGACCCCGGGAAGACCACCAACGCCCAGAGCAAGGTGGGCGGCAGCTGGTGCCTGGGCACAGTTCCGTTCGGAGCCAACAAGGATCTGGGCACGCCCGGCAGCGCCAACCCCGCCTGCCTGTAGCGATGCCGCGCGCGTCCGGTCCGCCTCAGGTCAGGCAGCCTTGGTGGCGCCGCGGGCCCCTCGCCCATCAGCGCACGTAGAAGCGCGCATTCCAGTTCGATCCGCAGGACGCGTTCGAGTACGTGCCGTTGCAGTAATTGCCCTGGCAGTCGGCAGCCGGAGGCCCCGGCATGCGGCAGATCTGGTTGTAGCCACAGCCCGTCGAGTTGCACCCGGCGCGGTCCAAGCCCATGTACGCGCCGGATCCCTGCCACGGCGAGGCGCCGCAATCAATGCAGCTGGCGAATCCCGACATCATGTTGTCGGTGCCGTTTCCGGGGATCGTGGTCAGGCGGATCGTGTCGCCTTCGCCGCTGCTGCTCGGATTCACGTCGGCGTACAGGCAGGTGCCGCGCCGCAAGATGTCGTCCCAAGCATTCGAGGTTCCGGCGTCGCCCCCGTCCGCGTTGCCGGTCTCACAGGCATCGGTGCCGTGCACGCTGACGATGCCGGTGGAGAAGAACGTGCTGAACGCTCGCGCCTGACTGTTCAGCATTGGCCAGCGGCGCCAGCCCAAGACGGACCCGCTCGCGCCGGTGTTGGTCGACTGAATCATCAGCTGCGTGCCTTGGACCAGCCAATCCGCCGGGCTCTTGTAGTCCTTGGCGAAGCGGTCGGAGAAGACACCGTACTCGGTCTGCGTGGTCCAGAACTGCTGATTGTTGTAGCCGACGCTGTTGCCGTCGTTGGGGGCGATGTTGCGCAACAGCGTCCACCCGCCGCCGTCGGTCGTCATGTCGCAGTAGACCTGAATCGAGCCGTTGCCGAACGGACCGTCGGGGTCGATGGCATACACGCCATCCTTGGCCGACGGATCCTGAGCCAGCGCCTCTTTGCAATTCTTGGGCGCCAAGTCGATGGCCATTGCAAACCAGAACTTGCCGTTGCAGAAGTAGACCGATTTGTCTTTGGTGTTCGCGTACATGTAGCCGAATTTGGTGGCGTCGCAGGCCTCCGGCGCGCTCTCGGCGGTCGGCAACCCGAACATGCCCTGCACCAGAAGGGTCCCGGTCGCGGCCACCTTCTTGCCCGACATGGTCGAGACGTTCAGGCTCCAGCCGTTCAACTGACCGTCGATCGCGTTGTTCAGGAAGCCGGAGTCGATGACCTGCAAGTACCACTTTCCCTTGGGGTTCTGACCTACCCAGCTGGTCAGGTCGCCGGACACGGTCTTGGTGGGCGACGGCCAGGTCGTCTTCACGGCGGTCCCCTTGGCAGACTTGTCCCACAGCGTGTACTTGGCCCCCGTCGGGTCGAGCAGCAGGATCTTCAGATTGGCGGTGTCGCTGTTCGCCAGGTCCACCGAAACCGTCAATGCCTGCGCGATACCCAGGTCGGGCACGTCGACCGAATCGCTGACGCCCACCGGGTTGTTGTCGGGGATGCCGATGCCGGTCTTGGCGGACTTCACGACGTCCGTGAACTGGTTGGTCAGCGCACCCGACGAGATCTCGTCGAGGCCGTCGCCAGGCAGCGCGGTCGGGTCCATCGCGACGACGCATTCGTACGAGCCGTCCGCCTTCAACCCCTTGATCACCAAACCTGTTCCACACGACACGCCCAGCTTGGCCTGATTCGGCAGGCCATCGAGGTCCGCGTATGCTCCGGACAGCGCCACCGCCGCCAGTGCAGAGGTCTTCGTGTAGGCCGACAGGTCGGGACCACCGTCCAGGTCGGCGAACTTGCCCGTCAGGGCAACCGTCGCAAGAGCCGACGTCTTCGCAAACACGGTGAGGTCGGGCGCCCCCGCAAGATCCGCGTAGTTGCCAGTAGCCGCGACCTTGGCCAGCGACGCCGACTTCGCATACGGCGCCAGTACGTCCGCAGACAAGTGCGACAGCGCGACACACCCCGAGCAGTCAAGCCCTTCGGCCAGGGCCGCCCGCAGCGCGAAGGGTGAGGCGGACATCGGCTTGCGCGCCAATTCGGGGTCGGCGCCGACCTGCACCGCCAGCCAGACCGCTTGCTGCGCCAGAACTTGTGGGGTCAGGGCCTCCTGACTGCCAAGCGCGTGGCTGAAGCTGCCGCCCTTCACGGCGGCCTGAACGGGGCCCTCGGACCACACGGCCTGGCCGCCCGACTCGACGGCGAAGAGCTTGAAGGTCAATGCATAGTTTCCGTCGGCGACCGGCCCGCCCCCTGTGGCGAACAGCGCACCCTCCACCTGAACAAAGGTGGGCACTGCGGCGTGCGCCGGAACCGCCGATGCCCCCGCGACCAGGACTGCAAGGACGAGGGAAGGCATGTGCCGAGCGAACCGTTGCCTCTTGGCCATCGGAAAACTCCATGGGGACGGCGCAGCGCCGAGGTTTGGAATCAGCCTAAACCGTACACTATCGCGCCGCAATCGCGAAAAAGTCTGGAAGAATCATACCATCTGGTCCGCGATTAGTTCTTGCGGAATGGCCCGCCGTACTTCGTGGCCGGCTCGGGCGGAGCCTCAGGCTCGTCTGGCAGACCACCGTACTTCTCGGCGGGGACGGGATCTGGCGTGGGCTGCGGGTCCGGCTCGGGACCGCCGTACTTGGCCGCAAGGCCTGGATCCGGTGCGGGATCAGCGGGTTCGTCCTTGTGCCCTGTGCCGCAACACCCAGGAAGCGTGGCAGCGGCAGCCCCAACCGTGGCAACCGCCCACAAAGCCGCAGACTTGTTCAGGATCTCAACCAAGAAGGAGCGTCTCGATCGCGATGCGTACGCCACGGCTGCCTCCGCTCTCGTCATCCCGCAGGCGCGCTGCCTAGTTGCACTTGCCGGCAAGGCACGTCTTGTTGGTGCCGCAGATCATGCCGTCGGGCAGGTTCTGCGCCAGACACTCTCCGGCGGTGCAGAGGTCGGCCGTGCAGGGGTTGTTGTCGTTGCAGTCGACCGGCTGCTTGGCCGCACAGTTGCTGGACATGGAGCACGAGAGCTCGCCCCAAGCATCGGTGCGAATGACCCACAAGCCTGCGGCGTAGCCGATGTCGCCGGGACCCGACAGGCCCAAAGCGATGCCGCCGTCGGAAAGCACGGTCATCACGCTGGCGGACTCGTCGGCGCCCTTGCCCTGATCGTAGCTGCGCTTCCAAACCGTGTTCCCGCTGGAGTCGAGTCGCACCAACCTGCCGTCGGACGGCTTGCCACCCTTGCCGGACACCAGCAAGTCACCGCCCGGCAGCACCGCCAGCGCACTGGCCACTTCAAGTCCAGCTGCCGTCAGTGTGCGCGTCCACACGACCTGACCGGCGACGTCCAGACGGGTCGCCCAACCTTGGGTCGTCTGATCCGCCAGCGTCGTCGTGCCCACCACCACGAAGCCCCAGCCACCGGGCGTATTCGCTGGCAACACTGCGACTGCGTTGGGGATCTCGGACTTGCCGACTTCGCCAAGTTGCTTGGTCCAACGCACCTTGCCGGTGGCGTCCGTCCGCACGAGCCAGACGTCCTCTTGACCGGTGGGGCCAGTGCGAGCCGCGATCAGCGAACCGAACCCGCCCGGCATCAGTCCGTCCAGCCACACCACCGCGCGCGCGTGCTCGGATGAGCCGTCGCCGTACCACTTGTGCCACATCAGCTTGCCGTCGATGTCCGTGCGCACCACGTAGGCGTCGCCCGCACCCGCTCCCGTCTCGCCCTGCGAGGCCGTGCTGCCGGTCAGCAGATAGCCCGCAGGTCCGGCGGGGCCCTCGGGAATCGCCGCCAGCGCCCCGGCGAGCTCGGCGCCCGTGCCGCCATACATCGTCGGCGGCAAGACGATGCCTGACGGAGACACCCGCCACAGCACCAGATCGGTGTCGCCTTGGCTGGTCTGGTTGGTGCGGCCGATGATGGCGAAGCCCGAATCGGGCCGACGCACCATGCCACGTGGTACCTCACTGGTCGCGCCGCCGCCCAGCGTCTTGGTGAAGTAGAGGGAACCGTCGGCATAGAAACGCGCAAAACCGATGTCCGGATTGGCCGCCGAGCCTTTGGGGTACAGGACGACCAAGCCCCCATCGGGAGCGTTGACCAGGCTGACCGGGTCGGCCGTCATGTCATACGTGCCCCAGGTCTTGGAGAACAGGCGGTCGCTGCCTTGCGGAACGCACTGGCCCGACTGGCACACGGCGGAGTCGCAAGCCTTCGGCCCGGGGCAAAGCCCGGTGAACGCCTGATGCGTGCAGCCCTGATCCACGTCGCACTCGTCGGTGGTGCAGGCGTCGCCGTCGTTGCAGTTCTGCGGGTTGGCGACCGCTTCGCAGTTGCCCTCTGCCGTGCACACGCTGCCCAGCGTCCGGGTGAGCCCGGTGCAACCGCCCACGGCGCAAGTGGTTCCCGTCACGACCGGCGCGTGCCCGCAGCCCAACCCGGCCGAGCAGGTGTCGAACGTGCAAGAAGCGTCGTCGTTGCACAGGGCCCGCGCCATGCCCAGACACTCGCCTGACGCGCCGCACTCGGGATTGCCCCAGCCATCGGTGCGCAGGATCCAGCCGTCTTCGCTGAGGGACTTGCCCATCGACCGGGTCCAGCCGACCACCGCAAGGCGGCCACCGGGCAGGGACACGACGTCGTTGAATCCGTCGGAGAGGTTGCCGCCGTACGTGCGCGTCCAGACCACCTGCTGCGTGGCGTCGAGTCGAACCATCATGCCGTCGATGTTGGTGGCGTCGAGTTGCTTCTGCCCTGCAAGGACGTAGCCACCGTCGGACAGCTCTGCCAGGCCCCACGCCGACGCTGCCGACGTGGTGGGAATCGAGAGCTTGGTCAGGACTTTGCCCGAGCCGTCCAGGCGCACGAACCAGAAGTCGCGGCTGCTGCTGGCCGTCTCGGTGAAGCCCACCGCGCCGTAGGAGCCGTCCGCAAGCGCAACAATGCGGTTGAGACCGTCGGGCCACGAGCCGCCGAACGACTTCTCCCACACCACGTGGTGCGCGGGGTCGACACGCAAGGCCCAGCCGTCGGGATGGGAGGCCGACGGCAGCTGGGTCTGGCCGGCCACAATCAGGCTGCCGTCGGACAGCACGACCACCGACGACAGACGACCATCGACCGACCCGAGCTGCTGCGTATCGACCAGGGCGCCGGACTCGTCGACCCGCACGACCCAGCCGCGGGTCTTGCCGCCGGCAACGCCAGTGCGACCGACCGCGACGTAACCCGCTCCATCGGCGCCCGTTGCGGGCATCGCCACGACGTCCCCTGCGTAGTCGTCCAGCGCGCCAGCCACCGTCAGCGTCCACTCGACCGCCATGTCCGCACTGAGTCGGGCCATGAACAGGTCGCGACCTGTGCCGGGCTGCACGACCTCACCGACCGCAATCCACTTGCCGTTGGGTGCCTTGCGCAGCGCCTTGAGCCCAACCGCCGGGTGATTGGCGAACACGGTCTCTGCCGGGACCGAGGCCATGCCCGCTGCCTTGAGAATCCACGGATCGCCTGCCGGGTCGTCCTTCTTGCTGGTGCCCGCCGCGACCAATCCGCCATCCACCAAGCCGACCACGCTGTACAGCACCTCGTCGCCGTCGGTGCCCAAGGCCCACTCGTTCAGCAGCGACGCGCCGGCCTTGCAGGTCGACGCGATGCACAGGTCGCCCGACGTGCACGCCTGACCGTCGTCGCACGGCCCGTCCTGATGGTCGAACACGCATCCGTCGATCGGGTTCTTGACGCCATCGCAGGCATCGCTGGTGCACAGGTTGCCGTCGTTGCAGGTCTTCATCAGGCCCGGCAGGCAGTCGCCCGCGTCACAGTGGTCGGCCAGCGTGCAAGGGTCGCCGTCGTTGCAGGCGCCCTCAGCCATCGCTGCGTGGGCGCATTCGCCGGTGGCCGGGTCGCAGCTGTCCTGCGTGCAGGGCTTGCCGTCGTCGCAGTCTTTTGCCTTGCCCGTGCAGATGCCGTCGGCGCAAGCGTCGTCCCCGGTGCACGAGCTGCCGTCGTCGCACGCCACAGCCGCGACGGCCGGTGTTCCCTTGCAGGTACCGTCGGCGCAGAGGTCGTTCTCGGTGCAGACATTGGCGTCGTCGCAGGTGGCCTCTTGCGGCAGGGACACGCACGATCCGCCGAAGATGTCGCAGGTGTCCTGGGTGCAGGCGTTGCCGTCATCGCAACCCTTGACACAGCCTTTGGCACAGATCTTGGGCTCGCCTTCGGAAGGGGCGGCACACAACCCGGAATCGCAATCGGTTTCCAATTCGCAAGCGCAGCCGGTGCCGCCGGGACAGGTCGGGGTGATGTCGATGTCCGGGGTCGTGTCGACGTCTTCCGCGTCGGCGTCGCCTTGGGTGTCGGAGTCACTGCCGTCTTCGACGTCGGTGGCGTCGATGTCGGTCGCATCCGTGTCGACGTCCGCGTCGCTACCGATGGTGCCGTCGCCGTCCGCCAGCGTGTCCGGGTCAACGGTGCCGTCATCGGTCACGCCGTCGGGGTCGACGGTCGTGTCGGCGGCGCCGTCGAGGGGCGCGAACTTGTTCTCGCCAGGCACTTCCTGCGTACAGGCCGCTAGCATCATCAAGAACACGAGCACAACGGTCGGCTTCATGCGGCATCCCCCACGGGCAGCGTGACCGGTCGGGTCCCGGCCTGATCCGACAGAATGCCACGAATCGATGCTGAAATCGAGGCCACGCGGACAATGCCGATGCAAGACCGCATCCTCTACCCATCGGGACCGGGGCGCAGTAGACTACCGCCCCTTTCCCGCGGCCCCAATGCCCGCGATAGACGCAGAAAACCCTCAAGAAATCGAGCAGCCGACGCCATGAACAGCCAGCCGACCGCACCCGTCCTCGCCTCCTCGCCGCGGAATGAACATCCCCCGCGCAGCGTCGCCGCCATCCGCGAGGCTTTTCTGGCCTACTTTGCCCGCCACGGCCACGTCCGAGTCGCCAGCCACTCGCTGCTGCCGCCTGCGGACCCGACGCTGCTGTTCGTCAACGCCGGCATGGTCCAGTTCAAGGACTACTTCACCGGCGCCCGCCCCGCGCCCTACAAGACGGCGACCACCACGCAGAAGTGCCTGCGCGTCTCGGGCAAGCACAACGATCTCGAGAATGTCGGCCGCACCGCCCGCCACCACACGTTGTTCGAGATGCTGGGCAATTTCTCGTTTGGCGACTACTTCAAGGAGGACGCGGTCCGCTTTGCCTGGGAGTTCCTGACCGACGTCGTGCAGCTGGACAAGTCACGGCTGGTGACCACGTACTTCGGCGGCAATGCGTCAGTGCCGGCCGATCTCGAAGCGCGCGATCTGTGGATCAAGGTCGCCGGGCTGCCGGCTGAGCGCGTCGTCCCTCTGGGAGAGAAGGACAACTTCTGGGCCATGGGCGAGTCGGGTCCCTGCGGCCCCTGCACCGAGATCTACTTCGACCTCGACCCCAGCCAGGGCCCCAAGGTCACGCTGGCCGACGACGATGGCCGGTACATGGAGATCTGGAACCTCGTGTTCATGCAGTACGATCGCCAGGATGGCGTTCTGACGCCCCTGCCCGCGCCCTGCGTCGACACTGGCATGGGCCTTGAGCGTATCGCGTCCGTCTGCCAAGGCGTCGGCTCGAACTACGACACCGACCTGTTCCACGACCTCATCGCGCTGACCGAGCAGCTGAGCGGCCGCACGTACACCGGCAAGTTCGACCCCGAGAACGTGATCTCGCGCAAGCCCGACGTTGAGCAAGACGTGGCGTTTCGCGTCATCGCCGACCACGCCCGCGCCACCGCTTTTCTGATTGCCGAGGGGATCTACCCCGACTCGGAGGGCCGCGGCTTCGTGCTGCGTCGGGTGATGCGCCGCGCGATCCGTTTTGGCCGCAAATTGGGCATGGAGCAGCCGTTCTTCGCCGAGGTCGCGGCCAAGGTCGCGGATCTGCTGGGCGACGTGTTCCCGGAACTGCAGGCGTCGCGGGCGCTGATCGTGCGGATCGCGAAGCAGGAGGAGGAGCGCTTTGGCCAGACGCTGGTCGACGGCGAGCGGCTCCTGTCGACGGAGATGGCGCGCGTCGAGTCCGAGGGTGCGGCGCGGGTGCTGGACGGCAGGCTGGTGTTCGCGTTGCACGACACACACGGCTTCCCGACCGACCTGACTGCGCTGATCGCCGCCGAGCGCGGATTCACCTTGGACATGCCGGGGTTCGACAAGGCTATGGCCGAGCAGCGGGCGCGAGGCCGCGCGTCGTGGAAGAGCGGTGCCGACGCGACGGCAGCGATCGCCGCCGAGCTTGCGCAAGAGGGCATGTCGACTCAGTTCCTGGGCTACGACCAGGATCAGGCCGAGGGCAAGGTTCTGGCACTGGTGCGCGATGGCGGTCGGGTGGTGCAGGCGACCCCGGGCGAGACCGTGCTGGTCGTGCTGGACCGCACGCCGCTGTACGGCGAGGGCGGCGGTCAGGTGGGTGACCTGGGGACGCTGACGTGGGGCGCCCATGGCCGCGGACGCATCGAGGACACGCAGAAGACCGCTCAGGGCCTGCACTTGCACAGGGTCGAGGTGGACGCTGGCGTCCTGCAGCCGGGCGACACGGTTCACGTCGAGGTCGAGTCCGAGCGCCGCGCCAGCATTCGCGCGCACCACTCGGCAACCCACCTGCTGCACAAGGCACTGCGCGACGTCTTGGGCGCACATGTGAAGCAGCGCGGGTCGTACGTGGCCCCCGGAAGACTGCGTTTCGACTTCTCGCACTACGCGGCCCTGACGCCCGACGAGATCCGCACCGTCGAGGCCCGCGCAAACGCAAGGGTCGTGGCGAATCAAGCCGCCGAGGTGTCACAGTCGTCGATGGACGAGGCAGTGGCCAAGGGCGCGCTGGCGTTCTTCGGCGACAAGTACGGCGACGTGGTGCGGGTGGTGCAACTCGGCGACTCGACCGAGCTGTGCGGCGGCACCCACGTGTCGCGCACGGGCGACATCGGACTGATCAAGATCCTCAGCGATTCTGCAGTGTCGGCCGGTGTGCGGCGGGTCGAGGCGGTGTGCCATCTCGCGGCCGTCACGGTCGTGCAGCAGCAGGCCGCAACGCTCGATGGTCTGGCGCGCCGGCTCGGCGTCGGTCCGGAGGTGCTGGGGGACCGCCTGGAGAAGCTGCTGGACGGCGCCAAGGCCGCGGCCGTCGAGATCGAGCAGTGGAAGGCCAAGGCGCTGACGGCGGCGGCCGGCGGCGGCGGCGCGCAGGCGCAGGAGCAGGCTTTCGGCAACGTCAAGGCGGCCTTCCGGGTCGTCGACGGTGCCGACGCGGGTCCGCTGCGGACGCTGGCCGACCAGATCCGCGACCAGCTCGGTTCCGGCGTGGTCGCGCTGCTGTCGCGGCTGGACGGCGGCAAGGCGCTGCTGCTCGTTGCCGTGACCAAGGACCTGACCGCCAAGGTGCAGGCCGGCGCGGTGGTCGGTGCCCTGGCGCCCCTGATGGGCGGGCGCGGCGGCGGACGGCCCGACATGGCCCAGGCGGGCGGCAACACCCCCGACGATCCGAACACGGTCGCTCAGGCGTTCTTCGCCCTGCTGGCCGAGAAGCTCGGCTAGCCGGCCGACCGTGGGGGCGGTCAAGCCTCTGCCCGACCCCTCTTCCCGCATCCAGTCCTTGCGCACGCGTCCGCGCGAACCGTAGCATCCCCGCCTCACATCAAGCGGCGCGGGTGGGGGCGTCGCGCGGAGGTCGAATGTTGCGCACACTGGTCAGGCTCGCCGCGTGGGGGCTCGTCGCCCTGCCGTCTGCGGCTGTTGCTGCCCCACAGGCGGCAGAACCCGCGCCCGTGCAGTGGCGCGTCTCCGCGCAGAGGCCCACGCCCACATTCCAGGCGCCAGAGCGCCTTGCGGTCGCTCCCGACGCTGGGCGGTCGCCCGTGTGGACGCCCGAGGGCGTGTTCGCCAACGCTCCGGTGCGCTGGCGCGGTCTGGCCAAGGCCGAGCGCTCCGGTGCGGCCGTGTACGACCCCTCGACGCTCGCTTGGTATGCGGCGGCAGTCGGCGCTGTGGTGCGCGTCGACGCCGACGGCCGGCTTCCGGTTGTCGCACAGGGAGTTCAGGGCACCGACGTGGACGTGCGGGCCGCCCGCGGTCTTGCCGTGTCGCGCGAACCCGACGACCGCATCGTGCTGCACCGTTTTGGCGTGCCCGGCTCGGCTCGAACGGTGTTGCTGCGCGGCGAGTTCTTCCACCCGCGCTTCTCAGCCGACGGCACGCGGATTCTCGTCGCCGAGAGCCGCCAGGGCGAGAGTTGGTTCAAGGTGGTCGACCTGACGGGGCGGACCGTCGCCCAGACCCGTGGCAGCGGCGCTGCCTGGCATCCGGACGGCCGTCGTGTCGTGTTCCAACGGGCCGAGAACGACGGCTACCGGGTGACGGCGAGCGACCTGTGGCAGATCGACGTCGCTTCCGCGCGCGAAGAAAGGGTGACGGCGACGCCTGGCGTTCGCGAGATGAATCCAACGCCATCGCCCGACGGCCGCTGGCTGGCCTATGTCGACGACGCTACAGGCGATTTGTGCGTCGCAGCCTTTCCGCTGGCGAGGAGGTAGCCCATGGCCCGCACCCGCAACCTCCCCTCCTTCGTGTGCATCGCCGCCCTCGCGCTGGGAGCGACCCTCGCCGCCCCCGCCGCCGCGCAGAAGGTGATGATCAACCCCAGCAACCAGGTCAACAACGCCGTCTCCGGCGGTGGCAACGAGGCCCAATACGCCTTGATCAATGCCAATATCGTCGCGGGCATCCTCCAAGCGGCCGGCTTCTCGGTCAAGGTCGATCAAAGCTTCGACAACGCCCCGGGCAACGCAAACTCCTGGGGCGCCGACGTCTTCGTCAGCATGCACACCAATGCGGGCGGCGGGCACGGGACCGAGTCGTTTCAGCAAAACGACGCCGACAAGAAGATCGCCACCGCGGTGCAGAATGCCCAAATCGCGGCGCTGCCCTACTTCAACCGCGGCGTGAAGGCGAACAGCACGTTCTGGGTGCTCAAGGGCTCGAACATGCCGGCGACACTGACCGAGTCGCTGTTCCACGACTGCGGCTCTGCATCGGGCTACCAGGGCCACCCGCCGTCTGAGGCTGCCTTCCTGAAGAGCGGCGACGGCCAGGCAAAGATCGGCGGCGCCGTGGCTCAAGGCATCTGCGCCTATTTCGGCAAGACCTGCTCGGGCGGTGGTCCGATCGACCCGCCTACGCCCACGGGCGTCTTGAAGGGCGTGGTCTACAAGAACCCCGACTCGGCCAACCGCATCCCGGGCGCCACCGTCAAGCTGAACACCGGCGAAACCACGACCTCGTCCGATACCGGCTTCTGGCAGTTCACCCTCAAGCCGGGAACGTACACCGCGACCGCAACCAAAGCCGGCTTCGCGCCCAACAGCTCGACCAAGGTCGTCGAGGCAGACAAGGAGATCTGGGGCAGCATCGGCCTGTCACCCGAGGTGGTGGTACCCCCTGCCGACCAAGACAGCGACGGCGTGCCCGATGCGACCGACAACTGCCCGACCAAGTTCAATCCCAGCCAAGCCAACACTTGGGGAACGGCCGAAGGCGACGCGTGCGAGGCCCCGCCCGATCAGGACAAGGACGGCATCCCCGACAGCAGCGACAACTGCCCCACCACCCCCAACCCAGACCAGTTGAACACGGACGGCAAGGGTCCCGGCGACGCCTGCGAGCCCCCGCCCGACGCCGACGCCGACGGCAAGCCCGACGCGCAGGACAACTGCCCCACCATTGCCAACCCGTTGCAGGAAGACAAAAACAACAACGGGGTTGGCGATGTCTGCGAGCCCCCGGACGCCGACGGAGACTTGGTCCCCGACGGCCAGGACAACTGCCAAGTCATGGCCAACCCCAGCCAGACCGATCAGGACGGCGACGGCGTGGGCGACCCCTGCGACAACTGCCAGAAGGTGGTCAATTCGGGGCAGGAAGACACCGACGGCGACGGCGTGGGCGATGCTTGCCCCGTTGCCGTTCAGCCCGACGTCACGTCGGACTCGGACGCCGTATCGGACGACACTGCCGACGGTCTGGAGCGTCCCGACGTCGAGCGCGATACAGTGCAGGTCGTCGTGATCCAGCAAGGTGGATCGAGCGGCTGCAACGCAGGGGCGGGCGGTGCCTCAGGAATCGCTGGTCTGCTGGGCTTGACGGCGCTTGGGGTCCTTCGGCGCCGACGCGCGGCCTGACCCCTGCTGCGGCGATTCCGGGCTATGCCTCGGGCGCGGCGGGCGGGTCCAGTTCGACCAGCCAGCCGTCGTGTCCCAAGGGCGTCACGGTCGCGCCGGGGCCAAACACGTCCGGTCCGCCACCCTTGGCGTGAAGGCGAGCCTGCTGCCGCAAGCGCCCCTCGGCATCGACGGCAAGCGCCTGCATTCCCACCGAATTCGCAGCCGTAATGCGCCCTTCCGCATCGATCACCAGGACCGACTTGGGCAGATCGTCCAGCAGATGCAGCAGAGCCAGTCGGTCGATGTCCTGCCCCCGGTGCTCGCGCGCACGGTCCACCAGCGTCGCGTCCAGCAGGTTGTTGAAGGTCTCGGCGGCCGCGTGGAACTCGACGGGCGCATCGCTGGTCCGGCAGCGTCGGAAGTGGTCGCCGGAACGGAAGGCCACAACAGTGGCGTTCAATTCATGCAACGGGTCAACCAGTTGCCGGGTCAGCCGACGAATGACCACCACGCTGAGCGCGAAGCCGAACATGGCCAGCAGCACCGCCGCCCAGGCTCCCGCGCGCCCCAGACGGCCTGCATCATCTTCCTCGGCCACCATCGCCGTCCGGTGCGCGTCGGTCAGGTCGGTGAGCGCCTGATGCATGGCCGTCACCGCCGTGGGCTCCCCGGCCAGCGCAACATCCTGCAGAAGCGTGGCAGAGGAAAGGGCCTTCGGTCGCTGCCCGCCGATGAAGTGTGCGCCAGCGACTTGCAGGCCCTTGCGAAACACGCGGCGCTGCTCTGGGGTCGCCCCGGTGCTGGGCACGGCGGCAAGGGTGGCGCGCAGGTCCTCGACCGACTCGATCGCCGCCACATTGTGGGCGACCACGCGGTCCATTGACCCGGTCACCCGCGTCAACAGCGCGATAGCGCCGAACGACGTCATGACCTGGACAACCAGAAACGTCAGGATGGCCAAGCGAATTTCAGTGCGGATGCTCCACATGGCTTACGTCCGTCCTGCGATGTTGCGGGTCGCTCCCGGCGCGGAGACCACGACCAGGATATCGTCCTTGCGCAGCGGAGCCTGCGGGTCGGGCTGGACCACCGAGCCCTTGCCGTCAACCACGTGACGAATCGCCACGACCGTGATGCCGAACGTGCGAGGAAGCGCCAGCTCGATGAGGGAGCGGCCGATCATCGCGGGCGGCGGCATCAGCTCGCTGATGACCAGGTCCTCGCCCAGCGGAACCTCTTCAAGAATGCCGTCATAGAGCAGCCGGGTGGCGAATCGCTCGCCGAACGCACGCTCAGGATTGACGACCTCGTGCGCGCCGACCAACCGCAGGATGCGCTCGAGCAGCTCGTCGTTGGCGCGCGCAATCACGCGGGGGGCGCCCAGCTTGCGCAGCAATGCCGTGACGACAATGGCCCCTTCGCGCGACTCGTCGCCGATGGCGCAGATGCACATGTCGCGCTGGGCGGGTACGGCACGGGCCAAGGCGTCCTCATCGGTCGCATTGAAAGCCGCCGCCTCTGCGGCAAAGGTCGATGCGTACTCGACCGCCTCCTTGCGCTTGTCGACGGCCAGCACATCGACACCCATGCGTGACAGCGATCTCGCCACCGCCATGCCGAACTGTCCAAGTCCAATCACCATCGCTTGCTTGCGCATCCAGCCTCCCACCGTCGTCGTCTAGCCCACCGCCACTTCGCGCGTCGGCCGTTCCCAATCGCCCCGTTCGCCACGGGAGCGCGCCACCAGGATGAAGAGCGTCAGCGGCCCCACCCGGCCCATGAACATGCAGATCATCACGACGACCTTGCCGACGCTGTCCAGCTGCGGCGTCGCTCCGATCGTCAGGCCGACGGTGCCGAGCGCCGACACGACCTCGAACACTGCACTTTCGAACGACAAGTTCTGCGTCAGCTGCAGCGCGAAGAAGCCGCCGAACACCGACATCAGCCCCAGCGTCGCAACCGCAGTCGCCTTGTAGATCGACCCCTGACCGATGGTGAAGCCGAACGCCGTCACCTTGGAGCGTCCTCGCAGGGCGGCCACCACGGCCAGCAGCAACAGGGCCAGGGTGGTGGTCTTGATACCGCCCGCGGTAGAGGCCGGACTGCCGCCGATGAACATCAGGACAATCAAGGTGGTGACGGTGGCCGGACGAATCGCCGTCAGGTCGACGGAGTTGAAGCCCGCCGTGCGCGGTGTGACCGACTGCAACCACGCATTCGACAAGCGATCGATGACGTCCATGCCGGCCAGGGTGTTGGACCACTCTGAGACGGCAATGAAGACGGCGGGCACGACCAGCAGCGCGGCCGTCACGGAGACGACCAGCTTGAAGTGCAGCGTGGTACGTCTGCGTCGGGCGAAGTCGGGCAACGCCCAGACCACGGCAGGCCCCATGCCACCGACGATGATCAGGGCCGAAACGACTTGAAGAATCAACTCGTTGTGCTGGTACGGTACGAGATTCAGGGTCTGCAGCCCGAACCCGGCGTTGCAGAAGGCCGACACCGAGGTGAACGTCGCCTCCCACGCCGCCGAACCGACATCGTGTCCTTCGAACAGCAGCATGGGAAACAGCAGCGCGGCGCCGGCGGCTTCGGTCGCGAACGTGACGATCAACACCTTGCGCAGCGAGTCCTGCAAGCGGCTGCGGTCGTCGGCGCTCAGCAGCTCGACCAGGCTCGCCTCGTGTCGCAGGCTAAGACGCCGCCCCAACAGCGAGAACGCGGCGGTCGAAAAGGTCATGATCCCCAAGCCGCCGGTCTGGATGAGGATGACGATGAAGACTTGGCCCAAGCCGCTGAAATCCTTGCCAGGATCAAGCGTGTTCAGGCCGGTGACACAAGTGGCGCTGACGGCGGTGAACAGGGCGTCGATGGCCGGTACGCCGTGCGGACCGGTGGCGCTGATCGGCAAGGCCAACAGCAACCCACCGAACGCGCACAGGAACACGAAGGTGACGACGAGGGTGCGGGCTGGATCGTCCACCAGCGACTCCCACCAGGAGGTGTCGTCGGAGGCATCGGCGGCGGCCTCGAGCCGCAACGCCAACAGCGCCGCCACCACCGGCGGCAGGCTGGCAAGGGACATCGCGATCCGCAGGTCGGCACCCAGCAGAGCCATCAGCACCGCCAGCACGGCCGCAGCCAACCCCGCAGCGCCCAAGACGATGGCCTGCTTGCGATGGCGCGAGGGCAACGCTGCTGCCCAAAACAGCGTGAGCAGCGAGGCCACCGCCGCCGCAGAGAACGCTCCGGCCCAACCCAGCGTGCCGCGGGCAAACCCGCTGGGCACCGAAGCGAACCAGATCAGGGCAAGGGCAATGGCAGCCCCTTGCAGCGACTCGGCGTGGTGACGAGGTGCCTTGGGGTCCGGCGTCGGCCGTCCAGGCGACCACAGCCACACGAGCAGCGACGCACTGGCGAGCAGCAGCCCCAGCGTCAAGAACGGCGTGGCGGCAAGCGCGGGGATGGACAGGGTACCGAGCCCCAGAGCCGCGACCGTCATCGGCCAGCGGCCCTGAGAGGCGCCCAGATACGCCGACCACGCGCCCAGAACGTACAGGGCGGCCAAGCCACCAACAGCGACTTGCCCCCAATGGAACCACTCGGGCGGCGGGACCCACGCAAGAGGTCGTGCGTAAAGCCAGGACAGCAGCACCATCATGCCGGGGCCGAGCACCACAAGCGCACCGCGACGCCGTGCCAGAAGCGCAGGCGCCTGGGACTTTGCGGGGGCAGCAGCTGTCAGGTCGGGCGGCGGCATCAGTGCCGGCATGGGCGACTCCTGAGGAGGCGGCAAGGATACGGCCGAACCACGAACGGCGGCAAACGACCTGACGGATTGGGGCGCCCAGATCGGACGGTCACCCTCGCGGTCGTTGATTCCAGGTCAGCGCCAGCAAGAGGATGGCGGCGACGGTACAGGCAAGGATCGCGTACAGCACCAGATTCCAGCCCGCGACCAGTCCCAACGTGTCGCGGTAGTGGTGCACCATCCAGCCAAAGCCCTTGGCTTGAGCCGTGCGCCCCATGTAGCCGAACAGTCCCACGAACCCGGCCGCTGTGCCCACCGCCTTCTTCGAGGTCAGGTCCAATGCCGAGACACCCAGCAGCATGACGGGTGGATACACGAAGAAGCCGACGACCCCCAGCAGCGTGAAGTCAAGCCACAGCCGACCGGGCGGATTCAGCAGGATACCCCAGAAGGCGAACAGAATCGGGATCATGCACAGCAGACTGACCATGCCGCGCCGCCCGCCCAAGCGATCCGACAGCCAGCCCATCAGCAACGTGGAGGGAATGCCCGCGAACTCGATGACCATGATCGCAAGACCGCCGGACTCGAGCGAGCCGCCCTTGACCTCGCGCAGGTACGTCGGTCCCCAGTCCAACATGCTGTAACGAACGACGTACACGAAGAAATTCGCAATCGCCACGAACCACAGCGCGCGATTGCGCAACACGTGCACGACCAACAGCTCGCGGAACGAAAGGTCGATCTCGCCGGTGCCGTGATGGCGCTCGTGCGCGGTGAAGTCGTTGCGATAGACCTCGATCGACGGCAGACCGACGGACTGCGGGGTGTCATGCAAGCGCAACAGGATGTAGCCGGCCCCCACAAGGGCCAGCACAGCCGGGATGTGAAAGGCGTATTGCCAGCCCCAGCTGCCTGCGGCCCAGGCCGCCATCACCCCCGCGATGCCACCGCCGACGTTGTGGGCGATGTTCCAGGCGGCAAAGACCGACCCGCGCTCGCGCACGCTGAACCAATGCCCCATCGCGCGCCCGCAAGGGGGCCAGCCCATGCCCTGCACGAAGCCGTTCAGTGCCCACAATGCGAGATGCAACGGATAGCTGGCGACCGCGCCAAACGCGAAGTTGCACAGTGCCGTCAACACCAACCCCAGCGCCATGAAGGTGCGAGCGTTGGAGCGGTCGGACACCGCGCCCATCACGAACTTGCCGATCCCGTACGTGATCGCGGAGACCGCCAAAATGCTGCCGATCATGTCGTGATCGTAGTGCAGCGCCCCACCGACGTCCTTGGCGACCGTCGAGAGGTTGTTGCGCACGACATAGAAGGTCGCATACCCCAGGAAGGTGGACTCGAGCACGGCCCAACGGAACCAGGGATAGCGACGCGCGATCTCGTGGGCCGGCAACGGCGGTGCCGGTGGGGGCGGAGACAGCCATGAACGCGGTGATCTCAACCAGTTGGACACGCACGGACCTCCGGCACCTTCAAGGCACGGGGTGGGCCTTGTTTTGGCGCACGCCGAATTCCTTGGACGTCACCGCGGGAAAGCCGGGCTCGGCGACGTCGCGGATGCGGACGACCAGCCAGCCCTGAGTGCGAGCGTAGTCTGCCATGCTCTGTGTCTGGTCGGGCGCGACAATCTCATCGGGGTTGACGATCAGGCGCAGTCCCTGACTGGCCTCGATCATCTCCTTGTCGCCCCGACTGTTGCCACCGGCAAGCAGTGGTGTCGCTTGCACGAAGGTCTCGATGGCGGCCAGTTTGCCCTCGTCCTGGGGCACTGGAGGAACGATTTCATCGGTCAGCCTCCCTTGGCGGACGACTGACTTCACGCCGACCACCCGGGTCACGGGCAGCCCCAGCTCGCGGGCCAGAAAGCCCTGGTACAGCGCTTCTGGCGACGCGGTGATGATCCATACCTCAAAACCGTTGGCGTGCAGTCGGGCGATCAGCTGCCGCATCGGCTCAAACAGCTTGCCGCGGTACCAGCTGCGAAAGCACCGCTCGCCAAGCGCGCGCTGATCCTGCACCGTCTCGCCAGCAAAGAAGTGCACACGGTCCTGCACATACGGCAGCGACACATTGGACTGCGTCACCATGCGAGCAATGACATCACGTTTGCGGTCGGGATGCTCGCGGGCGAAGGCGAACAGGCACTCGTCGGCCAAGTAGTGGGGGACCTGCCCCACAACCGTGCCGTCTCCGTCGAACACGGCGACCTTGCGGCCTACATGCGTCCTGGTGCGGGCGAAGAAGTCATTGAGCTGGGCATTGGCTTCGGGCGAGAATCCGTCCACTGGACGGTCCGCAACACCGACGGTGCCTGCCTGCAGACGAACGGGGTCGCTCGCCACGGGCGGAGCAGTGCCACAGGCCAAGAGCAGCCATGCGCTCCCCAGCACCAGCACGCATTGCGTGGCAAGGCAGCGGAAGCGCAGGGTTCCTCGACGGTTCGGTCGCGAAGCGGTCAGGCCGCGCCCTTCGAGGCGTCTCTGGACGAACCTTTCGACCGCGACGACGACTTGGGACCTTCGAGGGCAATCGCCCACCACGTCGAGCGCCCTTCGGTCTGCTTGACGATCTTGCCGGTGCCGTACAGATGCGCCAATGCGTTGTAAATTGCGACCTTCTCATACTTCTGCACGTTGCCTTCCCAGTTGACCAGGTCGGCGCACGACATCTCGTTGTCAGAGAACTGCCGCAGGACGGAAAGAACGTAATCGCCGGGTGTCATTGAACTCCTCCAATCGTTACAAGCGTCCCAAAATGGGCCACTGGGAACGGAGCGCCCCCTGTTGGTGTGAACGCTTCTAGCACAAGACGATTCCCGTATGGAAGAGCCAGTGACCAGAACCGGCTCTGAGTGCTAGCATTCGGTGCGTCAGCCGGAGACTCTCTTCGGCACGGTCGAGGTCGCATGGACATCCTGCTGGTCGGCGCGAATCCCGACCTGATACAGCAACTCGGTCAGGTGGCGACCCGACGCGGACACGCGCTCGAGACTTGGCCGACCACCGCCGCGGCGTTGCAGTCCCATTGCCAACGCCGATTCGACTTCGTCGCGCTCACTTGCCCGCCCGCTGCGCCATCGCCGCTTGGCGCCTGGGATTTCTGCCGGGCGGTGCGCCAGATGCCCGATGGCGACCTTGTGCACCTGTTGGTGATTCTGGACCAGACCTGCACGGACCAGGCCCAGAACGCACTGGATACCGGCGCAAGCTCGTGTGTGCTGCAGCCGGTGTCGCTGGCAGAGTTGGACCTGCGGGTGATGGTGGCGGAGTGGCGGGTGGCTGAGTATGCCGCCCGCTCCGACCTGCGGCGCGCGCTGCAACGGTCTGAAGCCCGCAGTCGGACGCTGTTCGACGCGATGCCAGACATGGTGTTTCGGTTCCACGCCGACGGGACGACACTCGATTTCAAGCCCGGACGCCAGCTCGGTCCCGTGCTCCCGCCTGACGCCTTCATCGGCCGTCGCATTCAAGACGTGATGCCAGACCCGGTGGGCGCCCTGACCTATCAGCACATCGTCGAGGCGCTGGCCAAGCAAGACACGGTCCACTACGAGTACCGGCTTGCCCCCATGGCCGACGACCGCCACTTCGAGGCGCGCATGGTGCCCAGCGGTCCGGACGAGGTGTTCGCGATCGTTCGCGAAATCACCGACCGCAAGCGAGACGAGGCGGGGCTGCGGCGACGGCTGGATGTCGAAGCGGCGATGGCCGAGGTGTCGCGGCGGTTCGTTCCCGGCGATGTGGATCTGGAAGAAATCCTGGCCATCCTGGGCCGCGCCGTAAGGGTCGATCGCGCGTACATCTTCGAATTCCGCAAGCATGGTGAGGTGATCGACAACACCTTCGAGTGGTGCGCGCCCGGCTCGCCGCCCCTGAAGCACGTGCTGCAGAATCTGCGGTCGTCGAACACACCGTGGGCGATGCGGCAGCTGGCCAACTTCCAGACCATCGTGGTGCCGTCTGTGGCCGAACTGCCGGTCGAAGCGGCACCTGAGCAAGTGATCTTCGAGCGTCAGGGCATCCGGGCGATGCTGTTGATGCCGATCCGCGCGCTGGGCGGCGGGCTGGCTGGCTACGTGGGCTTCGACGACACGCGAGAGACGCGCGAGTGGACCGAAGATGAACAACGGATGCTGCGGGTCGCCAGTGAAATCCTGACGTTGCACTTTGCCCGGTTGGAGACGGAGCGGGCCCTGCGGCGGTCGGAGACCAACTTCCGGATGTTGACGGAGGCGACCCCCGAGGCCGTGGTCGTGCACCACGACGGTCTGCTGGTCTACGTCAACCCGGCGGCGGCTCGCATGTTCGCTGTGGCCTCGCCCGACCAGCTGCTGGGCCGCAGGGTGCTCGACTTCGTACATCCCGACGACCACTCGGCAGTGCGAGAACGCCTGGGGCGAGCGGGGAGCAGCGAGGGCCCCCTGCCGGTCAGCGAAGAGCGACTGCTTCGCCGCGATGGCACCATCGCGTTGGCCGAAGTCGCGGCGATGCCCGTGACATTCGACGGGGTGCGCTCAGTGCTGGTCATCGCCCGGGACGTGTCGGAGGAGCGCAAGCTCGCCCACCGTCTACAGTTTGCCGACCGCATGGTGTCGGTGGGGCGGTTGGCCGCGGGCGTCGCCCATGAGGTCAACAACCCGCTGGCCTACCTGATGGGCAACCTCGAGTTCGTCGCCGCAGAGGTTTCGGCACTGCGGCAGCGACTGGCCACGCTGGACCGGCCGCTGGAGCTTGCGCCTCGACTGACCGAGTTGGGTGAGGCCGTCGCGGCGGCGGCCGACGGTGCTGAGCGGGTTCGCAAGATCGTGAGAGATCTCAAAACCTTCTCCCGTCCTGACGAGGACCGCCCGGGCCCCGTGGATCTGCGCGATGTGCTGGAGGTTTCCGTCAGCATGGCGTGGCACGAGATCCGCCATCGCTCACGCCTGATGCGCGACTGGGCCAGTGTCGACGGCGAGGACGCGTTGGTCGAGGCGAGCGAGACCCGGCTGGGGCAGGTCTTCGTCAACTTGCTCGTCAATGCCGCACACGCGGTGCCAGAGGGGGCACCGGAACGGCACGAGATCCGTGTGTCGCTGCGCCGCGAGGCCCAGTGGCTCGTCGCCGTGATCTCCGACACCGGTGTGGGCATCGATGCCGACGTCCTTCCGCACGTGTTCGAGCCGTTCTTCACCACCAAGCCGGTGGGCTTGGGGACGGGTCTGGGCCTGTCGATCTGCCACGGCATCGTGACAGGCCTGGGGGGAGAGATCTCGGTCGAGAGCGAGCGGGGGCGCGGCACGAAGGTCCGGGTGGCGCTGCGGCCGTGGCGTGGGTCGCATCGGCAGTCGGGCGCCGGACGCAGCTCCGTGATCCTGTTGGGGAACGAGGCCAAGCGACGCCGCGTACTGGTGGTCGACGATGAGGTGCTGATCGGCAAGATGGTGACGCGGGTGCTCGGAACCCAGCATGAGGTCATGTCCGTCACGACAGCGAAGGACGCGCTGCGTGCCCTGGATGCGGGCCGGGAATTCGACGTCATCCTGTGCGACCTGATGATGCCCGAGATGACCGGCATGGATCTGCACGCCGAGCTTGTCACGCGGCACCCCAAACACGCCCGCCGCATGGTCTTCCTGTCGGGCGGCGCTTTCACCGACCGCTCGCGGGCCTTTCTGGAAGCGGTCGACAATCCCCGGCTCGACAAGCCGGTCTCGGCCCAGACCCTACGCCGGACCCTTGAAGAAGTGGCCGGTACCGAAGAGGAAACGACATGATACAGACGGACTTGCTGGTAGTGGGCGGCGGGCTGAGCGGGCTGACGCTGGCGTGGCATCAGGCGCGCGCCGGGCGCACCGTCGTCGTGCTCGAGGCGCAGGACTCGCCCGGCGGTTGCGTCCACAGCGAGCGCTTGGACAACGGCTACTGGTTCGAGTTGGGTGCCCACACCTGCTACAACTCTTATCAGGCGCTGTTGGGCCTTGTGGAAGACTTGGGGATCACACAGGAAATTCTTCCCCGCCAGAAAGCTCCCTTCCGGATGCTGGTGGACGGCCGCGTGGTGTCGATCACGTCGCAGCTCTCGTTCGGCGAGCTGCTGTGGTCGGCGCCGCGCTTCGTCGGAGCCCGCAAGGAGGGGAATAGCGTCCGCGACTACTACGGCCGCATCGTCGGCAACGGCAACTACGACCGCGTGATGTCGGCCATGTTCGCTGCGGTTCCCTCGCAGTGCGCCGACGAGTTTCCCGCCGACCTGATCTTCAAGAAGCGTGAGCGTCGCAAGGACGTCGCCAAGAGCTTCACGCTCAAGGGCGGCTTGCAGACGCTGACGGACGCGTTGGCGGCTGCGCCGGGCGTGCAGGTGGTCACGGGAGCCACAGCGACGGCGATCACCAAACAAGGCGAGGCGTTCGCCGTGACGACGGCCGATGGCCGCACCTTCCTCGCTCCTCGCCTGGGCTTGGCACTGCCCCCGTCCGTGGGAGCCTTGTTGATGGCCGACGTGGCCCCCGACCTCTCCGCCGCGCTTGGCGCGTTCGAGGTCGCCCCGGTCGAGTCGCTGGGTGTAGTGGTGCCGTCCGACGCAACACCGCTCGGGCCGATGGCCTTTCTGGTCGCCGCCCGCGACACGTTCTACTCCGCCGTGACGCGCGACGTCGTGCCCGACCCCGCCTGGCGCGGGTTCACCTTCCACTTCAAGGCTCAGACCCCGGAGGCCGTGCGTCTGGAGCAGATCTGCACAATTCTTCAAGTACCCCGCGCCAAGGTCGCCCACGTCGCCTCCCACAGGGTGGTGCTGCCGTCACCGCGGCTGGGCCACGAGGGCCGGGTCGCGGCCGTCGAGCGCGCTCTGGCGGCAGCCTCTGGCGTT
>CAJBNH010000136.1 GCA_903955385.1 uncultured Myxococcales bacterium | reverse complement strand
GTCGAACGCGGCGGTCTCCAGCGCCTCTGCCGCCTCGCCCATCCGTCGCCGCACCCGCGCCCGCAGCTCAGCCGTCGCCGCGTCGGTAAACGTGACGACCAGGATGCGCCGCACGTCCAGACCGTCCTCGGCAATCAGGCGCGTGTACAGGTCGGCGATGCTGTAGGTCTTGCCGGTGCCCGCGCTTGCTTCCAGCAGGGCGATCCCGCCGACGATCGGCGCCGTGGGCCGATAGGGCTGCAACGCGGGCGCCGACCCGAGCGTCCCGGGCTGGGTCGAGGTCATCATGCCCCCTCCTGATCCGCGGCGGGCGCTTCGAGCAGCGGCCCCCACACCTGCAACGCCAACGCCTCGAAGGTCAGCCCGCGTTCCTGCGCCCGCCCCGGCAGCGCCATGCCCGCGCGCCATGGGACGAAATCCGCAAACACCTGCGCCAACGCCACGTTCGTGCCGTCGCCGCCGCCGCGGCCGTCCAGCCACGCGGTGTTGGCGGCATTCCAGGCCTTGGTGCGGCGCAAGGATTCGTCGCGCTCCTTGCGCCACGCACGGGCAAACGCCGCCGACCCGGCGGGCAGCAGGGCCAGCGGCAGCGTCTGGCCGTGGACGTACAGGCGCAGCAGCTCAGTCAGGTGCGTGCGGGCCAGCTCGGCGCGGGCCGTGGCATCGGGCGCAATCGGCCCCAGCGTGAACACGTCGTCGCTGCGCGACACGAATGCGCTGCGGTGCGTCTGGTGCGGCTCGGCGTGCGTCAGGGCCAGATGGCGAATCCACAATTCCAGTTCATGCACCGACTTGCGCTTGCCATAGCGAAACGGCGCAAGGCCGTCCTGCCACACCTCGGGCAGCGTGCCGAACAGGCGCGGCAGCCCCGGCACCGTCAGCTCGACCACCACCGACCGCGCGGCGCCCTGACGATACAGGGGCAGTCGCTCGAGCAGTTGCGCGACCTCTGCCGCCACCTGCTGATACGCGACCTGGCCCAGCGCCCCGGGCGGCAGCTGCCCGCGCGCCCGCACCGCCGCCGCGACGACATCTTCCGACTGCCCGGCCATGTTGCGCTGCACCACGTCGTTGCCCACCGCCCAGACCTGCAGGCCATCCAGCTCGATGGGGTCGCGGTCGTCGGGCGGCGCCTCTTCGTCGGCCGGGTACAGCCCCAGGCGCTGGCGCAGCACGAATTGCGCGGGGTTCTGGAAGAAGCGGACCAGCTCGTCGATCGTCACCACCGCGCCCGCCTCGTCCGCGGCATCGGGCGGCGGCAGCGGTTCGGCGAACAGCGGCGGCGACGTGGTCAGGCGCTGGCCCAGCAGCCGGGTCGCGGCACGCGCCATGCGGGCGTCAAAGCTTTGCGGCGGGCGGCCATCGGCGCCGAATTGCCGCGGGCTGAAGGGCTGCAGCGTGTGCTCGACCACCACCAGCCGGCGGATCGACCCGGCGCTCGACCGCGCGCTCGCCTCGGCGACGTCGAGCAGCTCGGCCACCGGAACCGCGGGCGGCAGCTCGTGATTGCGCCGCACGTCGCGGCCCGCGTAGAAAATCCGCACCTTGTCGCGGGCGGCCAGCAGGGCGTCGAGAAACAGGGCGCGGTCGTCCTCGCGGCTGCTGCGGTCGCCCACGCGCGGCTTGGCGGCCACCAGATCGAAGCCGCTCGACGCCGTGCGCCGGGGAAACGTCGCGTCGTCCATGCCCAGCAGACACACCACGCGAAACGGGATGCTGCGCAGCGGCACCAGCGCACAGAACGTCACGTCGCCCGTCAGCAGCCCCTTGGCCTTTTGGGCAACGGCGAAGCGACCGTCCAGCAGCGTCTGGATCGCGTCGACCTCCAGCTTGGGCCCACCCGCCGGTCCCTGCCCCGCCGCCACCGCGCGGATCCGCCCGCCCACCGCCTCGATCTCGTCGAGCACCTGCCGCTGCAGCCAGCTCGCCCGCGCCGTGGTCGCCGTCAGCCGCTGCAGCGCGTCGGCCAGCCGCTGCTGCCACGTGGGCAGGTCCGCCGGCTCGCGAAACGCCGCGCACGTCTCGAACACGGCCGAGGCAAACGCCGCAAACCGCCCCAGCAATGCCACGCCGCTGCCCTCCAGCCCGTCGACCGGCAGCACGCC
>CAJBNH010000135.1 GCA_903955385.1 uncultured Myxococcales bacterium | reverse complement strand
GCCACGTTGAAGAGCGCGCTGGAAGACGCGGCGGTGCAGCAGCGCATCGGCGGACCACTGGGGCTGCTGGACCAGCTGGAGGCGACGGCGCGCGTGGGTCTGGTGCTGCGCAAAGCCGGCGACCCGACCGGCGCCGACCTGCAGTTTCGGCGCATCGAGCGGCTCTACAACGACCACCGCGACGTCGCTCTGGTCGGTGAGAGCGAGTGGGTGGCGCGCGCCCTGTACGAGCGGGGCGAGATCTACCGCGAGTTGTTCACCAGCATTCGCTTCAAGCTGCCGGTCGACCGGATGAAGCGAGATCTGGAGGACAAGGCCAACCTGTTCCTGAAGGCCGAGACCGTCTACTTCAAGTGCGTGCGCCTGCAGCACCGCAAGTGGGCGTTGGCGGCGGGCTTCGAGATTGGCCACCTGTACAGTCGCCTGATCGACGACATCGAGAACGCCGAGGCGCCCGACGGACTGGACGAGTTCACGCTGGACGTCTACCGCGACGAGCTGTGGAACCACACGGAACGACTGGCGAAGCGCTCGATCGTCATCTACCGCAACAACATCCAGCTGGCGGAGCGGCTGGGCGAGGCGGGAAGCGACTGGGTGGCCAAGTCCGAGGAGCAAATTGCGCGCATGGAGGCCATGATCGAGGCCAACAACCAGCGCCGCGCGCGGCTGATGCAAGCCGGAATGCCCGCGCCGACCGCGCCGCCGCCGTCCAGCGAGCCTGTCACGGACGAGCCGCCGACCAAGGAGGAGCCCAAGCCCTCCAAGCCCCAACCGACCGGGCAGCCGGTGGTCTGACGGTCAGTGCGTGGTGGCGTCGGGTGCGTCTTCGTAGATGCCCAGGTAATCGCGCTGGAAACCCGCAGGCGCCGTCAGGAAGGCCTTGGGGTCGGCGTGCCGCAGCGCCTCACGCAACACCTGATCCACGTGCTCGACCAGCACGATCTCGACACCCTTCAGCACTTCCTTGGGGATGTCCTTGAGGTCGGGCTCGTTCTCCCGCGGACAGATGACGCGGGCGATGCCTGCGCGATGCGCGGCGATGACCTTTTCCTTCAGACCGCCAATCGCCAACACCCTGCCCCGCAACGTGATCTCGCCGGTCATGGCGACGTCGTGGCGGACCGGCACCTGGATCAGCGCGGAGGCGAGCGCGGTCGCAATCGCGATACCGGCACTGGGGCCGTCCTTGGGGATCGCCCCTTCGGGGAAGTGCACGTGCAGGTCGATCTTCTGGTAGAACTCTTTGCCCAGCCCAAGTTCGTGAGCGCGTGAGCGGACATAGCTCATCGCGGCCTGCACGGACTCCTGCATCACCTCGCCCAGCTTGCCGGTGACCGTCAGCTTGCCCTTGCCAGGCACCAGCGACACCTCGACGAGCAGCAGATCGCCGCCCGCCGTCGTGACCGCCAAACCGTTGCACAACCCGACCTGATCGGCGGTCTCGCCTTCGTTGCGGCGGTACTTCTCAGGCCCCAGCAGCTCGGTCACCTGCGGCGCGCCGATGCGGTACTTCTTCTTGCGTGCGGGCTTGGACAGGTGGTCCGTGGCCATCTTGCGGCACAACGCGCCGATCTGCCGTTCCAGGGCGCGGACCCCCGACTCGCGCGTGTACGAGCGGATCAGGCTCTGCAGCGCGTCGTCCTTGATGACCACGTCCAGCGCGGCCAGACCGTTGTCGACGATCTGCCTTGGGATCAGGTAGGTGCGAGCGATCTGCAGCTTGTCGTACTCGGTGTAGCCGCCCAGCTCGATGATCTCGAGTCGGTCCGACAGCGCCCACGGAATCGCGCCCAGCGTGTTCGCCGTCGTGATGAACAGCACCTTGGACAGGTCGTAGTCGAGGTCGATGTAGTGGTCCACGAAGCCGTCGTTCTGCTCCGGGTCCAGCACTTCCAGCAACGCCGAAGATGGGTCGCCGCGAAAGTCCATCGACATCTTGTCGATTTCGTCCAGCAGGATCACGGGGTTCGACGTGCCGGCGCGCTTGAGCGAGTGGATGATCTTGCCCGGCAGGGCGCCCACGTATGTGCGCCGGTGACCGCGAATCTCCGCCTCGTCGCGCACGCCGCCCAGACTCATGCGGACGAACTTGCGACCGATGGCTCGGGCAATCGACTTCGCCAGCGAGGTCTTGCCGACGCCGGGAGGCCCGACCAGACACAGCACGGGACCGCGCCCCACCTCGCCGACCAGCTTCTGGACGGCCAGATACTCGAGGATGCGTTCTTTGGCCTTGTCCAGACCGTAGTGGTCGGCGTCGAGCACTCGACGCGCCTCAGGAACATCGATGGTGTCTTCGGTGTAGCTCTGCCACGGCAGCGACAGCACCCAGTCGATGTAGGTCCGCACCACGCCGGCCTCGGCCGACATCGGGTTCATCATCCGCAGCTTGCGAAACTCGCGCTCCAGACGGGTACGGGCTTCCTCGCTGAGCTGACGTGACGCAATCTCTTGCGCCAACTCTTCCAATTCGTTCTTGAACTCGTCCGCTTCGGGCGGCCCTTCGCCTTCAGGCTGCGCGGCTTGCGCGTTCTTGGGCGCCTGCTGGGCGGACGAGCGCTTGCGAATGCGACTCTCGATCGACAGCGCGTCGGTCTCGGCCTGGATCAGCTCGATCAGCTTCTGCAACCGCTCATAGGGTGCCGCAAGGGCAAGCAGCTGCTGGCGTTCCGCGATCTTGAAACCCACGTGCGCGGCGATGGTGTCGGCGAGCTGCCCCGCGTCCTCGACGGCGGTGACGCTCGACAGGATCTCGGGCGGGATGCGCCGATTGACCTTGACGTAGGCCTCGAATGCGGTTCGAGCGGCCTGACACAGCCCTTCCGCTTGTTCTGCGGTGGGTTGCGGGTCGTCGTCGGCCTGCAGTGGCGACACTTGGGCGCACAGGTACGGCCAGCCATCGACGAAACGCTCGATGCGCGCCCTGCTGCGGCCTTCGACCAGAACCTTCACCGTGCCGTCGGGCAGGCGCAGGATCTGCACGACCGCGCCCAAACACGCCACGTCGTACATGTCGTCGGGACCCGGGTCGTTGGTGCGGGCGTTGACCTGCGCGACGACCAGGATGTCCTTGCCGGGACGCTCGAACGCCGCCTCCAGCGCCGCCACCGACCGCTCGCGGCCGACGAACAGCGGCACGACCATGTGCGGAAACACGACGACGTCGCGCAGGGGCAGAACCGGCAGCTGCGGCAGTGACTCGGGCTTGATGGGCTTCATGGGATCGCGCTCCGCCGGTGGCTCAGGCCGCGCCCGCGCCCGCTTCGAGTCCAACCAGCGGCCGCCTGGCGTGCACGATGGTGTCTTCGTCGATGAGCACTTCGCGGACCCCGCTGTCGCCGGGGAGGTCGTACATGATGTCGAGCAGCGCCTCCTCGAAGATGGCACGCAGACCGCGGGCTCCAGTCTTGCGCTCGATCGCCTTGCGGGCGGTGGCGCGAAGGGCCAACTCCGTGAATTTGAGCTCGATGCCGTCCATCTCGAACAGCCGCTTGAACTGCCGCACCAGAGCGTTCTTGGGCTCGGTCAGCACGGTCATCAGCGCCTGTTCGTCCAGCTCGTGCAACGCCACGACGACCGGCAGACGCCCGACGAACTCGGGGATCAGACCGTACTTCATCAGGTCTTCGGGCTGCACCTGGTCGAGGATCGCCGACTTGTCCTTCTCGGGGCCGACTTCCTTGATTTCCTTGCCGAAGCCGATGGACTTGTTGCCCACACGCCGCTCGATCACCTTGTCGATGCCCGAGAACGCGCCGCCGCAGATGAACAGGATGTTGGTCGTGTCGACCGGGATGAACTCCTGCTGCGGGTGCTTGCGGCCTCCCTTGGGCGGGACGTTGGCGACCGTGCCCTCCAGGATCTTCAGCAGCGCCTGCTGCACGCCCTCGCCCGACACGTCGCGGGTGATGCTGACGTTCTCGGACTTGCGGGTGATCTTGTCGACCTCGTCGATGTAGACGATGCCGCGCATGGCCGCTTCGACGTCGTGGTCGGCGGCTTCCAGCAGGCGGACGATGATGTTCTCGACGTCCTCGCCCACGTAGCCGGCTTCGGTCAGTGTGGTCGCATCGACGATGGTGAACGGCACCTTCAGCACGCGCGCAAGCGTCTGGGCTAGCAGCGTCTTTCCCGAGCCCGTCGGGCCCAGCAACAGCACGTTCGACTTGGTCAATTCGACATCGGCGGTCTTGCCGCCCTTGAAGTCGATGCGCTTGTAGTGGTTGTAAACGGCGACGCTGAGCACCTTCTTGGCGCGGTCCTGGCCGATCACGTACTCGTCCAGAATCTTGCGCAGATCCCGGGGCTTGGGGATCGACGCCAGATTGGGCAGCTTGTCGTCCCGCTCGACCTCTTCGGCGATGATGTCGTTGCAGAGCGCGATGCACTCGTCGCAGATGTACACCGTGGGGCCGGCGATCAGCTTCTTCACTTCCTTCTGGGACTTGCCGCAGAAGGAGCACGAAAGGTTGCTGGCGTCGCGGCGGCGTTCAGTCATGAAGCTCTCCAGCACGCACGGTGCCGACGCTGTGGGGCGAGGCAACGGCGGGCACGGCAGGATGATACATGCGCAGGCGGGGTTCCGTCAAAGGAACCGCCTTTCCGGGACTCCCCCACATCCATGTGAATTGGCAAGGATGTCGAGCGATTGTCGAAACGGCGGACCCGGAGTCGCCGTCGCAGCTCAGGCGGTGCGTACGGCCGCCTCGGGCTTCTTGCGGACCAGCACGGCGTCCACGATGCCATAGGCCTTGGCCTCGTCGGCACCCAGATAGAAGTCGCGGTCGGTGTCCTTGCGGACGCGGTCGAGCGGCTGTCCCGTGTGGTTCGCCACGATTTCATTCAGCTTCTGCTTGGTGTACAGCATCTCGCGCGCTTGAATGTCGATGTCCGACGCCTGTCCCGAAAAGCCGCCCAGCGGCTGGTGCAGCATCACGCGACCGTGGGGCAGCATGACGCGCCGCCCCTTGGCTCCAGCCGCCAGCAACACCGCGGCCATCGAAGCCGCCTGACCCAAACAGATGGTCGCGACCGGCGCTTGCACGTACTGCATCGTGTCGTAGATCGCCAAACCCGCATTGACCAAGCCGCCGGGGCTGTTGATGTAGAGCGAGATCTCCTTGGTCGGGTCCTCGCTGTCCAGGAACAGCAGCTGGGCGATGACCGAATTGGCCACGTAGTCGTTGATCTCGGTGCCAAGGAACACGATCCGGTCCATCAACAGACGCGAGAAGATGTCCGAGTGGCGCTCGCCCCGGGGAGTGGTCTCGGTGACGATGATGCTGTCCCACGTGTTCATCTGGGTCGCTCCTGATGCCGTTGTGCGGCGGGCTGTACTGCGAAGACCGTACGCGCCCCGTCTGCCAGGGTTCGCGGCTGGGTCACCCTCTACCGGCACCGACGGCTGCGAGGAAGGGCGCGCCTGCAACCGCCCGAAGGGTCCGGGCATTCCCCGCATCGACGCGAGCTAGCCGACGTCGCCACCCGGCGCAGCGTGCGCGTGCGCATGGCTGTGGTCGTGGTCATGGTCGTGGCCGTCGTGGTCGTGGTCGTGGCCGTCGTGGTCGTGGCTGTCGTGGTCGTGGTCGTCGTCGGCAGGGGCGGCGCGACGGCTCTGCTCCGCCAGGGCGGCGCGGACCGTCTTGGCCTCGCCATCGGTGATGACCGCGACCGACACCAGATGGTCCATGGCGCGTTCGGTGCGCAGGCGGCGGCGCAGGTCCGTGCGGGCCTCGTCCTTGGCGTAGGCCTTGCGGATCACGTCGGCGCGGTCAGGCTGGCCGTGCACGATCTCTTCGATCTCGGCGTCGACGTCGGCGTCGGTGATGTCGATGCCGGCCTTGTCGGCGATGGTCTCGAGGGCGAGGCTGCGCTTGAGTGCGCCGACCGTTTCCTTCTCGATCTCGCCGCGCACGCCGGACAGGATCTCGTCGATGCGCGCCGTGCGGTTGGCGCGCAGGCCCCCGAAGAGGCGGTCGAATTCGTCATCCACCACGCGGTCGATCAGCGCGCGCGGCAACTCGATGGGGTTGCCGGCAAGCATCGCGTCGACCGCAGAGCGGCGGCGCATCGCGCGGGTCATCCGCTCGGCCTCGCGACCGGTCTCGGCCTCGACGTCGGCGCGCAGCGCGGCCAGATCGGCAAAGCCCAAGTCCTTGGCGAGCTCGTCGTCGACCGCCGGGTACTCCATGCGTCGAACTTCGTGAACGTCGGCGTGCACGCGGATGCTGGCACCGGCCTCGATGGCCTCAGGCAGCTCTTCGGCCGACACCACCTTGTCCAGATGATCCCCTGCCTTGGCACCTTGCAGCACCAGCTCGAGTGCCGGCGGAGCGTTCTGCTTGCCCAGCTCGAAGCGACGGCCTTCCGCCTTCATCGGCGCCGGCTTGGCGGCCTCGTCGCCTTCCTGACCGGGAACGCCGAGCGTCTCGACCTCAAAGTCGACCAGAACCTCATCGCCCGTCTGAGCGCCCGTCTCGACCGGCACCCACTCGCCACGCTGCAGCCGACGACGCTCCAGCGTCTCGTCCACATCGATGGCGTCCGGGGTCACGACCTCCACGGTCAGCTGCGCGCCGTCAAAGCCCGTCAGATCGAGCTCTGGCAGCACCTCGACCGTGAATTCCACCGTCAGGTCCGTGTCCTTCTTGAGCTCTGTGATCGACTCGATCTCGGGGCGACCCACGGCCTTGACGTCCGCGGCGGTCAGCGCCTCCATCAGGTGGTCACCGATCAGCTTGTCGAGGACGTTGCGGCGCACGTCGGTGCCGTACATGCGCTCGATCATCGACGCGGGGGCCTTGCCGGGACGGAAACCGGGGATGCGCGCCTGTCCGGCGACCCGCTGCAGCGCCACGGCGAACGCGTTGTTCACCTTGCGTGCAGGGATGACGAAACGGATGCGGCGACGGGCGGAACCGACCTGCTCGACTTGGATGTCCATCATGTCTCCGGGAAGCGGGTCGCCGAGACGTGGGCCGGGCGACGTCGGGGGCGGCAGGGCCAAGGGGCGGTAAGGTCAGGGGGCGGCAGGGCCAGGGCGCGGCCGGATGGTGCGAGAAGGGGGACTCGAACCCCCAAGCCCTAGGGCGCCAGAACCTAAATCTGGTGCGTCTACCAGTTCCGCCATTCTCGCGCGGGCTGCGATCCATGCGGCGGACAAGCCGGTTCGACACGTGCCCCGTCCGGGACGGAGCACGCCAAACGTGGCTTGCGCTGCATGACGAGGTGACCCCTGATGGAATCGAACCATCAACCTCCGGATTAAGAGTCCGCTGCTCTACCAATTGAGCTAAGGGGCCATGGGGTATGACAAGTTCCAGGGCTGTGACGACCAAAGGTCTGGACGAGGAGTCCTCGAGCGCGCCCGGCAGGATTCGAACCTGCGACCTGCGGATTCGAAGTCCGATGCTCTATCCGGGCTGAGCTACAGGCGCATGACCGACCGGGCGGTCCTGCCTCGTTTGACCTATGTGCCGACTTCGGCCTGGTGAGTCGACGCCGCGCGAGCATCGACTGCCGGGGTGGAGGACGGGGTTCGAACCCGCGACATCGGGAACCACAATCCCGCGCTCTACCAGCTGAGCTACATCCACCGCTGGCGGACGCGCATGGTAGTCGCGCGCGGCCCTGTGTCAAGCCCTGCAGGCTGAGAAACGCAGTCCCGCGGAAGCCCCCCGGCGTGGGGGCAGGACTTGACGAGGGCTGGCGGCAACTGGACAAGGTTGGGGGGACGACCTTTCGTGCTCGAACCCTTGCCTGCGTCACCGGCTCCGACCGGGTCGGGAATAGAGTTCGCGGGGGGACCGTTGAGACACGGTGGACGGACGAGTGGCTTTCGACCCAGCCGCAGGATCCGTCGGAGGAACGCGCATGATCGGCTTGTTCTCAGCACAACGACGCGCCCGCGACGCCTTCGAGCGAGAGGCGCTGCCGCACATGGATGCCCTTCACAGCTACGCGATGCACCTGAGCCGCGACGCTGCCGACGCCGAAGACCTGGTTCAGGAGACCTACATCAAGGCCCTGAACAACTTCGCCTCGTACGAGGAGGGCACCAACTGCCGGGCGTGGCTGTTCCGCATCCTCACCAACACGTTCTTCAACATGCGACGCAGCCGGAAGCGCCACAACCCCATCGACACCGACGGGTCGCCCGAGCTCGAAATGGCCGTGGCCGAGGCCCATCAGGAGCAGGGGATCTACCGGCCGATCGACGCGCAGCTGCTGGACAATCTGGTCTCGCGGCATGTGACCGACGCCCTGGATACGCTGCCGCCCGAGTTCCGCACGGTGCTGCTGCTCGCCGACCTGCACGACTTTTCCTACAAGGAGATCGCGGACGTGGTGGAGTGCCCGGTCGGCACCGTGATGAGTCGGCTGTACCGAGCTCGCAAGGCGATGCAGAAGCAGCTGATGGAGCACGCGGTCCGCGAAGGCATCATCGAGCGCCCGCCCGTCGATGAGAACGGCGTGACCAGCCTGGACGCCTTCCGCATGCGCGCCAAGCGCGAGCCTCGCGTCGCTGGAGGCGAGGAATGAACTGTCAGGACGTCCAGAAGTTCGCCTATACCTACCTCGACTGCGAATTCGACGCACGCGAGCGCGGCGAGTTCGAGACGCACCTGAGGATGTGCCCGCCATGCGCCGCCGCCATCGAGCGCGACGCCATCTTCCGCGATCTGGTCCGCGCCCACTTGGACGACGCCAAGCCCTGCGCTGGCCTGAAGCTGCGGGTACAGGCACGCATCGCCCGCGAGCATCGACGCAACGTGTCGCGCAGCCTCGCGATTCCACTTGCACTGGCGGCCTGCGGCGCCCTTGCCTTCGCCGGCTGGCGCTGGTCTGCCTCCGCTGAGGACGCCGCCGAAGAAGCGGAGACCGCGCTGGCCGTCGCCGAGGCCTCAACCTCGGCCGAAGTTGCCGCGAATTCGCAACCCACTGCCAATTCCGTCGCCGCCCGAACTGACCCAGGCGCGTCACCCGCCGCACGCCTTGCCGAGGCAGCTCGTTCCGCCGACGAGGACGAGCTTGCGGCTGCCGCCGGCCTGCGGGCGCGCGCGATGGCCGCTCTGGCCCGGCAGCTGGCCGAAGGGCGCAACGACGGCTCCCAACCGCTTGCAGGCTTGGGAAATTCCGGGATCTCGCTGGCGTCCACCCACGCTGTGGCTGAGGCGGCGATGCAGGGCGAGGTCCTGCGCGGCGGCCTGCGCCCCGACGCCCTGCGCGATCGAAGCCCGTTTGGTGCCATACGGTCCGAGACGAGCCTGCGCGCAATGGCGGCGGTGCACATCGCGGGTTTGGCCCCGGAGGTGACCGGTTCTGCCGTCCGCATCCAGCGTTACCTCGCGTCCCGGGTGCCCGGCATTGGCCCGCTGCCGGTGAGCGAAGGCGCGGGTGTCGATCTGACGGGCGCGCGCATCGCGCTGCTGGGGGCCCAGCCGGTCGTGGCGTACATGTACATGGCGTATGGCGTGCCGGTGACCGTGTTCAGCCGCTCGAAGGCTCCCGCGTCGCCGGAGGACCCTGAGGTCGAGGCGCTGGCACCTGACGCCTCCGTCGAGCCGGGCGTGCTGGCCGACCAGCGGGCAGGCCTGAACCTGGTGCACGTCGTGGCGGCCGACCGCGTGATGACGATGGTCAGCGAGTTGGGAGCCCCGGCCCTGCTGCAGTTGACGCCGCACTCGACCTGGCTGTAGTCGAACCACTAAACATTGCTATCGAATTCCAGGGGCTCCGCGCAGCTCTGCGGTGATCTTGCGCAGGAATGGCGCGGCCAGCACCACACGCACGACGATGTAGCCGACGATCATGGCGCTGGAGAATGCGTCGATGACCGGCCCCGGCGCGCCCGACACGACGAACGGCGCGTACAGCACCCGCATCAGCACCTGGGTTGTCCCGATGCCTGACACGCTGATGGGCACCGTGCCGACGACCGTCAGGATCGGCATCGCGACCAGCATCCGCCCCCACTGCGGCTGCATGCCGAACGCCTGCATGATCAGCACCGTCGCCACCGTGTACGCCAGCACCAGCCCCACTCGCAGCAGCAACCCCTGGAGCATCGCCGTGGGTCCCAGCGCCGACAGGGGCCTCAGCACCGAGACCTGACGCAAACGAACGAGCCACGGCACCTGCCAACCTGACTGCAACAACACCAGCGACAGCACCGCCAGCGCAAACAGGGTGGCAGCAACCGCCTGAATCCACTCGTGCAGCCCGTGGTTGGCACTGACCACGGTCGGATCGACCAGCAGCCCCAACACCGCCATGCCCGCAACGGCCAGGAGATCGAGGTAGCTGAGCACGGCAAAGGCGCCTGCCGCCTCGAGAAACGGTACGCCCTTGCGTCGACCCACCAGAAAGGCCATGCCCAGCGAGGCCGCGTGGTAGTTCACGATGTTCAGGACATACGAGACGGCCTTGACCGGCGCGATCTCGGCGAATGTCCCGCCCCCGGGTTTGCCGCGATGGCCCAGCGTCCGCCGCACCAGCCAGACGAGACACAGACTGTCGTAGACCCAAACCGCTAGTGTCACGCCGACCACAACCAAGGAAAAGCGCGTAATGTCGGCCGTCTGCAGGGCCTTCCACACGGCGGGCAGGTCGGTGGAACTCAGAAAGTACGCGAGCAGCAACGCCATGCCGACAAACGGCAGGACCTGGCGGGCGCGGGCGATCAGGGTCGAGGAAGTCTTGGACATCAGGGACTTTGCTCAAGGGGTCAGGGAGGTGGGCTTAGCCGGCTTGACGGCGACGCCCGCCCTTCCGACGATGCCCGGCCCGGGCACGGTCGGCAAGCCCCCCTGACACCGCATTCACACCCTTGGAGGGGACTGTTCATGGCCCACGCCCCGCGCCCCCGCCTTCCTGTCGGCCTTGAGCCTCGCCGTCGGGCGTTCAGCGCACTGGTCGCCGTCGAAGGCCAAGGACTGGGCACCCAGCAAGCGCTGCGGGACGCGCTGGACCTGCCGACGCCGCTGGAGGGGCCGGACCGCGCGCTGGTCTCGGAGCTGGTGTACGGCGTCGAGCGATGCAGGAGGCCGCTGGACCGCTGGATCGCCGCGGCGTGCGCCAGAGGGCTATACCAGATCGACCTCGAGGCCCTGACGGTGCTGCGGTTGGGGGCTTACCAGCTCGCATGGCTGGATCGCGTGCCGGCGTTCGCGGCGGTGGACACGGCGACGGAGCTGGCGCGCCAGCAGCTGCCACACGGAAGAATTGCATTTGTCCACGGCGTGTTGCGCGAGCTTGGCCGACGCCATGCTGCGGGGGATCGGCCGACCGGCGACGAGTGGCCCGCGTGGATCGGTCAGCGGCTGGACCTGCTGGCCAACGACCTGGGGCTGGACCCGCAGGCGATGCGCGACGCGGCCGGTCAGCCAGCGCCGCTGTACCTGCACGCGGTGGGCGGCGCTTCGGAAGCGGCGGAGGCTGAACTGCAAGAGGCCGGTGTGCCGTTCGAGGCGCTGACGGTGGCGGCGGTGCCCGGCGTTTGGCGGTCGGCGGGCGGCTCGCTGTTTGCGACACAGGCGTTTGCGACGCGGCGCGTGATTGCGCAGGACGCGGCCAGCGCTGCGGTGGTCGAGTGGCTGGGAGCCAAGGCGGGCGACCGGGTCGCGGACGTCGCGGCGGGGCGTGGGGTCAAGTCGCTGTGCCTCGCCGCGCGCGGCGCGAAGGTGACCGCCATCGACGTGGGCGCAGATAAGTTGTTGGATGCCAAGGCGTTGTGCGAGCAGGCCGGCTTTCCCCTCGAGGCCGTGGTCGTCGCGGACGCCAGCCAACCGCTGGATCTGCCCGCCCGGAGCTTCGATGCCGTGCTGATCGACGCCCCCTGCACAGCGCTGGGGACGATCCGCCGCCGCCCGGAAGTGCGCCACCGCCGCCGGGCCGCCGATCTGCTGCGGCTGGCCGACCTGCAGCGACGGATCTTGGAGCAGGCTGCCGAGCTGTGCCGCCCCGGGGGCACCCTGGTGTTCGCGACTTGCTCGTTCGCACCTGAAGAGGGGCCGCTGACCGTCGCTGAATTCCTCCGAGATCATAAAGAGTTCGAGCGAGACACGGGCGACGCCCCCTGGATCGCCCCTTTGCTGGACCGCCACGGCGACCTGCGCACCACCCCCCTGCACGACATGGACGCCTTCTTCGCCACTCGCCTGAAACGGAAGAAATGATCGGGCACCCCGCGGCGTTTTCCGCCAGCCGACGATCATGGACCGACTCGCGCCCGATTCTGCGCGGTCGGGAGGCGGCATGGCGGCGACGGCCCCGATGGGGGAACACATCGAATCCCAAGTTGTTTTGAGACTTTCCGTGGGACAGCCGCTTTGGTGGCGCGGCACTGTGCCGGATCCGGCGCTGCCCAGAGTGGCCGTGGTCGGGTCACGCGACCCGACGCCGGAGCAGGAGCGTCTGGCCCGCGAGCTGGGGCGCGCGCTGGCCGTGGCGGGCGGCGTGGTCGTGAGCGGCGGAGCCTTCGGCGTAGACGCGGCGGCCTTGGAAGGGGCGCTGGAGGTTGGCGGCGCCGCGATCGCTGTGTTGCCGAGCGCGCACGACCTGCCGTTCCCGCCGGCTCACGTCGAGTTGTACGAGCGGATCGCGGCTGGCCCGGGAGGCCTGCTGAGCCAGTTTCCACCCGGCGCAGGTGTGCAACGCAGCCACTTCCTGAAGCGCAACCAGCTGATCGTACAAACGGTGGACGCTTTGGTGACGGTCTGCGCCGACGCCCGTAGCGGGTCGCTCCATTGTGCCGGACGGGCCTGGCTGGCGGGGCTGCCGGTCCTTGCCGTGCCGTGGTCCCCAGGGTCGCCGAACAGCCATGGCAGCAACGGACTGCTGCAAGCCGGGGCCCGCGCGATCACGGATGCCGCGGGGTGCCAACGCCTGCTGAAAGACCTGCGCGGCGGGCATGGCAGACGGCTGCTGGAACGCGATCCGAAGCCCCCTGGGCAGTCGGGCGGTGCCCCCTTGGACGGCAAGGGCGGCAACGCCGTCGAAGGACCGAAGGCAGGGCGGTTGGTTGACGGGGCGCGCGGGCGTTGTCCATCCTACCCGGCCGAAGCGGTCACCTCCCGAGCCGACATGAGCGGGCTGGCAGGCTGCGACGCCGACCTCGCGACGAGGCTGGTGTCGGCGCTGCACGAGGCCGGACCGCAGGGTTTGCCGCTCGAGGACCTCGCCCTGCGCCTGCAGGTCGATCGGGGTCCCGTAGCCGCGCTGGCGATGCGCCTGACGCTGCTGGGCCGCATCCGGCGACATGCCGGCGGAAGTTTCGCGGTGTGAGCCGCGGCTGGTCGGGCTTGGGCTGCCCGAAACGAACGACGCGCTGGCTCTGAGGAGCCGGTCGACAAGGAAGAGCATGGCACGTACGGAAAAGTCAGCAGGGCAGCCCAAGGGCCGCGCACTCGTGATCGTCGAGTCGCCCACCAAGGCCAACACGCTGCGGAAGTTTCTGGGCGGAGAGTACCTGGTCGAGGCGAGTGTCGGACACGTGCGCGATCTGGCCGTCAAGAAGACCGACCTGCCGGCGGGGGACAAGCGCCGATCCGAGGCTTGGGTCCACTACGGCGTCAACGTCGAGAACGGTTTTGAGCCCTTGCAGGAGATCTATCTGGTACCGGCCGACAAGAAGCGGCAGGTCGACACGCTGAAGCAGGCGCTGGCGCAGGCCGACGAGCTGTACCTCGCAACAGACGATGACCGCGAGGGCGAGGCGATCTCCTGGCACCTCAAAGAGGTTCTGAAGCCGACCGTGCCGGTCAAGCGCATGGTCTTCCACGAGATCACCCGTGAGGCGATTCAGCGCGCTCTGGCCCAGCCCCGCGAGCTCGACGACCATCTGGTGTCGGCCCAGCGCGCCCGCCGCGTGGTCGATCGCCTGTTTGGCTGGGACGTCAGTCAGGTGCTGTGGCGCAAGATCAAGCCGGGCTTGTCGGCCGGTCGCGTGCAGTCAGTGGCGTTGCGGTTGTTGGTCCAGCGCGAGCGGGAGCGCATGGCGTTTCGCTCTGCGACGTACTGGGACTTGGCGGCCCGTCTGGTGCCGGCCCGCGGCGACGGCTTCGACGCCACGCTGCAACGTGTCGGCGACCAGCGGATCGCATCGGGCAAGGACTTCGACGACACCACGGGCAAGTTCGTGGGCCGCGACGCCCTGTTGCTGGACGAGTCCGGGGCGCAGGCGCTGCTGAAGCGACTGACCGGCAAGACGCCGCGGGTGCTGAAGACCGAGGTCAAACCGCAGACCCTGCGACCGTCGGCGCCGTTCACCACGTCGACGCTGCAGCAGGAGGCCAACCGCAAGCTGCGCTTCTCTGCCAAGCAAACGATGCAGGTGGCGCAAAAGCTGTATGAAAGCGGCTATATCACCTATATGCGTACGGACTCGACCACGCTGTCGGAAGAGGCCCTGGCGGCCGCACGCAACCTGATCGCCGATCAGTACGGCCAGGACTACCTGCCCGCGCAGCCGCGCCGCTACCAGACGCGCACCGCCAACGCCCAAGAAGCCCACGAGGCGATCCGGCCCGCGGGTTCGTCGTTCCCCGGCCTGACCGAGGTCGAGAAGGCCTTGGGACGGGAGGCAGGCAAGCTGTTCGAGCTGATTTGGAAGCGCACGGTGGCCAGCCAGATGGTTGACGCGCAGGTGGACCAAGCCTCGGTCGATATCGGCGTCGAGGACGCGGTGTTCCGGGCCAGTGGCCGCACGACACGCTTCCCCGGATTCCTCAAGGCCTATGTCGAGGGCTCGGACGACCCCGAGGCTGCTCTGAGCGACCGAGACAAGGTGCTGCCGGTGCTCACCGTCGGCGATACGCTGACTTGGGGAGGACCGCCGCCCATCGATGCACAGCGGCACGACACCAAGCCGCCCGCGCGGTTGACCGACGCAAGTCTGGTCAAGGCCTTGGAAGACAAGGGGATCGGCCGTCCCAGCACCTACGCGGCGATCTTGCAGAACCTGCTGGAGAAGGCGTACTGCTTCCGGCGCGGCTCGTCAGCGCTGGTGCCCACCTTCATGGGCATGGCCGTAGTGCAGCTGCTCGAAGAGCACATGCCGCACCTGGTCGACTACAATTTCACCGCGGAAATGGAAGCGCGGCTGGACGCGATCGCTCGCGGTGAGGCGCAAGCCGCCTCGTACCTTCGCAGTTTCTACGCCGACGGCTTCCCCGCCATCGACGGTCAAGGGCCCGTGCAAGGTCTGACGAAGCTGCTGGATCAGGTGCGCGGCCAGATCGAGGCGGCCACCGCGAGCTCGGTACCGATCGGCGAGACGGACAAGGGCGAGGCCGTGGTCGTGCGGATTGGCCGCTTCGGCACGTTCGTGAAGGTCGGCGAGCTGACTGCGACCGTGCCCGACGACACCGCCCCGGACGAGCTGACGGTGCCTGCGGTGATGGCGCTGATCGAGAAGAAGGCGCAGGGCGACGCACCGCTGGGGACCGACCCGACGACCGGAGAGCCGATCTACCTGCGCAACGGCCGCTTCGGGCCCTACCTGCAGCGCGGCGTCGGCGGCAAGGAAGAGACCGAGAAGCCAAAAATGGTCAGTCTTTCCAAGGGTATGGTGCCAGACGCGATGACGCTGGAGCGCGCCCTGCTGCAGCTGGCGCTGCCCCGCTCGCTGGGCAAGGACCCCAAGAGCGGCTTCGACATCACCGCTCAGGTCGGCCGCTATGGCGACTACCTGAAGGTCGGCGAAGAGTCGCGCACCCTTCCACCCGCGATGGAAGCCGCCACGATCACAAAGGATCAGGCCATCGAGTTCCTGGCCCGGCCCCGCGCAACCGCCGGCAAGGAGCACGTGCGCGACATCGGCTTGCGACCTCTGGACGGCGCGCTGCTCTCGTTGTGGACGGGGCGCTACGGCCTATACGTCAGCGACGGCAAGACCAACAAGACCCTGCGGGACAGCGTCGATCCCGACGCGCTGACGGTCGAGGCCGCCAGCCAGCTGTTGGCCGATGCCCTGCAAGCCCGCACCGGCAAGGTGATGGGAACGGATGGGACCGGTGCTGAGGTGCGGCTGCTCGACGGTCGGTTTGGCCCCTACCTGACCAACGGCGCGATCAACGCCTCGCTGGCCCGCGGAACGTCGACCGACGAGCTGACGCTGGAAGAGGCGCTGGACCGTCTGAAGCACTTCGGCAAGCCCGTCAACACCAAGGGCAACCGAGGCAAGACGCGCGGAGCAGCCGCCAAGTCCTCGAGCAGCAAGGCCAAGTCGAGCAAGACGGTCAAGCCAGCCAAGGCCGCCGCGCCCGTCAAGCCCAAGGCCCCGGCCAAGGCCGCGCCGAAGGCTCCCGCCAAGGCGAAAACAGCCGCAAAGGCCGTCACAGCCGCCAAGAGCACGGTGGTCCGTCGTCCGGCAGGCACGCGAGGTTAGCGAGGCGGTTCGAGCAAGCCGACCGGGTGCAACCCTTCGAGCAGCTTGGCGATCTTCTTCTTCAGGTTGGTCTCGATCTGGCGCACCCGCTCACGCGAGATGCCGAACTCGTCGCCGATCTCCTGCAGCGTCACTTCCGAGTCGGACAGCAGGCGCTTGTTCAGGATCGCGATCTCCTTGTCGTTCAGGTGCGCGTGCAGCTCAGACAGGCGCTCGGCCACAATTGAGGTCGTCTCTGCACTCGCGTAGGCCTCTTCGATGCTGGGACCCGGCGACGCCATGGTCTCGGCGAGCGTCATGCGCCCATCCTCGCTGACGGACGCGTCCAGACTCAGGTCGTGCCGTGCTGCGTGGGCGGCCTTGCGCCAGCCGTCCACCTCCGCCTCGGTGGGAACCCGCGGCGTGCGAGGCACCCGGGTGCCTTCGACGGCTTCGGCCGCGATCAGGAACGTTTCGTCCTCTTCCTCAGAGCCGTCTTCGACGACGACCTCGACCTCGACGGCCTCACCCTCGTCCGGCAGGTGCTCCAGCGTGGCTTTGTCGACCCCTAGCCGACGCCCCAGCGGAACCGGCTCGATCCCCTCGATCTCGTCAGGAACTGCGACGCCCCGGCGGCCAAACAGCACGCGACGCTGCTGCGAGACAGGCCCCACCTTCACCAAGGACCAGGACTGGATGATGTAGTTCTGGATGTACGCCTTGATCCACCACACCGCGTACGAGATCAGCCGATAGCCGCGGTCGGGCTTGAACTTGGCCACGGCCTTCATCAGACCGATGTTGCCTTCCTGCACGAGGTCGGTCAGCTTGATGTCGTAGTTTGCGAATTGATAGGCAATTTTGACAACGAAACGCAGGTTGGCGGTCACGAGCGCGCGCGCCGCATCCGGGTCTCCGGTCTCTTGAAACCGCTTGGCGAGCGCGTACTCCTGCTCTCGGGTCAGCAACGGATAGCGATTGACCTCAGCCAGGTACTGCTCGAGCGTGTCCTTGAGAATGGGTTCGCGGGCCATGGGCGCTCCACTTCGTATCCGGCGCGGCGCTGGTGCAGCAGGTGGGACATCGTAACCGTGAGGGGACGCGCCGTCGAGGGTAGAGATGGCCGCTGCGCCGACCACTGCTGCCACGGTTGGATGCATGGAACTCCTTACAGGATCGCTTCAGCAGCCAGAACTTCGCCGCCGTGTGGACCGTTGCAGCCTTGACAACACCGATGCCCCCTCGACAATGCCGGCCACCCGCACCGGGTCCGCGCTTCCGGAGGCTCCATGGCCCACGCCTCGATCGACTTCAGCACCTTCATCCTGTCACTCGCCAGCTCAGCGATGATGCACATGGGGCTCGTGCCCGACCCCGGGGGCCGTTCGGCCGAGGTCAACCTCGAAATGGCCCATCAGACCATCGAGATGCTGGCGATGCTGCGGCAAAAGACCGTCGGCAATCTGGACCAGCAAGAGGCCGCGCTGCTGGAGCGGGTGCTGCATGACATTCGCATGGCGTATGTGGAGCAGAGCCGAAAGATGTCGTCCTGAAGCACCGCCGACCCGCAGTTCCGCCGCCCGCATGGGTTCCATGGTCTGGTCGCGCCGTCCCCCCTGCGCCACTGCGACGATGGGAGCCCCTTGAGCGGCTGACGTCGATGGGGTCCGGTGTGGGGTACGGTCAGGAAGTTTGAAGCAAGGGGGGGATGGCGCATGAGGGAACGTTACGACATCGGAGTAGTGGGAGCGGGTGCCTGGGGCTCGGCGCTTGCGATCCACGCCGCCAAGAAGGGCCTGACGACGCTGCTGTGGGCCCACGAGTCCGCAACCGCCCGCGAGATCACTGAACTGCGCGAAAACCGGTCCTTCTTTCCCGGCGTCCGATTCCCGGACGGTCTGGACGCCACCGATGACCTCGAACAAGCCGTCCGCTCGTGCCGCACCCTGCTGACCGTGACGCCAACGCCCCATGTCGCTGGACTGGCGCGACGGATCGCCCCATGGTTGACTGAGGACCATGCGATCGTGTCGTGCTCCAAGGGCATCGACAACGAATCGCTGGAGACCGTCAACGAGATCTTCGAGCGCGTGCTGCCCCGTCGAATGCACTCGCAGCTCGCCTACTTGAGCGGCCCGTCCTTTGCCGCCGAGGTCGCCGCGGGCAGCCCGACGGTGCTGACGATCGCCTCCCACGACTCGCGGCTGGCGCGCGAGCTGCAGCAGACGCTGTCGACCGACCGGTTTCGCTGCTATGCCTCTACCGACGTCATCGGCGTCGAAATGGGCGGTGCGCTGAAGAACGTGATCGCGATTGCGACAGGCACCGCCGACGGGATGGGCTTTGGCCACAACGCGCGGGCCGGCATGATCACCCGCGGGCTGGGCGAGATCACCCGCATGGCCGTCAGGAAAGGCGCCAATCCACTGACGCTGCAAGGGCTTGCCGGCATGGGCGATCTGGTGCTGACGTGTACCGGCGACCTGAGCCGCAACCGCACCGTCGGCCTGCGGCTGGGACAGGGTGAGCCCATTGCGGCCATCCTCGCCTCGATGACTGCGGTGGCCGAGGGCGTGCTGACCAGCCGTTCCGCACACCTGCTGGGCGAGCAGCTCGGCGTAGAAACCCCCATCATCACGCAGACCTACCGCGTGCTGCACGAAGGTCTTGCGCCTGTCTCGGCGTTGCAGATCCTGATGACTCGGTCGCTGAAGGACGAGTTGATCCTTTAGTGTTGCCGCCTGCTTTCCCGGAGTGCCGATGTCGCCCACGCCCCCCGTTCCGCCCCGCCCCACCGAAACACGTCGCCCCGACCCGGACGAGTCCTGGCTCGACGTCGGGCGCGTCGGTCGCCCCCACGGCGTCCAGGGCACGGTCCACGTCGCTTTGTTCAACCCGGAAGGTGACTTCTACGAACACGCGACCACGCTGCGCGCGCTGGTGGTCGGTCGCCCCGCGTTCTTGGTCGAGCTGCTGGAGCTGCGTCCGGTGAACGACGGCTTTCTGGCCCGCTTCGAGGGGTTCGATGACCGCGCCGCCGCCGCCAGCCTGACCCACGCCGTCCTCAGCGTCGCCCGCAGCGCGCTTCCCGCCCCCGACGAGGACGAGGTCTATCTGAACGAGATCGTCGACTCCGTGGTGTACGACGCCGTCTCGGGCGAGCGCGTCGGTCAGGTCTCGGGGCTGATCGCTACCCACACCGACCTGCTGGAGGTCCGCCTGGACGCGGGCGGCAAGGCCCTGCTGCCGGTCGAGTGCGACGCCATCGAGTCGTTGGGCCGCGAGCCGGGCAAGGTGGTGGTGCGCGACATCGAGGACTGGCGCAGCGAATGACGCAGGATCCCTCGACGCTTGCCGACGCCCCGCCGCAGCCGTTTCGCTGCGACATCCTGACGCTGTTCCCGGCGCTGTTTGCCGGGGTCCGCACCGAGGGGCTGCTGGGCAAGGCGATCGAGGACGGTCTGGTCGAGCTGAACCTGCACAACTGGCGCGACTGGACCCACGATCGCCATCACGTGGTGGACGACGCACCGTTTGGCGGCGGTCCCGGCATGGTGATCAAGCCCGACGCCGTCGTCGCGTGTCTGCAGGACGTGCGCAAGGACGCGCCCACCGGGATGCGGACGGTCCTGTTGTCGCCAGCCGGAGAGCGCTTCGATCAGGCCCGGGCCCAGGCTTGGGCGGAAACACCAGGCCTGGTGCTCCTTTGCGGCCGCTATGAGGGCTTCGATGCGCGGGTTGAGGCGTTCGTCGACGACGTCATCTCGATCGGCGACTTCGTGCTGAACGGCGGTGAGGTGGCCGCGATGGTCATCCTCGAGGCCGTGTCGCGCCTGCGTCCGGGCGTGCTGGGCAACGCCGCGTCGCTGGAGCAGGAGTCCCACGGCGACAACCTGCTCGAGTACCCCCACTTCACGCGTCCACGCGAGTTCCACGGCATGACCGTGCCGGAAGTGCTGCTGGGCGGCAACCACGCCGAGATCGCCCGCTGGCGGCTGCGGCAGTCGTTGCTGCGCACGTCGAGACGCCGACCTGAGCTGCTGGCCGGCCGCACGATCGCCAAGAAGGACGCCGTCTGGCTGGCAGAGGCCTTGGCCGCCGGCGTCCCGATCACGCCGCAAATTCCCGAATCGGAAGGTGTTTCCATCGCCGTTACCGATGGTTACGATGCTGCTGCGGCCGTGACGACCTCGAGCAGCGGTCCGTCTCGCGGCTCCACGGGCGATCCAGACAATTTCGAACAAAATCAAGGGGCACTGCCGTCTTCCGCCCCCGAGGAGCGGTGACCTTCGGGCGCCGAGCGCATTGACTTGTCAACGGAAGTCGGTATCTTCGCTGCCCTTGTCCACTACCCCTGCCTCAATCGGCAGGGAAAAGTGGTCGCCACCGCCCTGACCAACGTCGACATCCACGACATGGCCAGGTCGGGACGGACCTTCAACCTGCGCGGCGTCTACGTGGTCACCCCCGTGGTGCTGCAGCAGCGGATGGTCGAGGAAGTGCTGGGCCACTGGACGCAAGGCCAGGGAGCACAGCACGAGCGTCGGGCAGAGGCGATGGGCCGCGTGTCGGTCGTCGCATCGCTCGAAGAGGCCCAGGCGGACATCGCCCGGCGAACTGGCTGCGCGCCAGAAGTCGCCGTCACGGGGGCACGCATGGAGTCGACCGTCGGCTACGACGAGCTCCGTGCGACGCTGCCGAACCGAATCAAGCCCCTGCTGCTGGTCTTTGGCACCGGCTGGGGGTTGACGCCGCAGGTGGTCGACAAGGCCGACCTGAGGCTGCCGCCGATCGCGTGCGACCCTGCCTTCGAGGGCAAGGAGACGCGGTACAACCACCTTTCGGTGCGGGCGGCCATCGCGATCGTGCTCGACCGGCTGCTCGGCAACCGCTGAATCGGGCAAGCGTAGCTCACGGGTCCACGGACGACCGGGGCACGCGGAAGGTCCCAGCACCCGCACCGTCCAAACGGACGGATCGCCGCGGGGACCGAATCGGACGCATGTCCCCCCAACCCACGGGGACCTCTGCTTTCCTGTGAGAAGAGGCACATCATGAATCTGGTCCAGTACGTCAAGAGCTCGCACCTTCGCTTCGACCTGCCGATGTTCACGACCGGCGACACCGTCCGCGTGCACGGCCGCATCATCGAGGGCGAGAAGGAGCGCATCCAGATCTTCGAGGGCGTGGTCCTGCGCCGCCAGGGCAACGGCCTGGACGGCACGTTCACCGTGCGCAAGATCTCCAACGGCGTCGGCGTCGAGCGCATCTTCCCGCTCCACAGCCCCCGCATCGCCAAGCTCGAAGTCGTCAGCTCGGGCAAGGTCCGCCGTTCGCGCATCTACTTCCTGCGCGAGCTGCAGGGCAAGGCCGCCAAGCTTCGCCGCATCGACTAGGTGACCTGCCGACGTCGTCGGCTCGCCCCCACCCCCCACGCTCGCCGCTGACACCTGTCAGAAGGGCTCGAGATCCATCCAGATCGCGTGTTCGCGGTCGGCCGTGATCCCGACGAGCACCAGCACCACCTCGATCCCGTTCAGCCCCAGCTGCTCGTGCAGTGCTGCTGCAGTGCGCCACAATCCGGCCAGCTGACGCGGCCCCAGTCGCTGGGCAAAGGCTTCGTCGATGCGGCCGGTGCGCCCCAGCGTCTTGCTGGTCTTGACCTCGACCAACAGGCCGCGCAGACCGTGGTCGTCCCGCCGGACGCACACCAGATCTGCTTCGTTTCTGCCGACTTGGACGTTGCGCCCCCACACCTGCCAGCCCCGCTCCTCTGCCAGACGTTGCGCCACCGCCTCGCCACGTCGACCGGTCTTCACCGCGTCGAGACGCTGGGGCGACGGCTCCGCTCGGGGCCTGCGGGTGCGCGAAGGGCGCGGTGGCGAGTCGGGAGCGGTCACAGCAACCTTCCGGCGACAGGCATTTGCCCCTCACGAAGGCGCACGGCGGCGGCGACAGGTGCGAAGCTGAGGCGGTGAATGGGGCACGGTCCCAATTCTCGCAGCGCTTTCAGATGCTTGGGCGTGCCGTAGCCCTTGTGCTCCGCAAAGCCGTAACCCGGATGGCGCACGTCCTGTTCGAGCATGTGCTGGTCGCGCGCGACCTTGGCCAGCACGGAGGCGGCGGCGATGGCCCGCGATCTCGCGTCGCCCGACACGACCGTGCGCTGCTGCAGCGCCCCCAGACCCGGCACCAACTGATTGCCGTCGACCAGCAAGACCGTAGGCAGATCCAGCCCTTGGGATCGCAGCGCGGCGCAGACCTGCTCGGTGGCCCGCCGCATGGCCGACAGCGACGCGCCCAGGATGTTCAGCCGGTCGATGTCCGCCTCGCTGGCCGCCACCACCGCCCACGCCAGCGAGGCGCGGTGGATGAGGGGCACCAGCGCCTCTCGCGCCTCTGCCGTCAGCTTCTTGGAGTCGTCGAGGCCAGGCAAGTCCGCGTCATCACGCAGGATCACCGTCGCGGCGTACACCGGACCCGCCAGCGGACCGCGGCCTGCCTCGTCGGTGCCCATCGCGGGCCACAGACCAAGGACGCGGCATTGCGCTTCGACCTCGCCGAGGACGAATTTGCCAACGGTGTCGGGCAGATCAAGGGCGTGCTGGCGGCGGGCCATCGGGCTCAGTTGCGCTGGATGTTGCGAACTTGCAGCTCGATCTCTTCGACCATCGCGTTGGACGACTTGGCGTCGAGCTGCCAACCGCGCCAGCTCGACGGCCAGCAGTCGATCAGGTCAAAGCGGTTCAGCTCGCCCTGAGCGTCGTCGGCCAGCAGGATCACGCTGACGTTGCGGAACTGCAGGTCGCCGCTCATGTTGGCCTGAATCCAGTCCCACAGGGCTGCGGTATTCACATAGCCCTTCTTCAGTGTCACGGGCGCGATCTTCGGCCGACCGGGGATCTGGCGGGCGAACATGTCGCGGCCCCCCTGATACTCGATCATCTCGACCGTGGTGTTCAGGCCGTCAACAGCGGTGAAGGCCCCCACCTGAATGCCCTCGATCTCAATGCGGAAACGGAACGCCCCTTGATGGTCGAACGAACGTGCCGTGTCGACCTTGGCCTTGGGCGGCGCCGGCTTGGGCTTGGGCGGCGGGGGATTGGGCGGCTTGGGCAGCGGCGGAACCACGACCGGCGGCTTCGGCGGCTCGACCTTGGGCGGCGGCGGCGGCGGAGGCGGCGGGGGGTCGGGCTTCTTCGGCGGCTCAGGCACGAAGACCACGTCGCCCGGATAGATCAGGTTGGGGTTCGGATGGCTCTTCTTGAAGGCGGCGTTGGCCGGGTGATTGTAGATCTCCGTCCAACTGGACAAGCCGTTGGCGGTGGCGATCTTCTGCAACCAGTCGCCTTTCTTGACAGTATACATCGGCATGGGTCGTTCTCTCCGTGCAGCCGAACAGGCCGGGAAGCCTAGGCTCGGAGGTTAGGCGAAGCCGACCCGCGACGCCACAGGATCTCGGGCAACAAGATCGGCGGCTGCGGTCGGCGTACCCCGGCAGCGCAAGTGGTGTATGCTCGCGCGGTTGCCGCTGCCAACCGGACCGAAACACTGTGCACCCGGGAGCCCGCCGATGGACTTGAACACGCCTCTTTGCCGCGACGCCCGCATCGATGTCCCCGTGATCGGCGGCGCCATGTACCCGTGCAGCAACTGGGAGCTGGTGGCCGCGATCTCGGCGGCGGGCGGCATCGGGGTGCTGCAGCCGATCACCCTGGTGTACGTGCAGGGACTCGACTTTCGCGAGGCGCTGCGCCGCATGAAGGGCGTCACCGACCGGCCGATTGGCATGAACGTGCTGACCGAGCAGAGCTCGCAGCTGTACCTGGACCGGATGCGCAAGTGGGTCGACATCGCGCTGGACGAAGGCGTGCGGTTCTTCGTGACGTCACTGGGCAACCCCAAGTGGGTCGTCGATCGCGTCAGGCCGCTGGGCGGTGTCGTCTACCACGACGTGACAGAGCGGAAGTGGGCGCTGAAGGCTGTCGAGGCCGGCGTGCAGGGGCTGATCGCCGTCAACGCGCGGGCGGGCGGGCACGCGGGCGCGCTGCAACCCCAGAAGCTGCTGGCGGATCTGTCGGATCTGGGGCTGCCGGTCGTGTGCGCGGGCGGCGTGGGCAACGAACAGGAGTTCATCGAGATGCTGCGGATGGGGTACGCGGGCGTGCAGATGGGCACCCGCTTCATCGCCACCGACGAGTGCCAGGCGCATGCGGACTACAAGAGTGCGATTGTCAAGGCGAAAGCGACAGATGTGGTGCTGACGGAGCGCATCAGTGGCGTGCCGGTCGCCGTCCTGCGCACGCCGTACGTCGATCAGGTGGGGACCAAGGCGGGGCCGATCGCGCGACGGCTGCTCAGGCATCCCAAGGCCAAGCACTACATGCGGATGTTCTACACGCTGCAGTCGGCTTGGCGGCTGAAGAAGTCGCTGAACAAGGCTGAGGGCTACCACCAGTACTGGCAGGCGGGGCAGTCGGTGCAGGGGGTCGAGGCCGTGGAGCCCGCGGGCGTCATCGTCCGGCGCTTCGCAGAGGCAGGTCGAGCCGCGACGACCTGATCAGACAGCCACGATTTCAGGCAGTTCCGACGCCTGCTCGTCGTCCGGGTGCTCGCACTGCGCCTGCCAGACCCGGGCGTACAGGCCGCCCGCAGCGGCCAGCTCGGCCGGCGTACCGCGCTCGACCACCTGCCCCTCGTCCAGCACGATGACTTCGTCCGCCAGCGCCAGCGCCGACAGCCGGTGGCTGACGATGATCGCGGTGGTGCCGCGGGCGCGGATCTCTTCGCGCAACACGTCCAGCAGCGCCGACTCAGTCCCGTGGTCCACGGCCGACAGCACATCGTCCAGCACCAGCAGCCGAAAGCCGCGGTAGAAGGCACGAGCAAGCTGCACGCGCTGGCGCTGGCCCCCGGACAGCGTCATGCCCCGCTCGCCAACGACGGTGTCCAAGCCTTCGGGAAAACGCAGGATCTCGTCTTCCAGCCGGGCGCGCCGTACCGCCTGCCACACCCTCGCTTCGTCGACATCCTCGGCTCGGTCCTGGAACGCCACGTTGTCGCGAATGCTGCGCGAGAACAGGAATGCCTCTTGCGGCACCACCGCCACGGCCTTGCGCAGGTCGTCGGCCGCGACGTCGCACAGGTCCACGCCGTCCAGAAACACCGCGCCGCGCGGGACGTTGGTCAGCCTCGCCAGCACCGTCACCAGCGTCGACTTGCCCGACCCCACCGGACCGTGGATGCCCAGCACGTGGCCGGCGGGCAGGTCGAAGCTCAGGTCGCGCAAGGCGGCTCGCTCAGTCCCATCGGCCTGTACCGCATCCTCGTGCACGTGACGCAGCCGCTGAACGTGTACGTGCAGCCCCCCGGTCGCCGGCGGCAGGGGCTGCGAGCCGCGCTGCAGGTCCGGTGTCAGGCTCAGCACGTCCCACACCCGCCGCAGTGACACGTACCCCCGCTGCAACACGCCCACCACCCAGCCCGCAGACGACAGCGCCCCCACCAGCACGCCGACGTACGACGCATAGGCCGCGATATCGCCAAGGGTCATCGTGCCCTCGACCACGTGCCGACCGCCGATGAACAACAGCAGGAAAATGCAAAGGTTTCCGGTCACCGCGACGACCGGCAGCAGAAACGTCCGCACCACCAGCACTTGCAGGTGCATCCGCGTGTAGCGTTCGTTGCTCTGGTCAAAGCGGCGCAGAAAGGCGTCTTCGGCGGTCGCGCCCTGCACGGTCTGGATGCCCTTGTACGTCTCCAGCACGGTGTCGCTGAGCGCTCCCAGGGCCTTCTGCCCCTCGTGCAGCATCTCGAACGTGCGGAACACCCCGTGTCGCAACGCGATCAGCGAGGCGACCATCGGCAGCACGCACCACAGCGTCAGCCACGCATCGGTTTGGACCATGCGCCACACCGACAGCCCCGCGGCCAGGATCATGTTCAGCGTCATGATCAGAGAAAAGCCCGCCAGCGAGCGCACATAGGTTGCATCGTCGGTGGCTCTCGCCATCAGATCGCCCAGATTGGCGCGCTGGTAGAACCGCGGCGACATGCCCAGCAGCCGGGTCAGCATGTCGTTGCGCATCCGAAACTCAATCGTTCGCCCGGGGTTGAAGAACAACACCCGCGACAGCGTGCGCACCACGATGACCAGCGCAGCGGCAGCGGCGATCAGCAGCGCGGCCCGGTGAACCTGATCCGGGCGACGCAGGCCGGCCAGTTCGTCAAAAATCTCCTTCTGCAATCGGGGGATCTCGAGCGTCAGCCAGTTCGTCGCGACCAAGAACAGCAGGCCGATCAGGTAGCTCATGCCGTAGCGAGCCGCATAACGCCGAGCAAACGCGATCGCCAGGCGCCCCATCGACTCAGGAGGCGACTGGGACCAAGACGTGTCGGGAGTGGTGGCGGCGGCGTCTGGCATGGCGGTTCGACAATAGGCAGAACGGCCGCTAGAGTCCAACCGACCCTGTGCAAAGGCTTCGCCGTGAACCGAACGCCCTCGTCCAAGCCGCCCACTATCGCCCAGCCTTGTCAGGCGGGGGTCGAGGCTTTGGGGCAGGCGGTGTGGGGTCAGGGCTATCGCCGCGTGGCACTGGTGGGGGCGAGCAAGAACGCAGGCAAGACCACCGCCCTGAACGCACTGTCGGCCGCGGCCGCCCAGCACGGCGAGCGCGTGGGTCTGGTCAGCATTGGAGTGGACGGCGAGGCCTACGACGCCTGGCTGGACATTCCCAAGCCCTTGGTTCGCATCGAGAAAGGCGCGCTGGTGATCACGTCTCAGCAGGTGGTGGCTGAGGCTGGGCGGCTGCTCAGCGTGGTCGGCCCTGCGGGTTTCGCAAGCGCGCTGGGGCCGACGGTGGTGGCCCGTGCCCGTGCGCCGGGAGGCGTGCAACTGTGCGGAGTTCCCCATCGCGAGCACCTGATCCGCGCGGTGTTGGCCCTGGAAGCTGCCGGGGCCGACCGGGTGCTGGTCGACGGCGCCTATCACCGGCAGGCGGCCGCCCACGCCGACGTCGCCGAAGCGGTCGTCGTCGCGGTGGGCGCGATCTTGGGCGAGACACCGGACCAGGTCGCCGAGCGCGCGGCCATCACCCTGACCGCCCTTGCAACGCCGGGGCTGGAGGGTCCCGCGGACGGCTGGCACGAGCTGTTCGGCGCGCTGACCGATGCCCGGCTGGCGGAGATCCCCAGCAGTTGTCTCGGCTTTCTGGTCGAAGGACCCAGCCGCGTGCTGCTGACCGCCCGGGGTCGCGCCGAGCTCGAGCGCCGGGGGCTGCGCGTCGTTGCCCGCCGACCAGTGCCGTTGGTCGCGATTGCCAGCAATCCGCATCGCCCGGGCGGCCAGGACGATGGCGCGCGCGAGCTGCAGGACGCCATCGCCCGCGTGCTGAGCCGCCACGGTCTGCGTCCGCCGCCGATCGTCGACGTGGTGCAGGGCGCGGTGTGGCAGCCCCCCCTCTGATTTGCCTCGGGATCCGTTGCGTTCCGCGCTGCCTCATGGCCGAATGCGCGCCATGCCGCCCACCCACGCCAAGCCGCCAGAGACCGACCCCGCGCGAGCCGCCCTGCTGCGCCACCTGCCCGCCATCGACAAGCTGAGGAGCCACGCGGCGTTGCACGGCTGGCCCGACGACACTGAGCTGCGCACCGCCGTTTGTCGCGGCGCAGTGGCGCGGGTGCGCGCCGCGGTGCTGGCGGGCGACCTGAAAGACGCCAATGCGATCGCGCGGGCGGTCGAACAGGCGCTGCAGCAGGACGGCGCCCGGCTGCAGCGGCCGTCGCTGCGGCGAATCCTGAACGGCACCGGGGTGTTGCTGCACACCAACGCTGGACGCGCGCCCCTGCCCGCGCACGCGCTCGAGGCCATGGCCGAGGTGTCGCGCGGCTACTGCAACCTCGAGATCTCGCTCGACTCCGGCCAGCGCGGCTCCCGCCAGGACCATGTGCGGACGCTGCTGTGCTGGGCGACGGGCGCCGAGGATGCGCTGGTCGTCACCAACGGTGCGGCCGCCGTCATGCTGGCCCTGCACGCGCTGGCCGCCCGACGTGAAGTGGTCGTGTCGCGCGGCGAGCTGGTCGAGATCGGCGGCGGCTTTCGCATTCCCGAGGTACTGACCGCTGCCGGTGCGCGCCTGCACGAGGTCGGCACCACCAACCGCACCCACGCCCACGACTACAGCACGGCGCTGGACGAGGCCGCGGCAGGCAAGCGCAAGGTCGCGGCCCTGCTGCAGGTTCACCGCGCCAACTTCGCGCAGATCGGCTTCACGGCCACGCCCACCACCGCCGAGCTGGCCGAGGTCGCGCGGCAGGCCGGCGTGGCGCTGGTGGTCGACGTCGGCTCTGGTCTGCTGGCACCGCTGCGGCTGGCGGGGGACCACGGCGAGGCGGCAACACGCGAGCCGGTGGTGCGTCAGGTACTGGCGGAAGGTGCCGATCTGGTGACATTTTCCGGCGACAAGCTGTTAGGCGGCCCGCAGGCAGGCGTCATCGTCGGGCGTGCCGATCTGGTGCGCAAGCTGGCGACCAACCCCATGGCGCGCGCGGTGCGCGTAGACCCGTGGACACTCGCGGGGTTGGAGGCGGTGCTGCAGTCCCACCTGCTGGGCCGCGCGGAAGTTGATCTCCCCGTCTTGCGGGAACTGGCACTGCCACTGGCCGAGGTTCAGCGGCTGGCCGAAGGTTGGGTCAAGCATCTGCGGCAGGTGCTGGGCGCGTTGTGGCACGTCGACGCCGTCACCGCCGAGTGTCGGCCGGGCGGAGGCACGGACCCGCTGCTGCTGGTCCCATCGATCGCGATCTCCGTTTCGCTGCATGGGGTTTCCGCACCGGAGCTGGCGCGGCGCCTGCGTCAGGGCGAGCTTCCGGTGCTGGGTCGGCCGGACGGCGAGCGGGTGCTGCTCGAGGTGCGGTCGCTGCTGGCGGGTGCGGGCACAGCAGAAACCGACGGCGTGCTGCGCGAGCTGACCGACGTGCTGGTGCAGGCGGGGCAAGCGCCGGGTCCTCGTTGACGCAGGACGGCATGGATCGCCGCAAGGATTGGCGCGTCTCAAGATCAGGCGGCCGGACGCGATTGCACCGCCGCTTGGCTTGACCCTATACTGTCCGCCTGTCCGGTGGGGAGAGGTCTATCATGCCGCGTTTCCGCACGTTGTCGCTCCTGCCTTTCGCGCTTGCGGCGGTCGCCGTGCTGACGATGGCTGTGGCCGCGCCTGACGCATTCGCACAGAAGAAGAGCAAGAAGGCCTCGCGCACGATGACGTTTGAAGACGACGTGATCGAGACGACGCTGCTGCGCCCCGAGACCGAGAACACCGTGGTCCAGACCGGACGCAAGCGGTCCAGCCTCATTCGCATCCGCACCAACTTCTTCGCCGAGATCATCCGTTCGGCCGAGGATCTCTAGCCCATGACGACGACCAAGAGCCGTCCGCAGGGCGAGAACTCGGGCAAGCGCCCCGTGCAGGGCCCTGCCACGCCTGCCGCCGCACCAGACGACGAGCCCAAGACCGGCGTGTTGGGTGTCGACGTCGCGATGACGTGGCGCGGCGACATGCACTCGGCAAGGTTCTTCCCCCGCCCCGTGCCCGTGACGGTCGGACAGGAAGGCCTGTTCCCGCTGCCGCCCGACGTGATGGCCGACAAGCTCGTCCAGACGCTGGTCGACATCGACCCCAAGCTGGGCGTGGTGCTGCGGTTCGACAATCCGGCGGCCACCGGCCACGTGATCGTCGACGGCCACGCCCATGACATCGCCCAGGTGCGCGACGGCCAGGTGCCCGCCCTGCGCGGTCCGGTCGTTCCGTTTGGCGCCAACACCCACGCGTGGGTCCAGTTCGGCGACTTCACCTTCGTGCTGCGGCGGGCCCATGTGCCCCCGACCCAGCGGACTCGGGCGTGGCAGAAGGAGAATTTGCTGCTGCTGTTGTGCCTGCTGATGGCCTCGGCGCTGCTGATCATTCCCTTGGTGGCCGGCTACAACTCCCCGGATTTCCGCGTCAAGGGCCGGATGACCATCCAAGAGGAGATGGAGGCGCGGCTGATCGAGATCGAGATCGTCGAGCCAATCGAAGAGGAGAAGCCCCCAGAGGAGCTGAAGGCAGAGGCCAAGCCGGACGAGGTCAAGAAGGAAGAGGCGCCGCCGATCGGGCCCCCGCCGGAAGTCATCAAGGAGGCCAAGGAGATCGCCAAGCAGTTGGACAAGCTGACGGCCGAGGAAAAGGCCGTCAAGACGACCGCGCTGGTCAAGGATCGGATGGCCACCGAGCTGGCGGTACTCGACGATGCCACGGGCGCCATCCCCGGAGCGGCGCCCGTTCTGGGCACGCGGATCTTCCAGGTCGATGACAGCGCCGGCACGGCTGCCAACCCCGACGGCCAAGGCGGCACCGGACTGGTCGCCGATCCCGAGGGCAAGCTGCTGGCTGGCCCCGGCGGCACGGGCGTGGGCAAGGACGGCACGCAAAAGGCCGAGATCGCGGGCCTGAACAAGGACACCACGACCGGCGGCAAGAAGGTCGCGATCGGGATGAACGCCGGGGTGCAGAAGGTCACGCTGGTCAAGAGCACGGGCGGCGAGGCAACCGGCGAGCTGCCGCGCGACACCGTCAAGAAGTACATCGCCACCAAGATGGGCGCGGTAAAAGCCTGCTACCAGAAGGGTTTGCAATCCAACCCCGCGCTGGCCGGCAAGGTCACGGTCGCGTTCCTGATCCAGCCCAACGGCGCGGTGTTGGGGCAGAAGGTCGCGGCTACGACGCTCGAAAACGACAGCGTCGAGTCGTGCATCCTGAACAACATCAAGAGCTGGCGCTTTCCGCAGGCCAAGGGCGGCGGTGTGACGAAGGTCGTGTATCCCTTCCTCTTCTCGTCGCACTGAGCCCCCGGGCAGGAGCCGTGATGGCGTCGCGCCCCGCTTCATCGACCGTTCAGACAGTTGCCGGTCCTCGCGTCCTGCTGGGCGTTGCCGCCACGTGTCTGTTGGCCATCGGCTGCGGTCAGGACCCCGAGCTGGTTCGCCTGAGCAACGAGGGCGTGAGCGCGCTGCAAGAGAACGACTACACCTTCGCCCGCACGGCCTTCGAAAAGGCGCGCGCGATCGACCCCGACGATGCCGACGTCAACTTCTACTTGGGCTCGCTGGCCTTGCGGGACGAGGAATTCCAAGCGGCGGTGGCGTTTCTGCGCACCTCGGTTCAGGTGGACCCCGCGCGCCCGGACGCCCACCTCTCGCTTGCGCGGGCGCTGGTCGGTGCCGGCGAACCCAAGGCGGCGCTCGACGCGCTGAAGCCGTTGTTCCGCCTGGATCCCGGGCATCCCAACGGTCACCTGCTGGCGGCGCGGATCGCGCTCGACGCGGCCGACCGGATCACCGGTGAGCGCGAGCTGCGGTTGGCGATCGAGGGCGATCCGGGCTTTGCGCCCGCCTACGTGCGTTTGGCGCAGCTGTACGGCGACGTCGAAGCCTATGAAGCGGCGCGCGATGTGCTGGTCGAGGGGCTGCAGTTCGCGCCCACCTCGGTCGAACTGCAAGAGTCGCTGGGCCTTGCGTGGATGGACCTGGGTCGCCCCGACCGGGCCAAGGCCGTGCTGGCCAAAGCGACACAACACCCCAAGGCACGCCACCACCTGTTCCTGAACTACGCCGCGGCCTTGCTGCAGCTTGGCGAAAAGGAGCCGGCCATCGAGGCGTTGCGTACGTTCATCGTTCAGGCCCACGGTCGTGGCCCGGATCCGGCCGTCGAGGTGGCCGTGAACATGCTGGCGAGGCTGCGCAAGACGCCCCGCTGAACCCCGCCGGGAGGCCCCGTCCCCCGGCCCATTCCGCACCGGCAACCCCCGCGGCGCCTGTTGACCCCGCCGGATCGCTGTGCCAGAGTCCGCGCCCGCCATGCAGCTTGCCCGCGTCATCGGAAATGTCGTCGCTAGTGAGAAGGTCCCCGGCCTGACAGGCATCCGTTTGCTCGTCGTCCAGCCTGTTGGCGAGGACGGCACCAAGCGCGGCAAGCCCATCGTCGCAGCCGACACCACGCTCGCTGGTCCCGGAGATTTGGTCCACATCACCACGTCGCGCGAAGCCGCGCTGGCGATGCCCGAGCCGTTCGTGCCGGTCGACGCCGCCATCATCAGCATCGTCGATGCGGTGACGGTCGAGTCGCCTTTGGCCGGCCCCCAGAACGAGGAAGTGTTCGGCACCCCAGTTGCGAAGACGAACACGCCCGTCGTCAAGGCCAAGAACAGCGGCAAGGGGAGGACCTCATGATCCTCTGTCGCGTCTTGGGCAACGTCGTCTCGACGATCAAGCACCCGCACCTGAACACGCTGGCGATCTTCTCCGTGCAGCCCCTCGAGGCCGACGGCAGCGACTCCGGCGAGAGCTTTCTGGCCGTTGACCACGCGCAGTCGGGTCCCGGCGACGTTGTGCTGGTGCTGCGCGAAGGCAACGGCATCCGCCAGATCCTGGCCGACCCCAAGTCCCCCGTGCGCTGCCTGATCGTCGGCGTGGTCGATCAGGTGTCGGTCGCTCCCAACGCCTAGAGGCCTGAATCGTGAGCGGCACTCCGGTCCATACCCTGCACCGTGGCGAGTGGTCGCTGGCCGAAGCGCGCCGGCAGCTGCTCTCCATCGCCAAGGAACTGCACGCCCGCGGCTGGCTTGCCAACCACGACGGCAACGTGACCATGCGGATGCCTGCGGGCAAGCTGCTGGCGACCCCGACGGCCGTGTCGAAGCGCGTGCTGACCGAGGGCGACCTGATCGTGGTCGACGGCGACGACCGCGTGGTCCAGGGCGGCCGCAAGCCCTTCTCTGAGCTGAAGATGCACCGTGCCGTGTACGCCGCGCGCCCGGACGTGCAGGTCGTGATCCACACGCACGCGCCCTCGGCCACCGCGCTTGCCATCGCCGGCAAGGCGGTCGAGCCGCGGATGATCGCCGAGGCGGTGGTCTCGCTGGGCGACGCGATTCCGCTGATCGGCTACGGATTCCCCAATGGTGCTGAGCAGGTGGCCGCCCTGAAGGCCGCTGCCGACCGTTGCGACGCCGCCACGATCGAGAACCACGGCGTGTTCGCCTGGGGCGACGACCTCGAAATGGCGTTCCTGCGCATGGAGCTGGTCGAGCACCTGGCGACCATCCAGCTGCGGGCGATGCAGGCGGGCGCGCTGCGGACGGTGCCGGCGGCAGATCTCGAGCGGCTGTTGGAGTCCCGCATGAAGGCCGGTCTGGGCCCCGAGGCGCGGCGCCGCAAGAAGGCCCAGCGCGGCAGCTAGGCCGGTTCTGTTCACGACCCAGATCGATCCACTTGACATTTCAAAGGCATGGGCCAACCGGCCAGTGCAAGGCGAGGACGCATGAACGCTTGGCTGCGGCGCTGGGGTCTCTCCGGGATCCTCGTCATTTCGATGGGTTGCAGTGGGGCCACGGAAGTGCGCGAGCCCCTGTCGGACGATGGCCTGGCGGCCGCCGGTCGCTGCCTGATCCTGACGACCAACGATGCCGAGGCGAACTTCGACGGCCCCAAGGTCAACGTCGACGGCAAGATGACGTACCAAGGATCGATCTCGCGCATCGCGGCCGAGAAGAAGCGGCTGCTGGCGCAACATCCGGGCTCGGTACTGCTGGTCTCGGCGGGCGACGACTTGCAGGGCCGGTACATGGAACGCGCCGACGGCAACCGGGCGCTCGCGGCCAAGACGGCGTGGCAGGTGTACGAGAAGGCCGGCTATGACTACGGAACGCTTGGCAATCACGAGTTCGACGCCGGACCGGCGGTGGTGCGTGCGGCTCTGGAAGGCCTGAGCACGTATCGGATTCTGGTGGCCAACGTCGACCTGCCGGGCTCGATCCTCGACCGCCCGGGTGCGCCGCTGATCAAGGAGCAGGTCGTCGCCGATTGCGGCGGGCTGCGCGTGGGCCTGTTCGGGCTGCTGACGCCCTCGGCCAAGCAGATCTCGGACATCGGCGACCTGAAGTTCAAGAACCCTGACGACCCCGTGTTTCCCGCCGCGCGCGCCGCCATCGCCCGCCTGAAGCAGCAGGGCGCGCAGGTGATCGTGGTGATCAGCCACTTGGGCATCGAGGGCGACATGAAGCTCGCCGAGCACGTCCAGGGCATCGACGCGATCATCGGTGGCCACTCGCACTCGCGGCAGTGGCGGTGGGAGCGGTTCGAGCAGACCGTCGTCGTGCAGTCGGGCGAGCGCTTCAAGTACGTGGGCTATCTGGAACTCGTGGGCAAGGCGAACGGCAAGCCGGGCATGGACCTGCCGCGGTCGTCGTGGCTGATCCGCGAGGTCAAGACCGACATGCCGCGCGACGAAGCGACCGAGCAGGCGATTGCCGCCGCACGCGAGCCGCTGATTCAAGAGCGGGTGGTGGGCCAGCGCACGGTGCCTTGGGACGTGTCGGGCGCCAAGTCGGACTACGGCCAGCGGGCAGCGCGGGCGGTGCAGCACTTTGCCCAGGAGAAGAGCGGCAAGCCGGTGGTCGCGGGGCTGCTGAACTCGGGCGGCCTGCGCAGCAACACGGTCTATCCGGTTGGACCGGTGACGAATTTGGAAATCGCCGCGATTCACCCCTTCCAGAACCACCTGGTGCTGGTCGAGCTGACGGGCGAGCAGCTGGCGCAGGCATTCGACAGCTCGTGCGGCGGTACGGTGGGCGCCGGCGGCAACGAGCGGCGACCGTCGCGCGCGGTCGTGTTCGGCCTGGACGTGCAGTGCCTGCCGGACAATCCGGGCATCAAGTACCGGTACGAAGACAACAAGCCGGTCGAGATCGTGCAGCCCGGCCAGCGGGTGGTCAGCATCGCCGTCGACGGCAAGCCGGTGGACCCCAAGGGCCTGTATCGCCTGGCGACGTTGGACTACCTGACCAAGGCCGGCACGTACTACGCGCTGGGCGGGACCGCTCGCAAGTGCCTGGATGGACGCGACTATACCGACGAAGACCCGTGCAAGGGCTCGCCGCTGCTTGCCGAGGTGATCGAGTCGGCCGTGGTCGACGGGACGATGGACCAGCCGCTGGCGCCGTAGGCCGCGGGATCCGGGTCCCTACCGCTCGACCACGTCCATGAACAGCGGCAGCAGGTCGGTCGGCGGTTGCGGGCCGATGGCGATGACCTGACGCAGCTCTGCAAGTGCCCGCTGCGCCTGCGCTTCGTCGGCCGCGTGGACCCACAGGATCACGTCGCCGGTGGCCACCGCGTCGCCCGCGTTCTTTTCGAGCACGAAGCCCACGCGCACGTCGATGACGTCGGCCGAGGTGTTGCGGCCTGCGCCCATGTGCACCGCCGCAAGCCCCACACCCAACGCGTCAACCTTGGTCAAGAAGCCGCCGTCCCACGCGTGCAGCGGCACGACCACGGGCGCCTTGGGCATCAGGTCCGGGTCGTCGGCCACGCGCGGGTCGCCGCCTTGCGCCACCAGCATCTCGCGGAACTTGGCGAGCGCGCTGCCGTCGTCCAGGGACCTTGCGATGCGCACTTCACCCTCTGCCAGCGTTTGCACCACACCCGACAGCCGCAGCATCTCGCCGCCAAAGCGCAAGACCAGCGCGCGGGAGTCGGCGGGCCCCTTGCCGTGCAACAAGTGAATCGACTCGACGATCTCGAGCGCGTTGCCGATGTGGGTGCCGAGCGGCCGGTCCATCGCCGTCAGGAAAGCGGTGACGTTGCGTCCGGCGGCCTGGCCCGCGCCGACCATCGCCGACGCCAATTCCATCGCGCGTTCGCGGGTCTTCATGAAGGCGCCGGAGCCGACCTTCACGTCCAGCACCAACGAGGCAACGCCCTCGGCCAGCTTCTTGGACAGGATTGACGCGACGATGAGCGGGATCGACTCGACCGTGGCCGTGACGTCGCGCAGGGCGTAGAGCTTGCGGTCGGCGGGCACCAAGCGCTCGGTCTGGCCGATCAGGCCCAGCCCGGTGTCGGCGACGACCTTGTGAAAATCGTCCAGCGACAGGCGCACATCGAAGCCGCCGCCCGTGCCGTCGCGGCCGGGTCCGGGGATCGACTCGAGCTTGTCCAGCGTGCCGCCAGTGTGCCCCAGACCACGGCCCGAGATCATCGGCACCGCCACGCCACACGCCGCGACCGCTGGGGCCAGCGGGATGCTGATCTTGTCGCCCACGCCGCCGGTCGAGTGCTTGTCGGCCGTCGGCCACGGCAGGCCGGGCCAGGTGACGATGTCGCCAGAGCGCTGCATGGCCTCGAGCAGCGTCGCCACTTCCAGCGAAGTCATGCCCTTGAGCAGCACGGCCATGGCAAAGGCCGCCATCTGGTAGTCCGGCACGGTGCCCGCGACATAACCATCGACCAAGGCTTGGATCTCTGCGGGGGACAGCTCGAGGCCATCGCGCTTGCGGCCAATCGTCTCGACGGCACGAAACAGGGTCATGGGAGAACTCCGGGGGCTTGGGGGGAAAGCGGTGCGGAGACGGGCGGTTGTGAAGGCTCAGCCGGCCGTGATCTCGCGGAAGAACGACTGGCCGATGGGCAGGGGCGCCACGCCGAAGTTTTGAGCAAGCGTCTGCCCCAGCGCGGCAAAGCTGTCGGTCGTGCCCAAGTCTGCCCCCCCCGTGCGGTCGAACCGGCGTGAGGCGAGGATGAGCGGCACGTACTCGCGGGTGTGATCGGTCGAGCCCATGTAGGTCGGGTCATTGCCGTGATCGGCCGTCATGACCAACAGGCCGTCGTCGCCCAGCGCATCCAGCAGGGCCGGCAGGGCCGCGTCTGCCTCGACCATCGCACGGTAGAAACCCTGCGGATCGCGGCGGTGACCGTACAGCGCGTCGAAGTCGACGAGGTTGGTGAAGATCAGGCCGCGCCGGTCGCGCACCGCTTCGAGCGTGTGGGCGATGCCGTCGGTGTTGCCCTCCGTGTGGATCGACTCGGGAATACCACAACCCGCGAAAATATCTTGGATCTTGCCCACGCCCAACACCGGGATGCCGGCCTGCACCAGCTGGTCCAGCAGCGTGCCCTTGGGCGGCGGCATGCTGAAGTCCTTGCGGTTGTACGTGCGCTTGAAGCTGCCCGGCCGGCCGATGAAGGGGCGGGCGATCACGCGGCCGACGCGGTACTTGTCCAGCATCTCGCGGGCGATCTGGCAGATGCGGTGCAGCTCGTCGATCGGCATCACACCTTCGTGGGCGGCGATCTGAAACACGCTGTCGGCCGACGTGTAGACGATCGGCTTGCCCGTGCGCATGTGCTCGGGCCCCAGCTGATCGAGGATCACGGTGCCGCTGGAGACGAGGTTGCCCAAGATCTCGTAGCCGGAAAGCCGCTGAAACTCTTCGATGATCTCGGGGGGAAAGCCGTCGGCATAGGTCGCAAACGGCTGGGTCGTGCGCACGCCCACCATCTCCCAGTGACCCGTCGGGGTGTCCTTGCCGTTCGACAGCTCGGCCATCCGGACCAGAAATGCGCCCGGTTGGTCGGCGGGGGGAACTCCGGGCATGTCGGCCAAGTTGCCCAGACCCAACCGCTGGAAATTCGGCAGGTTCAGCGGCCCCACGGCGTGAGCCAGGTTCGACAGCGTGTTCACCGTGGGCGGGTCGCCAAAGTCGGCCACGTCCGGCAGCGCGCCGATACCGGCGCCGTCGAGGACGAGGATGCAAGCCTTGGTGAAGGGGCGGGAAGCGGAAGAAGTCGAGGTCATGGGCTCCTGTACGGCGGAAATCGAACGCCGCAGCAGGATAGGAGGGGTGAGCGGGGTGCGCAAGGAAGCGCGACGCCGGCTACTCCTTGACCTCGACCGTCACGAGCTTGGGATCGGCCAACACGTCGGCCTTGGTGAACGGCATCGCGCGGAACTTCGCCTGCTCGAACAGCTTGGTCTGGTCGGCGTAGAACGGGCTGGCAGGGTCGGCCGACTGCGAGTAGGTCAGCAGCGCCTCGGCGTGCGGGCCCGCGTCCGTGAATTCGACCGCCATCACGAAGCTGGTGCCGTAGTTCAGCGGATAGCCGTCGGCATTCAGGCTGCTGGGCGACAGCGCCTTGGCCGGCGCCGCGTCGAGATACAGCGTGTCATTGCGGTTGGTTGCGCCAATGACATGGAACGCCCCTTCCGAGTGCAGGCCGCCGTGGATCGGCACGCGCGTTGCGCCGTGCAACGTGAACTGCACGTCGCCCAGCTTGGCGTCCAGCGGCCGCTTGGCCTGGGTCAGCCGATACGAGGCGGTCGCCAGCGCCACCAGCACGGGGTCGTCGCCCTGCGCAGGCGCATCGGCCAGGTCGCGAGGCGTGGCAAGGGGGTCCTTCACATCGAACGGCACCTTCCAAGACACCGGCAGCGCGAACAGCCACTCGCGGAACAGCACGGCGCCCTGACTGTCGGCGTTCCAGCGCTTGTCCCACTTGGTCAGCACCGCGCAGGCGGGGGCGATGTCCACCTCAGTCGGATTGACGTTGGCGCAAGCCCCCTTGCCGTCGTCCACGCAGGGCTTTCCGTCGGGCTTCAGCCGCAGCTGCACCTTGCCCGCTCCTGTGCAGCGACCGACGACCTGCGCGGCCAGGTGCTCGCCGGTCCAAGTGCGGTTGGAGAAGATCATGTCGCGCAGCTCGGTGAAGGTGAACTTGCCGTCCTCACCCGCGGGCGCCGTGGCACCCTGGCCCATCATCGCCTCGAAATTCCAGCGGGTTCGCAGCGAGCGCTCGGTCTTCTCCAGACCGTACAGTGGGCCAAATCCTTCCAGCAATTGCGCGGGGTTGGTGATCCAGTGCGAGTCGTTGGCGTTCAGCGTGAAGTCGTCGCGGCGCAAGTGCGGCGTCTCGGCATAGGGCACGAGCCCGGGCTCACGAGAGCCCGCCTTGACGATCCACTGATGCGTCAGCTTGTTCGCATCCAGGAACACCACGCCCAGCTGCCACGCCACGGTCGTCAGCAGGTCGCCGTCCTTGAGGGCCTGCGCGTGGTCGGCCATCGCCTGCGCCGGCAGGTTCGGCGTGCTGTTCGACTCGCTGTAGTACGCGTGACCCTGGTCGTCGACGGCCGTCGTGTTGGTCCACGGGTTGCCCTGCACGTCGCGCAGCACGGCCTCTACCCCATCGATATCCTTGGCAAACGCGAGCGCGAGGAAGTGGTCGTACAGCTTCTGGTTGTTCTCGTTGCCGTCGCGAATCGCGTAGGCGTTGACCGTGGTCCACTCGGCCAGCGCCGGAATCACGACCAGCGGCCCGAACTCGGTGCGGTAGAACGTGCGGGTCTGGGTCGTCAGCTTGCCGTCGGTGCCCAGAACCTCGATCGACTCCTGCCGCGACGTGATCGGCTTGGGCACGCCGTTGTCCAGGTACTGCATGGGGTTACCGGCCACCAGCGTCAGCTTGTAGGCGGTCATCTTGCGCGACGCCGACACCGTGGCCGTGTAGGCGACGTGCTGGTTGTGGCCGATCAGGATGCCGGGCACGCCGTACAGGGCGGCACCCGCGACGTCGAGCTTGCCGGGGACGGTCAACTGAGCCTCCCACAGCCGCAGCTCGCCCGACCACGGGAAGTGCGGGTTGGCAATCAGCATGCCCTTGCCCGTCGCGGACTTGTCCTTGCCCACCGCCCAGCCGTTGCTGGCCGCGGCGTGGTCCAGGTCGTTGGGCGTCGCAAGCGCCGAGCGGACCGCATCCCGCAGCTGCGACAGCCCCCGGTCAAGTGGCCGCAGCGCGTCCAGCCCCGGCAGCTCAGCGCTGGCAACGTCGGTGGGCGGGATCGTGCTGGCCAGATAAGCTTTCAGGTTGCGCGCACTTGCGTATTTGGCCAGGTCGTGGCCGTAGGCGATGAGGTCCAGCGCCGTGATCGGCTTGACCCACGCGGCGTTGCGGCACGGCTCTGGCAGACCGGCGGGGCCGACTTCAGTCAAGCGTCGGTTGTAGCCCGCCACCCAGCCATCGACCATCGTGCGGGCGTCGGCCGAGAGGTTCGGGTAGGTTTCCTCCGCATTCTTCACGACCCGCATGGCCTTGTAGGCGAAGTCACTCTGGATGTGGGCGTTCTGCTCGCCAGCGCCGAAGTACTTCGACCGCTCACTGCGCACCTTGACGATCTGGTCGGCCAGCACGCAGATGTTGTCGCGGGCAAAGGCATAGCCCTGACCGTAGAACACGCCACCCAGGTCCTTGGACTCGATGTGCGGCACGCCGTAGGTGTCCCAGCGAATCGTGGCCTGGTACTTCGCAGAGGAGACCTTGTCCTCGTCACCACCGCCGCAGGCCAGCGGAAGTACCGAGAGCATGACCACAACGGCCTGCAGGCAAAGAGGAAAAGAGTGACGAGCGTATCGCGGGGCCATGGGTGCCTCGTGCAGTTCGGGTTGTCGTTGCGGGGGGAGGGCGCAGTGTAGCCGGGTGCGCGGGGGATGGGAACGGGGCCGCTTGGGCTGTGACGCGTCGTGACCGAGCGCTTGGCAGCCGGTTTCGGTCTCGCGACGCCTCGCCGAGACCGGTCCCGAGACAGGGCAGCCCTGCCCCGAAGAGACGCAACTCCTTGAACCTCTTGACCTGGTCCCGTGGCATGGATCGTGCTGACGACCCGGCAAACCCCTTTCCGGATGGCCTCGCGGGAGTTATACTGTGGGTATGAAGACAGCCATCTCTCTGCCTGACGACCTGTTCAAGCGCGCCGAAGTCGCCGCAGCCGACCTGCATGTGAGCCGAAGCGAGCTGTACCGCCGCGCGCTGCAGATCTTCCTGGACCACCAGCCGCCGGTGCCGCTGACGGAACAGCTCGACCGCTTCTTCGAGGCCCACGCGCAGGTCAATGCCCTCGAACCCGGCTGGGCAGAGGCGCAGGCCGACATCGCCGCGCGTGACCCGTGGTGATGCGGCAGGGCGAGGTGTGGTGGGTCGACTTCGGGGTGCCGCGAGGCTCCGCACCTGCGCTGCGACGTCCCGCGGTCGTGCTGCAAAGCGACGCGTTCAACGCAAGCCGAATCGCCACCGTTGTCGTCGCCGCCGTCACGCGCAACGTGGTGCTCGCAGGTGCGCCGGGCAACGTGCTGCTGCCGGCAGGATGCGGGGGCGTGCCTGAGCGGTGTGTCGTGAACGTCTCGCAAATCGCGACCGTGGACAAGGCGGCGCTGGTCGCGAGGATCGGCTCGCTGCCTGCCGACAAATGCACATCGATCGAGGAAGGCGTTCGTTTGGTCCTTGGGCGTTGAGGGGGCCGTCATGTCGAATTTATCCACATGTCGCAACAGACAACACCCCCGCGCCGAGCCCCGCACCGCCTGCTTCCACAACCCTTGATTCTGGCTACACTCCTCTGCGGATCGATCCCACGGCTGCGCTGGCACGCGTCTTGCTGTACAAAGGGATGCACCCACGTCTGGAGGCCTCGATGCTCACCCTACTCCGCCCCTCGATGCTGACCGTCGCCCTCGGCTGCCTGTGCGCTGCCGCCGTCCTGTCGCTGGCTGGTTGCGACACCGCTTCGTCGAGCTCTGCCGACGCGCCGGACGCCGTCGCCGCCGACAGCATCGCGGGGGACGCCATCGCCCCTGCCGAGAGCGAGTACTTTGCATCCGACAAGGCGCGGCTGACCGCTGCCGATGCGCCGCCGGCCGACGTGCTGGCCGTGGCGCAGGCCAACACCGCGTTTGGTCTGGATCTTTACGGGGTGCTGGCCAAGCAGCCGGGCAACCTGCTGTACTCGCCGTACTCGATCTCGCTCGCCCTTGCGATGGTGTGGGGCGGCGCCGTGGGGCAGACCGCCGACCAGATTGCCGACACGTTCCACTGGGCGCTGCCGCAAGCGCAGGTGCACCCGGCGCTGAACACGCTGGACCTGACGCTCGAGTCGCGCGCGGAGGGCAAGCAGGGGTCGGACGGTGGCAAGTTCCGCCTGAAGATCGCCAATGCCTTGTGGGGACAGAAGAACTACCCATTCCTGCCCGCGTTCCTTGACCTGCTGGCGCTGAACTACGGGGCCGGGATGCACGTGGTCGACTTCATCGCCGCCACCGAGGCTGCGCGGCTGACCATCAACGCGTGGGTCGAGGAGAAGACCGAGGGCAAGATCAAGAACCTGATCCCGGAAGGTGCGGTCACGTCGGACACCAAGCTGGTGCTGACCAACGCCATCTACTTCAACGCCGCGTGGGCCACGCCGTTCGAGGTCCAGGCGACGCAACCTGGCGACTTCACCCGGCTTGATGGTTCAAAGGTGACGGCCCAGCGGATGAACGGGACGGCTGAGATGCTGTACGGCAAGGGTCAGGGCTGGCAGGCCGTCGCGATCCCGTACGATGGGCAGCAGCTGGACATGGTGTTGGTGGTGCCCGATGCGGGGCAGTTCGCTGCATTCGAGGCCGGGCTGAGCGCGACAACGTTGGCGCAGGTGGTCGAGAGCCTGGGCAACACCGAGGTGATCCTGACGCTGCCGAAGTTTGAGTTCACCTCGACCTCAGGACTCGCCAATGCGTTGAAAGAACTCGGGATGCCCGCTGCTTTCGACGCGGCCCAAGCGAACTTCTCGGGCATCGCAGACCCCAACTCGCTGTACATCGCGGACGTGCTGCACAAGGCCTTCATCAAGGTCAACGAGGCGGGGACGGAAGCAGCGGCAGCCACGGCGGTGATCTTCAACGACACGGCTGCGGTCCCGGATCCTCCGATGCTGGTCGTCGATCGGCCGTTCCTGTTCATGATCCGCGACCGCGCCACCCAGACCGTGCTGTTCATCGGCCGGGTGGTGGATCCGACCGCGAACTAGCTTGCACTGCCTCGCTTTCGCCCCCAGAAACCCGGCCACCTGAGGAACCCCATGCGCAACCTGCGTTTCCTGCTCGCCGTCTCGCTCGCGGCCGCGCTGCCCTCCCTGACGGCATGCGATGCCTCATCGGGCAATGCCGGCACCCCCGCCGATACGGCCGATGGCGCCGCGGATGCGATCGAACCCTTGGACACTACAGCGGATGTGCCGGCCGACACCGTGCAGCCGACGGGACCGATCCTCGACCACCCTGGCACCCAGAGCCATGTGTGCGTGCTGGACAAGAAAGACGCCGTGCCGTTTCTGGGCATGTCGGCGGGCGGCACCGTTGCGGCGGGGGCCGACGGCTTTCTGGTCACGCAGTGTCGGCAGAGCGGATTCGGCGGCGACGGCGTCGAGGGGGGCGTGTTCGGCCACTGGGCCGGCGTGACGGGCAAGACCTCAGAACCCTTTGCGATAGGCGCCTCGGACGGAGGCTACGACAGCGACTGCCAGTCGGCCAGCACCGGCGACACCGTGACGGTGGTGTGGGCGCGAGCGCTTGGGGGCGGCGGGGCGCAGGTCCACGCCGCGCGGGTCAATGCGACGGGTCAGGTGGTGCTGGGGCCGCTGGCGGTGCCGGGCGTGGCGGATCCGAACGGTCCCCGGGTGTACCAGCTGATTGCGAAAGGCGAACAGGCGCTGCTGCTGTGGGGCACCAACGACAAGGTGAAGGCGACGCTGCTGGGCGCCGACCTCAAGCCCGTGGGGGGGTCGTCGGACCTGCCGCCGGCCTGGTCCTACAACCTGCGGGGAGCCAAGACCTCGACCGGCTTTCTGGTCGCGTGGGACCAGTCGAGCGATCTGGGTTGGACCGAAGTCTGGGCCGTGGCGACTGACGACAGCGGCAAGCCGGTGGGCAGCGCTTGGCGGATCTCGACAACAGCAACGGCCAAGCTCTCGACTTCGCTGGGAGATCTGGTGCCATTCGGCGATGGATTCATGGTCGCCCTGACCGTGCGCACCACCCTGCCGGGCACGGGCGGCGGTTTTGGCGAGGGCAGCTCGGCGTCGGTGACGGCGCTGCAACGCCTTGGCACGGATGGCAAGCCCGTGGGGGTGCCGCGCGAGGTGCAGACTGCGGTGGCGGACTTCGAGCACGTCGACCCGGCGCTGGAAGTTGTGGGCGACGACGTGGTGCTGACGTGGGCGTTTGGCTCGGTGATCTACATCTGCGGCGGCTGCGTCGGCGACCATGACTTGCGGTTCGTGCGGCTGCACGGCGCGGACCTGTCGACCGCCAGCAACGTGCTCGAGCTGCCGCGCACAGGCATCAACGGGCTGAAGCGACCCGAGCTCGCGGCGCAGAGTGACCGGCTGGCGGTGACTTATGACATCGACTTTCACGCCATGACGAAGTCGGGTGCTGCGCTGCTGACCTGCGGGGCCAAGTAGCAGCGACCCGACCTGACGCGACGCCGCGACCGAGATCGGCGAGGACTTTCCCATGCAACCTGCTCCGGTCCTGGTTTCGCTGCTTGCGGCTTGTGCCGTTCTGTCGCTGGCTCCCGTTCCCTGCAACGCCGCTGGCCCTCGTCACGACGAGTCGCTGTCCGGGGTCCGCGAGTTGTCGCGAAGCGTGCACGACGCCCGCGCCGATGTGCGGGTGACGCTGCCTGCGGCGCTGGTCGCGCAGATCCGCAAACAGGGCGGGGGGTTGAACGAGGTGTGGGTCGAGCAGCTGCAGCGCCTGTGGCTGGCCCGCATCGGCGCGCGGGCGGACGCCCCCTGTGACGACCAGAGTGGGCCGTCGGCTTGCCCCGCCCCCTTGCCCGCGCAGGTGCGGACGGTGGTGTTGTGGGCACAGGCGCCGCGAGCGGTGCCGGCCCAAGGGATTCGCCGCGGCGAATTCCGCCCGCTGAATCAACTGTTGACGCCGACTCTGCCGCTGCCTCGCCGTCCGTGGGAGGGGCCGGTCCCGGCCTCGCCCGCGTCGGGAACCTTGGTGCCGCAAGCGCCTTCGGAGGACGGCGGCGGGGGTCTGGCCGGCAAGCACGTCTACCTGAGCCCCGGCCACGGCTTCACCTGGAATCAGACACTCGATCGGTGGGCGACCCAGCGCGGCAACACCCACGATCTGGTGGAGGATCTGCTGAATGCCGAAGCCGCGCTGCACTACCTGATCCCGATGCTGGAGAACGCCGGCGCGCGGGTCGTGACGATGCGTGAGCGCGATCTGCAGTCGGCGACGGCGGTGGTCGACGATGGCGACGGCAAGGGGGCGAACGGCGCCGGTTACGACGAGACCGGCAGCGCCGCCTTCCAGCAGGGGACCAACCCCGGTTTCGGCAACGGCAAAGCTCCCTATGCGAACGACGCAAACCCGTTTGCTTTGGCCAGCTACCGCGCGGTTCCTGCGGTGGCGGGACAGGCAACCGCCGCCGCCCGCTACGTGCCTCAAGTGCCCGTCACCGGTCGATACGCCGTCTATCTGGGCTACACCGCCGGGGCCAACCGCGTCCCGGATGCCCACGTCGAGGTCCGCCACTTGGGAGGCGTGACCCACCTGCGGATCGACCAGACCCGCCACGGCCAGACTTGGGTGTATCTGGGGCACTTCGCCTTCGCGGCGGGCGTCAGCGAGGCCAAGGGTGCGGTCCTGCTGCACAACGACACGCAAGCCGGTCTGGCGAACCGCTATCTGATCGCGGACGTCGTGCGCTTGGGCGGCGGTGTGGGCGACATCGTCCGCGGCACCGGCAACCCTCCCGCAGCAGGCCCGACATCCGGCCGCCCACGGTGGGAGGAAAGTTGCCGTACTTACGCACAATTCTCCGGAGCGCCTGCCGCCGTCTACGACAGCAACACCTCGGACGGCAACGACGACGTCACCTGCCGCAGCCGCTTGGCCGCCTGGGACCACGAGGCCAACGAGGACGCCATCTTCCTGTCGTGGCACACCAACGCCCCGAGCCCGGCGCGCGGCACCTCGACCTATGTCTACGGACCCAATGACCCGAACGGCGAGTACATCTTCACGGGCGCCAAGGGTTCGGACGCGTTCGGCCAATTGGTGCAGAACATCGTGGTGGCCGACATCCGCAAGCTGTGGGACCCCGCGTGGCAGGACCGCGGCCTGTTGACCGCCTGGTTTGGCGAGATCAACCCGACCCACAACCCGGAGATGCCGTCGGCGCTGATCGAAGCGGCCTTCCACTCGACGCTGGCCGACGCCAACGCCCTGCGCGAGCCGCGTTTTCGCCACCTGCTGGCGCGGTCGCTCTACAAAGCCATCGCCACCTACTTTGCCAACCGCGACAAGTTGCCGCTGCACCTGCTGCCGGAGCCGCCCCAGGCCGTGTCGCTGGTCCACACGGCGACGGGTCAGGCGCTGCTGTCGTGGCAGCCGGGCGCGTCGGGCGGGGCGTTGGGGGACGCGGCAGAGTCGTATCTGGTGCAAACCTCCAGCGATGGTCTGGGGTTCGACGCGGGGACGGCGGTGCAGCAGACCCACCTGACCGTCACCCTGCCCAACGGCGCGGTCCCGGTGTTCGCGAGGGTGGTGGCCGTCAACGCGGGCGGGCGGTCGCTGCCGTCGGCCACGGTAGGCGCGGTCGAGGGGTGCGCAGGCGGTCGGCGGGCGCTGACGGTCACCGGTTTCACGCGCTTGGACGCGGGCATGGCGCCATGGGACGACCTTGGCATTTTTGGTCTGGGTCTGGTGCAACGTCTGCGTCAGGACCACATGAACACCTTTGACTACAGCGTGTTGCAAGTGCAGGCGCTGGCTGCGGCGGGACTGGGCGTCGACTCGGCCGAGCGAGGCGCCGTTGCGGGGCTGGATCTCGGTGGCTATGCCCTGCTGGACTGGGCAGCGGGAGAACAGGATGCGTCTGAAGGGGTTCTGGACGCGGCCGAGCGACTGCACTTGACCGACTGGCTGCAGGGCGGCACGGGCCGAACGCTGTGGCTGCACGGGGCCGAGGTGGCGCGAACGCTGGATGTCGAGGGCGGCGCAGGCGGCGGCGACTGGCTGGAGACGTGGTTCGGCGCGCGTTATGCCGCAGACGATGCGGACAGTTACGGCTTGCAACCGACCGCGGACGCCGGGGGAATTCAAGGGGCGTGGACGTTCGACGATGGCTCCCACCAGACGTACGACGTGCAAGCGGCCGACGTGCTCGTGGCCAAAGGCGCGGGCGTGCCGGTCTTCGCTTATGCGGGTGGCTCCCAAGTCGCGGCCGTGCGCAAGGACCTGCCGGGCGGTTCCCGAACGCTGTTGATGGGCGTCCCGCTGGAGAGCGTGTGGCCCCAGACGGCGAGGTTGGACCTGGTAACCCAGCTGGTGCACGCGACGGTGGCGCAAGACCCGTGTGCGGCGATCGCCAATCCGGATCCCGAGCCGGATGCCGGGGATACCGTCTCTGAAGCGGACCAGATCGGCGACAGCGCGGTGGCCGACACGGGCGGCGACGATGCCGCGATCGCCGATGTGCAGGTGGCCGACCCCGAGCTGGACGGCGCGACCGGCGACACAGCACAACCCACTGACCTGCAAGCGGATACCGCAGACGTCGGCGCCGCCGCCCCGCCTGCAGACCCAGGGTGCGGCTGCCGTGCAGGGGGACGACCGACGCCGGTCACGCCCGGGACCTGGGGCCTTGCGCTCTTGCTTGCGCTTTGGACCCTGCGCCGCCGCAAGGCGTGACGGTCAGACCCGCCGGGATGCCAGACCGCTGCATCGCTGCGTCAATTGAACAGCAGCGGCCAGCACTTGTTGACCGCCGCACAGTCCTTTGCCGCAGCGGCGCAAGCCAAGGCGGCTGCGTCGGGGTCCACGTCGACCTCTTGCTCACAGCTGTGCAGGCAGGTCTGCAGCGTGTCCTGCGCCGGGCACGCGGCGACCATGTCCTCACAGAACAGGTTGCAGGGTTCGGTGCCGGTCGCGGTGCCGTCCTGCCCGATCGTGTCGGGCGTCACGTCGAGGTCCAGCGGGTTCGCGTCGCCCGCAGCGTCGCTGGTTGTCCCGTCCGCATCGAGGGCGCCCGACACATCGATGGGATCGGAAATTGCCGACTCGCAAGCCAGAGTCGCCACGAGAATCAATAGAAGAATCAGGTGCTTCATCGGTGATACCTCTGCAGGGACGCAAGCGCCGCACGGCCGCGACCGGCGGACGTCGGGTCAACCCTGCGGAAATCGGGTGGCCAAGAATTCGCTGCCGAAACCTTCGCCGGGTTTCAGGTGGGTTTCAAGTCCCCCGGTGCTGCTCACGGGTGAGGTCGTGTCGATGGTCAAGCCCCCCGGCAAGGCCTAAGCTGCCCGAAGACCGAATCCGGGAGGGCGCAAATGGAATCTTACGAGGTCCTGAACAGGGTCCTGATGCCATTGGACCGCGTGATGGGGGCGAGCCTGGACGCCGCACGCAAGGCCGGCGTGTACGAGCCGCTGCGGGGCAAGCTGACCGTCACCGCCAAGCGGATGCTGCGCAAATCCTTCGACCATCAGTACCAGCTGGAGGTCCTGGACGAGGCGAACATCCCCGCGACCGGCGGCTGCCTGATCGCCCCCAACCACCGCTCATGGCTGGACGTGCAAGTGCTGGCGGTGGCCACGCAACGCCAACTGCACTTCGTCGCCAAGGCCGAATTCAAGCACTGGCCGATCTTGCGGCGCATGATCGAGGTGTTCGACGGTCTGTATGTGCAGCGCGGCGGCGCGGGCGGCGGGCTCGACGAGATCATCCAGGCCGTGCGCGATTGCAAGGTCGTGGTGATGTTCCCCGAAGGCACGATTCCCGGCGAAGAGAACATCCCGCGCTGGGACGTCGAGTCGGATACCGGCCTGCTGCGCGGCCACTCGGGTATCGTGCGCGTGGCCATGGCGACGGGGGCTCCGATCATCCCTTGCGGAATCTCCGGGACAGGCCTCGCTTTTCCGCCCGAGGCCTATCCGCGCATGGAGCTGTTTCCTCCGCTGCCCAAGTCCGCCCCGGTCACGGTCCGTTTCGGCAAGCCCCTGCACTTCCGGGCAAATGCCGACGTGGGGCGTGAGGAGCTGGCGCGACGCACGCATCAGGTGATGGCGCAGATCTCTGAGTTGGTCGACTTCAGCCGGGACCACGTGCCGATCCAGGTGCCCGTGCAGACGCGGACCAAGCCTGAGACGCTGCCGCCCTACGCCTTCTCGAGGTCGCCGCAGGGTCTTCCGCGAGGCCACAAGGCTCCGCTGGGCGTGCTGGTGCTGCACGGCTTCACGTCGGACATCCACTGCGTCGATCCGCTGGTCGCGCCTCTGGATGCCGCAAACCTGCCGTACCGCCTGCCGATCTTGCGAGGACATGGCGGCCTGTGGCGCGACCTGAACGGGGTGACCCACCGCGACTGGTACGCCGATGGTGAAAACGCGCTGTTGGACCTGTGGCAGGAGTGTGAACAGGTCGTGGTCGTCGGTTTGTCGATGGGCGGTCTGGTGGCGCTGGAGCTTGCAGCGCGCCATCGCGACAAGGTGGCCGGGGTGGCGGTGCTGGCTCCCGCCCTGAAGTTCGCGGATCCGCTAGCTTTCCTCACTCCGGCGCTGGCCAAGGTGGTGCCGTCCTGGCCGTCGCCCAACGCGTATGCCGACCAGGGCTGCCGCAAGCGGGAAGACCGCAACTACAAGCGCTTTCCCACCGCCACCTTCGCGTCGCTGCTGGACTATGCGCGAGAGGTGGCGCACCTGCTGTCCTTCGTCAAGGCGCCGATGCTGGTGGTCGGGGGACGGCGAGACAAGGTGGTCGCGCCCTCAGCCCAAGCGCTGGTGCGGGAGAAAGCTTCGTCCAAGGACAAGCAAATGGCGTGGTTCGACAAGAGCGGCCACGAGCTGCTGCTCGACGCCGAGGCCGCAGCGGTGGTCGAGGCGGTGATGGCGTTTGTGCGGCGCATCCGCGAGCAGTCCAAAGCCCGCTAGAGTCGGCTGACCTTGCAGGGGACAACGCGCCCTTCCTCACGCGGCGGGGGCAGACTCCACTTCCTTGCCCATCACCAGCCGTGCGCCCAACATCGCGGCAGGCACGAACAGCAGCAAGTCCAGCAATTCAAACCACATCGGGTGCGGCACGGCCAGCAGGTAGGCGAGGTTGGCGAGCATCAAGCCTCCGCCCAACGCCATCGCCGGCAGCGGCGTCGTCCACTTGCCAACCCAGGTTGCCAGGGCCGCCGCCAGGGCCACGGCCACCGCGTGCACCCCCAGCTCTTGCAGCAGCACGGTCGGAGGATGCAGGTTCTTGATCAGCTCGAACGCATACTGCGCCGCCAACCACGCGACCAACCCGACGACGATGGCCAGCACCTTGCGTCCCATGCGTGACTCCTTGATTCTGTTCAGGAAATGCTAGGGCTTGGCGGTGAAGATCAGCCCGATAACCGTTCCCGCGTCATCCTTGCCGATGGTGACGGTGACCTGACGCTTCTCGTCGGCACTCGCGGCAACCAGCAGACCACCGTCGCCCGTCTCCATCTTGGTCTTGACGGCCAGTCCCGCCTTCGCCAACGCCTCGGCATAGGTGGTAAGTGCCTTGGCCGGTGAATCCGCAGACTTGTAGCTGAAGGTGCCCGACGTCTGGTCGCCCGACGTCGTGATGACGCTGCCGCCCTCGACCGGAGCCGCGCCCGGATACGGCGGCACCCACTGCGGCAGGCTCGGTCCACCCGCGCCGGGGGCACCCATCACCACCGTGCCGGCTGGCTGGTCGCCCTGCGCCGGCGTGTCGATCCTGATCTGGTCGCCCACCGCCTGGGCCTGCGCCTGCACTTCGCCGTTCTGCCCCGTGACGACCAGACTGCCGCCGCCGGGCCCGCCCTTGGCGACCAGTTTCTCGCCATTCTTGCCCGTGATGACGAGCTCTCCCTGACCGTTCTCTCCGCCCGCGAACACCATCTTCGACCCGTCGCCCCCTGCGATGACGAGCTTGCCGTCCTGCATCGAGTCGATCGTCAAGGTCTCGACCTTGCCGGTCTTCTTGTCGCGTACGGTGATCTTGCCGGTCGCCGCGTCGGCATCGACCGTCTCCAGATCCGGGTTCGCCGCGACCGCCAGCCGCAGCGTGCCGTAGGCCGGATTATCCGCGAATTCCATGGCCTTCTGTGTGGCGTACCAAGCGAACAGGCCTCCGGCGATCAGGCCAATGAAGATCAGCGTGCCGCAACCAATCCCCAGGTAGAGCAGCGTCTTGTTGGCCTTCTGCGGGGGCGGCGGAGCTTGCACTGGAGGCGGTGGCTGGAAGTACTCGTCCATGGGGTCCCCCTGCTTGGATGTGGCGGCGAATGCTAGCCGGGGGCCGGGCAGCGGTCCAGATCGGTTTGCCTGGACATTGCGTTGCACGTGCCGGGTCCGGAGGACGCCAGCTTGACCCAGACCGGGGCCGCGGGCAAGGTGGCGCCATGCCAGACAACCGCGCGCGACTGTACACGATCCTGACCGCCGTGTTCGTGACCTGTCTGCTGGTCGCCGACCTGACGGGCAGCAAATTCTTCTTCGTTCCCCTCGGCCATGTCGGGTCGTGGGAGCTGCTGACCCATTCGGTCGGCCAGTTCGCCTTTCCGGTCACTTTCCTGCTGACCGACCTCGTCAACGAGTTCTACGGTCGCCGCGGGGCGCGACAGCTGACCTGGACGGCGCTGGGCTGCTCTGGCCTCGCGTTTCTGCTCGTGCTGGCGGCGCGTCTGGCCCCGGTGTCGCCGCAGAGCCCCGTCCCGCAAGAGGCGTTCGAGGCCGTGTTCGGGATGTCGAATCGGCTGTACGTCGCATCGCTGCTTGCGTTTCTGGTGGGGCAGATGGCCGACATCTGGCTGTTTGGGGTGCTGAAGCGGGCAACGAGAGGTCGGATGGTCTGGCTGCGCGCGACCGGCTCTACGGTGGTGTCACAAGCCGTGGACTCCGTGCTCGTCACCTGGATCCTGCTGGCCGGTGTGCCCAACCAGACCGGTGCCCCGCCCTCGACGACGGAGCTGGTGCACATCGCCGGGACCGGCTACGCCCTGAAGTTCGCGCTGGCGCTGGCCCTAACCCCGCTGATCTACTTGGGTCGCTGGTGGATGCGCGAGAAGCTTGGCCTGCAACCGGCACTTGCGGACGAGCCCTCGTCCGCTGCGACCGTACGTTGACGCCGACTCCGTGCATCGACAGACTCCGGACTCCCAGCGAGCATCCCCACGGGTCGGCCGCAGGCTGGCCACTCAGAGGTCGTCGATGACAAGTCCGCTCCTTCGCTTTGGTTTTTCGCTCGCCCTGCTGACCGCTCCGGCCTGCGGAACCGACGCCGGCACGTCCACGACGCCGACCGACACCAGCGCGGCAGACACGACGAACTCCGACACGGCTGGGACCGACGACACCGCCACACCGGACACGGCGCCCGACAGCCCCAAGCCAGCCGTGTGCGAACCCAGCAAAGTCCCGTGCATCGACGAGCAGGTGGCACTGTTGCCACTGTTCGGCAAGGCCAGCACGCGTCAGGTCCAGAACCAGATCGACGGTGACGGCTTCGTCAGCTCGGTCGATGCGGCCGGGGGCGGCATGAACCCGTCGGAAGCCTTTGTCTACGCTCGGTTCACCGACAAGGGGCTGGAGAAGGTGGCCATCGGCGACGAAGCGGCGTTCACCTCGCTCGACTGGGACATCGCGTTTCGCCGTTACGTGATCCGGCTCAACAGCGGCGTCGCGGGGCCGGGGTGCGTGTACGGTGCACAGCTTGCCAAGGACACGGCCTTCCAGGACGTCGCCAGCGTCCCCGTCGATGCCGAGTTCGAGCCTGAGGCCTACTTCACGACCAAGTGCACGCTGGTGCCCGACGGCTCGGGCCTCGAGGCGCCGGACACGGTGACGGCCGGCTTCTGGAAGTACTCGAATTGCGTGCAGATGACCGACTTCGTGTACCTGATCCAGCGCGGCGACGGTCGGGTCGTCAAGGCGACGGTGACGGACTACTACGCGCCGGAAGCCCAAGCGACCTGCAACACGACTGGCAAGGTGCCGATGGGCACACCCGGCGGACAAATGCGCATCCGCTGGGCTTTCCTGCAGCCCTGAGCCCGAGGTTCTCCATGACCGCTCCCAACGCGATGACCCGCCGCCTCGCCCAGTTGCGGTTTCTGCCCGAAGCCGTGCGGATGCGCGTGGTGTCGCAGATCCTCGGGCGCTACGTGCCCTACGTCGGTCACAGCGGGCTGCTGTACGAGGAGCTGACGCCTGAGCGCGTCGTCGTCTCGATTCGCAACCGTCGCCCCACGCGCAACCACATCGGCAACGTACACGCGGCCGCCATGGCGCTGCTGGCGGAGACTGCGACCGGCTTTGTGGTGGCCATGAACCTGCCGGATGACCGACTGCCCCTGATCAAGTCGTTCACCGTCGACTTCCGCAAGCGGACCAAGGGCGACATGCGCGCAGTGGCCACGCTCTCGGCAGAGCAAATCGCCCACATCCAGGCGACGCCCAAGGGCGAGCTGGCAGTACCGGTGACCGTGACCGACGCAACCGGCGGCGAGCCCATCCACTGCACGATGCTGTGGGCGTGGATCCCCAAGAAGCCCAAGGCGTAAGCGAAGTTCAGCGCACCCGGACCTCGCGCGGCCGCAACGCGCGCGTGCGCGACCCTCGGCTGTGTCGCGCCGCCGAGCGGGTGCCTCCGGCAGCTCGCAACCGTGACGTCTGCGAGACCGACGAGACGACGGAAGTGCAAGCGGGCACCCGTTTTTTTGACGCTCGCCCCCCCCCAGCGTAAAGACTAGAGCTTGTGGCGAAAGCCCTTCGCTTGTCGCACCAGGTTGCGGACGGACGGACGGCGCAGGCCAAGCGGTGGATCGATGTCTTTGGTGTTGCGGAACCGTCGAACCCGGCTGCGGTGGGTCCTCGCGTGGATGGCCTCGCTGGCGACGTTCGGCATCGCGACCGCTCAGGCTGCCGACGTCGATGGCGACGGACTGGACGATGCCTGGGAAAAGAACTGGTTCGGCAACCTGACCGCCAAAGCCTCGGCCGACCCTGACGTCGACGGCCTGACGAACGGCCAGGAGCAGGACGTCGGCACCAACCCTACGCTCGAGGACACCGACGGCGACGGTCTGAAGGACGGCGCTGAGTTGGCTCCGGCCAACCCGTTCTTCCAAAGCGATCCCAACAAGTTCGACACGGACGGCGACTTCCTGCCCGATGGCGTCGAGGTCAACCAGACCCACACCTCTCCCACGCTGAAGGACACCGACGGCGACGGACTGCCCGACAACGTCGAAGTCCTTGTCTCCAAGACCGACCCGCTACTCGCGGATACCGACGGCGGCTTCTCGAGCGACGGAGCCGAGGTGTTGGTCGACGGCACCAACCCCAACGATCCCAAGGACGACGTCCAGGATACCGACGGCGACGGGTTGTCCGACTGGGCAGAAGACAACCTCTGGAAGACCGACCCGCTGATTGCCGACACCGACGGCGATGGCCTGACGGACGGCCCTGAAGTCCTTGAACACAAGACCAATCCACTTGACCCCGACAGCGATGCCGACGGCCTGAGCGACGGCGACGAGGTCAACGTCTGGCAAACCAAGCCTCTTGTGCCCGACACGGACGAGGACGGGTTGAAAGACGGCGACGAGGTCCTGGTCCACAAGACTGACCCGAAGCGGAAAGACACCGACTGGGACAGCCTGTCCGATGGCGACGAGGTCAACCAACACAAGACCAACCCGCTTCTGGCCGACAGCGATGGCGGCGGCGTGCTCGATCCAGTCGAGATCTTCGATGGTTCCGACCCGAATCTGGCCGCGGACGACGCGGGACGCGACCTGGACGGCGATGGGCTGTCGACGACCTATGAGCAGCTGGTCAGTGCCACTGAACCCATGGACCCCGACTCCGACGGCGACGGACTGGCGGATGGGCAAGAGGCCTTTCCGCTGCTGGACCATCTGGTGACGGTGCCGACCGACGCTGACAGCGACGACGACGGCGTGCTCGACGGCGCAGAGGGTGGTGTCAGCCCCGACGGCGACCCCGGCAACGTGCAGGGAGGAACCTCGCCGCTGCGCTTTGACACCGATCTGGACGGCTTGGGCGACGGGCTGGAACGCGGTCTGGCGGCACCGCAGAAGAGCGCAAAGTCTCCCGGTGCGACCGCGGGCGGCCTATTCGTCGCCGACACGGATCCGACCTCGGTGACCAACGGACTGATGGGCGACACGGACGGTGACGGACTTTCCGACGGGGCGGAGGACGCCGACCACGACGGCAAGTGGGACAAGGCCCAAGGCGAGACCGACCCCGCAGTGTACGACACGGATGGCGACGGCATGGACGACGGGTGGGAGGTCGCCTACAGCGGACCGGTGGGCGAGGGGCCACCACTGCTGCCGCTGGACCCGACCGACGCCCAAAAGGACAACGATGGCGACGGCTTGACCAATCTGGCCGAGTACAAGGTGCAGAAGCACGACGCAAACGGCCAGCTGGTGACCAATCGCACCAATCCGCGCGCCACGGACTCTGACAAGGACGGCCTGCAGGACCTGTTCGAGGTCAAGAGCAACTGCGGCGGGCCGGACCCGATGTTCCCCGGCACCGACCCGAACGACCCGGACACCGACAACGATGGCACGGCAGACGGTGTGGAGGACGCCAACAAGAACGGCAAGGCCGACGCCGGCGAAGCGAACGCGTGCAAGGTCGACACCGACGGCGACGCCCTACCCGACGGCTTCGAGGATGCCGACCACGACGGCGTGCTGGACCCGGGCGAGACCGACCCCGCGCTTGCCGACACAGACGGCGACGAGCTGAATGACAGCGTCGAGCTGAACTTCTTCGGCACCAACCCCCGCTCGGTCGACACCGACGGCGACGACCTGCCCGACGGGCTCGAGGTCGGTCAAGTCGGCGATGCGGACCCCAACTCCGTCACCAACCCCCTGAGCGAGGACACCGACGGCGACGGTGTGGGCGATGCGAGCGAAGACGCTGACGCTGACGGCCAATTCGACGCTGGCGAGACCAATCCGACCATGCCGGACACCGATGGGGACGGTCTGGGTGACGGTCTGGAGCAGGGGAAGGCTGGCGATGCCGACCCCGGAAGTCAGACCGACCCGACGAGCAAGGACAGCGACGGCGACGGTCTGGCCGATGGGATGGAGGACAAGGACCACGACGGCCAAGTCGACCCGACCGAGACCGACCCCAACGCCGCCGACACCGACAAGGGCGGCACTTCAGACGGCGACGAAGTCCTGTACGACCTGACCGACCCCCTAAATCCCTTGGACGATGGCATGGCCGACCCGGACGGCGACGGGCTGCTGTCCAAGGTCGAAAAGAAGATCGGCACCGACTTCACCAACCCCGACACCGATGGCGACACGATCTCCGATGGCGACGAGGCAACCGGTGGCGTGGCGGTGGACACGGACAAGGATGGGAAGGCCGACGCCTTTGACCTCGACTCGGACGGCGACGGGCTGTCCGACGCCGAGGAGGCCGGCGATACCGCTTGGCAGACGCCCCCCGTGGACAGTGACGGCGACGGGACACCCGACTTCCGCGATCTGGACTCCGACGACGATGCCCTGCCCGACACGGACGAGCCCAAGTGGGGCACCGATCCCACAGATCCCGACACCGACGACGACGGCCTGAAAGACGGCGCCGACATCGCCGCGGGTGGCATCCCCACCGATGCGGATACCGATGACGACGGCGTCATCGACAGTGCCGAGGCTGGACTCGCCGACGTGGACGGGGACCAGCTGGTTGCGATTCGCGACGTCGACAGCGACAACGACGGCATCTTCGACGGTACGGAGCGCGGAGTCACCCAACCGCTTGCAGACACAAATCTTTCCGCTGGAGCCTTCCGCGCCGACACGGACCCGACCAAAGCGACCGACCCGCAGCTCGCCGACAGCGACGGCGACGGCCTGCGAGACGGCGCCGAAGACTTTGACCACGACGGCGCGCTGGACATCGGCGAATCGGACGCGGCGGACCTTGCCTCGACCGCCAGCCCCACCGACAGCGACGGCGACGGCCTGCCCGACGCAGAAGAGACCGCGCTCGGGTCAGACCCGCAGGATGCCGACAGCGACGACGACGGGGTGTTGGATCTGCAAGAGTGGAACTTCTCTCATGATCTTGATCAGGATGGCCTGCCAAACGTCCTGGATGCCGACAGCGACGGCGACTTCCTGCCCGACGGCCTGGAGCGCGGCGTGGCCCTGGCGCCGACGGCGACCGATGTGGCTCGCGGCCGGTTCACGCCCGACCAGGACCCCAGCCACACGACCCACATGCTGCTGCGCGACAGCGACGGCGACGGCGTCCGCGACGGCCGAGAGGACGACAACGGCAACGGGCGAGTCGATGCCGGTGAGGGAGATCCGCTGGACCCCGCATCGCAGGTGGTGGGACCCGACACCGATGGCGATGACCTGAGCGACGCCGAAGAGGCCCGCTGCGGTTCCCACCCCGATGACGCCGACAGCGACGACGATGGCCTGCCGGACGGCGCGGAGCCGAACCCCTGCTGGGACGAAGACAACGACGGCCTGCCGGGGGCCTTGGATGGCGATGCCGACAACGACGGCTTGGGCGACGCAACCGAGGTCGGTCTGGCCGCCGCCGGCACCGATACCGACCTGTCGCGCAAGGCGTTCTTTCCCGACGACGACCCGAGCACGACGACGTTTGTGCTCGCCCGGGATAGCGACGGGGATGGTACGCGCGACGGCGCCGAAGACGTCGACCACGACGGCATCTTCGAGACCGGTGAACGCGACCCACGCAATCCCGCCGACGCTGGCGTGACGCTGAAGGACCAGGATCAGGATGGCTGCCCCGATCTGGAGGAAAGCAAGCTGGGAACCTCGCCGCAGGACGAGGACTCGGACGACGACGGCCTGCGCGACGGCGACGAGCCCAATCTGGGTCTGGACGATGACGGCGACGGCTTGCGGACCGGTCGCGACAGCGATTCGGATGGCGACGGCCTGTGCGACGGCACCGAAGCCGGCGTGGTGACTCCGCCGCAAGGCACGTCCAAGAGCGGCCCATTCGTTGCCGACCAGGACCCGACGACCACGACCTGGCTGCTGGTCGCCGACACGGACCACGGCGGGGTGAGCGACGGCGACGAGGACTCGAACCACGACGGCGCCATGGCCGCAGATGAGACCGACCCGCTGAACCCCGCGGACGACTTCAACAAGCCAATGCCGGGCGAGGACGGCGGACCGGACGCCGACACCGCAGACACGGCTGGGCCGCTGGTCGATGGCCGCATCCAAGGCTCGCTGGTCACCGGCTGTTCCGCGGCAACGGGTGGTCCTGCCGACGCAGCAAGGCCCGGGCTTTGGCTGCTGTTGCCGTTGCTGGCCCTGCTGGCCGCCCGGCGGCGTCGCCAAGGCCATCCTTGGCTCGTGTGGGCTCTGGTGCTGCTTCCCCTGCTTCCCGCAACCGAAGCGCGCGCCGAGGACGGCTTCCAGACCCTTCGCTTTCGCCCGTCGCTCGATGGTCAGGGCATCCTGACGATGGACGGTGCCACCCAAACGCCCGACACGCTGCCGACCGCCAGCCTGTTTCTGGACTACGCGCGCCGGCCGCTGGTGGTGACGGGTCCGGACGGCGAGGTGCTCCGCGAGCTGGTGGGCGACCGCGTGACCGCCACGGCACAGGCGTCACTGCGGGTGGCCAGAGGGGTGACGCTGGGGCTCGCCTTTCCCTACGCCGTTTGGCAGCAGGGCGAGACACTGTCGGCTGCCCCTTCGGCGACGGGATCAGCGCTGGCGGGCCGGGCGGCGGGTGACTTGAGCCTGCTCGCAAAGTTCGTCGCCTTCGACGAGCGCAGCTCCCCATGGGGCTTGGCGTTCAACCTCGGTGTCAGCGCGCCGACCGGCGACACCGCGGCCTTCACCGGTCGCGAGGGCATCGCCGCAGACGCTTCGATCGTGATGACCGGCCGTCGCCGCGCGCTGCGGGTGGGCGCGAGCGCGGGCGTGCGCGCGCAAGGACAGGCGTTGGTGCAGGGCATCGAGGACGGACCGGCCCTGACGGCCGCGGCCGGTTTGTCGTGGGTGCCGGGGAACCGCGCGTGGCTGGACGTGGGCGTGAATCTGGAAACACCGCTGCAAGGGCCGTTTGCCGACGCGGCCCTGGACCGGGCCGAGGCGGGCGCGACGGCGTCGGTGCGGTTGGCCGACCGCGTGGTGGCAACCGTTGGCGCGATGGTCGGTGTGCGCGAGGGGTTCGGCGTGCCGGCCGTGCGAGGGATCGCCGGTCTGGCTTGGGCACCACCGCCGCCAAACCTGCAAGAGGAGCTGGACGAGGCGGAACGGCGACGCTTGCAGGCGGAGAAGGAGGCCCGCGAGCGAGCGGAGCGGCTGGACACGGATCACGACGGGCTGCCCGACGTGCGCGACCCTTGCCCGCTGAACGCAGAGGACGTCGATGGCTTCCAGGACGAAGACGGCTGCCCGGACGACGACAACGACCGCGATGGCGCGGACGACGGTCAGGACGCGTGCCCGAACGTGCCTGAAGACGCAGACGGGTTCGAAGACGCCGACGGTTGCCCCGACCAGGACAACGATGGCGACGCGCGGGATGATGCGCGCGACGTGTGCCCCAACACGGCCGAGGACTTCGACGACTACGAGGATGCCGACGGCTGCCCCGACTGGGACAACGACGGCGACACCGTGGCGGATCCCGACGACCTGTGCCCCGATGAGCCCGAGGCATTCAACGGCGTGCAGGACGAGGACGGCTGCCCGGAGCGGTCTCTTGCGGTGCTGGCCCCGAATCAGGAGGCGATCCAGATCACGGACCGGATCCTGTTCGCCTACAAGAGCTATCGGATTCGCCCCGAGAGCTGGCCCGTCGTCGATGCGGTGGCGAAGGTTCTGAGAGAGCACAACGACCTGAAGAAGCTGCGCGTGGCTGGCCATACGGACCACATTGGGACGGAGGCGAAGAACCTGCGCCTGTCGCGTCAGCGTGCCGACGCAGTGCGAAAGGCCCTGATCCGGCGCGGCATCCCGCACGCGCGACTGGAGACCAAGGGCTACGGTGCCACGCGGCCCCTGATTCCTCGGTCACGAGGGGCCGAGACGGTCCGCAATCGGCGCGTCGAGTTCGTGGTGCAGGAGCGGGACAAAGCCAAGCCCTAGCGCAAAGGGCGACTGGTTCGAATCGAGACATCCCCGGACCCTTTGCGGTTCGGTTGACCGGGACTGCCTTCGGGTCCTAGGCTCTCCGGTCAGGGTCAGCTCCCTCCCGGACGGCTGGCGCGACCTGCGAGGCCCCGCATGTTCTCCGGTGACAGCGAGCAACTCTTCCGACAGGTCTTCAATGGCACGGCGCCGACCTTGCTGATGGAGCCGTCGGACGGGCGCATCCTGGAGGCCAATGCCGCCGCCGCCGCGTTCTACGGCTGGTCGGCTGAGCATCTGGCGACCCTGAGGCTTCGCGAGCTGAATCCCTCCGCCACGTCGGACGCGTTTTCTTCCATCAGGCCCAAGCTCGATCGATTGATGGCCGTCCACCGCCGGGCGGACGGCACGACGAGTCACGTCGAGATCTTCACCTGTCCGATCATTTTGCAGCGAAGGGAGTTGGTCTACGCGACGGTGCATCATGTGGCGGACAACGAGACCAACGCCCAGCCCGTGTTCGAGCAAGAGGCCGTGCAGCGCGAACGCACCGCACAGCACGCCCTGCTGACCGAGCGCGAGCGGCTGACGGCCATCCTGCGCGGTTCCCACGTCGGCACTTGGGAGTGGAACGTCCAGACTGGCGAAGCGGCGTTCGATGAACGGTGGGCCGGCATCGTTGGCTACGCAGTAGAGGAACTGCACCCGTCTTCCATCGACACCTGGATGAACCTGACCCACCCGGACGACCTGTCGTTCAGCGCCGCAGCGCTCGAGCAACACTTCCGCGGAGAGACCGACGTCTACGAATGTGACGCCCGAATGCGGCACAAGGACGGCCATTGGGTGTGGGTGCTGGACCGCGGCCGCGTGATCACATGGACGGCCGACGGCAAGCCGCTGCGCATGTTCGGCACGCACGAGGACATCTCGGACCGCAAGGCCTCAGAGCTGGCGCTGCAGCAGCTGGTCGCGTTCGAGGACCTGATGGTCCGGGCGACCGGTGCGTTCTTCCGCGCCGATGATGCGGACGTCGACCGCGTCTTCCTCGACGTGTTGCGCCGCGTCGGGACGTTTGCAGAGGTCGATCGGGCCTACATCTTCCTGTACGACGACACGGCCACGCACATGTCCAACTCGCACGAGTGGTGCGCGCCGGGCGTCACGCCGGAGATCGACAACCTGCAAGACCTTCCGCTGGATTTGTTCCCCCAGTGGAATGCGACGTTGCTGCGCGGCGAGACCATCTACATCCACCGCGTCAAGGAGTTGGCCGAGGACTGGACCAACGAGCGGGAGATCCTCGAACCCCAAGGCGTCCAGTCGCTGCTGGCACTGCCCATCGCCGTCGGCGGCCGCACCATGGGCTACATCGGCTTCGACTCGGTGCGCAACGAGCGCGCATGGGGCGAGGAACACCGCAACGTGCTGCGGTTCTTGGCCGACAACGTGGCCCTGACGATGCAGCGGGTCGCGAGGAACAACGAGCTGCGGGCAGCGACAGAGACCGCCCGGCGGCTGGCCAGCGAGAACGAGCAGGCCAATCGCGCCAAGAGCGACTTCCTCTCGAACATGAGCCACGAGATCCGCACGCCCATGAACGCGATCTTGGGCTATGCGCACCTCATCAAGCAGGATCCGCTGACCAAGCGGCAGCTGGAGCAGCTGGACCGGATGACGACGTCCGCCGCCTACCTGCTGCAGATCATCAACGACATTCTGGACATCTCGAAGATCGAAGCGAACAAGATGACGCTCGAGGAGCGCGACTTCGAGCCGGCGCGCGTCATCGACCACGTCTGCAGCATCGTATCGGAGAAGGCCGTCGCCAAGGGTTTGCAGATGCTCGTCGACATCGAACGAGTGCCCAAGGCGCTGCGTGGCGACGGCGGACGGCTGGGACAGATCCTGCTCAACCTTGCCAGCAACGCAATCAAGTTCACGGAATCCGGCCACGTCGTCGTGTCTGCGCGCCCGGTCGCCGAGACCGCGTCGTCCTACACGATCCGCTTCGAGGTCAAGGACACCGGCATCGGCATGACGCCGGAGCAGACCGAGCGCCTGTTCAACGCCTTCGAGCAGGCAGACTCCTCGACCAGTCGCCGCTTTGGTGGAACGGGCTTGGGTCTCGCGATTAGCAAGCGGCTGGCCGAGCTGATGGGCGGCCGCATCGGCGTGGAGAGCGAGTCGGGGGCTGGCAGCCGCTTCTGGGTGGAATTGCCCTTCCAGACAGCCAAGTTCGGCGCACGGTCGACGACCTGGCAGATCGTGCTCGAGGGTCTGCACGTGCTGGTGGTGGACCCCGACTTGGACACGCGCGACCGCTTGGTGTTGATGCTGGGGGGCGGCGGCCTGCGTGCTCAGGGCGTGGACTCCAGCCAGGCCGCACTGGCCACCCTGGCTTTGGCCGACCGGTCGGCGGACCCGTTTCGCATCATCTTCATCGACCAGCGCGTGTCGGGCGGCGGATTGGAGCTCGCCCGCGGTATCGATGGGCTGCACCTGCAGGTGCTGCCGACCGCGTTCCTTCTCGCAGCTCAGGGCGAGACGTTCTCTCCCGGCTTGCTCGATCAAGCCAACATCGCCCGGGTGCTGCCCAAGCCCGTCGCTCCGTCGGCGCTTGCCGATGCGCTCGCGTCGTACCAACGAGGTGAGGCTCCTCGTCGAGAAGAGGGACCTCCGGCCGCCGAGCTGGCCAAGCGGCGTGGCGCGCGCATCCTGATCGTCGAGGACAACGCCATCAACCGCGACGTGATCGGCCAGCTGCTGGAGACGGTTGGCATGGCCTACGCCACGGCCAACGACGGTCGCTCTGCCGTTGCCATGGTCGCTGCCGAGCGGTTCGACCTCGTCCTGATGGACGTCCAGATGCCCGACATGGACGGTCTGGAGGCGACAAGTGCGATTCGCCGACTGCCCGGAATGCATGACCTGCCGATCCTCGCGCTGACCGCCAATGCCTTTGCCGCCGACCGCGAACGCTGTCTGCGCGCCGGCATGAACGACCACATCCCCAAGCCCGTCGAGCCCAACCGGCTCTGGCAAGGTCTGGTGCGCTGGCTGCCGGAACGCGATCGACGGACGCAGGAACCGTTCCCGACGTTGACGGCTCCTCCCCCTCCGCCCCCACTGTCTGCGGACCTGAGCGCCGTCGAGGGGCTGGACACCAAGGCCGGGCTGCGCACGCTGGGCGGCAATCCGACGGCGTATCTGCGCCTGCTGCGACAGTTCGCCAACCGCCACGTAGGCGACGCGGCGGAAGTGCAGCGCCTGCTGAGCCGGGGCGACCAGACCGGCGCCATACGCACCGCTCACAGCCTGAAGGGCGTGGCGGCGACGCTGGGCATGACGACGATCGCGGCAATGGCGGCGGAGGCCGAGACGCTGACCAAGCAGGACCCCCCGGGTTCCCGGCTGCACGACGTGCTGGCCCTGCTGACCGCACAGCTCGCCACGATGGCGGCGAGCCTGCTCGCCCGGATGCCGCTTCCCGAGTCAGCCTCGGACGCCGTGGTGCCAGCTGCGACCGTCGACCCGGCAGAGGTGCGCGCGGTGCTCGACAAGCTGCAGCTGCTGCTGACCGACGGTGACACCGCGGCCGGCGACCTCTTCCGCGAGTCACGCGCCCTACTGCGAGCGGCCTTGGGCGCGGACATCGATCCGCTCGACGAGCTGGTGCAGGACTTCGCCTACGACGAGGCGCTCACGCTGATTCGCACGCTGTCCCGGACCCGGCACTGAGCGGCGTGCAGTCCGACAACCCGATTGCGACCGGCGGCCTTGGCCCGGTACAGCGCGGTGAGTGGCTCTGAACCACGCTGGGTCGGGTTCGTCTGCTTCAGGGCACGATCGCCACAAGCTCGATGTCGAAAACAAGCGTGCCTTTCGGCTTGCCCTGCTCGCCGTCGTAGGCAAGCTTCGCTGGGATCCAGAAGCGGAACTTCGCGCCGGGTTTCATCTGCTGCACGCCCTCTGTCCAGCCCTTGATGACGCTGCCCAGCGGGAAGGACATGGTCTCGTCGACGTCGGTGTGGTCGAAGCAGCGACCGTCCTGCGTCCAGCCTGCGTAGCGCACGGTAACTTCGTTGGTCCCGGTCGGGCGCACATCGCCCTGGCCCGCGACGAGCTCGACAAACGTAAGGCCACTTGCGGACTTGGTCGCACTGCCAGGGGGGCGCTTCAGGTCGGCGGGCGCCGGCGGGGCGCGCTTGAGCTTGGCAAGCGTGACGTCCAGCACCAGCGGTGTGCGTTCGGCCTTGGGTGTGCTGCGGGGGTGCGCCAGAGCTGCAGGAATCCACAGGCGACGCGTCTCTCCCACCACCATCAGACCGATGCCTTGGGACCAGCCCGGCAAGGCCTTGTCCATCCGCAGGATCCGCGGCTCTGGCACGCGCTTCCAGGTGGTGCCGACGAGCTTGCCGGTATCGTTCCACGCGATGTAGTGCACGAACACGGTGTCGTCGCGGCCAGGGCGCACGTCGCCGGTTCCCGCTTTCAGGACCTTGGTGACCAGCCCGGACGGACGCTTTTCGGCGTCGGACGGCGGCGATTTCAGGTCGGCAGGCGGGTCCAGACTCGGGCGACCGTCTGCTGCGGGAGCAGGGTCGGGCGCGATGGCTGCGTCTTCGGCCGCCACGTCGGGAGCAACATCCTCTTCGCCTGCTTGCCCTTGCGCATCGACGGGTACCGGCTCGACGGTCCCGTGGCGGCCCTTGCCGCAGCCTGCGCCCAGACCGGCGGCGAGCAGCAGCCACAGCCCAAGGAAGAACCAGCGCCGCAGACTCTTCTGGCTACCCGTCGAACGCTTCATCTGGACGTCTCCCACAGGGCCGAGGCACAACCCCAGCGCGGCAGTATCCGGCCGGGGGCCGGCATGGACAAGCGCGGGATCTCTGAACGTGCACGGGTCGTCGCCGCCCGCCGGACTTGCCGCGTCGACCGCCGTGCGCCAGCATGCCGCCATGATTCGCCGCAACCTGCACACTGCCACGCCATTCGTCACCAAGGACGGGTCGACCATCCGGTCACTGCTGGACCTGTCGTGTGCCCCCGTGCGCCACCAGAGTCTGGCCGAGGCGACGGTCGAGCCCGGTAGCCGCACCACGCGCCACCGCCACCCCGGCACCGAGGAATTCTACTTCGTGATGCAAGGCGAAGCGTGGCTGGAGGTCGACGGCGAGCGCCAGCTGGTCACCGTGGGCGACGCGGTCCTGATCCCGCCGGGCGCGTCGCATCAGGTGCTGAATCTAGGCAATCAGCCTTTCCGCATCCTGTGTTGTTGCGCCCCGCCGTACCGGCACGAAGACACCGAGCTGCTGCCGGACGGCTTTGGCGAAGGTTGACCGGACGCACTCACGGCACACGCATCGCGTACAGCCAGCTGGTGCCGCCCACGCTCTCCAACAGGATGGCCGTCGGGTCCTCTCGCGTCGTCGTGACCAGCTGCAGCGTTGCTGTACCGCCCACCGCGCGCAGGGTCTGCGACTTGCCGATCACGCCGCCGGTCACGTCAACCGTGTAGACCGTCGTGCCGCTGGCGCCCAGAAACAGCCGCAGCTTGCTGCCGGCCGCCGACAGGTGCACGTCGGTGATGCTGGTGGCCGCGAAGCCCAAGTCGACCGGCGTGGCGGTCCAGACACCGCCGGCATTGGTGACGTACAGGGTTTGGGACAGCGTGTCGGCGCCCTTCTTGTCGTTGAGCGTGACGACGGCCTCCAATGCGCCGTTGCGCACCAGTCCCGACGCGTGGATGCCGAACGGTCCGGCACCGGTCGTGGTGAACTGCGTTGCGTGAACGACGGCGGGGGCGCTCCATGAGCCGTCTGCCTTGTCGAAGGCCTTCGCCGCCAACACGCCGTTGCTGCGGTTGTAGTAGAGCACCCAGGCATTGCCGCTGGCATCCCCCTCCAACAGGCTGCCCTGCAGCGAGTCGGCATCGACGGCGGTGGTCACGGTCACCAGCGCGGTGGGAGCCTGCCAGTTTCCCGCGGACAGCGTGGCGTTGATCAGGTGATAGCTGGTCGAGGACCACGCGGCGTCACGGGCCACCAGATGCAGTGTCCCCTGCGGCCCTGGCCACAGCATCGGGTCGAACAGGAACGCTGTCGGCGAGGTCTGCAAGGCGTTGGCCGTCAGGAACGCTTGGGTTTCGTCCCACACGCCGTCGACCTTGGTGAGGTACGATGCGAGCACCGGGGGGTCCGCGCTCTGACCTGCGCGATAGTCGTAAACCACGTGAAGGTTGCCCTTGGCATCGGCCGCCAGCGCCTGACCGTTGACCATGCCGTGGTTGTCGTTCTGGCCGGTGTGGTCTTGGCTCGCAATCGCGACAGGCAAGCTCCAGTGCGCGCCGTCGCTCGATTGCGCGTAGTGCAGCGTGTCGACCGTGTCGGTGGGGCGCCCCCAAACCATGTGCCAGCCCGCGGCGTTCTTGACGGCGGTGCGCAGGCCCGTGGTGAAGGCGGGGGCTTTGTCGATGACAGGCAGCACCGTCAAGTGCGCGACTGCACTGAACATCGTCTCGCCGGTGTCGGCGATCTGGCAGCGGAACAGGGCCCCGTCGTCCGCGTCCTGCACCGTCAGCGAGTGGGTGTTCGCCTTTGCGTTCGCCACATCGGTCCAGGTCTCTCCCGCGTCATTGGAGCGCTGCCACTGATACGCCAACGGCAAGGGCCCGGAAGCGGACACGGCAAAGAGGACCGACCGCCCCGAGGGGGCGGCAGCATCTTCAGGCTGGTTGTCAATGAGAATCGGCGACTTGGCGATGGTCAGCAGGGCCACGCTGCTGGTCACGCTGCCCGCTGGGTTGGTGACGACCACGCGGAACTTGGCGCCGTCGTCGGCAAGGGTGGCGGACGCCACCGTGTACGAGCTCTGGTCTGCTCCCGGGATGTCGCCCCAGGGCTTGCCCACGCCGTCCGACCGCAGCCAGCGATACTTCAGACCGCCAGAACCCGTTGCCATTACAGAGAATTTGGCCGGGGCCAGCTTCTGCACCGACTGGCTCTGCGGCTGCAGGGCGATCTTCGGCGGCAGACGCTTGACCGTCAGCTTGGCCTCCCCGCTGGTCACACCGCCCGCCGGGTTGGTGACCACGCAGCGCAAGCGGGCCGCGTCGTCCTCCATCGTCGCGGCCGCAAGGGCATACGAGGGCTCGCCCGCCCCAGCGACGTCGCCCCATGACTTGCCTGCGTCGTCCGAACGCTGCCACTGGTAGGTCGGATTGCCTGAGCCGGTCGCGGTCAGCGCGAACAAGGCCGGCTGCCCTTCATCGACCGACTGATCCTGCGGTTGTTCCGTGATCTCAGCCAGATCGACCGTCACGTGCAGCGTGCCCGCGCCGCTGGTCGCCTCGCCTGCGGGGTTGGTGACCCGGCAACGGAATTGCGCCCCGTCGTCGGCCCACTGCACCGCCGTCAGCGTCAGCATGGCCTCCGTCGCCACGTCGACGTCCCCCCACGTCGCTCCGTCGTCGTCCGACCGCTGCCACAGGTAGGCCAGCTCGCCCGAGCCCTTGGCCGTCACGGAGAAGACCGCATCGCTGCCTTCTGGCACCGTCTGCCCCTGCGGCGACGCCGAGATTGCGGGCGGCAGCTGCGCCACAGTCAGCCTGGCGGGTTGGCTGGTGGTGGTGCCAGCCGGGTTCGTCACGGCCGCTCGGAAACGGGCACCGTCGTCGTCCAGCGTGGCCGCGGCCAGCGTCAGGGTCGCTTCGGTGGCCTGTGGAACGGCCTGCCAAGTGGCGCTGTCGTCGTCAGAGCGCTGCCAGGCATACGTCAAGCCGCCCGAGCCGGTCGCTGTCACCGAAAATGCAACAGGCGTGCCCTCTTGGACACCCTGATCAGTCGGCGATTGCAGGATCTTCGGCAGCGCGCGGGTGACGGTCAGCTTCTCGGGCAGGCTGGTCGCGCTGCCGGCGGCGTTCTTCGCGATGCAGCGGAACGCGTCGCCGTCGTCGTCCATCGTGGCGCCTTTGACCACGTACCAGTCCTCGGTCGCGCCGGCGATGTCCTTCCACTCGGCCGCGCCCAGCTCGTGGCGTTGCCACTGCAGCGTGTCGGCATGGATGGGCACGACCCGGAAGGACTCGTCGCCCCCCTCGTCCACGACGTGCGGGTCAGGGACGGTCAGGCCAAACGAGGGCGGCGACTCGGTCACGGCCCCGTCGCTGCAGCCCCCCAGCCACAACGCGAGCACACCCAGAAGCGTCAGGAATCGAATGGCGCGAGGCATGGTTCCTCCAGAAGGCCCGGTGGGCGACAGCTTGTCCTCCTTGGGGTCTACACGCGCCCGGCGTTCAGGTCCAGTTCGGACCTGTTGCCGCCGTCGCCGCATCGGCCGTTGGTCGACGGTCCATCGACGACGCGGTCGGTCGTCCCGCCCCCCGGGCCAGGTCCCCGCCCTGCCACCGGGATGCGAACAGATCCCCCCCCGGTATCCGACGCCTGCTCCGACCGCCAAGTCGCTGCCCCCTTTTCAGTTTCTCAGATCAGGTGCGTGCTGCCTGCAGCCGTCGGCGTGAGACGTCCGGGCCTCGTGCGCGAGACCGCGCGAGTCAAGTCCAACCGCATGATCTTGCTTCCTATCGCTCCTTTGCCCATCGGACTTCGCAAGTCCGTTGCTGTTGAACAATCGGCAACATTTCTTGACATGTCCTAACAGAAATCGAAATGCTTGAGTTTCGACGCCGCCGATGACCGCTCCGCTTCGGGCGCGGCGGACACCATCAGGCGGCGAATCAGACGAGGCGAAGCCGGATGGTTTGAGTGGCGACTGTCGCTCCAATAGTAAGTGATTCGACAAGTTGCACCGCCCTCGCCTGCCGAGACGTGTGCCTGGGGGGTTCGCTCCCCGACGAGACGATCGAGGCAACCGATAGCGAGGGCTGCACACTGCGGCGCAAAGGGGGCATCGTGATGAGGGAACTGTGCAACTGGAGGCCGACCCGGGCAGTCCTGACGGCGGCTCTTGCGGCTCTCACCATGGCGGCGGTGAGCTCCGCCCAGGCCGCGGTGCCTCAAGCGACCTTGATCGAAGGCGCGCTGGCAACGGGCAACGGCACCCCGGCGACCGACGGTGACTACTCGATCACGTTCTCGCTACACGCCGGCGCGGAGGGCGGCGTGGCGCTGTGGTCCGAGGGTCCTGCGCAGGTGACGGTGTCGAGCGGACGCATGACCCATCGACTCGGGTCTGTCGAGACCTTGAACGCCGCGACGCTCGCCTCGGCCGCGTACTTGGAGATTCAGGTCGGTGCGGAACCGCCCCTGCCGCGACAACCGCTGTCGGCCGTCGCGTTTGCCATGCGGTCCTCCGTCGCAGAGACCCTGCAGTGCTCGGGGTGCGTGCCGCTTTCGGCACTGGTCCAGGGTTCGGTCGACGCGTTCGTCACGACCTCGTCACTCGCCAAGGCCGCGAAGTCTGGCTCCTATGCTGATCTGGCCGACCCGGTCGACCTGTCCGTCTTTGCTGCTGCCGCCGATCTCGCCACCGTGGCGTCCTCTGGCGCTTATGCAGACCTGTCGGACCTGCCCAATCTGGACGCCTATGCCAAAGCGCAGGACCTCGGGACCTACGCCCAGGCCACGGACCTGGACGTGCTCGCCAAGAAGGACGCGCTCCACAAGGTCGCGACATCGGGTTCCTATGCAGACCTGACCGACCCGCCCACGCTCGTCGAGGTCGGCAAGGCCTGCGGCACGAACCTGGTCGTCGCGGGTTTCAAGGCGGACGGCTCGCTTGATTGCGTGCTCGGTCAGGCGGCGGACCTCAAGGGCGACGACATCGTGGTCGTGTCCAATGGCGCGATGTCAAACGTCTTTCTGGACAAGCTGAGCAGCACCAAGGTGCCCCTGAGCATCCCCGACAACAATCCGCTGGGGATGGGCGACACCATTACCGTGCCGGACTTGGGGTTGGCCCAGAAGCTGACGGTCTCGGTAAGCCTGACCAACAGCGACATCAGCGGCGTCACCCTCAACCTCTATGACCCCAACAACAATATGTACAAGCTGTACGACAAGGGATTGAAGTCCGGCGTGTCGATCGACACCACGTACCCTACCCCGACCAAGACCGTCTCCGGCGACCTGACCACTTGGCAAGGCAAGAATCCCAAGGGCAATTGGTTTATTCAGGTGGTCGATACCAAGTTCAAGGACAACACCACGGACGGTCAGTTGGTCAGCTGGAGCGTCAATGTCCAGACCCTGTCGAACAAGAAGGTCCAGATCGTCGGCGACCTGATTGTCGATGGCTCGGTCACCATCGGTGCCGGCAGTTTCCTGCCTGCAGGCGTGATGATGTTCGTCAACGGCGCGGCCTGTCCGACCGGCTTCGTTCCGGTCGACGGCGCCAACGGCGCGCCCGACCTGCGCGGACGCATGCCCATCGGCGTCGGCAACCTTCCGCAAGGAGGTTCGGTCGCGCTGAAGGCTACCGGCGGCACGCACCGGTGGCGCATGTACGGCGGCGGCGGTTGCACGGCGGGCAGAAACAACCGCCAGCGAGGCGACTTCCACACGACCGGCTTCGGCTGGCAGTCGGAGGCGGAGGTGACGGTGGGCCGCGGAACCAGCTGGACGGGCTACTACGACCACCTGCCGCCCTACCGCGGCATCCTCGCCTGCATCAAGCAATAGTGTCGGCAACGACGCAGAGATCGGGTGCTGTGACGAGATCGGACCGCCAGGGGCGGCAGGAGCAAGGGGGCACCGTGAAGAGAGACGTGTTGAGTTGGAGTACTTCCCGCGTCGCGATGGCGGCGGCCACGATGGTGCTGGGCTGGACCGCGGCGGCTCAGGCGGCCGTCCCTACCACGACCCTTGTCGAAGGGGCGCTGGCGGCGGCGTCGGGTCAGCCGGTTGCCGATGGGGCGTACGCGTTCACGTTTTCGCTGTACAAGAGCCCGGTCGACGTGAACCCGGTGTGGACCGAGGGCCCGATTCAGGTCTCGGTCAAGCAGGGTCAGATGACCTATCTGCTGGGCACGACCGTCGCTCTGGGTGCGGACACGCTGGCTCAAGCAGGCTTCTTGGGGATTCGCGTGGGCGACGATCCTGAGTTGCCACGATCACCGCTGGCCTCGGCTCCCTTCGCGCTGAGGGCCAGCGCTGCCGACGGTCTGGCCTGCTCTGGGTGCCTGCCGTTGACCTCTTTCGTCGAGGCCGAGGTGGGTGCCTACGCGAAAGCCGCTGATCTGGCTGCGTTTGCCACCTCAGGGAAGCGGTCCGACCTGGCAGGCGCACCGGACTTCGATGCCTATGCCATCTCCTCCAAGCTCGCCAAGGTCGCCCAATCAGGGTCGCTGATGGACGTTGCCGGCAAGCCCGACGTCAGCGGCTTTGCTGAGGTCGCCAACCTGAATGCGTATGCCAAGTCCGACACCGTGGCCGAGTACGCCAAGACGGCCGATCTGGCCAAGGCCGCCACGACAGGCAGCTACTTGGACGTGTCCGGCGCGCCGACGTTGCTTGGGCTGGGTGTCGCCTGCGGCACTGGACTCGTCGTCCGGGCCATCAAGGACGATGGCACCCTCGTTTGCATCGCTGGTGCGGCCACTGAGCTGAAGCCCGACGACCTGACCGTCGTGTCGAACGGCTTGCTGACCAACGTCTTTACGGACACGTTCGCCAGCGCCGGTGCGAAGGCCATCCCGGACAACAACCCGACCGGCGTCGGTGACGAGATCGTGGTCGGCGACGTCGGCATTGCCCAGAAGCTGACGCTGACCGCAAAGATCACGAACAGCGACATCTCGACCGTCACCGTCATCGTCTACGACCCCGCCAATGCGGCCTACAAGCTGTGGGACAAGTCGGGCACGAAGGGCGCCGCCATCGACACGACGTGGCCCTCCCCAACCAAGACCGTCACTGGCGACCTGACCACATGGCACGGCAAGAACCCCAAGGGCTCGTGGCGAATCCTGGTCATCGATGGCCAGTTCCTCAACAACACCAGCGACGGCCAGATCGTCAGCTGGAGCGTCAACCTGACCACGATGTCGAACAAGAAGATCAACGTGAAGGGCGACTTGATCGTGACGGGCACCCTGGCGCTGGCCGGCGCCAGCCCCGTGCCGTCGGGCGTCATCATGCCCTTCAGTGCCGCATCCTGCCCGACCGCCTGGTCACCTGCCGACGGCAACGCCAATCGTCCCAACCTGCTTGGCCGCTTCCCGATCGGCGTGGGCAACCTTCCCCAAGGCGGCAGTGTCACGCTGCGCCAGACCGGCGGCTCACACATGTGGCGCCTGTACGGTGCCGGGCCCGGACGTGGCTGCCGCACCTGCTACAACTACGACCTCAGCAACACCGGATGGGGCTGGCAGGGCGAGACCGACGTCACCGTCGGCAACGGCACGAGTTGGACGGGATACAGCAACCACCTGCCTCCCTACACGGGAGTGCTGTGGTGCGTGAAGGACTGACGTCTCCCTTCGGACTCGGCCAACCGCCGGTCGAAGGGAATTGGAAACGGTGCTGTGACGAAGTCGGCCGTCTGCGGACGGCGCATAGGGGGCACCCGTGAGGACAGATTTCGACAAGTGGATGCCGGTTAGCCGGACGATGATCGCAGCCACCGTGGCCGCTGGCTTGCTGCTCGCGGCCGGAGCGATGGCGGCAGTGCCGGAGGCGACCCACCTCGAAGGGACGTTGGTTTCCGCGGGGTTCGGCCCCATCACCGACGGCACCTATGCCCTGACCGTGCGCCTCTACGCGCAGGCCGAAGGCGGCGAAGCGGTGTGGACTGAGGGTCCGACGAACGTCACCGTCCACAACAGCACGTTCAGCTATCGGCTGGGCGCCAAGACGCCCCTGACGGCCAGCGCACTCGCGACCGCGCGGTTCATTGGGTATCAGGTCGGCAACGATCCGGAGTTGGGCCGCAAGGAACTAGCCTCGTCGGCCTTCGCCATGCGCACGGCCGTCGCCGAGCAGGTCGACTGCTCGGGCTGTCTGCCGATGTCAGTGCTGGACCCGAAGATCTTTGCTGGCTTTGCCAAGGCGGCCGATCTCGCTGCGGTGGCAACGTCTGGCAACTACGCCGACCTCGTGGGCACCCCCGACGTCTCGGTGTACGCCAAGATCGCCGACCTTGCGACGGTCGCTTCTTCGGGCGCTTACAGCGACCTTTCCGGCACGCCTGACCTCAGCGTGTATGCCAACGCAACGGACTTGGACGTTCTGGCCAAGACGGCCTCGCTGGATGCCTATGCCAAGTCGGCGGATCTGGCTGCCTTCGCGACCACCGGTTCGTTCAATGATCTGCAAGACACTCCTGCGATTGTCGCGGTCGGCCAGGCCTGCGGCACCGGTCTGGTCGTCGCAGGCATCCTGGGCGACGGGGCGGTCGACTGCGTGGAGTCGAAGGCCGCACCGTTGAAGCCCGATGACATCGCCATCGTGTCGAACGGCCTTGTGACCAACGTGTTCAGCGACGTGTTCAGCAGCACCAAGACGCCGCTGGGCATCCCGGACAACAACCCGACCGGCACCAGCGACGCAATCGTCGTCGGCGACTTGGGTTTGGCTCAGAAGCTGACGGTGACGGTCAAGGTCTTGAACAACAGCGACCTGACTGGCGTGACGGTCAACCTGATCGACCCCCTCGGCACCAAGTTCGTGCTGTACGACAAGGGCGGCAAGAAGGGCGACAACATCGACACGAGCTATCCCGACGTGACCAAGCCGGTCAGCGGCGACCTGACCACCTGGGCCGGCAAGAACCCCAAGGGAACTTGGTACTTGCAAGTGATCGACGTCAAGTTCCTGAACAACACCACCGACGGCCAGTTGACGGCTTGGAGCATCAACGTCCAGACCCTGTCGGACAAGAAGGTCCAGATCAAGGGCGACTTGTTCGTGGGTGGCTCGCTGGCGATTGGCAAGGGCAGTATCTTTCCGGCCGGATCCGTCCTGCCGTTCAACCTCGCTTCATGCCCGACCGGATGGCTGCCCGCGGACGGCGGCAGCGGCACCATCGACATGCGCGGTCGGATCCCGCTGGTCACCGGAAACCTGCCGTACGGCGGCACGGTCGCCTTGAACGCCGCAGGCGGCTCGCACATGTGGCGCATCTACGCTGCGGGTGGCTACGGCGGCAACCGGTGCGGCGGCAGCAGCGAGATGGGCAGTTGGGGCATCGGCTGGCAGGCCGAGTCCGACGTGACGATGGGCATGAACAACAACTGGGTCGGCTACACCAACCACCTGCCGCCCTACACGGGTGTGTTGTTCTGCCAGAAGCAATAGCAACACCGTGCACCCGCGACCGCAGAATCCCGCGGCCGGGCGCCCCTTTGCTTGTTGTTGCAGCATCTTGACCGCGGTCTGAGTGACCTCGCCGCCGCAAGGCCGAGCGACCCGAGTCGTCGTAGACGCTGCGGGCGTGGGAATACGTCCCACCGTCACACACTTGGCACCCGTTCAGCTTGAACCGCGTCGACAGGCCGCGTAGGGTGGCGGCCTCCTTCGTCCTGCCCTTGGAGTCTCCATGCACGATCCGACCTTCGACCCGTTTGCCCTGGACCGCCGCCGGCTGCTGCAGCTGGGCGCCGCTGTAACCGCCGGGGCCATCGCCCACCCGTTGTTTGCCGCAAATGGCGCATCGTCGTCAGGTCCCGCCGCCGGTCGGCCAACCCCACCGGAGACGGGAGCACCGTTCGGCATTCCGCCCGAAGACCTGCGCGCGGTGCTGGCCGTCGCGATGGGGCGCGGCGGTGACTTTGCCGACCTTTACTTCGAGCGGACGCGGTCGCTGCAGCTCGTGTGCGAGGACGACAAGATCAGCCGCGCCGCGACGTCTGCCGACCTGGGCATGGGCGTGCGCGTCGTCAAGGGCGACACGGTGGGCTATGCGTTCACCGAAGTGCTGGATCTGAAAGCGATGAAGCAGGCCGCCTCGACCGCCGCCGCCATCGCGCAGGGCAAGCCGGGCGTCGTCCCGCAGGCCATCGCCTTGGCCAAGCTGCCCCGCTTCTACGACCCAGAGATCCGTCACGGCGCGGTCGCGGTCGAGGCCAAGCGCAACCTGGTGCTGGGCGTGAACGAGGCGCTGCGCAAGAAGGACGCGCGCATCGTCAAGACGGTGGTGACCTACACGGACTCGGACCACGAGATCTACGTGGTAACCAGCGAGGGTCTGTCGTTTCACGACCACCAGCCGATGTCGCGCCTGATCGCCTCGTGCGTGGCCGAACAGGCTGGGCGGCGCGAGACGGGGTTGTACAACATCGCCACCCGCAAGGACTTTTCGGTCTACACGCCGCAAGCGCTGCAGCGTCTGGTGTCCGAGGCGGTTCGCCGCACCGTCATGATGTTCGACGCGGTGACCCCCAAGGGCGGCGAGATGCCGGTCGTGTTGGGCGCGGGCCCCAGCGGCATCCTGCTGCACGAGGCGATTGGCCACGGCATGGAGGCCGACTTCAACCGCAAGAACACCAGCGTCTATGCGTCGAAGATGGGCAAGGCGATCGCTGAGCCGTTCGTGACGATTGTCGACGACGGCACGCTGACCGATGCGCGCGGCTCGATTCACGTGGACGACGAGGGCAGCGCCAGCCAGAAGACGGTGCTGGTCGACAACGGCAAGCTCGCGTCGTACCTGCACGATCGCATCAGCGCCAAGCACTACGGCGTCGCCCCAACCGGCAACGGCCGCCGCGAGTCGTTTCGCCACGTGCCGATGCCGCGGATGCGCTCGACGTACATGGAAAAGGGCCCGCACAGCCGCGACGAGATCGTGCAGTCGGTCAAGAAAGGCCTGTACTGCGAGTCGTTCTCGAACGGCCAGGTCAACATCGGCGGCGGCGACTTCACCTTCTTCCTGAAGACGGGCTGGCTGATCGAGGACGGCAAGCTGACGCGCCCCGTCAAGGACGTGAACCTGATCGGCAACGGCCCTGAGGTGCTGACGCGCATCTCGATGGTGGCCGACGACCTGACGATCGACGAAGGCGGCTGGACCTGCGGCAAGAACGCCCAGAGCGTGCCGGTGTCGCAGGGCATGCCGACGGTACTCGTCAAGGCCATCACCGTCGGAGGTGCCGCGTGAGCAACGCCATGAATCAAGAGCAGAAGACGGCCGAGCGCGCCTTGGACCAAGTCAAGAAGCTGGGCGCGCAGGACGCCGTCGTGGTGGTGCGGGCGTCGCGCGGCGTGGAAGTGCAGGTGCGCGACGGCAAGCTCGAGAAGCTGCAAGAGTCGCGCTCTGCCGGCATGACGGTGCACGTGTATGCCGACGGCCGCTATGCCGCCCATACGACAAGTGATTTGCGGCCGACCGAGCTGAACGCCTTTCTGTCCGACGCGGTCAAGCTGACGCGGATGCTGGACCCGGACCCGGAGCGGACCCTGCCGCCGCCCGAGCTGGTGCTGCGCAAGCCCGCGGAATTGCCCTTGTCGGATGCGGAGTACGGCAAGCTGGACACCGATCGGCGCAAGAAGCTGGCGGCGGCGGTCGATGCGGCGGGACACGGCGACCCGCGCGTGATCTCGGTGACCGCGAATCTGTCGGACGAGGACGGCGGCACCGTCATGCTGGGCAGCAACGGCCTGCACGGAGTCCAGCGCGGCACCTACTACGGGCTGTCGGCCGAAGTCACGGTATCCGAAGGCGACAAGCGACCCGAAGAGTGGAGCCAGGCCGCCGGACGCAAGCTGACCGCGCTGGGCAAACCCGAGGCGCTGGGCAAGGAGGCGACGCAACGCGCGCTCGACCGCATCGGCGCAAAGACCCAGAAAGGCGGTGAGTTGGCGCTGGTCGTCGAGAACCGCGCCGTGGGGACGCTGTTGTCGTTCTACCTGCAGGCGGCTACCGGCTCGGCGCTGCAGCAGAAGCGCTCGTTCCTGGATGGACAGGCCGGACAGCTGGTGGCGAGCGAGCTGCTGACGCTGCGGGACGACCCGACCTTGGCCGACGGCTTGGGCTCACGCAGCTTTGACCGCGATGGGCTGCCGGCGCAGGCGTTTCCGTTCATCGAGAACGGCAAGCTGCTGAACTTCTTTGTGGATTGGTACTACGGCAAGAAGCTGGGAATGAAGCCGACGTCGGGCGGGTGGTCCAACCTGGTCGCCACGCCCGGCAAGGACCCGCTGGCGACGCTGGTGCAACAGGCCAAGACGGGGGTGCTGGTCACGTCGTTCAGCGGCGGCAACTCCAACCCGCTGACGGGCGATTTCTCGGTCGGCATCCAGGGGCGGCTGATCGTCGACGGCGCCATCGGCCCGCCGGTGACCGAGATGAACCTGACGGGCAACCACAAGACGTTCTGGAAGCGGCTGGAGGCCTTGGGCAACGACCCGTGGCTGGCGGGAAGCCTGCGGGTGCCTTCGCTGCGGTTTGCAGGAGCGGCCATCGCGGGCGGCAAGGCGTGAGCATCCTGTTGCGCGGCGGCACGTTGGTCGATGGCACCGGCGCCGCTGCGACGCCCGGCGACGTGCTGGTGGTCGGCGACCGCGTCGCACAGGTCGGTCGCGTGGACGAGGTGCCTGCGGACTGTCGGGTGCTCGATTGCGCGGGCCTGGTCGTCTCGCCCGGCTTTATCGATCCGCATACGCACGACGACGCAGCCGTGCTGCGGCCAGGGGCGCTGGACGGCAAGCTCGCCCAAGGTGTGACGACCGTCGTGGTCGGCAACTGCGGGATCGGTCTGCCCCCCGTGCGGCTGATCCCGGGACAGGCCCCACCGCCGCCGCTGAACCTGCTGGGCACCGCCGCGGCCTTTGCGTATCCAGACTACCCCAGCTATCTCCAGGCGTTGCGCGAGGCTGCCCTGCAGGTCAACGTCGCGGTGCTGGGGGGCCACTCGGCGTTGCGGGTCGCGTGCTGTGCGGACTGGCACAAGCCCGCGTCGCGTCACGAGATCGATGCGATGGCGGCGCGGTTGGACGAGGGGTTGGCTTGCGGTCTCGCCGGCTTTTCGACCGGCCTCGCCTACCCGACCGCTATCGCGGCCCCCACTGCCGAGGTCACCGCGCTGGCCCGCGTGTCCGCCCGCCGCCACAAGCCCTTCGCGATCCACCTGCGCGACGAATACGACGGCGTGTGGGACGCGCTGACCGAAGCATTCGAGATCGCCAGGGATTCCCAAGCGTTCCTGCTTCTGTCGCACCAGAAGACCGCCGGTCCCCGCCAGCGCGGGCGCGCGCGTGAGCTGCTGGACCGCATCGACGACGCCGCTCGCGACCTGCCGCTGGCGCTGGACGCCTATCCCTACGACGCAGGCTCCACGGTGCTGGACGCCGAGTCGGTGCGGCAGTCTCGAGAGGTGCTGGTGACGTGGTCGGTGCCGCACCCGGAGCTGGCGGGACGCACGCTGTCTGAGGCCGCCACCGCCCTGAACCTGCCGCTGGACCTCGCGATTCCTGCCCTGCAGCCTGCCGGAGCAGCCTACTTCCACATGGACCCGGCCGATGTCAGGCAGATCCTGACCCACCCGCGCTGCATGGTCGGGTCCGACGGCCTGCCCGAGGACACCTGCCCGCACCCGCGGCTGTTCGGCGCGTTTGCCCGCTTTCTGGGGACGTGGGTGCGCGACCTGCAGCTGGTGGGGCTGCCCGAGGCGGTGCGCAAGGTCACGTCCCTGCCTGCGGAAGTGTTCGCTCTGAGCGACCGCGGCGTGCTGCGGGCAGGGGCTCGCGCCGACGTGGCGGTCTGGAGCCGGACAGAGTTCGCTGACCGCGCAACGTGGACGCACCCGCGCCAGCTTGCCGTGGGGATGCGGTGGGTGCTGGTCAACGGCTGCGTCGCCTGGAGCCCCCGTGGGTCAGGCGAAGCAGGCGGTCAGGTGGTGGGAGGCTGACCTTCGACGCTACAGCTTGTCGTTGGTCGAGCAGATGTACTTCGACGTCGGGTTGCCGCAGCCACCGTCGTTGAATTGGATGTCGTTGACGTCCCACTTGTACATGCTGAGCCAGCAGTTGCCCGTGTAGTCGCCATTGGGCTCGCTGTAGGTCGCGTCGCGCAGCCACCAGCGCCCGGCGTCCGCCACCCTCCAGTCTGCGCAGCCGCTGCCGTAGGAGGCGGGGTGCCGCATGATGCAGCCGGTGTAGTTGGCGCCGTTGCTGGTGCTGGGCTTGTACACACCTGGGATGGCCGCAAAGTAGCTGGAGTCGTACTTGGCAAGGACGACCGTCCACTGTGCCTTGCTGCGCGGGATGAAGATGTCGAGGCCGTAGTCCTTGCAGGTGTTGTCGTCGGTGAAGGCCGAGGTGGTCTTGCCGCCGCTGGCGATGGGGAAGTAGGTGTAGCCGCCGGTCTCGGTGACCATGTCGCACCAGACCTGAATGACTTGGCCCTTGGGTGCCTTGATCCAGAAGTCGCCCGTGGTCAGGGTCAGTGATGCGGCCTTGAACTTGGTCAGGATGTCGAGGCAGCTGGTGCCCGGATTCGCTTGCGCCTTTCCGTAGTTGCCCACCACGCAGGCGTTGGTGCAGGCGTCGGTGTCGACGTTGTTGCCGTCGTCGCACTCCTCCTTGCCCACCTTCTTGCCGTCGCCACACACGGTCATGCAAGTCGCGCTGCAGCCGTCGCCGTTGGTGTTGTTGCCGTCGTCGCACTGCTCGTTCGACTCGAGGATGCCGTTGCCGCACGTGTCGGCGAGCGTGCGCCAGTCGGTCCCGTCGCAATAGCGCACCGTCTTGTTTACCGAGTCGAAGAACAGCGAGCCGGCGACCGACGCCGTGCAGGTGTAGGGTTCCGCTGCGGAATTCTTCAGCACCAAGCCACCGCCCACGCCGACCTTGGTGGACGCGAGCACCTGCACGTTGACGCTCCACCCCTTCAGTGCGCCGTCCTTGGTGTTGTTCAGGAATGCGAGGTCGACAACCTCCAAGTACCACTTTCCCTTCGGGTTCTTGCCGATCCAGGTCGTCAGGTCGCCTGACACCGTCTTGGTCAGCGTCGGCCAGGTCGTCTTGACCTGGGTGCCCTTGGTGGTCTTGTCCCACAGCACGAACTTCGTCCCCGCGGGATCGATCGCGGTGATCTTCAGGTTCGCAGTGTCACTGTTCGCGACTTCCGCCGTGATCGACAGCGCCTGTGCCACACCGAAGTCCGGCACGTCGATCACGCTGCTGATGCCCACCGGGTTGTTGTCCGGAATCTCGATGACCGTCGTGCTGGTCGCGACCTCGTTGAACTGGTTGAACAGCAAGCCGTTCGACACCTCGTCCAGGCCGTCCTTGGGCAGGTCCGCTGCGGTGAACGCCGCCGACACGCAGTCATAGCTGCCGTCGGCCTTGATGCCCTTCATCACCAGACCGGTGCCGCACGCCGTCCCCACCGCCGGGCCGCCCGCCACGTCGGCGTACTTGCCCGACGTCGCCACCTTGGCAAAGGCAGGCTGCCCCTCCAGATCCGCATAGGCTCCGGACAAGGCCACGGCCGACAGCGCCGCGGTCTTGGCGTAAACCGACAGGTCCGGCGCTCCCGACAGGTCGGCATATGCGCCTGAAGTCGCGATCTTGGACAGGTCGGCCTTCTTCGCAAACGCCGCCAGAATCTGCGGGTCCAGCTGCGCCAGCTTGACGCACCCGGAGCAATCGAGCCCCTCGGCCATCGCGCTGCGCAGCGCCAGCGGTGCCGACGCCATGCGCTTGCGGGCCAGCGGCGGGTCCGCGCCGACCTGCACGCTGAGCCAGACTTCCGCCGCACCAGCGAACAGCGCCGGGTCCAGCCCCGTCTGCGTGCCCAGCAAGTGCTGGAAGGCCCCCGACTTCACGGTGACCTTGGCGACCGCCTCAGTCCACAGCTGGTTGCCGTCCGCCTCTGCGTCGAACAACTTGAACGCGATGTCGTAGTCGCCATCCGCAGCAGGCGAGCCCGCGGACGCCGTCAAAACGCCTTCCAGTTGAACCAGTTGGGGCACTGCCGCCGTTGCCGAACCGACGAGGCCGACGAGCGCCAACGCCATGGAGACGACTGGAAGACCCACGTTGCGAAGCATGGAAGACCGAGGCGACATGAGAACCCCCTGCGATGTTGCACTGCCGAAGCGTACGTCCGGGCGTCCGGACCAGCAAGGCAGACTGGCTCAGGCGTAGCGACCCTACCGAACCCACATGGTGCCGCCGTAGTAGCCGCCAACCCAGCCGTAGTGGAAGGCGCAATTGGCGCGGCCATAGATGCTCATGCGTTCCCAACCCCACGTGCCGCCTATGTTGTTCGCGCCCAGGTACCACTTCCAGTCGTCGCCGTTCGACAGGTTGGTCCAGACCGGCGTGGCGGAGTAGGTGGGCGTGCCCCAAACACAGTCGCTGTCGCAGGTATCGGCGTAACTGGTGCACAGCTTGCAGGACGCCTTGCCGAACTTCTTGACGTTGTTGGTCTGCGACTCGTACAGGCGAACCGCGATGGCATCGCCGACCTTGGTCACGGAGTCCTTGATCTGGTTCATCACGGCGTCCGAGAACTTGTAGTGCACATTGGCGCCCGGCAGGGTCGTGTTGATCAGCGACGAGGACCCTTGGTCGAGCGATGACCAGGTGTGGGCGCACTCTGGGCCCGCCTTCATGACCAGCGTCCAGCCGCCGCCGTCGGTCGTCATGTCGCAGAAGACCTGGAACGCGTCGGCTGCATCGCCGCCGTTCGGGTCGACCCACATCACGCCGTCCTTGAGCGTCAGGTTGGCGGCGGTCGCGGCGTTGAAGATGGCAAGACATGAGCTGCCGGCCTTGCTTTTGACAAACCCCAGCGAGGCCACGCAGGTCGCGCTGCACCCGTCACCGTCTGCGTTGTTGCCGTCGTCGCACTCTTCGGCGGACTCGAGGATGCCGTTGCCGCAGGTGTCGGCAAGCGTCCGCCAGATCCCGAGCGCGCAGTAGCGAATCGCGTTCAGCTTGGTGTCGAAGTAGATCGAGCCGCTGACCGACGCGTTGCAGGTGTACGGCGGATCGCCCGCGTTCTTCAGCACAAAGGCTCCGCCCGCGCCGACCTTGCCCGACGACAGTACCTTGACGTTGACGCTCCAGGACTTCAGCTCGCCGTCGGTCGTGTTGTTCAGAAACGCCGTGTCGATCACCTCGATGTACCACTTGCCCTTGGGGTTCTTGCCGATCCAGGTCGTCAGATCGCCCGACACGGTCTTGGTGTCGGTGGGCCAGGTGGTCTTCACGGCGGTGCCCTTGGCGGTCTTGCTCCACAGCACGAACTTGGTGCCGGTCGGGTCGATGGCGTTGATCACCAGATTGGCGGTGTCGCTGTTGGTGACTTCGGCGGTGATCGAGAGCACTTGCGCGACCCCGAAGTCGGGCACGTCGATCAGGTCGCTGATGCCCACCGGGTTGTTGTCGGGGACAGCCGTCGGAGTCTTGGTGCTGACCGCGACTTCGTTGAACTGGTTGAACAGCAAGCCGTTCGAGATCTCGTCCAGACCGTCCTTGGGCAGGTCTGCCGCCGAGAACGCCACCGACCCGCAGTCGTAGCTGCCGTCGGCCTGAATGCCCTTCATGACCAGCCCCGTGCCACACGCCTTGCCTACCAGCGGGCCGCCCGTGACGTCGACGTACTTGCCAGTGGTGGCGACCTTGGCCAACGCGGCCGTCTTGGCATACACGCTCAAGTCCGGCAGCCCCTCGAGGTCCGCGTAGGCACCCGTCGAAGCCACCGTCGCCAGCAACGCGATCTTCGCATACACCGACAGGTCCGGCGCCCCCTTCAAGTCGGCAAACTGACCGGATGTCGCGACCTTGGACAGGTCCGCGGTCTTGGCGTAGGGGGACAACACCTGTGCATCCAGCTGCGCGAGCGTCACGCAGCCCGAGCAGTCAAGGCCCTCCGCAATCGCCGCACGCAAGGCCAGCGGCACCGACCCCAGACGCTTGCGCGGCAGCTCTGGCTCTGTCGCCACCTGCACACCCAGCCAAACCTCAGACGCCGACGCGAAGATCTTGGGTTCGATCCCCGTCTTGGTGCCCAGCACGTGCTGGAATCCGCCCGCCTGCACCGCGACCTTGGTTCCGACCTCTGACCACAGCGCCTGACCTGCAGCCGACGCATCGTACAGGCGGAACACCATGTCGTAGTCCCCATCGGCCGCGGGCGTGCCGCCAGCACCGGTCAGGACGCCCTCAACCTGCACAAACGGAGGCACGGCCGCCTCAGCAGGTGCCGAACGCACCCAAAGCGCCATCGCCGCCAGCAGCAAGAGGCCATGAACCCTGAGAGAATGGGTGGTCGATGGGCGCATCGGAGCCTCCGGGCGAACGTTGAGCGGGGCAAACACCGCGCAAGCGTACGGCTGCGGAAGGACGGCGACAAGCGACGCGGCCGTGTCGGCCGGGACGCGACGGTCAGGTGGGGCGGAACAGGGACGGTCAGACGGCCGCGGCGTTGGACTCGTGGTGCAGCGCCTTCTTCAGGGGCTTGTTGAACGCCCACATCATGGCGCCCGAGCCCAGGCCGAGCACCATCAACACGAAGAAGAACGCATCCTTGGACATCGACGTGTACAGCTGGCCGATGTAGCCGGACAGGATGTTGCCGAAGAAGCTGGACAGGAACCACATGCCCATCATCAGGCTGACGATACGCACCGGGCTGACCTTGGTGACCAGCGACAGGCCGATCGGCGACAGGTAGAGCTCGCCAATCGTCAGCATCAGCGTGCAAGCGATCGGCCACAGCCAGCTGCCCTTGCCCGAGCCGACGATGTTGGCGCCGACGATCATCACGATGAACGACAGGCCGAGCACGAAGCAGCCGATGACCATCTTGGACACCGACGACGGCTCGGTGCCCTTCTTGGCCTGACGACGCCAGAAGTAATCCAGGAACGGCGCGAGCAGGAAGATGAAGAACGGATTGACCGACTGGAACCAGGTCGACGAAGCCCACGACGGCCAGATGGTCTGCTCGTCGGCCCACGTCTGCATGGTGTTGCCCTGCTGCTCATACACCGCCCAGAAGATCACGTTCAGCGCGCACAGGGCGACCAGCGCCCACACCCGACGCCACTCGTTCGACGTGAGCGGCTCGCTGACGGCCGGGGTCTTGGCGGCATCGGCACCGGCCTTGGCGCGCTCGGCCCTGCGCTGGGCCAGCGTGTCAGGGGCCAGGAAACGAGCGCCGGCCAGCTGGACGGCAACGCCAATGAGCATGCCGAAGCCCGACGCCAGGAATCCGTAGCGCCAGCCATAGACCATCGCCAGGGTGCCCGCGACGAAATTGCACAGGAAGGCGCCCAGGTTGATGCCCATGTAGAAGATCGTGAACGCGCCGTCGCGGCGGGGGTCGCCCTCGGGGTACAGGCTGCCGACCTGCGTCGAGATGTTCGGCTTGAAGAAGCCGTTGCCAACGATGAGCAACAGCAGGCCGATGAAGAACATGTTTTCGGCGCCGAACAGCAGGAACTGGCCCGCCGCCATGACGAGACCGCCCATCAGCACCGACCGGCGCTGCCCCAGGTAGCGGTCGGCCATCCAGCCGCCCAGCAACGGCGTCAGGTAGACGAGGCCGGTGTACCAGCCGTAGATGACGGATGCGCGGGGCTCGACCGAACAAGTCTGCTCGGCGATGCGCTGCGCCACGTCGGCCGACACCGCCTGCAGCCCCTTGACCGCGTCGCCATGGGTCAGGATCGCGACCTTGGTCTGGATGCACTGCACGGCCTCGGCCGCATTCAGCTTGGGCAGCAGCGTCTGGATGAAGCCCCAGCCGAACACGGAGTTGGGGTCTGCGATCTTGGTCGCGTCGTACGCTCCGCCCTGATAGACCTGCCGCGCCGTGACGAACAGGTAGTTCACCATGTACAGCTTCAGCAGGCCGCGCATCCCGTAGTACGAGAACCGCTCCCACATCTCGGTGAAGAACAGGACGAACAGGCCCACCGGGTGACCCATGAAGGTCTTTTGTGAGTGGGTGGGCAGGGTCTCGGCGGTCTGGCTCATGGGCGTCCGGGGTGCGCAGGGCCTCCGCATCGCGGCGCCGCGGGACTTCCGACGGGGCCGGGGGCCTGCACAAGGCGCCGATGCTGGGGCCGGATCGGATTGGAGTCAAACACCGGTTCAAGGTCGCTCGGCACAGGGTTCCTCCTGGTTTCCCCCTCGCCCCACCTGACCTGCACCTGCCGGTGCCTGCGCCTTGCCGCGTCGGTGGCGCTGGCGTAGGGTCGCTGGCCAGGCTTGCGCAGTGCGCAGAAGGGGTTGCATGGAGACGCGCAACGGCAACGGTGGGAGACACAGGGTCCGAATCCTCCTGTCGGCGTGGGCGCTGCTGGCGCTGGCGTCGGCGTGCGGGACACCCATGCAGGACGCTGATCCGCAAGCCGACGCTGATGCTGCCATCGACGCCGCTGCCGACACTGCTGCCGACGCCGACACTGCTGCCGACACCGACACCGTGGCCAACACCGACACCGACACCACCCCCGATTCCGACGCTGACACAGCCACCATCCCCTCCACCGTCGTGTGGGTACACCACCCCGATGCCGGTCAACTGACCCTGCGCGGCGACACCGCGCCGTTGTCGTGGGACGCGGACGTGAAGCCCGATCTGGTGCAAGGAACGGCCGCACGCTTCACCCTGCCGGTGGCGGCAAAAGTCTTGCAGGTCAAGGCGTTGCTGGGCGGCAACACGTGGTCGGTGGGGGCGAACTACCTGGTGCAGCCGGGCTCTGAGCGCCATGTGTATCCGTTCTTCGACCCGAGCCAAGCCCAGGGACGGCGCGAGGACTACTCGCTGCCGGGTCCGTTCGGCGGCACGCGCACCCTGCGAACCTGGCTGCCGCCCGGATACGACGAGAACACGGCCGCGACCTATCCACTGCTGCTGATGCACGACGGCCAGAACCTGTTCGAGGACGAGACCGCCAGCTTCGGAGTGTCGTGGCAGCTCGACGAGGCCGCGCAAAAGTCATGGAGCGACGCGAAGTTGCAAGAGGTCGTGATCGTCGGCGTCGATCACGCCGGCAAGACGCGCATCTACGAGTACACGCCTTGGGTCGACCAGGAGTACGGCGATGGCGGCGGTGGCGCGACCTACGTCGCATGGCTGAACAGCACCGTCGTCCCCGACGCCCAGAAGCGGTACCGATTGCAGGCGGGGCGCGAGGGGCGCGTGATGGGCGGCAGCTCGCTGGGCGGTTTGATCAGCTGTTATGCGTTGTTCCTGTCCCCCGAGACCTGGAGCGGCGGCGCCTGCCTCAGCGGCACCTGGATGTGGGCGAACTACACGTTTGCCACCTGGGTGGTGCAGCACCCGCCGCCCAAGAACCTGCCCGTGCGCGTGTGGTTGGATGCGGGCACCGACAACGACGAGCTGGCCGACACGCAACAGACCAAGGGCGTGCTGATGGGGCTGGGCCTGACGCCCCCTGACACGCTTGGGTATCTGGAGGTGCAGGGCGGCAACCACAGCGAGACAGCCTGGGCGGCGCGGGCGCACCTGGTGTTGCAGTTCTTCTTCGATGCCAAAGACCGCGCCCTGGCTTTCTGACCGGCTCGCGCGGCGATCTACCGGCATGGGCACTCGCGAATGGCCCCCGCCACACCCATAACCCCTTCTAACGCCTGACTTTCGGCGCGTCGCGGCGCACCTGACCCAGCCACTCCTGCACACGGTCACTGCCCTCACCCTGCTCGTCCATGATCAGCCTTCCCTGCGAGGTGTACAGCCAGGTCCAAGGGGCATCGACAGAGCTGCGTCGCTCGAGCTCCGGCGGCAGCCGGCCTTCGACGTACTGCGTGCCCAGCACATCCGCCAGAACCAGCTCGCGCGTCCACCGGCCCAACAGCAAACGCGCGTGCGTGATGCGCAGCCGATCAGCCGTGACGTCGACTTGCAGCACATAGCGGCGCAGGTACCAGACCATGCCCGCATTCGGCCCGACAATCGCCGCGAGGCAGAGCAACCACGCTACGTGCATGTCGTAGGGGCGTGCCGGGTCGGTCGGGGTGTTCCACGACGCGGCCACGAGCCCACCGCACACGATCGCCAGCGCCAGACACACCGCCTGCACGAACCGCAACGTCCACACGCGGTCGCTTCGGTACGGCGTGGTCCAAGCTGCGCTCGCAAGCGTTGGGTTCGCTTGGCCTTTTCTCTCCATCACGCTCCCTCTTCCACACTGCCGTCAGGTCTGCGCGCAAAGCGGCCTTGCCGTCCGTGTACCGGCGCCTCGTCGGGCCATGGCCAGCCGCCAAAGCGGGTGCGCTGGTAGTCCGAGAAGGCCTGCTGAATCTCCTGCCGGCTGTTCATCACAAACGGTCCGTACTGCGCGACCGGCTCGCCGATGGGCTTGCCCTGCAGCAGCAGCAGCTCGGTCTCAGCGGGGCCGTTCGTCAGCACGACGTCGGTGGCCGGGTTCAAGTCGATGGCATGATGCCCCGAGACGTGGCGCGTGCCCACCTGCAATGACTCGCCGACGAAGAAGAACAGGCGTCGGTTCGTGCCGATCTTGGCAGCGGGCAGGCGAAACTGCGCGCCGGGCTGCAGCTTCATCGCCCAGATGGCCACGTCGCTGTCAGGGCGCGCGGCATACGACTTGGGCGGCGGCGCGGGCGGCGTCAGGTCGTTGAACTTGCCCGCGATCACCGTGATCTCCGTGCCCCGGCCGGCGGCGTCGGTCCGCGTCTGCTTGGGGATGTTCGGCCCCCACAGCATCGAGAAGTGCGGTTCGGCAAACTTGTCGGCGGCGGGCAGGTTCAGCCAGATCTGAAACAACTCTCCTGGGTTCGGCTGGTCATCGGCCAACAGCGGAAACATCTCGGCGTGCTGGATGCCCTTGCCCGCCGTCAGCCACTGCACATCGCCCTGGCCAAAGCGCGCGGCGGCGCCCAGCGAGTCCGAGTGGTCGATGTAGCCCTTGCGCGCCAGCGTGACGGTCTCAAACCCCCGGTGGGGGTGCGAGGGAAAGCCGGGCACACGCTCGCCGTGGTACATGTTCCAGCCGTCCTTGCCGTCGAAGTCCTGGCCGATGTTGCGTCCGGCAAGGGTCGTGGCTGGACCGAACGCGCCGTTGCCCTTGGGGAATGCGTCGTCGTGGTGGGCACAGAACAGGAACGGGTCCAGCGTCGGCCAGTGCAGCCCGTGGATGGGCGTCAGCTTGATGACGGGGGCGGCAACGGCGGGTGGCGGCAGAGCGGCGGCGGCGTTCATGGCGGGTCCTTGGGGCGAAGTGCAGGCGGCAACGGCGGTGGCAGAGACCCCGACGGCGGCGCTGGCGACGGCAAGGCGCTGCAGGGCTTCACGGCGAGTCAGTGTGTCCACGTTTCCTCGTGTTTGCGGGCGGGATGGCCTCGCTCTGTCAGCATAGGTGTTCTCGGAACGCGCACCAGAGCGGGTCGGGGAAATGGATTGTTCGTGTGTGAGAACGGTGGTGGTCTTTCGGTTGGCGGTGGCGACCGCCCCAAACCGCACAACCCCAAGCGTTGACGGAAACGCCGCGTCGCGCCAGCATCACCCCGCAACCGGGCGACCCCCCACGGAGAAAACACCCCATGCTGAAAGGTAAAGTACTCGTAGCCCAGGGCGGCGGCCCCACTGCGGTCATCAACCAGTCGTTGGTCGGCGTCGTGCTGGAAGCCCGCAAAATCGCTGGCGTTACATCGGTCTACGGCGCGCTGCACGGCGTCAAGGGCATCATTCACGAGGACTTCATCGACCTGACGCAAGAGACGACGCAGAACCTGGAGATGGTCGGCCACACGCCTGCCTCAGCCTTGGGTTCGACGCGCGACAAGCCGGACGAGAAGTACTGCCACGAGATCTTTCAGGTGCTCAAGGCCCACGAGATCCGGACGTTCTTCTACATCGGCGGCAACGACTCGTCCGACACCCTGCGCGTGCTGCGTGAAGAGGCCAGCAAGGCCAATTACGCCCTGCGACTGGTGCACATCCCCAAGACCATCGACAACGATCTGGTGCTCAGCGACCACACGCCCGGCTTCCCCTCTGCCGCGCGGTTTGTCGCCTGCGCCTTTGCCGGCATCAACCTGGACAACCGCGCGCTGCCTGGGGTGCATCTTGCCGTCGTCATGGGGCGTCACGCGGGCTTCCTGACCGCAGCATCGGTGTTCGGCCGCAAGTTCGAAGACGACGGTCCGCACCACATCTACGTCCCGGAGCGCACCTTTGACCTCGACAAGTTCCTGGCCGACGTCAAGGGCACCTACGACCGCCTGGGACGCTGCATCGTCGCGATCAGCGAGGGCATCCACGACGCTGAGGGCACGCCGATCGCCACCAAGCTGGCCGGCAAGGTCGAGCGCGACGACCACGGCAACGTCCAGCTCTCTGGCACTGGTGCGCTGGCCGACATGCTGGTCGAGCAAGTGAAGACCAAGCTGGGCATCAAGCGGGTGCGGGCCGACACGATGGGCTTCCTGCAGCGGTCGTTCCTGGGCTGCGTGTCGGACGTGGACCAGCACGAGGCCCGTGAAGTGGGCGAAAAGGCGGTCCAATTCGCTCACTGGCTGGACCGTGACGGTACCGTGACGATCCGCCGCACCGGCTTCTACTCGGTCGACTACCGCTTCGACGAGCTCGATCTGGTCGCCGGCAAGACCCGCACCATGCCCGACGCTTTCCTGTCCGAGTCGGGCACGGACGTCACCGACGCGTTCTACCTGTACCTGCGGCCGCTGCTGGGTTCCGGCATGCCCGATGCCCACCGCCTGCGCGCGCCGACGGTCGGCAAGATCCTGCACAAGGACCGCACGCTGCTGCGCAATACCCAGCAGATCGAGGTCAGCCCCGAGTTCCTGAAGTCCGTGTCCCAGCGCTAGCCCCACGCGGCGCACGAACGGACCTTTTTGCCGTGGAGGTGCACCATGTTCGGTCGATGCTCCCTTTACCGGCTGGTCGCGCTTGCGCTGCCGCTGCTGGGTCTCACGGTCGCCCTGCCTTGGACGGCGCTGGCCGCTTCCGCCGTGCAGCCCCGCGCGGTCGTGCTGAAGAACGTGCCGCAAGAGCTGCGTCCCAAGGGTACGCTGCTGCACGCGATGGCCTGGACCGACCGCGCCGGCGACAACCTGCTGGTGTTTGCGGGAACCACCCAGGTCAAGCCCGGCAAGACCGCCGACGACGAATCCCAGACCACCAAGCGGCTGGTCGTGCGCCACTACGCCGACGGTCGGCTGGTGCGCGAGTTCAATGACGCGGTCCAGAAGTGCTGGGCGGATCCGTCGTTGGACCTGCTGCAGCCGGCGTACGCGGTGACGGATCTGGACGGCGACGGGGTGGGCGAGGCGACGTTTGCCTACAAGCTCGGTTGCCGCAGCGATGTCAGCCCGATCGGCCTCAAGGTGCTGATGACGGAAGGGGGCGAGAAGTACGTGCTGCGCGGCGAGACCCGGGTGCCCATCACCGAGACTGAGCGCGTGGGCGGCAAGTACAAGGCCGATCCGGCGTTCAACAAGGCGCCGCCCGCGTTCCTGCCGCACGCGGTCAAGACATGGAAGGCCATCGTCAACGAGGATCTGGGCGGCTGAGCGACCGGGGAGGAGATCCATGGAATTGTTCGCGATCCTTGCCACGGCGGCGGTGCTGTTCCTGAGCTTCTGGCTGGTGGGTCTGACCTTCAAGCTCGTCTGGGCGCTGCTGGTGGGTCTGGCGATCGGTGCCCTGGCTCGGACTCTGCTGCCGGGACGCCAGAACCTGGGCTGGTTCTCCACCGCATTGGCAGGCGTGACTGGCTCGTTCGTGGGCGGGCTGATCGGCCACCGGCTGCTGCATCTGGGCGGGCTGATGACGTTTTTCGTCGAGGTCGCTTGCGCGGTGGGCGTCGTGGCGGTGCTGGCCGGGCAGAAGCGGATCGGCAAGGAGTAGCGGCCCGGGCCGGATGCCGTTGCTGAGTGCAGGGACTCGATGAACATGACGCGACGCGCACACCCACTGCCGACACCGGCTGCCGCTTGTCTGGTCATGGCCTTTGCCGTGCAGCTGACAGCGGGTTGCGCCGACGAGTCTGGCGGAGCGCCTGCCCTCTCGCCGGCCGAGGCCGCGTGCAAGCTGGCGGGGGAGGGGGCGCTGTCCCCATGCTCTGAGCCCAAGCAGACCGCCGCTTACTACGTCGACCAGGCGCAGCGCTACTTCGACGCCCTGGATGTGAGCGCACCTGCCGACAGTACGCCGACCTATGCCGAGCTGGCGGTGCGGTGGGAGTGGCCGCCGTGGCTGAAGCTGACCGGCTATACCCGCCAGCAGCTGGAAACCACGGACAAGCTGGTCAAGAAGTTCGCGCCGGCCTTGGTCACCCACCGCGACTGCCGGGCCTTTGCGGTGCAGCCGTTTGCGCGTTGCCGGGTCTCGTTTGACTATCAGGATCAGGGCGACGGCAAACCATGCTTCATCTATGAGGAATTCACCTTCAACGACGCGGGTGAGCAGACCTTCATCGAGGCCTGGTCCGACCTGCCCGGCCTGACCCCGATGGTCGACGCCAGCGACCCGTGGGCAGAGCACAGCGCCATCCACCGGCTGTCGACCCGAGTTCCGGGTCTGGGCACGGCCAGCGGGCGCATCGATCTGGACGGCGTGGCGATGCAGCAGGCGGCGGCCCAAGACCCGGAGGTCGCGGACCTGGTGGCGCGCGCCAAGAACTTCTGGCCTGCGTGGACGGCGGAGAGTGAGCTGCAGGGCCCCGACTACTTCACCCGGGGCTGTGGCTGGTAGCGTGGTCGAAAGGGTCTGACCGACGCGGACTTCCACTTGCTCGCTGGGTTGCCGGGGGCTGGGCGACTAGCGCTCGAACTCGCGGCGGGCCTTGACCTCATCGCGCAGGGCATCCAGGTCGGCGTCGGGGGCGCGGTCGGTCTTGGGCTCGGTCGAGTCGCCGGTCTGCTTGAGGTACGCGGTGGTGGGCTCCCAGCGCATGACGGCCAGGTGCGCCGTGTCGCCGACCAACTGCCGACCGGCGAAGCGGGCCAGCCCGACGATGGCCAGCATGACCACCAGTGCGGGGAAGGCCATCACGAAGACGCCGCCGAAGACGGGCGCCAAGGCGACCATCGCCAGCGTGGGGATGCGGCGGTACAGGGCGCCCGCCTTGCCTTCCAGCGTCTCGCCGTCCGCGCCCACGAACCGGATGTCCACCGGCTTCATCGAGGCGTACACACCGAAGGTCACTTGGTCGCCGTTCTTCGAGGTCTTCATGGTCGTTCTCCTTGTGCTGTGTTCGTTCGGTGGCCGCCAGCGTGTTCGGGCGGCTTCTGAGTACAGCATAGGAGCGTCCGGAGGTTGCCGGTATGCGGAGGAAGACCTAGGTGTAATAGGAACTAGTGCCTAGATCGGGGGTTCGTTGCACCCAGCCAAACCTAGGCACTCCGTAGAGCCACCACCAACGGGTGCCGCGAGGGCAAGACCGTCGGTCAGTTCTTTAGGCAGACCAGCAATTGCAGGTACGGGGCGTTGGTGCCGGGGTAAGAACCGACGGAACCGATGGAAACTGAGGGGGCTGCAGAGCCGGTCGAGGACGAGTAGGTGCCGTATTGACCATAGCCCGTGTAGCCCGAAGCGACGACGTTGTACCCGCTGGACGTGTAGTAACGGTAGAGAGGGATGCTGAGCGAGTGACTGTGGGCCGACGCGCTGGCACTGTGCGTGTGCTGGCCGACGGCCCGGTCCTCTCCATTGGACAACGGGTACGACCCGCCGGTGAGTCCCACCGTACCTCCGAGAGGACGGCCCACCAGGTAACGACCTCGCGCCGCCGTGAGTTCTGTCCAACCGGTCGGGCAAGCGCTGAGGTTGAAAGTCATGACCGCCCCAGCCGGTGTGCCGCCGCCCGCGATGGCCGATCCGTCCACGCAGTTGTAGCTGCCGTCCGCCTTGAGACCCTTGAGCACCAGACCCTCACCGCAGTCCGTGCCGAGGGTGGGCAGCGTGGGTCGGTTCGTCAGGCTGGTGTAGGCTCCGTTGAATGCCACGGCGGCAAGTGAGTTGATCGTGGCGTAAACGCTGAGGTCCGGCGTGCCGCTCAGGTCGCCGTAGGACCCTGTGGTCGCCACCGACGCAAGAGATGCGAACGTCGCGTACGGGCTCAAGTCCGGCGTGCCGCTCAGGTCGCCGTAGGACCCTGTGGTCGCCACCGATGCGAGAGATGCAAACGTCGCGTACGGGCTCAGGTCCGGCGCACCGCTCAGGTCGCCGTAGGACCCGGTCGTCGCCACCGATGCAAGAGATGCAAACGTCGCGTACGGGCTCAGGTCCGGCGTGCCGCTCAGGTCGCCGTAGGACCCGGTCGTCGCCACCGATGCGAGAGATGCAAACGT
>CAJBNH010000134.1 GCA_903955385.1 uncultured Myxococcales bacterium | reverse complement strand
CTCCTTGCGCATCCGTTTCAGGTCCTTCTTGTGCCTCGCCGCCTTCTCGTTCAAGCTTTCCATCGCAGTCCTTCTGGGGTTGGGGTTCCAGCTAAGCCTTTGGTAACCCCAGGAGGACTGCTCGTCGATCTTCTTGATGTTCTCCGTGTCGGCGCGCTTTCACACCAACTGATCGAGATCGGTGGTCAGGCGTTTAGTCCTGACACCGATCTCGACTCCGGAGATTTCCGCAACCTGCGCCGCCCCTGAGGAATCGCCTTGTCCTGCAACACGTTGCGAAGCCGCGGGTGGAGCCATTGACGGCGGACCTCCGGCGACTGGCTCGGGAACTCGTGCGCGGTCGGCCACTTCGGTCGCCGCGGCGGCGCCGACGGAAAACGCCAAGTGCGCGCGGGTCTGCGGAACCGTTGACAGGGAGGGCTGGGAGCGGGGCGCGGACGAGCGGGCGGCGTAGCCCAGGGTCGGTCCGGGGCGCATGACGCGCGCTGGGCCGGTGGCCTCCGTACATGGAAAAAGAGGCGTCTTGACGGTCGGTTGGCGCGGGCGTAGATGCTGGAGTGAACTTGTTGGCGCCTTCGGAGGGTCTGGGGGGGCGGGAGCGCCGGCCGGCGAGGAGACTCGATGGTGGGTGGCGGGCGCTTGCGTCTACCCGTTCTGGTGGATCCTTCCCGACCGAGGATGCTCGGGACAAGACCATCGTTACACGAAAGGTACCCGCTGATGAAACAAGTCATGATGTTGGTGGTGGTCATGACGCTCGGTTGCGGCGGACCGGTGGCCGACGACGGCACGGCGGCAGACGGCGGACCGGTGGCCGACGACGGCACGGCGGCAGACGGCGGACCGGTGGCGGACGGCGGACCGGTGGTCGACGGCGACACGCTGGCCGACGACGACACGCTGGCCGACGGCGACACGGTGGCCGACGACGACACGCTGGCCGACGGCGACACGGTGGCCGACGACGACACGCTGGCCGACGGCGACGGGGGCGAGGCCGATATCGCTGCCGCGGACGGCGGGACCCCGGACGGTGGGGGCCAGGTCGGCAGCGCGTGCAACGCGGCGGAGGAATGCCTCAGCGGTCACTGCATGGACCATACCTGCTGCGACACCGCCTGCGACGGCGCCTGCGCGGCCTGCAACCTGGCTGGAAGCGTGGGATGGTGTTCCCCCGTGGTCAGCGCCGAGGACCTGGACACCTGCTCCGGCGCCCTGGTTTGCGACGCCCTTGGCGCGTGCAAGAAGAAGCAAGGCCAGTCCTGCGCCGAGGCCTGCGAATGCGCTACCGGGTTCTGCAAGGACGGCGCCTGCTGCGGTACGGCCTGCGATGCTCCCTGCTCGATCTGCGGCAGCGGCACCTGCACCCCTCTCGTCAGCGCGGACGACACTCCGGAGTGCAGCGGGACCGGCACGTGCGACGCCGGCGGTGTCTGCATCGGGACCGCTGGCCGGCCCTGCGGCATGAGTGCGGACTGCCAGAGCGGCACCTGCGAGGGGATGGGCTCCACGCTGCACTGCTGCCCCACCGCCTGCCCGACGGGCTCGTGCCGCACCGGCGAGTGCGTGACCTATACCGCAGTGGCCGTCGGCAATGAGTTCGTCTGTGCGCTCCAGTCCACCGGCCGAGTCCTTTGCTGGGGGACCAACCTCTTCGGTCAACTGGGCAGCAGCGGCGTGGCGTCATCTTCCACGCCGGTGATGGTGCCCGGAATCACCACGGCCACCGCCGTCGCGGCCGGCGGGAAGATCGCCTGCGCGCTGCTGGCCGGTGGCTCGGTCAAGTGCTGGGGGTACAACGCCAACGGCAGGCTCGGCGGCGGCAATGCCCCGGATCCCGCGCCGGTGCTCGTGACCGGCATCACGACGGCCACGGCTGTGGGGGTGGGCTTCGATCACATCTGTGTGGTGGTGGATGGTGGTTCGATCAAGTGCTGGGGCGCCAACGCCAACGGCCAGCTCGGCAACGGCACCACCACCTCGCAGTTCACGCCGATGGCGGTTTCCGGCATCACCACAGCCGTCGCCGTCACCCCCTCGGCGTTCCATACCTGCGCGGTCCTGGCCGATCACACCATCAAGTGCTGGGGCAACAACAACTATGGCAAGCTCGGCAACGGCAACACCGGCCAGAAGCTGACTCCCGTGTCCGTGTACGGCATCTCGTCGGCCGAAGCCGTGGTGAGCAGGATGGACCACACCTGCGCGCTGTTGACCGGCGGCGCCGTCAAGTGCTGGGGCAACAACTCCGACGGCCAGCTCGGCGACGGCTCGACTGAGGATGCCTACAAGCCGGTGCTGGTGAGCGGCATCACCTCGGCCACCGCCATCGCGGCCATGGATGACGGCACCTGTGCCTTGCTGTCCGGAGGGGGGCTGCGCTGCTGGGGAAACCCGGGTGTGTTCGGGGATGGCGGGCAGATCTACTCCACCACGCCCGTGGCCGTCGTCGGTGTCGCCCCGGTCGCGGCCATTTCGGCCTATTCCCAAGGCTGTCTTCTGCTTTCCAGCGGGAGGCTCGCCTGTTGGGGCAGCAACCACGAGGGCCAGCTCGGCAACGGCGGCGTCGCTCGTTCCGCCACGCCGGTGGCCGTGGCCGGGACCGGCGCCGCCGCGGCGGTGGCCGGGGCGAAACATACCTGCCTGCGAACGTCGGCCGGCACGATCCGCTGCTGGGGCGAAAACTTCGACGGCCAGCTCGGCAACGGCACCACCTCGGCCTCCCACACCCCGGCCGAGGTGCCCGGAATCAGCACAGCCGTGGCCGTGGCCGCGGGCTCCTGGGACGATCCGTCGACGTACAAGTCCCATGGGCACACCTGCGCGCTCCTCGCCGACGGATCGGTGCAGTGCTGGGGAAACAACAAGTTCGGCCAGCTCGGCAACGGCGACACGGTCAGCAGGCTCACGCCGGCCGCCGTGTCCGGAATCACTGCGGCCGTGGCCATCACCAGCAAAGACAAACACGCCTGTGCGCTGCTGGCCGGCGGCGCCGTCCAATGCTGGGGCGACAACGCCTACGGTCAACTCGGCAACGGCGGCACGACCTACTCCCCGACCCCCATTGACGTCCCCGGCGTCACCGCGGCCTCGTCCGTTTCGGCCGGGACCAACTACACCTGCGCGGTGCTGACCGGCGGCGCCGTCCAGTGCTGGGGCGGCAACCCCGCCGGCAGCACGCCGGTTGCCGTATCCGGGATCACCACGGCCCGGTCCGTGTCCGTCGGGCACGGGCACGTCTGCGTGCTCCTCGCGGACGGCGCCATCCGCTGCTGGGGTGACAATACCTTCGGCCAACTCGGCAACGGCGGCACGACCTACTCCCCGACTCCCGTCAACGTCTCCGGCATCACCGCAGCCGTCGCCGTGTCCGCCGGGTCCGAGCATACCTGCGCGCTCCTCACCGACGGCGCCGTACGCTGCTGGGGCCACAACTCCGACGGCCAGCTCGGCAACGGCAGTACGACAGGATCGGTCCTCCCAGTCGCCGTATCCGGGATCTGTACGGCGACGGCGGTGTCCGCGGCCACCCGTCGCACCTGCGCGCTCCTTGCCGGCGGCGCGGTCCGGTGCTGGGGGAACAATGACTGGGGCGCGCTGGGCCTGCCCGGCATGTACGCTCTTCCCACGCTCGAGTTCGTCATCGATCTGTGAAGAGAGGGGGTCAGGTATTCCCATTTCGCACTTTTCGCCGGGAGGCTCCCGCCTCTTGACGGTCCCCGCTCCGCCCGCGTAGACACCAGCCATCCGGTCCCGCCGATCCGGAGGAGCTGCCGATGCGTCCGTTTCTCCTGGCGTTCCTGACGACGATGCTTGTCCCTGGCGCGGCGTGGGCGCAGGCCCCTGCGGTCGGCCCCGCCGCGGAGCCGACCGGGACCCACGCGGTCGCCTCGCCCGGCGACCTCGACGTCTTCGCCCTGCCCCGCGCCGACCTGATCGCGCAGGCGCGCGCCGACTTGGGGGTGGTGCAGCGCCACGCGGCGCAAGCGCAGGGCATCGTCGATCGCCTGCGCCCCCACGGCCAGCTGTTCCGCGAAGACCAGATCCTGACGCCCGACGACAAGCAGCGCCTGCGCACGTCCTGGGGTGCGCTCTACGGCCACATGCTGGCGATCGAGACGATTCGCCAGCGCTGGTGGAGCTTTGGCCTGCGCGACGCCGAATCCGCCGCTCATGCCTGGGGCTACGTGGTCACGCACACGGCGCTGCTGGCCGAGCTCGGCGTCGGCAGTCCGTTCGCCGCGATGGCGATGCGTTCTCCCGCGGTCGAGGTGCTGCTCGACGAAGCCGACGACAGCTTTGGCGTGCCGGCGCGCGCGTTCGAGCAGTGGAAGCTCGTGGTGGTGCACCTGGCGACCGCGACGCAGCTGCTGACGGGCGACGCGTACCTGGCGATGGTGCGGGAGTCGCTGAAGCGCAATGGCATCCCGACCAGCGTCGAGGGGAGTGCCGCGCTCGCCGCTTGGGCGCGCTGGTCCAAGGCCGCCCGCAAGACCCTGGGCCAGAAGGCCGGGCTGCTGTTCTGGCGCAACGGCGCGGATCTGCTGAAGGACTGGTCGCGCCGCGCGGTGCTGCCGCCGCAGAAGGCGATTGCCGAGTGGATGGGCGACACGCGCGTGCGCCGGCAGGGCCAGCCGCTGATCGGCACGCTGAACCTGAACAAGTTCAAGGAACTGCTGCAGCCGGGCGACCTCGTGCTGGCGCGGCAGAACTGGTACCTGTCGAACATCGGCCTGCCCGGGTTCTGGCCGCACGCCGAGCTGGTGCTGGGCCGGCCGGAGCACTGGGCCAAGGCGTTCGACGCCGACCCCGAGGTGCGGGCCTGGCTCGCGCAGCAGCCGGAGCAGCCCACCTCGCTCGCCGCGCTCGTCGCCGCGCGTTTCCCCAAGGCCTGGGCGCAGTACACCGAGGGCACCGACTACCAGGGCCGCGGGCCGATCTGGGTGATGGAGTCGATCAGCGAGGGCGTGTCGCTCACGGCCCCCGAGCACGCGTTCCAGGTGGACTACGCGGCGGCGTTGCGCCCTAACCTGCCGCCGCTCGTCAAGGCACAGGCCATCCTGCGCGCGTTCGGCTACCACGGCCGGCCGTACGACTTCGACTTCGACTTCCTGTCGGACCGCACGCTCGTGTGCACCGAGCTCGTGTGGAAGAGCTACCAGCCCGAGCGTCCCGGCGCCCCTGGTCTCGCGGTGGAGCTCGTCGAGGTGGCGGGGCGCAAGACGCTGCCGGCCAACGAGATCGCGCGCTGGTTCGACGCGACCGCGGACCGGCCCGACGCGCCGCTGCAGTTCGTGGCGTTCCTGGAGGGGCAGGAGGACGCGAACGCCTCGGCCTGGCGCAACCAATCGGAATTCCGCGCGACCTGGCAGCGCGTGAAGTGGGACGTGGCGCAGTAGGCGAGGGGTGCGGGAGGGGGTCTGGTATTTACAGTTTTCGCACGCGCGCCGGGACTGTCCACCCGCCTGCCGAGGGCGCCACGTGGGACCACGAGACCGTCCTGGTCCCCGGCTTTGCGCAGTACACGGTCGCGACCGAGCTGGACGACGCAACCGTGGGCATGGCCTACGAATCCCTGGGAACCGACGCGGCGGGGGTGACGGGGTTCAACGTGCATTTTGCGCGGTTTTCGTTGGCGGTTTTGGGGGAGTGAGGGGCCGGGGCGCCATCTGCTGATCAGTCACATCTTCCTCGCGTCTGCGACCGGCAGGTCTGGCCGAAACGTGTGGACATGACGACGGGATCGCGCCTCACCCGCCTCACCCCCCCGCCCCCTCTCCATGCTCGCTAAACTGATTATAGAACAAGCACTTCGTGCGACATGGAGAGGGGTTGCGCGAAGCGACGGGGTGAGGCGCGAACATCGCATGGATACGCATGTTTACGGAGATATGTAGGTTCTTTAGGCTTGCGTCGACTACCCGTTGGCCGACGGTGGGCTTGCGGGGCATAGGTGGTTTGCGTGTCCTATGCCCGGTTCGGTATCAGGCTCGGGGGGGGGTAGCGGGTTGGGAAGGGGCGAGGCGCCCTCGACCGGGTGGACGTCCTCGACGTCGAGAGCAGGTGCCGCTCGTTGGGGCCGGTGCCAGGCGATCGGGCAGGTCTCGACGACAAGGCATAGGTCACGTGCCAGCCGCTCTTGATGATGTCGAAGAACCCCGCCATGACGCCTTACAGGTCGCTTGCGTTGCGGCAGTAGCCGGACGTGGGATCGAACTTGCAGTGCGCCAAGAACGGGTCGGCGCAGAAGTCGGAACCTGCACAATCCGCGTCCGACTTCGGGTGGCACTCACCATCGACCATCCAGCAGCGACCGTCGATCTTGCAAGCCGTCGCACACCCCGGATCGCACGTCGCCGCGCCACCGTCGCCAGGTGCAAGGCACGTCGCGGAAGCGTCCACGGTCGCGTCGCCAGTATCGTACCCAAGCGGCAAGCCGCCACCGCTCGGAGCCGACGGCCCACATGCGCACAGAATGACCGCCAGCAGCATCAGGTTACGCACGAGGAACCCCCAGGCGAATCGCGAACTCCCGCGTCCAGGAGCCGGCACGTACCACACGAGCACCGCCGCTGACCAGACGCGTGGCGCGAAGCGACGGGGTGAGGCGCGAACGTTGCATGGATACGCATGGTTACGGAGATATGTAGGATCTTTGGGCTTGCGTCGCCTACCCGTTGGCCGACGGTGGGCTTGCGGGGCATAGGTGGTTTGCGTGTCCCACGCCCCCCGTGGCTGGCTTGGTGGGGTTCCGGTCGCCCGAGGGCGGTGCGCGTCAAGGGCAGCGCTGCGCTCAGGGCTTGCCCGGGTCTACTGGACCGCGAGCGTCGTCAGCATCACGTCGGAGTCGGGCGCCTTGCCGTCGTGCTTGGCCTTGGCGTCCTGCAGCACCAGCGAGGCGGGGGCGTCCTTCCACTGCACGGTGGCGGCGGCATCCTCGGCGACGGCCTTGTCGAGCGGGACCTCGGTGGGCGCGGGAACGTCCTTGATGTCGAGCGTCACGGCGCCGAGCGTGCCCTGGCCGGCATACCAGTAGCCGTTGTAGCGCACGCCGTTCATGCTGCCGGTGTAGACCTGGCTCGCGATGTTCAACTTGCCCTGATTGAAGAAGATGCCCTTGACGCGGTGCTCGGCCAGCTCGTCCGGGCCCTTGCCGCTGTAGTGGAACGCCGAGTATTCGAGCGTGCCGTCGAAGGCGACCCGCGCCACGAGGCCGTCGCCCATCTGACCATCGAAATTGGGGGTACCGATGCGGCCGCCGACCCACAGCTTGCCCTCGTACACGCGCACGACTTGGACGTTGTTCTTGTCGCCCGAGTTGCCGGAGTAGCTCTTGGCCCACGCGAGCTGACCGTCGGGGCCGAACTTCGCGAACCCGAGGGAGGTGAGCGCGCCGCGGAAGTCGAGGCCGACGTAGACGTTGCCGTCCGTGTCGACGTCGAGGCTGTTCAGGTTGCCGCCGGTGCCCAGGGGGATCTCCTTGGCCCAGTCGAGCGTCGGGTTGGTGGCCACGTCCTTGACGCGCATCAGCATGCCGGCCGAGCCGCCGAAGCCGCACAGGTAGGCGCCGCCCTGGCCGTCGGGGCGCACGACGTAGGCGCGGTCGGTGAAGCCGGTGTGGAGGTCGAAGCCCTTGGCGGCCTTGAGCGTGCCGTCGGCCTTGTCGAACGCGGACACGATGACGACGCCGGCCTCGGCCGTGATGGTGCCGCCCGTCGTGCCGACCGCGAGGACTTCGCTGCCCGAGGCGTCGAGGCCGTAGAACTCGATGTTCTGGTTGGCCATCTTGATGGGGCCGAAGCCGAGCAGCTTGGACCAGGCGAGCGAGCCGTCGGGGGCCACGCGCGACACCGCGCCGTAGAAGATGTTGTTCGAGGCGGTGCCGGACACGCCGCCCGAGAAGTAGGCGTTGCCCTCCGCGTCCAGGCCGAGCGAGCCCGAGCTGCCGCCCGTCTCGCCGTTCTGGCCCGGGTCGCGCGCGACGTCGGCGTAGCTGCCGTCGAAGACCTTGGCCCACTCGAGCTGGTGGTCGACGTTGACCTTGGTGACCAGGATCGCCTTGTTGGTCGAGAAGTCGACGTTGGCGGTGACGTACTGGTTGCCGGTCGCGTCGACCGCGAGGGCGCCCGCGAGCTCGGTCGTCGTGGGCGCGCCGAGCACCTTCTCGCTCGTGACCGTGGTGCCCGCCGGCCAGGCCGACTCGGGGGCGCCGCGGCCGGTCAGCGCGATCTCGAGGGCGCCGCCGTCGGTGTCGATCTTGAGGATGGCCTTGCGCTCGGCGCCGAGGACGGGATAGAAACGCACGTAGAAATCAAGTGTTCCACCCGCGGCGAGCGAACTGCCGTCGACTTCGAGCGGCAGCGCCTTGATGTCGTACTTCTGCAGCGACCACTCCTCGGACACGACGCCGTCGTTGAGCGACAGGGCCATCGACTTGATCGTCACGGCCGCGCCGGTTTTGTTCGTCAGCGTGAACGGCTCGCGCTGCTCGCTGAAGAGCGCAATCGAGTTGTTCGATGCGTTCATCGGGACGAACCAGGCGCCCACGACCGGCTTGGCGCTCGACACGAGCTCCAGGCCACCGGCCGTCGTGCCGTCGTCGCCTCCCGCGGTGGTCTCGCAGCCCATGAACAGCACGAACGCGGCGAGGACCGCGACTCTCATCCCCCAGACAGCCAAGCGCATGGACGTTCTCCTCTCGGCGGGCACTCCCCCGATGTCGTATCGGCAATTCGCCCGTGCGGCGAGGTCCGCACCACGGCAGTTGCCGCGCCGAAAGTAACCCGAAATCGTTGGTTGTCAACTGTTGCCGAGGTTGGGAAGGCGAGCTTCAGGGCTGCCGCAGCAGACCCTGGGCCGGGCGGCGCCGCAGGGCAGTCGCGGGCCTGGGGGCGGCCAGGCTCCGGGCGCGCTGCACGTCCAGCCAAGCGAGCCACGCCCCGATGCCCTCGCCCGTCGTCGCCGCCACTTCGAGGAGGCGCGGCTCGGGCATCACCCGCGCGAGCGCGTCGCGGATGGCAGCCACCGAGGGCGCCACCTGGGACCACGAGACCGTCCTGGTCCCCGGCTTTGCGCAGTACACGGTCGCGACCGTGCTGGACGACGCAACCGCGGGCATGGCCTACGAATCCCTGGGAACCGACGCGGCGGGGGGGACGGGGTTCAACGGGCAATTTGCGCGGTTTTCGTTGGCGGTTTTTGGGGAGGGTGGGGCCGGGGCGCCATCCCCCCCCCCCCCCCGAATCGCCTCACCAACCGCCGCGAAGTCCGCGTGCACCCGCGCCCGATCCAGCGTCTCCCCTGCCTCGACCACAGCCTCCCACGCCAACGCCCGCTCGACCGCCTGCTGCAACGCCTCGGCCCCCGACAGGTCGCGCTGTCTTCTCGCCCGCGCCGCCAGTCTGTCCAAGGGACTTGTTGATGGCCCAGTGGCCACGACTCAGCGAAATGGCCGAGTGCATCGACTCCCAGCTTGCAGTCTTGTCGGTTTGCGCCGTTCAAGCGCTTGCACGAGGCACTCAACCACGCAACATCAGGTCACAAACGCCTCGAAATTAGCCTTTCGGCCGTCACCCTTCCCAAGGCCTCCGCTCAGGCCATCGCCCCCGGGGTCGCATCACCCCGCCTGATCCTGTTGCCGCGCGGCACTTTGGCTCAGCGAGCGATCAGGGGCGATGGCCTCACGCTCGCCCACCACCGCCGCCCTCGCACCTCGCCCGCCCGCCAAGCCGGGGCTGCCGGGTCCACCGCAGTCCAAGGTGGCGTACGACCGCCGCCGCCCCGAGCTGACCGCGCTGCACCAGGCAGTGGCCGAGGGTTGGCCGCAGCTGCGCGAGCTCGTGCACGAACAGGTCCAGGCGCCACTGCCCAGGTTCGTAGAGCGGGGGTTCGAGGCGTATCTGACTTGCGGGCAGCTCGCCGCCGACGCCATACCCCCAACCGAACACCGTGCCAATCCCGATATTTGCGCTACTCCAGAGCAACTGGCGGGTCCGCCAAATCATGTACTCCAGACGAGTCTGCCCGTCAGTGGGCGCCGCCATGGCTTGCTCAAACAACGGCGCTGCTTTCCGTTGCGCCGCCTCCGCAACTTGACTGAACGGGTATGGGTCTGCCGTCTCAGTCGCGATACTCCCGAAGGTCTGATTGCCGCTCCATCCGAGAATGACGAATCTGATGCGCAGATGCGGTCGGTTGCTTGGAAAGGGCCGACATGGGGTCGGTCTGGCGGTGGGCGAGGCGTGGCCGAGTCGCGCCACGGTGGCAGACGTCGAAAACGATTAACTGTAAATACCAGCCCCCCCGCACTTGACCCGAACTTGGCACGCGCGTAGACACAACCCTGCGTATTGCGCCGGATCTCGGGGGGGCCGGCGCGAGCGGGGGGGCGGCGTCTGTCGTCGTCGCCGCGGACCGACCTCGCCCTCCGTGGCTCCAGCCGCTTCCGGAGGCACCATGTCCGCCTACCCCCGCCGTGACTCGATTCTTGCGGCCCTGTTCGCCTGCTGCGCTGCCGCAGGCTGCGGCTCCAGCTCGCCCGACCCGACCGGCGAGGCCACGCCGGACGCGGCAGCCGGCGACGTGACAGCCCCCGCCGACGCACCGGACCTCTCGGAGAGCGACACGCCCCCTGCGGACGCCGCCCCAACGGACGCTGCCGCCGACGCCGCACCCGACCTCGTCTCGCCCGAGGGCTGCACGGTCGGCAGCAAGGACTGCGGCGACCAGGCGTACTGCCTCGTTCCGAAAGGCCAATGTGCACAGAAGGGCACCTGCACGCCCCGGCCGACCGACTGTCCGAAAGTGGACGAGCCCGTCTGCGCTTGCGGCGGTGGCGGCTCGTTCTCGAGCGCGTGCCTGGCGGCGATGGACGGCTTCAGCGCGGACCACGACGGCGACTGCATGCCCGCGCTCCCGGGTTCGTGCAAGGTCGGCGACAACTCGACCTGCGGCGCCGATGGCTTCTGCCAGGGCCTCATGGGCCAGTGCAGCGGCGAGGGCTCGTGCGTGCAAACGACCGGCCAGCTGTGCGCCTCGCCGTTTCCGTCGGTGTGTGGCTGCGACGGCAAGACCTACGCCGACGAGTGCGAAGCCGCGCAGAAGGGGCAGACCAACGTGGCGTACTACGGACCCTGCGAGGGAACGCAGCTGTGCCACAAGGTCCAGCTCACGATGTTCAAGCCGTGCCCCGAGGGGACGTTCTGCGTGTATTCCAACGACATGTGCTCAGCCGAGTACGGCACCTGCCAGCCCCCGCCGGCGACCTGCCCGACCGATGCCTCGCCCGTCTGCGGCTGCAACGGCGTCAACTACGCGAACGCATGCCTCGCGCGCCAGGCAGGCTCCGGGGTCAAGTTCAAGGGAGACTGCACCGTCTACTGCACCGTCGGCGACAACTCCAAGTGCAAGTCGAGCGAGTTCTGCCAGGGCTACTGCGGTCAGCAAGGCGTCTGCGTCGACAGGCCCAAGTCGTGTACGGGGAACGTCTTCCATGTGTGTGCCTGCGACGGCAAGACTTACAAGAACTCCTGCGAGGCGAAGAAGGCCGGGGCCTCGTTCGACCACAACGGACCCTGCGGGTGACGGACGCCGCCCCTGCCGCCCGATCCGACGGTCATCTGCCCAACAGCTGCCGCAGCTCGTCGACCCGGATCTCCGGATCGCCGAAGTGGTTGCGGTAATCCTCGATGCTGCGGCGGATGGTCTCGACCGCTTCGGCCCGGTCGTAGATCTCCGCGATGTCGACGCGGCGGGGCTGGTCGGCGGGCAGCTGCTTGTAGGTCAGGAAGTAGTGCCGCAGCCGGTCGATCAGGCCCTCGGGCACCTGCGAAATGTCCTCTATGCCGCCAAACGTGATGTCGTCGACCAGCACCGCCACGATCTTGTCGTCGGCTTCGTTGCCGTCGACCATGCGCAAGCCGCCGATCGGCCGTGCCCGCAGCAGGAAGTTGCCGTGCGAGAACGGCTTTTCCGACAGCACGCAGATGTCGATCGGGTCACCGTCGCCGTGGATGGCCGGCCGCCCGGTGCGCACCATGCAGCGATCCGCGACCCGCTCCGCGCAGTAGGTCTGGGGGATGAAGCCGTACAGGGTCGGGCACATGCTCGAGTACCGGTGCGGGCGGTCGAGGCGCAGGTGCCCGGCCGCCTTGTCGAGCTCGTACTTCACGGTGTCGGTGGGGACGATCTCGATGTACGCCGTGAACTCGTCGCCTTCCCTGTCGTGCGCAGGCACGCCGTGCCAGGGGTGTGCCTGGAAGAGCAAGGAAAGCAGCTGGTTCAGGCGATTCGGGTGGGGGGCCATGCTCCTCCGGGGGCGAAAGGGGGGCCGCGACATGCGCCAAAGCGAGGCTGCGGTCAAGCCTGCCAGTCCAAAGGACGCGGGAAACCAAGGCGAAAGCGAGGGAAGTCCCGCGCGGCCGACAGGCTCAGCCGGGTGCCCGGCCCTGCAGGCGCCATCACCCCCCAACCCCCCGAATCGCCTCACCAACTGCCGCTAAGTCCGCGTGTACCCGCGCCCGATCCAGCGTCTCCCCTGCCTCGACCGCAGCCTCCCACGCCAACGCCCGCTCGACCGCCTGCTGCAACGCCTCGGCCCCCGACAGGTCGCGCCAGTCGTCGCTTGCCGCATCCAGAAACGCCTGCCACAGGGCGCGGGCTCCCACCGCCCTTCCGGCACCCCGACGGGTCGCGTGCAGGGCGGTCCAGACGGCCTGCCGCACCTGGTCCGGCGTGGCGGTGGCGGGCAGCAAGTCCAGGGGCAGTCGCAGGTATTTGCCCAGATCGTGTTGCAGATCCAGCAGGTGCTCGGCCAGCTCGAGGTTGCACGCGCCGGGGCCGCTCATGGCCGTCCCTTCCCGGGCTTGGGCTTGTCGGCCGGTGGCAGTTTGCCCGACCCCAGCAGCAGGATCTCGACCTGGCCCAGCAGGGGGTCCTTGGACATCATGCGGTGCGGGGTGCCGTCCTTGCCGTCCAGCCACACGGTAAAACCGCGCTTGGTCAGGCACTTGTTGAACGTGACGGTCACCGGCACCGCGTCTCGCGCACCCATCGGCACCTGCACGTGCTCGACCGGACCCGCGACGGCCTGCACGTTGCACAGGTCGGCACCCGTGAAGATCGGCGCGGACAGCTGCTCGCCCGGCTGCAGCTTGCGCGCCATCAGCCACGGGACAAGGCTGACCACGTCGTGGGTGCGCTGGGTCAGGGGCTCGTCGAAGACCAGCGGCTCCTTGCCAGCGCGCAGGCAGGTCGCCGACAGCCGGTCCGGCAGGTACTTCGCCGTCGTCTCCGTGTGTCGTCCCGCGTGCTTGCTGGTCCACTCGGCGGCCACCGGCATCCAGTCCGCGTCGACCCACGTTGTCGCGACGGTGCGACCCGCCAGCAGCACGCCCGCCAGATCCTCTGGGCGCCCCTCGATGCGGACGGCGCGCACCAGAACCCCGTCGCGTTTTTCCTTGGCGCCCAGCGTCACCGTCGCGCGCCCCACGCGGGCGTCGCGCGCGCGGACCTCGTAATGCAGGGTGGTCGATGTGGATTTTGCGACGGCGTCGGCGGGTGCAACCCAACCCAGCGCAAGTGCCATCGCGACAAGCAGGTGGGGGGTGCGGCGCGGCATCACTTCAGATTCAACAGCTCGCCCAGATTCGGGACCAGCAGAAACTCTACGCGGCGGTTGACCTGTCGGCCTTCCTCGGTCGCGTTGTCGGCGATGGGCTGGTAGAAGGCATAGCCGCCCGCGCTAAGGCCTTTTCCGTCGACGCCACCCTGCTTGATCAGGAACTGCACGACGTTGACGGCGCGCTCGATCGACAGCTCCCAGTTCTTGTCCTCCAGTCCCGTATTGTCGGTGTGGCCGGCGACCTGAAAGAGGCGCCCGGACGCGATCTTCAGCACCTCGGCCAGCTCGATCAGCACCGGCTTGGCCTCTTCCTTCAGCTTCGACTTGCCAGAGTCGAACAGGATGTCGCCCTGCAGCGCGATGACCAGAAAGCCACGCTCGACCTTGACCTGCAGCTTGCCGGCATCCTGCATGCTCTTGAGCATGTCGCGAACCTTGTTCACGTCCGCCGTCACGCGATCGAGCTTGGACTTGGCCTCGTCACGCTCGATCTGGCAGGTGGCCAGGTTCTTGGTCGCGTCACCGCCCTTGGAGGTGCACTGCTCCAGCGCTCGCTTGTTGCGGTCCAGCTCTTCCGCCGCGCGGGCCAGACGGTCCTTCTCTGCGGCCTCAGCCTGCAAGCGGGCACCCTCAGCAGCCTGACGCTGTGCCTCGAGGTCCACGCCCGACTTCTGACGCAGCGCGGCCATATCGCGGTCGTACTGCTCCTTGGGGATCCCGCAGCCGACGGCCGACAGGGCGACAAGAGCCAAAGCCGCGAGGGAACAGGGACGCAGCAGCATGGGGGCCTCCTTTGGGGGCAGGACTACAGGGGGGCAGACACCCCGCGAGCCTAGAAAACCTGAGGGCAAAGGGCAAGGTGTTGCCGCGTGACGGGTGGGCCCGCGTTGCACCCCCGAGCCCCCTGCGCGACACTGCGCGCCCTCGGGCCAACACCGCGTCCGAGGCCGCTATTGCAGGAATCGCATGCGTCTGGTCCTGGCCTGCCTGTTGGGGTTCACGCTGTCGTTCGTCGCCTGCGGGCGCGAGACGGCGACGCCTGACGTGGTGCAGCCGCCGCCGCCCCTGCCGTTTCGCCGCGGCGAGCCGCCCAGCCTGCCTACGGTCGAGACGCTGCCCACCGCCGCCGTTGCCGATGCACTTCAGCTTGGCTTTCGGTGCTTTGCGCTGCCTGGCGCGGCGCGGACGGCGATCGTTCCCGGCAGCCCTGCGGGGCAGGTTTGGTTTACCGAGCCCCATGCCAGCGGCGACCCGAACTACGCCGCCTATCGCCTGGTGTCCGTCGACCTTGCCACCGCAGCGACCTCGGTTCTGCTGGAACACGCGGGCGTGCAGCCGATCGCGCTCGGCGGCGGTCGGTTCGTGACGCACTCGACGACGCTCGGGCTGGCGCAGGTCGGGTCGGATCAGGGCCCGGATCTGGAGTGGCTTGTGCCTGACGCGGCGTTCGTCGTCCGCACGTTCCTGGTCGATCGCCAGGGCAAGGCGGCCTTCTGGACCGACGCCGGGGGCCGGCTGTGGCGCAACCGCATCGACGGCGGCGAGGACCCCAAGCCGGTCGGCTGGGTTCCCGAGGGGTTCGGCCCCCCGCACGTGAAGGATCCGGCGCTGGTCATCGGCGAAGCCACCCACCTCTGGCACGTCGACGACGACGGCAACTCCATGATCATCACCGGCAATGGCGCCGACGGCCCGGAGCTGCAACGCCTGCCCGTGGACGGCAGCCCCGCCAAGCGCCTGGGCCCCGCAGCCCGGCAGGTGCGCGTCATGGGAGCGGGCTTGCTGGTCGAGGACCTGAACGGCTCGCTGTGGCGCATTCCGCTGGCCGGCGGCGCGCCGACTCCGGTGCCGGGCGCCGAGCCGGGCGACCGCATCCTGGCCGACGCGGTCGAGCCCTTCGTCACGCGGCACAAGGACGGCCAGCAAGCGCTGCTTGCCTTTGACGGCGAGCGGTTGCAGCCGCTGGTGGCGTTGGGTCCGGTGCAGGTCCGGTCGGCTGGGCGGGTGCCGGGCGGGGTGCTGGCGGCGCTGGTCGTGCACGACACCGACCTGAGCGGCGGGTTCGAGGCGGGCGACGAGGCCGACGTGTGCCTGCTGGCGCCGACGGTCCAGCCGCTGACCATCGCGCAACGGCCGGCACCGCTGCGGTTTGCCGCCCAGTTCGAGGCGCTGCGGACGCGGCTGGTCGAGCTGGGGATTCGCCCGGTGACGCAGCGTATCCTCCGAGACCCGTTGGCGTTGTCGGTGCAGGCCCAAGGCGCGCCGCCGTCGGTGGCTCCCGACGACTTGCTGGTGCTGCTGCGGCGGGCGCAGGAGGAGGTCACGCGCCTGACGGATGGGCCGGAGCTGGCGCTGGCGGTCGAGTGGCCAGACGTCGGTCGACGGGCGTGGACGCAGCAAAGCCCGGATGGTGCACGTTTTCTGCATAAGCTCGCGGTGGGCGATGCCTTCCTGATGGATCCCAAGGACTTCTCGATCGTGTCCGACGCCCGCGCCGTGGTGACGCGCCGTGGCTTCGTGGGCGAGGCGCAGGTCTCGTGTGCCGGAAACGTGCGCAATACGGGCTCCGTACCGTTGGAGCTGGAGGCCGTCTGCCTTGCCGCCGGCGCGACGGAGTACACGAACGAGAAGGTGCTGGCCCTCGGGACGGTGGCGCCGGGCGAGCAACGCAAGTGGTCGATCTCGTGGGGCGCGGTAGGGCCAGGACGCGACCGGGCTGAGATCCGCTATCGCAGCGGGCGCCGCGAGGTCGTGGCCTTCGACGTGCGCGCCAACGCCGACCTGACGGACTGGCTCTTGGTGCTGGACAAGGTCAGGACGCAGCTGGGGTTCCGCCCTGCGCCGCAGCCCGCGCCCGGTGGCCACGACACCCTGAACTTCTTTGTGCCGCCCGGATTCGCCGAGCTGACGACGGTAGAGCGGGAACGCAGGGCGCAGGTGCTGTGGACCGAGGTCACGCGCCACCACACCAAGGGGCACGACGGTCGCCCCGCCGTGCTGACGCTGCAAGACGCCGCCGGGCGAGCTTGGACGATGGACAAGAGGGGGCTGCGGCCCGCTCATACCGGAAAGTCGGAGTAGCCCGTGAAGTTGACCCTGCCGTGTCTGGTGCCGCTGCTGATGGTGGCGGCCGTTGGGACCTTGGGTGGCGGTTGCTCGCGCGGGCCAGAGAAAGCCCAGTCCGTTCAGGCGCCTTCCGCATCCGACGTGGCTCTGGCCAACCAAATCGTTGCAGCGTGGGCCGAGAACGGTCACTACGGCCCACTGCACACCAAGTATCCGCAATCCGGCACGATCTTCCCCCCCGACGTGGCCCCGCCCAAGTTCAGCTGGGTCGACTCCGAGAAAGGCGCCGACGTCTGGGCGGTGCGCGTGGTCCTGCCGTCGGTGGCGGCGCCCATCGTCGCGCTGGTGCGCCAGCAGGAGTGGCGGCCGACCGAGGCGGAGTGGAAGCTGATTCGCGAGCAAAGCAGCCACGGCCAGGCGCGCGTGTCTTTCATCGGGGTCAACACAGCAAAACCGAACGACATCCTGTCAACCGGCGGCACCGAGTGGACGACGTCCGTGGACCCCGTGGACGGTTCGCTGTTCTACCGCGAGGTCAACCTGCCGTTCGTCAAGGCGGTCGCCGACCCCAGCCTGATCCGTTGGCGCTATGGCTCTGTCGCCAGTCGCCAGGCCCCGCCGGTGGTGCTGACCGGACTGCCGGTGTGCGGCAACTGCCACTCGTTCTCGAAAGACGGCGGCGTGATGGGCATGGACGTCGACTACGCCAACGACAAGGGCTCGTATGCACTGGCAGAAACGGCCACCCAGATCGACCTGACGCCCGAGCGCATCATCAGTTGGAGCGAATTCAAGCGCGACGACGGCCAGGTCACCTACGGCCTGCTCTCCAGTGTCTCGCCAGACGGCCGGTACGTCGTGTCGACGGTCAAGGACCGCTCTGTCTTCGTGCCGATGCCGGATTTCGCCTTCAGCCAGCTGTTCTTCCCGGTGCAGGGCATCCTCGCCATCTACGACCGCCAGACCCGCCTGTTCACCGCACTGCCCGGCGCCGACGACCCCAAGTACGTGCAAAGCAACGCTTCCTGGAGTCCCGACGGCCGCACGCTGGTGTTCGCCCGCGCCCCCATGTACGACTTGGGCCCCGCCCACAAGGGCACCCTGTCGCTGCCCACCCAGACCGCCGTCTTCACCTCTGGCGCCAAACAGTTCAAGTTCGACCTCTACACCATCCCGTTCAACGGCGGGCTGGGCGGACAGGCCACGCCGCTCAAGGGCGCGTCGCAGAACGGCAAGTCGAACTACTTCCCCCGCTACTCGCCCGACGGCAAGTGGATCGCCTTCACCCAGGCCAACAGCTTCATGCTGCTGCAGCCCGACAGCACGCTGCACCTGATCCCGGCGCAGGGCGGCGAGCCCCGGCGCATGGCGTGCAACACGTCGCGCATGAACTCGTGGCACAGCTGGTCGCCCAACAGCCGGTGGCTGGTGTTCTCGTCCAAGGCCAACGGACCGTATACGCAGCTGTTTCTTACCCACGTGGACGGGCAGGGACAAGACGCGCCGGCCGTGCTGCTGGAGGCGCTGACGTCGCCCGACCGCGCCGCGAGCATCCCGGAGTTCGTCGCGTTGCCCCCGGCGGCGCTGGTGGCGATCCGGGAGAAATTCACCAACGATGTCTCGTTCGTACGGGCGGGCGAGGACGCGCGCAAGGTTGGCGACACCGACGGCGCGCTGGCACGCTATCGCCATGCGCTGACGCTGAACCCGAACAATGTCGAGACCCTGCGGGCCTATGGCGCCACCCTCAGCGACATCGGGCGCCCGGCCGAGGCGCTGCTGCCGCTGCGGCGTGCGGTCGAGCTGGCACCGAACGATGCGGGCGCCCACAACAACCTGGGCTCGGTGTTGGAGCAACTGGGCAAACCTGCCGAATCACTGGTGGAATTCGAGACCGCCGTGCGGTTGCGCCCCGACGATCCGTTGATGCTGCGCAACGCCGGTGTCGCCTGCCGACAGGCCGAGAAGTTCGAGGCGGCGGCCGGTTACCTGCGCCGGGCCTGCGCGGTCATGCCCAATGACCCAGAGCTGCACACCCGATTGGGAGAGGTCCTGGGGGCGCTGGGCGAGCTGCAAGAGGCCGGCGTCCACTTCCGCAGGGCTTTGGCGCTTGCCCCCAACACCCCGGACGCCCAGCACGGACTTTCTACCGTCCGCGAGCTGTTGGGTCCCGCCTACCGCGAGCAGTGACGCGACGCAAGTCCTTTCAGGTCCAGTCGAATTCCACCATGACTGGAACGTGGTCCGACGGCTTGTCACCGCGCCGCTCATCGCGGTCCAGCAGCGCCGCGCGGGCCAGCTGCGCCAGCGGGGCCGTCGCGAGCAGGTGGTCGATGCGCAGGCCGTTGTTCTTCTGAAAGCCCAGCATCCGGTAGTCCCACCACGAATAGAGCCCGACCTCCGGACGCAGCTGACGCACCACGTCGTGCAGCCCCCACGCGTGCAGCGCCTGAAACCACGCCGTCAGCTCGGGCGTGTGCATCGCCGTACCGCGCCACTCGGCCGGTCGCGCCATGTCGATGTCGAAGGGCGCCACGTTCAGGTCACCGCACAGCACCAACGGCTGGTCCGGGCGGTGGTGGCGGTCCAGCCAGTCGAGCAACCGCTGCAGCCACGCCAGCTTGTACGCCCACTTGTCGGTCCCCGGCGCTTGCCCGTTGGGCACGTACACGCAGACCACAGTCACGCCGGCTACCTGCGCCGACACCAGCCGCGCCTGCGGGTCGTCCACGCCGTCGTCCAGCCCGACCCGCACCTCGACCGGCTGGGCGCGCGACAGAATCGCCACGCCGTTGTAGGTCTTCTGCCCGTTCACCACCGCGCGATATCCCAGTGACGCAAGGCGGTCGAGGGGCAGCTGGTCCTCGGTTGCCTTCAGCTCTTGCAGGCACAGGACGTCGGGGGTGTGTTGAACGAGCCAGTTGCACAGGCGCTCTTCGCGGCTGCGCAGGCTGTTGACGTTCCAAGTGGCGATCTTCATGCAAGCTCCCGCTCCCAGCCAGCCCCCGCAAACCCCGCCGGATGCCCGGAGTGCCACCGCCACGCGGTCGCCAGGATCGCGTCCAAGTCCGTGAATTCCGCCTGCCACCCCAGCTCTTGCTGAATGCGCCGCGCGTCGGCCACCAGCTCGGCCGGGTCGCCTTCACGCCGCTGGGCCAGCCGCCGCGGCACCGGCCGCCCCGCCACGCGCTCGACCGCTTCGATGACCTGCTGCACCGAAAACCCGCGTCCCAATCCCACGTTGTAGGCCGTCGTCGCCGCGCCCTGCTCCAGCGCCGTCAGGGCCAGCACGTGCGCGCGCGCAAGGTCCAACACGTGCACGTAGTCGCGCACGGCCGTGCCGTCAGGCGTCGGGTAGTCGGTGCCGAACACCCCGATCTCTGGACGCAATCCCAGCGCCGCCAGCATCGTCAGCTCGACCAGATGGGTCTTGGCCGGATGGGCCTCGCCGATGTCGCCCGCGGGGTCGGCGCCACAAGCGTTGAAGTAGCGCAGCGCGATGCTGCGCAGACCGTACGCGCGGTCGTAATCGCCCAGCATCGCCTCGACGATATGCTTGGTCAGTCCGTAGGTGTTCACGGGGTGCTGCGGCGCGTCCTCGGCAATCGGCACCACGTCGGGCTGACCGTACACGCCGGCCGAGCTGGAGAACACGATGCGCCGCACGTCGGCCGCCCGCAGTTCCTCCAGCAGGTTCCATGTGTTGCGGACGTTGTTGTCCCAGAAGCGCGCCGGTTCCCGCATCGACTCGCCCGCCTCGATGAAGGCGGCGAAGTGGATCACGGCCTGTGGACGATGCTGGGTGATGGCCTGACGCAAGGCCGCACGGTCGCTCAGGTCTGCCACCACCAGCGGCACGTCGGGCGCCAGCGCCTGGCGCCAGCCCGACGACAGGTTGTCGAACACGACGGGCGAGAAGCCCGACCGCGCCAGCACCCGCACCGTGTGCGAGCCGATGTAGCCCGCGCCGCCCGTCACCAGCACCGTCCCCTTGCCCATCGCGTCCCTCATCTGCCCTGCCCGCAGGCCATTTCGCGTTCCCTTCCGCGCCCGACCGTGCGACAACCCGTGTTGCCCCGGACCCACCGCGGCTGAGCCTTGCCGATGCCCGCCCCCGACAAAACCCGCATCCTGCAGGCCCTGCGCGACGAGCTCGAGCTGCGCCTGCGCACACTGCAACAAAGCGCCGCCGCCACCTATGCCGCCGCAACCCATGAGGAAGCGCGCGCCGAGGACAAGTACGACACCCGATCCCTCGAGCTGTCGTACCTGACGGCAGGTCAGGATGCCCGGATCCTCGAATTGCGCCAGACCCTGACCTCCCTGCACTTCTTTGCGCCGCCCGTGGCCCCGACCGCCGTCGAGCCCGGCACGCTGGTGCTCGTCGACGACAACGGCAGGCCGCAACGGTACTTGCTGCTGCCCATGCGGGTCGGCGAGCGGCTGGTGGTCGATGGCTGCGAGGTTCAGGTGGTGGGCACGGCGGCACCCGTCGGCCAGGCGTTGCTGGGTCGGCAGGTGGGCGACGTCGCGCAGGTGCGGGCGGCAGGGACGGTGCGCGAGGTGGAAGTGCTGGAGGTGCAGTAGGTCGCGTCAGTCCGCCAGCGCCGCCGCCAGATCGCGCAAATCCTCGATCCACCTGGCCTTCGGGTGTGCCTGCACGTGCGCCTTCTCCCACGGTGGCGTAAACGGGTGGCCGGCCAGCACCACGCGGGCCCCCAGCAGCAGCGGCAGGCTCAAGTCCAGCTCGAAGATGTCGCCGACTACCGTCACCTGATCCCACGGCCGACCGGCGCGCAATTCGTCCAACAGCTCGCGGTAGTGGGGGCGTCGGGGCAGCACCGGGCGCGGCAGCCCGGGCAGGAAGATCTCGCGCGGAATGTCGGCCACGCGCGGGTCGTCCATGTCCACCACCTGCTTGCGCGCCAGCCCCCGCACACGGTCGACCAGCCAGCCCAGTCCGCCGTCGACCTGCGCGCTCAGGTTCGCGATCTTGGCCTTCACGTGGTCGGCGTGCGCATTGGTCACCACCCAGGTCTCATGCCCGCGCAAACCGGCCAGCACCTCGGCCGCGTGGGGGCGAAAGGCCGTGATCGTCTTGCGGTAATTCTGGCGAAACAGCGTGCCCTCCAGCAGCTCGAACCGCTCTTGGGGGTCGGTGACCACGCCGTAATGGTCCAGGATCCCCCGCGACACCGGGCCAATCCGCTGGTACGGGTCCACGGTGGCCGGGCAGACGACGTGGCCGTTCCAGTTCCAGCCATACGCCTGCGGTGCGGCCAGCACGTCCGCTTCGATGCGGTCGGCAAGCGCCGTGACCTCGGCCAGCGGCCGGTCGGCCAGCAGCGCGAGATCGAGCAGGTAGCCGTCGCGAAACGGCCGTCCTTCAGCCTCGGCGTCGGTCATGGTGCCGTCGAAGTCCAGAATCACGACGCGGGACATGGCGGCCTCCTTTGGGGGGCACAGGGGGCGCGGAGGGTCGGGCAGTTGCGTGCGCTGGTCAACCGCGTTCGGCAGAACTTTCCCTTGCACCCTGACGGGGGATCTGCTAGATTGTCTACGTTATCGATGGGAATACACGCAACAGTCCTGCAACCTCAAGAGGCTCCAGATGATCCTGTCCCCCGCTTTCACCCCACAGGTCGCTGCCATCGCCGCGCTGGGGGGTGGGCTGATCGGCCTGTCCGCTGCCCTGCTGCTGTGCGGTCAGGGCAGAATTCTGGGAGTCAGCGGCATCGTGGGTCGCCTGTTCTCGGCCAGCTCCAAGGACACGGACTGGCGCGTGGTCTTCCTGGTCGGCGTGGGCGTGGGGGCGATTGTGCTGGGTCTGGTCTCGCCCGACCGGGTGGCCGTCGTCGGCTGGGCGCCGCTGGGCCAGCTGGCCGTCGCGGGTCTGCTGGTCGGCTACGGCACGCAGCTGGGCAACGGCTGCACCAGCGGCCACGGCGTGTGCGGGTTGGCGCGCCGGTCGCCGCGGTCGCTGGCAGCGACGCTGACCTTCATGGGTACCGCCGCCGCCGTCGTGTTCACGCTGAACCAGCTCAAGGGGGCGTAAGTCATGCGCAAGCTCGTCGTTTCGTTCGTCTCTGGCGTCCTGTTCGCCGTCGGTCTGGGGCTGGCCGGCATGACGCAGCCGTCCAAGGTGCTGGGCTTTCTGGACTTCTTCGGCATCTGGGACCCCACGCTGGCCGTCGTCATGGGCTCGGCGCTGGCGGTCGACGTGGTCGCCTTCGCCTGGATCCTGAAGCGCAAGCAACCGGTGGCCGACACGACCTGGCACCTGCCTGCCCGCACCCGAATCGATGCAGCGCTGCTGACGGGCGCCGCGCTGTTCGGCCTCGGCTGGGGACTTTCGGGCGTGTGCCCGGGTCCGGCGCTGGTGTCCCTGACGACGCTGAAGGCACAACCGCTGACATTTGGCGTCGCGATGCTGGCCGGTATGGGCGCCTACCACGCCGTCGAAGCTGTGCGCCGCAAGGTCGCCACGTCCTCCAACCCTTCGACATTGCAGGGACACGGCGCGATCTGAACCCGCTCTCCGCGCCACGCAATCCTGACCGTTTTTCCCTTCCGCAAAGCTGGCCATTTTTCCGCACTTGGCGCATAAAGCGCGCGCGGTTGCGCCCCCCATCTCACTTCGGCAGGCGCACCGCGACGGAGCCATGCGGCCGGACTCTCCACTTCTCCAACGCTTGGGATCCGGACGAACGCTGCTCGCTGCGGCCGGCCTTGCGCTTGTCGCGGTCGTGCTCTCGTGGGCTGGCGGCAGCTGGGTTGCCTCAACGCTGGAAGAGAAGCTGACGCGTCGGCTGGCCGGCTCGCCCTTTCAGGTCACGTGGCAGCAGCTGGATGTCGGCGTACTGGGGCGTGTGTCGGTGCGCGACCTGCGACTTGGCGAGGGCCCGTCGACGCTGCTGCAAGTACGCGCCATTGAAGCGGATCTGTCGTGGCTTGACCTGCTGCGCGGTCGGATTCGTCTGGACGACGTGGCGCTGGACCGTCCGTCCGTGCTGGTTGAGGTGAGCGACGGCAAGCCCGACGCCTGGCAGCGGCTGCGCAAGGCGTTGCGCAAGGCCAAGGACGACACTGGCGACGACGGCGAGGCCCCGGCGCTGGACCGGCTGGCATCGCGCGTCACCGTGCACGACGGGTCGCTGCAGGTGCGCGCGGTTGGCAAGGGCGCGGGGCTGCTGCCGGGCGGCTTCACGGTGCAAGCGCTGGAAGGAACGCTGGATTTGTCCGACGTCGAGGGCCAGATGACCGGCCGCTTCGCCGGAGCCGCTGGCCAAGGCGTGCTGCGGGCCGGGGTGACGGAGGAGGCCGACAAGCCCGTCGTGACCGCTCGCTTCGAGCCCCCGCTGGACTTGGGGGTGCCGTCGGTCGACGCCCGCATGCCGGGGCTGCGTCTGAAGATTTTGGGCGCCAGTCTGGACGCGCTGGGACCCGCCGTGCGCGGCATCGAGGTCGCGGGGCTGGGGCTGCGCGCGTCGGTGGGCCGCGTGGGCTATCGCAAGGGCGCGCTGCAGGTCGAGACGATGGCGCTGGCCGTCGAGCCCGCTGTCTGGACAAGGTTCGCGCCGAAGGTGGCGCCCCCGCCGCCTGCGACCAAGGGCAAGCCGCCGCGACTGCCGTGGAATCCCGGCACGCTGGGTCCGCTGGCCGTGCAGGTGGCGTCGGTCGTGATACGGCCAGAGACGACGGCGATTGGCGCGCAGGCCACGGCCACCGACCTGCGGGCGACACTGGGCGGGGCGCAGGCGGGCCTTGCGACCGTGACGCTGACGGCACCGGATCTGCGCCAGCTGGCCGACCCGGATGGGTGGCGGCTGTTGGAGGTCGCCAAGCCCACGCTGGTCGTCCCACGCGACAGCCTGCTGTTGCGCCAGGTGCCGGATCTGGGACCGCGCATCGACAAGCTCGCCGTGCTGCGCCCTGATACCGCCAAGGCCGCCCAAGCCGCCGCCGAAGCTGCCGCCAAGGCCGCCGCGGAAGAGGAAGAGGTCGAGGAAGCTCCGGTCGCGGGTCCCGTGGCCGCTCGCAAGTCATCGATGCTCAAGGTGAATGGCAAGACGCCCGCCGCGACCGCCAAGAGCAAGCCCAAGGCCAAGCCGGTCGCCACCACGCCGCGCGGCGTGCCCGTGCTGCGGCAGCGGCCGGCCATGGAATGGATCGAGCAGCTGCGCAAGGCGCAGTCGACGCTGCTGGCCACGCACGGGCGTCTGGAGCAGCTGTGGCCGCTGGAGCGGGTACCCGGCGAGCTGGAGATCCGCTTGACCGGCGGCCTGTTGCAAGTGGTCGACGCCAGGAATCGACCGCTGCTGGGGTTGTCGGACGCGCATCTGGTCATCGGTCCCGCTGGCCCCGACGGCCGACCGTTCGAGGGCTCGGTGCGACCGTTCGACGCTGCGGGAAGCTGGGGCCAGCTCAATGCCCTGTGGCGCCGCCATCCCCTGACGCGAGAGCACCGGCTTGAGCTGCACATCGCCGGCGCAGGCATGGCGCAGGTCGCCGCGTCGCGCGTGCCGGGCATGAGTCTGGGTGAGCAGGCCGATTTCGACCTGACCGCGACGATCCTGGCCCCCGACGCGCGCCACTTTGACGTCACCGGCCAGCTCTCGGCCGAGCACATGGGCATTCACTGGTGGCGGCTGGCAGACCGGCCGATCGCCGACTTCCAGTTCGCCCTGCCCTTCGAGTTGTCGGCGCGCGCGTCGCCGGCGTCGCTGACGTTTGCGACCCCGGAAATCCGCTTGGGCGATGCGTGGATGCACGCGGAGGCCGAAGTGGCCCGCTTGGACTCGAACCCGCGGGTCCACCTCTCGGTCGGCGCGCCGATGCAGGACTGCGGCGCCATGCTGCACGCCATCCCGCCAAGCATGTTGCCGACGATTGGCCGCATCGACGCGCACGGCACGATGGACTGGTCGGCCAGCCTGGCGGTGCAGCTGCCCCAGACGGGTGCCGTTGCGGTGGATCTGGCGCTGGGCGACACGCTGTGCACCGTGGACAAGTTCGGCAATCTGGATCTTCAGGAACTCAATGGGGATTTCGACCGGCCCGTCAACGAGGACGGCACCCTGCTGGACGACGTCCACATCGGTCCCGGCAGCGGCTCGTGGACGCCGTTGACGGCCATTCCGCTGTGGGTGACCTATGCGATGTGGTCCAGCGAGGACTCGTTCTTCAAGCACCGCGGCATCTCGGAAACCCTGCTCGAGAAGGCGTTGGGCATCGACCTCTCGACCGGACGCTTCGTCTACGGCGGCTCGACCATCACGCAGCAGCTGGCGAAAAACCTGTTCCTGCGGCGCGGCAAGGCTTTGAGTCGCAAATTCGAGGAAATGCTGATCTCTTGGCAGCTGGAGAAGGTGCTGGGCAAGCGGCGCATTCTCGAGATCTACCTCAATGCCGTGGAATTCGGTCCCAAGATCTACGGCATCACCCGCGGTGCATGGGCCTTCTACAGCAAGACACCCCAGCAAATGACACCGGCTGAGGGCGTGTACATGGCGATCATCAAGCCCTCCCCGCGATCCGGCTGGGGAACGATGCGCGGCAACGGCTGGGGCGACTGGTATGCCGAGAAATGCGGCAAGTACATGACCAAGCTTCTTACCGACGGCACCATCACCCAGGAAGCCTTCGACGCGTCCGCCAACGCCGAATTTCCCTTCAAACCCGCGTTCAATCCCCCCGCAGGCGACAAGAAGTAGCGCAAATCCAGACTTGACCATCGCGGCAACGCTGGGCAAGTTCCCGGTCTGCGTAACCGACGCGGATGCAGGGGGCGACAGATGCTGCGGCTTTCGACAAGGGCGTTCTGGGCAGTTGCGGTGCTGGCGGGACTCACGATCCTGACCGGCGTCGCGCAGGCGGCGATCCCGAACACGGCGCTGGTCGAGGGCGCGCTGCTGGCCACCGGTGGCGGTCCGGCGGCGGACGGCGACTACGCGATGACGTTTTCGCTGCTGCAGGGCGCAGATGACACCGTCGTGTGGTCCGAAGGTCCAACAACGGTCAAGGTCGCCAGCGGTACGTTCGTGCACGCGCTGGGCTCGGTGCAGGCGCTCAGTCCAACCCTGCTTGCGGGTAAGGACGCCCTTTCGCTGAGGATCCAGATCGGCGCGGACCCCGCACTACCCAAGCAGCCGCTGCACAGCACCCTGTTCGCCTGGCGCGCCGGGCTGTCAGAGGGCTTGGCTTGCTCAGGCTGCGTGACGGCCGCGCACCTGAACGCCAAGGTGATCGATGACCTGATCGCCGGCGGGACGTTGTCCAAGGTTGCGAAGTCAGGCGCCTTTACCGACCTGTCCGGTGGACCCGACCTGAGCGGCTATGCCCTGGCGGCCAAGCTGGCCACGGTGGCGACCTCCGGCGCGTATGCCGACCTGCTGGGGCTGCCGGACCTGAACGCGTACGCCAAGGCCGCCACGCTGGCGACGGTTGCGGTCTCGGGTGCCTATGCGGACTTGGAGGGACTGCCGGTGCTGGCCAAGGTTGACGCGGCGTGCGGCACCGGCCTCGTGATGAAGGGCATCCAGGCCGACGGCACCTATGCTTGCGTGCAGGCGATGGACCCGACGGCGTTGCCCAAGGACGCGCTGGACGAGGTCTCCAACGGCCTGCTGACCAATCAATTCAATGAGGTCGCGGTCAGCACCAAGACGCCTACGGATGTGCCCGACAACAATCCAGTGGGCGTCAGCGACCTGATCGAGGTGCCCGACTACGGCATCGCCCAAGTGCTGACGATTTCTGCGGAAGTCACCAACAGTGACACGGCCAACTTGAGGATCACCGCCATCGACCCCGGCGGCTCGAAGTACGTGCTGTGGAACAAGACCGCCAAGGGCACCTCGGTCAAGACGACCTGGCCCAGCCTGACCAAGACCGTGTCGGGCGACCTGACCACTTGGATCGGCAAGAACCCCAAGGGAAAGTGGTACTTGGAAGTTGTCGACACCGCCTTCCTCAACAACGGCACCGACGGCGCGCTGAAGGGCTGGAGCGTCAACGTGCAGGTCATGGCCTCGGCCAAGGTCGGTGTCGGCGGCGCCCTGCTGCTGAAGAATGCCGCCGACCCGCCGATCCCTTGCGGCCCCACGGTCGCCGGCGCGCTATACTTCGACTCGAAGATCAAGGCCGTGCGCTATTGCGACGGCGCCGTGTGGCGCAACCTGGCCGACACCTGCGGCAACGGCATTCTGGACGCCACCGAACAGTGCGACGACGGCAACAACACCGACGGCGACGGCTGTTCCGCCACCTGCCAGACCGTGTGTGGTGACGGCAAGTTGTTGGGCACCGAAGAGTGCGACGACGGCAACGTCAAGGACGGCGACGGCTGCAGCGCCGCCTGCATCGCCTCGACCGGCTACACCAAGGCCAAGGCAGGCACATCGTGTCTGGCGATCTTGAACGTCGCGAAATCTGAGGGCTACTCGCCCAAGTCTGGCGTCTATTGGGTGGGAGAAAACGCGACGGCGGCCGTGCAGCTGTTCTGCGACATGGTCTTCGACGGCGGCGGCTGGACAATGGTCGCGCAGGGCTGCGACTCGAACGCCGCGGCGACCGGCACGATCCGCACCGACCCGCGCGCCTTCGTAGCGTCGAGCTGGAAGCTGTCGGACGCCGCCATCAACAAGATCCGCACGGCCAACACCTACCGCATCCTGATGCGCGGCACGCACGGCAGCGCCAACAACACGTCACGCCTGTTCCAGACCTCGACCAGCTGGGACACCACCACCACGATGAGCGGGCTGTCGCAGTGGAACGGCTCCAGCTTCCAGGGCTGGGGAGCGTGCGGCGAGGACCGAGGACCGTCCGCGTGCGGCGGCAACGGCTGGTACTTCAGTGGTGACTTGCACACGTCGATGTCGAATGCCTGCTCGGACTTCCGCTGGAAGTACACGGGCGGCTGGGGCAACACTTGTCTGTTCCGCACGACCGAATGCAACGACGACGCGGGCAACGGCAACGGCGCGCACTCGACGCTGGTGCGCTGACCTGGGGCGGATCAGCCCTCGATTGGATAGTCGACGTAGCCTTCGGGGCCGGGCGCGTACAGCGTCGCCGGGTCCAGCGGCAGCAGCGCCGCACCGTTGCGCAACTTGGTCACCAGCCGCGGATTGGCGATGAACGGCCGGCCGAACGCGACCAGCTCGCCCTTGCCCGCGTCCAGGTCGGCCTGCCCCCGCGCGGCATCGTAGCCTCCCGACAGGATGTAGGTGCCGCCAAAGTTCTTGCGGATCAGGGCCTTGACGCTGTCGCTGACCGGCGGCGCGCCCATCGCGCTGTGGTCGACCACGTGCACGTACGCGAGACCCAGCTTGGCCATCTCGGTCGCAAGGTAGCCGTACAGCGCCTCGTGGTCGGCGTCGCCCTGCGCCGACTGGCCGTTGTTGGCGCCATAGGGCGAAAAGCGAATGCCCACGCGGTCGGCGCCGATGCGGGCGACGGCGCGGCGAGCGGCCTCGACGGCAAAGCGGGCGCGGTTCTCGATGCTGCCGCCCCAGCGGTCGGTGCGCTGGTTGGCCGCGAGGTTGAGGAACTGGTCGATCAGATAGCCGTTGGCGCCGTGCAGCTCGACCCCATCGAAGCCGGCATCGATGGCCAGGGCGGCGGCGTCGGTGTACTCCTGCAGGGTCTTCTCGATGTCGGCCTCGGTCATCTCGGTCGGCAGCGAGTGCGGCTGCATGCCCTGCTGGATCGTGAACATCTGCCCGGGCGCGACGACGGCCGACGGTGCCAGCACCCGTGCGCCAGCGGGCAAGTTCGCCTCGTGGCTGACGCGGCCGGTGTGCATCAGCTGCACGAAGATGGCCGTGCCCTCGGCGTGGACGGCGTCGGTCACGCCACGCCAGCTCTGGGCCTGTTCGGCATTGAACAGACCCGGGATGTTGCAGTAGCCGAGGCCG
>CAJBNH010000133.1 GCA_903955385.1 uncultured Myxococcales bacterium | reverse complement strand
CCGGTCCCGGTCGTCGTCCTCGCCGCCCAGATGCCGATCGAGCTGACGACCGATCCGCCCGATGGCATCCACCAGCAGCGCCTCGACGTCCACCTGACGCATCCTCGGCGCCCGCTCGAACCACCGGCTGCCGTCGGGGGGCTTGCGCCCATGTGCTGCGGTCTTGAGCCACAGGGCGAGCTTGGTGATCTCGACCGACTCTTCGTTCAGGTCCACGCCGAACAGGTTCAAGAGCAGGATCGCGCGGGAAATGTCCACAGCGCCGGCCGTGTCGCCGCCGAGCCGCAGTGCGTCGTTCACCCGGCCGTACTCATGGGCCAGCAAGTCAAATGCGGCGATCAGGAAGGCCCCGGAACCGCATGCCGGGTCGAGCACCCGAAGCGCGAGCAGACGGTCGCGGTAATCGGTCCACACCGGCAGCCACGACGCATCCACCGGCCCGCCGGCATCGCCTGACGTTTCGGGTGGCGCGAGTTGCAATGACGCCTGCCAAGCTGCTGCCATCGCTTTGCCAAGCGTCTCTTGCAGGATGAAGCGTGTGATGTACGACGGCGTGTAGAAGACGCCTTCTTTCTTGCGCTTGTCGTCGGTTTGCCGGTCGCCCGTCGCCTGCTGCCGCATCGCCTCGAGGTCCGAGATCGACTGCTCGAAGATGTGTCCCAACACCTCGACCGAGACGTCGTCGGCATAGTCGTAGTGCAGCAGCGAACCCAGCAGCTCGCACATCTCGTCGGTCAGATCGAGGTCGTCCACGGCCGGGTCGTGGCGGAACAAACCGCCGTTGTAGGCATGGACGTCCTCTTCCTTCCACCCTTCGTCGACCCAGCGAAACAGGTTGCACACCTGCTGCCACTTCGATACGGGATGAAAGCGGCTCTTGAACGCAATCGCGTCGCGGAACAGGTTGGGCTTCAGCAGGCCGCGATGCTCGGCGAACGCGATGAACAAGACACGGTCGAGCACCTTCTGCGTGTTCTGCACGAACGGCGCGGTGGGCTTGTTGGGGTGGCGCAGGCACAGGAAGTCGAACAGCGCCTGCCGCACCTTCTTGTAGCTACCGTACAGCTTCTTGGTGACGGCCTCTTCGGTCGCGGCCGACTGATCCAGCAGCAGGTCCGTGGGCGACTGGCCGTCTGCCGTCTTGGGCAGCAATTGGTCGCGCGCCAGCAGGAACCAGAAGCGCTTGAACGCGTCGAAATCCGCGAGCTGGTCCAACGTCCAGGCCTCGTAGACCTCGGGAGTGCGCCGCTTGGAGTACAGGCGCAATTCGTTGTAATTCGATACGATCATCCAGCGGCAGGCGGGCGCATAAACCGCGTACTCCCACACCTGCTGCACCGGCGTCAGCCGTCGGGAACGCGCAAGTTCCAGCGGATGGTCCAGACCTTTCAGCTCGATGGGCACCAGCAGCGTCCGCTGCCCGGTCGAGAACAGCCCCAGTGCACCGTCGGCAGCCTTGCCCGAAGCGCTCACGGTCTCTTCGGCATCGAGCTGCCAGGTCTCGCCCTGTTCAAGCCTGCCCTGGTAGCCAAGAGCCGCCGCAAACAGCGTTCCCAGGTACTCGCCATGAAACGCCACTTCCTTGCCTGCCAGCTTTCCGGCCTGCTTGGCGGCGACGAGCTTGCACACGTGCGCGTGGCGGTCAGCAATGTCGGGAGGAAACGTGTAGTTGCCGAGCTTCTCGCGAACCAGCTTCGGGTGAAACAAGGGCGGCCGGGCCACTGCGGACCTCGGCGGTGGCGGCGCGATCGGCCCGAGGTTGAGCGGCAAGGCAAGGTTCTGAGGGCGGGTGCGGGCCATGGTCTCTCCCAGCGGACAGGCGCCGGGAACCTAGCGCGAGTGGCGCATCCGAGCAAGGCGGACGCTGGCCCTTCGAGACAGCCGGGGTTCCTGTCAGTACCACGCTTCTCGTACTGTCCTTGCCGTAGCGGGGGGCTGACGCTCAGGCATCGGACGCAGTTGGCGCGCCCAGGACCTTTTTGCGGCAGCCGCACGCATCGCGTGCACTCGTGGCATTTCCCGAAAATCGGGAAGTCTGACTCCCCACATGTCCTACGTCGCCCGCGGCCTCGTCGATCGGCTAAAGAACCTTGCGAGCTTCTTCCCCGTGGTCGACCTGACCTGTGCTCGCCAGACCGGCAAGGCAACCCTTCTGCGCGCGACCTACACCCCCCGAACCCCCGCCACCCACGCCCGAACCACCGCCGAGATCGCCGCGCCACTCGGCACCGCGCCAGCCGGCATCGCGCCGCCCAGCACCTCGCGGACTTCGAGCGGGCCCGTCGCGGTCCCCGTCGCAAACAGTTCGTCGAGTCCGCGAAGGCCGCGGTCGAGCCACTTGCGCCATTCGTCGCTCTCGGCCATCGCCCGAGCTACCACTTCACGGGCGCGGTCCCGGCACCGGTCGGCGGACGTGGTGACGGCAACGTCGTAGATGTACGCGAGATCCTTGGGCCGCTTGGCCTGGTCCCGTTCCTTGCGACACAGGACCGGCGTCGACGGCGGGCGGGCCTCGTCGCGTTCGCGGTACAGGAGCGGAACGATGCCACCGGCCACGACAAACCCGTACTCGTGCAGCGGAATCGCGGTGGCGACGCGACTCAACAGCCGCAGGGACGGCAGCAATTCGATGGGACCGCTCATGACTCCTCGCCAAGCTGCAGCACGTGCCGGACGATGTACTCGGCCTGCTCCGTACCGCGTGCAGGCGAACCTACCACGTCGAGGGCGGCCTGCAGCGCGTCCACGACCTGCACGCCGTCGCGCTCGACGCACCCCCCGAAGACCGAACGCGTCATCCGAGTCGGCCGCAGCACCAGGTCAGCATCGCGTGCATCGACCTGCTCCAGGCTCCACGTCCTGAGCACCTCGGCAAGGCCGCCCGTGACATGCACGTCGAGCACGCGCGGGGACGTCGTGTGCAGGACCCCCAGCGCCTCGCACGCACTGAAGCCGGCCAGGGCGTACCGAAGGTCTGTCGGTTTCCCGAACACGTCCGCGGGCTTCCCCCCGACGGCAGCCGGTGGTTCGAGCGGGCGCCGAGGATGCGTCAGGTGGACGTCGAGGCGCTGCTGGTGGATGCCATCGGGCGGATCGGTCGTCAGCTCGATCGGCATCTGGGCGGCGAGGACGACGACCGGGACCGG
>CAJBNH010000132.1 GCA_903955385.1 uncultured Myxococcales bacterium | reverse complement strand
CGATCCAGTCGATCATGGGGCACACGAGCATGGCGATGACGGCGCGGTATGCGGGGATCTCGGTTGAGGGGAAGGCGAATGCTTTGGCGAAGTTGCTGGGGCCACGGGTTCGCGAAACGCCCTGATGACATCCGCTGCGACGGACGCTACGCTGCATCAAGGCGGGTCGGAGGAGCAGATGCCTGTTATCAGCATGTTCAGCGGCATCCTCGTTCGCATGTACTTCTTCGACAACCGACAGCACTCGGCGCCGCACATCCATGCGGAGTATCAGGGGCAGAAGGGGGTCTACGACATCGTGACGGGCGAGAGGCTTGCCGGTGAACTCCCGCGCGCAAAAGAGCGGCTTGTCGTGGCCTGGATCGAGTTGCGTCGCGAGGATCTAATGGCCGACTGGGATCTGGCGACGCGCGGTGACGAACTGTTCCGCATTGCACCCCTTGCATGAGGTCGTCGTGAACCCTGAAGTCATCTCCGTCGCCGCACTCTCCAACGCTCGACTGCGTCTGCGCTTTGCCAACGGCGAGGTGCGGGTCTTTGATGCCAGCCCCTACATCGGTCGTGGGATCTTCCAGCGCTTGCGGGATCCGGACCTGTTCGCCCGCGCCCGCGTGGTGGCTGGTTGCGTGGAGTGGCCGAGCGGCTTGGACCTCTCCAACGACACGCTTTACCTCGACAGCATCCCCGACGAGCAGCACGACGCGGCGTGATGGAAGTCGATGCGGCGAGGCTGTAAGTGCCCGTTGCCTTTCCTGATCCTTGACTCGGACCCTGGCTGGAGCCGGCATCGCTCGCGAAAACGATCAAGCCCCCCACGCCAACCCAGCCCCCGGTTCGCCGTCACCTGCAAAATGCGACGGAACAGCCGGGTCGACGGCTGATAAACACGTGTCATCACAGGTACATGCGGCTCGCGCGTGGTGCTACCAAACCAACTTGAAACCGTGGCACAAGCGCACAAAGCAGTTGATAGCGCGTAACCTTATGGAACTGCAAACCAAATGCGCCGGTCCAAATCCCGACCACTCGTCCATCTGGTAGCACCAAGTAGCACCCTGGAGCCCTGGTGCTACCGAAAATCGGCCGGGTCATCCTCGCCCAAAAACGCAAAAAGCCCCGGTTTCCCGGGGCTTTCCAAGTGCGCGCGACAGGATTTGAACCTGTGACTCCCACCGTGTGAAGGTGATACTCTACCGCTGAGTTACGCGCGCATCGTCACGAGTCTCCCCGTCGACGGCCGCGAACCTTGCCGCAGCCGTTCGCGCTTGTCAACCGGCCCCGACGTCGGCAAGACTGCGCCCCCCCCGACGCGCGAGCCTGCATGCCACCGATCCGCACCACCTTTCACGCCCTCGCCGACCGCTACGACGGCTTCCTGCTTGACGCCTACGGCACGCTGGTCCACGGCTCGGGGGTCTACCCGGGGGCGGCCGAGGCGCTGCACCTGCTGGACCGGATGGGCAAGCGCTGGCTGATGCTGACGAACGACGCGTCCAAGCTCTCTGTCCGTGCGTCGGACCGGTACCAGTCGATGGGCCTGCCGATCACCCCCGGTCACATCGTCAACCCCCTGATGCTGCTACCGGATCTCTTCGCGTCCCGTGCCCTCGTCGGAGCACGCTGCCGGGTGCTGGGTCCGCCGGACTCGTGCACGTACGTCACCCAAGCCGGCGGTGTGGTCGCGGCGCTGGACGATCCTGCCTTCGACGTCCTGGTCGTGTGCGACGAGTCGGGCTATCCATTCCTCGAAACCCTGGACGCCACGTTGACCGACTTGGCACACCTGTTCGCCGCGGGCCGGCGTCCCGTGCTCCTGCTGCCGAATCCGGACCTGACCTTCACCAAGGACGCGCACCGCCTGGGCTTTGCCGCCGGAACCCTCGCCCGGATGCTGTCCGAGGGCCTGCACGCACGCTTTCCAGACCGCCCCGCCGCCGACTTCGCCTTCCAGCCGCTGGGCAAGCCGCACCCGCCGATGTACGCACGGGCGCTCGACCTCCTGAGCACGCGCAACGTCGTGGTGCTGGGGGACCAGCTGGCGACCGACATTCGCGGTGGGCAGGACGCGGGGCTGGCGACGGCGCTGGTGACTTGGGGCGTGTCGCAGTGGCGGGACCAGCAACGGGCAGACGTGGTGCCGGACTGGCTTGTCGAGTCCTGGTAGGGCGGGTCCCTCAGCAGCACGACCCGCCGCCGCTACAACAACTACCCTTGCGTTCCAGCGGCTTGCGTCCGGTCACGGTGATGCTGGCAACCTTGCCCGCCATGCCGGCGAACGCCTCGACCAAGTCAGTACCGTCTGCGCCGAACAGCTCGAAGTCGTTCATCACCATCGCGCGGATCTGGTCGGCCGTGTAGTCGATGCGCGAGGCGACCTGGACGTCCTCCATGCCGACCCGGTGCAGGCCGACCAGGTAGCGCTTTTCGCTGATGGCTCCGGCGATGCAGGCGGCATAGGCGGCGGCGTGGTGCTTGACGACGTCGGGCATGGTCTCGGCCACGATGTCGCTGATGCGAAACTGGCCACCGGGCTTCAGCACCCGCGCGATCTCCGCGAACACCTTGTGCTTTTCGGGCGACAGGTTGATGACGCAGTTGCTGATCACGTGATCCACCGACGCGTCCTCGACCGGCAGCGCCTCGATCAGGCCCTTGCGCACGACGATCTGGTGGGCGCCAGCGCGTTCGGCGTTCTGGCGGGCGGCCTCAATCATCGCGTCGGTCATGTCGACGCCGATCACCTTGCCGGTGGGACCGACCTTCTGCGCCGCGACCAGCAGGTCCAGGCCCGCGCCCGAACCCAGGTCCAGCACGGTCTGTCCAGGCTGTACATCCGCAAACGCCAAGGGGTTGCCGCAGCCGAACGAGCTGGCGCCGGCCTCTGCGAACGCGTCGAGTTCGTGCGAGTAGCCCGCGGTCTCGACCACCGACGCGCAGCACGCGGGGCCACAGCCGCAGCCACCGCTGGCCGTCTGCTGCGTGCGGCGCAAGGCCTCGGCGTACGCCTTGGAAACGCTGTCGTGGATCGGCTGCGGGACGGTCGGTTCGTTGGTCATTTCAGAGTCCTCGAAGGGGGAAGAAGGGCAAAGCGGGTACGGTGCCGCACCAGGGCAGGCGATTTCCCAGTCGCCAAGTAAGGACGAGGGCGGCCCGCCGTCTACGGGGTCGCCAACCGACGGCCAGACGCCGCACCGACCAACCGATCCACGCCGTTGTCGTCCGCAGACGCCCGACAGCCCATCCGGCACGCGTCGAGGTCGCTGCACTTGGCACAGCCGCCCGACGTCGCGACCGGGGCGTGCAGCCGCGTTTGCTGCCAGCGTTGCTCGATGGCCGGCCAGGTCTCGTGCTTCAGGTCGCCCAATGTGTCGGTCATCGCCGCGCACGTGCGCACCCGGCCGTCGGCACCCACGCAGAACGCAGGCGTCGGCCCAGAGGCGGCACATCCGCCGTGCTGTCCGGGGGCACCGCGCGAGGCGCCGTCGGGCTCGAGACACTGCGGCACCGACATCGCGCGATAGGTCCGAAGTCCGTGCCACTGCTTGGGGATCTCGTCCAGCTCGCGCAACGCCTCGCGGGTCTGCCAGGCCTCTGGCACCAGCTCTTGCGCCCGCCGCGCCGCCTGTCCCGTCACGCACAGCCGGTCAAACGCCAGCGACCGGGCTCCCAGAGCGAACGCAAGCTCCGCCACCTCGCCCAGCCGATCCGCATTGGGCCGCATGTGCACGAAAGCAATCGATACGGGCACGCCTGCCGACGTCAGCTGCGCGATGCCCTCGACGGTCTGGTCGAAGGCGCCGGGCGAGCCCTTCAGCTCGTCGTGCAGCCCGCGATCCGCCGCCAGCAGCGTGACCTGCACGGGAGAAACCTGCATCCTCGCGAGCACTTGCGCCATGAACGCATCGACCAACCCGCCATCGGTGGTCAGCGCCACCCCCAGCCCTTGCAGCCGCAGCCCCTGGATCAGGTCGGGCAGGTCGTCGCGCAGCAGCGGTTCACCGCCCGTCAGGTCCACCCGCCGCCGCCCCGTCGCGCGCACCACGGGCAGCACCAGACTCAACAGCTCGGAAACAGGCAGCTCGCGGGGCAGCGGTGGCCCCCCGGGACTGCGCCAGGCGTTGTAGCAATAGCGGCAGTTGCGGGTGCAGCGCCCGGTCAGCTCCAGCGTCAAACCCGACGGATGCTCCAGGGAAGTCGTCATCGTCACGCCCCCTGTCGCAGGATCGCGACCGCGTGGTCGGTCAGCACGCCCGCCCGCCACAGCCGCAGGGCCACACGGGCACGGGGACCGGGAACGCCCAGCCACAGCGCGGCGTCCTGTTCGCACGCGTCGCCGATGCCATCCTCGTCCTTGTCTTCCTGCAACGGGTTGGCCACGAACGGGCAGTTGTCGGGGCCACCGGGGGGCATCGTTCCGCCGCCGTTCACGCCGTCGCCGTCTGCGTCGTAGCAGCACGGATCTCCGCATGGCGTCAGGTAGTTCGGCGCATCGCAGGCGTCGCACGCATCGCCCACCTGGTCCTGGTCCTTGTCGGCCTGATCCGCGTTGGCCACCCACGGGCAGTTGTCGGCGGCGTCCAGGTGGCCGTCGCAGTCGCGGTCGCCAGCGCACGCGGTGGCCGTGTCGGCCGTGGCATCGACGGCGGTATCGATGGCGGTATCCGGGGCGGTGTCGGGAACCGGTGTGTCGGTCGCAACTTCCACGTCGGTATCGGGGGACGTCTCCGCAGCGATGTCGGCAGAGGCATCGGCGGTCGGTGCCTTGGCCGGTGTGCTGCACGACAGCAGCGCCAGCAACGTGAACGCAAGCCCCGTCAGTGCCCCGACAGAGCCACCTCCGACGACGCTGCAGCCCGTCAACACGGCAAGGGCCAGCAGCACCCACGTCCTTCGCCGCACGCCAGACCCGAGGGAACGCATCGCGACCTCCTTGGCGACGTCTTGCGCCGCCTCGGCCCGGCCATCATGCGCCCGGCCCCCGCGTGCGACAACCCGGCCGTCGCCCCGAATTGCTTGACGTGGGGCCGCGGTGGGCAAGGCTGCCTGTGAACCGCCGTTCGAGGTACTCCCTTGCCGCCCATCCTCAGCGCCCCGTTGGTCTCTTTCGCCTTGACGATTGGGCTGTTGCTGAGCGTTGCCTGGCTCGCGCGCCACACCACCGGGGCGTTGGTCGCCCGCTTTGGTTGGAGCGCGGTGCCGTGGACGACGGGCTGGCTGGGTGTGCCGGTCCACGAGCTCTCGCACGCCGCTGCTTGTCTGCTAACGCGCCGGCCGATCCGCGAGGTCAAGCTGTTCGCTCCGGATTCCACTTCTGGCATGATGGGTTGCGTGACCTACGAGGCGGGGCGCGGTCCCATCGCGTGGCTCGCGGCCTTCGTCATCGGTCTGGCGCCGCTGGTGGGGGGCGGTCTGGTGCTGTCGGGGCTGGTGTGGACGCTGCTGCACTTCGGCGGCCAGTCGCTGCCTCACCTGCCGACGGCGTGCGTTGCGGGTCGCGAGTGCCAGGCACTTGAGGTGAATTTCTCCACGATCTCAGGGTGGTCCGCGCTCATCACGCCGCTGGGTCTGGCCGCGAAGGGGTTGGGGCAGACGCTGGCGACGGCGGCGGCGGCCGTCTGGGGTCTCGGTCTGTGGCCGCGCATCGCGCTGGTCGTCGGCAGCTACCTGTCGGCGTGCGTGCTGGTGCACCTGACGCCTTCCAGCGTGGACCTGATGGGCACATGGAAGGGCGCGCTGCTGCTGGCGATTCTGCTGGTGGCGACGGTCGCGGGCCTGCAACTGGGCGGCGTGACCTATGCCCCGGTGCTGGCGCAGGTCCTGTCGAGCCTGTCGGCATGGCTGGCCCCGGCGCTGCTGGTCGCGGCCGGCTTGCTGGGGGTGTTACGTCTGTTCGTCGCCGTGCTGGGGCGCTTGCTGCCCGGCGGTTGACGGCGTGCGTCTTCCCTCGCGCACGGCTTGCACGTTGTCGCGCAACCCCTCGACGCCCCTGCGCTTCAGCGGACTCTGCGCGAACCGCTCGGCAAACGCCGTCTCGTCCAGCGCGTGCAGATCCCTCAGCAGCGGCGCCAGGTTGCCGGGCCGCGGGTCGAACTCCGCCTCGCCGCACGGCTTCGAGAACCGGTTCCACGGGCACACGTCCTGACACAGGTCGCAGCCGAACACGTGGTCACCGACAAGGCCGCGCGCTGGCTCGGGGATCCGTCCTTCGGTTTCGATGGTCGCGTGCGAGATGCACCGGCGCGCGTCGACGACGTAGGGCGCGACGATGGCCTGGGTCGGGCAGGCGTCCAGACACGCCGTGCAGGTGCCGCAGTGGTCGGCCATCGGCGAGTCGGGGTCCAGCGCCACCGTCGTCACGAGGGTCGCCAGAAAGAAGAACGAGCCATGCTGCGGGTGAACCACCAGACTGTGCTTGCCGCGCCAGCCCAGACCGGCGTGCACGGCCCACGCGCGCTCCAGCACCGGACCGTGGTCCACAGCAAACCGCAGATCGCGCACGGACTTGAAGGGGCCGACGCGCCCGCCGGGTCCACGAAAGTCGTCGCCCAGCTCGCGCCGCCACTCGGCCGAGATGGCGTCGACCAGCCGCCGCAGCCGCTTTTCAGCCACCACGTGGTAGTCGGTGCCCCAGGCGTAGCGCGAGATCCAGCCTCGCTCCTCGCCAGCCAAATCTACTTGCTGGGTGCGGGGTTGCGCGGTGTCGTAGTCCAGCGCCAGCACCACGACCGCCTGCGCCCCGGCGACGTGCAGGCCCGGGTCGCAGCGCTTGTCGACGTCGTCCAGCAGCCACGCCATCGATGCGTGCCGCCCTTGGTCCAGCCAACGCTGCAGGTGCAGCCGGTCGTCGGTCAGCGTGGAGGCAAGCGCCACGCCAACGCGAGAAAACCCATGCTGAATCGAAAGTTCCTTGACACGCGCGGTGCGACGCGCCCGGGTTTGCTCTGGCGTCTCGTGCAGCCACGGCATCGTCGCCTGCCGCGCAAGCCGACGCCGGGCGGACTTGGACCGCACGACGTACAGGTCGTCATCGGGAGCATCAGGTCGTGCCATTTGTCGACATCCGCATCCTGAACTCGCCAGACGTCGCTTCCGGAATGGTCCGGTGGGCTCGGCTGCGAGGCGGAAAGTTCACTCGAGCGTCGGGAGAATACTGCGAAATGGTAATACCTGACCCCTGCTACCTCCCCCCCCCTAGTGCCCATACCGCGCGACGAATTCCTCATAGGTTCCCTGGAAGTCCAGGACCTCACCATCCCGGATACGCCAGATGCGCGTGCACGCCTCAGCCAACACGCTGCGGTCGTGGGTGGCGACCAGCAGGGTGCCGGTGTAGTTCGCAAGGCCCTCCGCAAGTGCGCTGCACGACTCCAGATCCAGGTGGTTGGTGGGCTCGTCGAGGATCAGCAGGTTGTGCTGCAGCAGCATCAGCTTGCACATCAGCATCCGCACCCGCTCGCCGCCGGACAGCGTGGCGGTCGGCTTCACGCCCTCGTCGCCGCGGAACAGCATGCGCCCCAGAAGGCTTCGGATCTCTTCCAGTTCTGCGCGAGGCTTGTGGCCGTGCAGCCAGCGGTCGGTCGTCAGGCCGGGTTCGATGGTGCCCTCGTGCTCTTGGGGCAGATAGCCGCAGTTGACCTCGTGTCCCTCGACGATCTTGCCGGCATCCGGGGTGACCTCGCGTTGCAGCAGCCGCAGCAGCGTCGACTTGCCCATGCCGTCACGGCCGATCACGCCGATGCGGTCGCCGCGCAGGATGTGGCCGGTAAACGGCTTCCACAACGGCCCGTCCTCAAAGCCCTTTTCGACTTCCTGCAGCTCCAGCACGTGCCGACCGGACTCGCGGCCGACGTCAAAGCGGATGTAGGGCCGGGCGATGTTCGAGCGCTTGATGTCCGACGGCTGCAGCTTCTCGACCTGCTTGCGGCGGCTCTGCACCTGGGTGGCGCGTGTGCCGGCCGAGAACTTGGCAATGAACTCCTGCAAGTCCTTGATCTTCTTATCGCGCTGGGCGTTCTCCTGCTCCTTGCGGTTCTGCATGGCGGCCTTCATCCGCACCATGTCGTCGTAGTTGCCGGGGTACTGAATGATGGTCTCGAAGTCGATGTCGGCGATGTGCGTGCAGACGTCGTTCAGGAACTGGCGATCGTGCGAGATGACGATCAGGATCCCGTTGTAGCGGCAAAGGAATTCCTCCAACCACTCGATGGTCTCCAGGTCCAGGTTGTTGGTCGGCTCGTCCAGCAGCATGCAGTCGGGCGACCCGAACAGCGACTGCGCCAGCAGCACGCGCACCTTCTGCGCCCCCGACAGCGAAGCCATCGACGCATTGTGCGACGCGTCCGGCACGCCCAGACCGCCCAGCAGCTCTTCGGCCTCGGCCTCTGCCGCATAGCCGTTCTCTTCGGCGATCACGCCCTCCAGCTCGGCCAGCCGCATGCCCGCTTCGTCGCTCTCGTCGCCGGAGTCGAAGATGGCGTTGCGCTCCTGCATGGCTTCCCACAGCGGCGCGTTGCCCATCATCACGGTGTCCATGACGGTGTGCTGGTCGAAGGCGTTCTGATCCTGCTGCAAGAATGCGGTCTTGCGCGGACGCGAGACGTAGCCGGTGTCGGGCTCCAGGTCGCCGATCAGGATCTTCATGAAGGTCGACTTGCCAGAGCCGTTGGGCCCCGTCAGGCCATAGCGGTTGCCGGGCGCAAACGACGTCGACACTTGGTAGAAGAGCTTGCGACCACCATAGATCTTGGTGACTTCACCGACTGTCAGCATGGGGAATCTCCTGGGGGGCCGTCGCGCCGGAGAGGGGCGGCCGGGCGAGCGGGGCGCGCGACATAGTGCAGAACGAGCCTTATGGCAAGGGGTTTTGCAGCCTCGCCACCGCTCGCATCACCGATGCGTCCGACTCCAGCGCCCGCACCGCGTCCAGCCGCACCCACTGCGCCGCCTTCGCGTCCGACCCCGCCTGCACCTGACGGGTCCGCGAGCGAAACAGGAAGCGCACGTCGAAGTGCCGGTGCTCGGGGTCCGCCTTGCGTGCCGGGATCACGTGCACGTCCAGGTCGAAGGGGCCGTCGCCCACCCGATCCAGCTCGGCAAGTCCGACTTCCTCCAGCACTTCTCGCCGCGCCGCCGCCTCCAGATCCGCGTCGTCGGGGTCGACGTGCCCACCGGGCTGCAGCCACCGCGCCAGCTTGCCGTGCAGGATCAACAGCAGCTCGCCACCCTCGGGAGCCAGCACGAACGCGCTGGCGGTGAAGTGACCGGGCAGAAAATGGTCGCGCGCGCAGGGAGTTGCCGACGCATGCAGCAGGTCCAACATCGCTTGACGGTGGCCGACCTCGGTCGGGTCTGTGGGGCAAAACGCTTGGATCTGCTGGTGAAGTTTGGGCAGTCGCAGGTCGGGCGCGGTCATCGGGTCACCTCGGTCGGGCAGGGCAAGGCCCCGCGGCAGCGTGGCGTGTAGCGAGAACGCGCCGTTGTCGCAAGCACGGCGGTGTGGCACCTTGCGCGTCATGCAAAAGCTGCCTCCCGTCGCGGATCTGGCCCATCTCGAACACACCGCCCGCAGCTACGTCGAGCGGTTTTGGGGCCCATCGTCCAACTTGCGGCGGGTGCTGCTGCGCCACCTCACCAAGTCCGTCCAAGCGCACGGCAGCGACCCCGAACAGGGCCGCGAGCTGGTTGAGCAGGTCATCGCCCGCTTTGTCGAAGCCGGTGCGGTGGACGACCGCAAGTTCGCCGAAGGGACCGCCCGCATCCGTCGCGAGCGGGGGGGCTCTCGGCGCGCCATTGAGATGGTGTTGCGCCAGAAGGGGTTGCCTGAGGCCGACATCGCCCACGCGCTGCACGAGGCGGCCGAAGAAGGCCACACGGACCTGACCGCCGCGCACGCCCTGGCCCGTCGCCGTCGGCTGGGTCCGTATCGCCCGCAAGAAGAGCGGGCAGAGCGAAGGCAGAAAGACCTGATGGCGCTGGCAAGGGCGGGTTTTGACTTTGGAACTGCGCTGAAGGTGATCGGCGGTACCGGGTCGGTCGACGAATTCGAGGGCTGACCTCGCGTCCCTTTCCATGACCCGAAAACAATTGGGCTATCCCCAAAAACAACTTGGCGGCCGGGCAGGAGAGCCGCGGCCGCCAAAGTTCGGAGCGAAGAGGAAGGAAGGGGATGCGCTCTATGAGTTCACAGTCCGAAGACTGCCGGGGGCCCACTCCCTAACGATGAGCCTTAGGCGACGCGAATCACGATGACGCATCCGAGAGGACGCAAACCAGCCGAAGCTGGCAGCAGGGTGTGAGGATGGTTTGGAGGGGGTTCATGGAAGCCATAGGGATTGAGTAACGCTCCTGCACATTTATCCAAGCAAGACATGTGCCAGCCGGGGCGCAACTTCACAACATGTCGAAACAGGAAGAGAAAACGCCGATCAACCGCCGAAATCGTGGACGGAATCGTCTCCGGATCCGGTAGAGAATTCCCGGCGTGTCTCAATTTGCGATTACGGTGGGGAATCCGGTCCCGAAGAGTGTATCAAATTGGAACACACGCTCGCACGCTGCGACCCTTGCCAACCGACGCGGGCGGCGACACGCTGCCATCGAATGTCCGGCGGCCTCGGGGCGTTTGCCCCAAGTGGAGCCGCGATGGGAGGACTGACGATGCGAACGACCCCTTGGACAGCTTGTGTCGGCCTGTGCGCCTTGGTGACCGGTCTCGGCGGGTGCCTGTCGAACACGTATGAGGTGCCGCGCGACGAGCTGCAGCGCCTGATCAGCCTGCCGGGAGACCAGCGCGGCGGCAACGTGCAGGCTGTCCAACGGTTTGGAACTGCTGAGGATCCACCGCCCGCGCCGCGATGGTCGGGCCAGGGCTCGCCGTACGGGATGCAGCAGGGCGTGGCCCCCGGCGTCTACATGGGGCCGTATTTCTACCCCTACGGAGCGCCGTACCACCACCCGGTCGTCGTGGATTACGGTTACGAAGCGCAAGGTTCCTCATCCTACGAGCCGACGGGCGCCCCGTCCGTTCCCGGTTCCGGTCAGGCCCACGCGGCCGCTGGGCGCTCGGATGCCAAGGAGGCCATTGCCGCCGTCGTCGCGGTCGCGGTCGTTGTGGGTGTCTCGCTGGCGGTGACAGAGGGAGCGCGTTACGACGGCGCCGCGGCCGTGCATCCCAAGCATCCCGTGCACTTGATGGGGCCGGGCTACCAGCACGAGGTCGTGGCCTTGGACGAGCTGGGGCCGCAGCACCTGCGCGACGACTGGGACGCAGTGATCACGGGCGGCGAGGGGGCCGGGCTGTGGCGTCGTGGTCGGCGGCCGCTGGACCGTGAGGGGATGACGTACCAGATGGGATTCGGGTCCGCGGCGGCGTCTCTGCCCGACGCTACCGAGGTGGGTGGAGGCATGGGAGAGCTGCAGGTCGGCTACTTTCCCAATCAGTACACAGGCTTGCTGATGACGGGGGCCTACTCCTCTGGTATCGCCCGCGGCGGTGACTATCTGTCGTGGCGCGTGGGTCTGGAGGGCAAGTGGTACCCGATCGAGATCCTGCGCTTGCACGTGGGCGGCTACGGCGGGTTCGGTCAGGAATGGCTGATGGCCGGCTCCGGGCTGCCCGAGACCGACACCACGCGCCCTTACGTCGGCTACGGCGGACTGCTGGAGTTCGACCTGACGACGCGACTGTCTCTGACCCTGAAGGTGGGCGCGCAGTGGCTGCCGACGCTGGACCTGCAGGACCGCACGACGCCCACGCTGGCATTCGGCCTCGCAGTCTACTGATCCGGCTGGCAATTCAACCGATCAGCGGCGCATCCCAGGGCGCCCGTTCGAGCCCGGGCGCAGGCCGCCGGGGCGCGCAGCGGGAACCACGGGGCGCGGCTTGGGCTTGACGACCTTGGGCTTCGGCTTGGGCTTGGCAACCTCAGGCGCAACCTCAGGCTCGGGCGTCGGGGCCGCCACCTCGGGCTCGGGCGCAGGCTGCGGCTCTGGGGTTGGGGCGGCCTCGACGGGGGGCTCTGGAGGCGGCGGCGGCAGGGCCGGCTGCGCGACGCCCAGCTGGCCCAGAATGCCAGCCGCAATACCGGCGGAAGGCGCGTCGGGGACAGCACCCTCGGGAATTTGCACAGGTGGTGTCTCGGGTTGGGCGACCGGAGCAGGCTCAGGCGTCGCTGCCGGGGCGTCCGCCGCGGCACCCAAAGGCGCGGTGGGAGCGGCGGGGTCCCAAGACCCGGCAGTCGGCGCTCCGGTCGCCTCGGTCGGGGTCGCGGGCGCCTCTGCGGTGGCTGGTGCCGTCGCTTCGGCGGATGCGGAATCGGCGGCGGCCGGCGAGTCCTTCGACCCGAACACGCCCTGTGAGTAGAGCGAGTACGTCACGACCCCGCCCATGACGACAAAGGCCAGACCCATCACCAGCCCGACCGTCAGCGAGCTGGGCGGCGGGGTGGCGGGGGCAACCCGAGGGCGGGCAGGGCCTTGCGCGACAACGGACGTCGGCGGCGTTGCTGCCGGACGAGGCGGGGCGGCAGGTGGAGCGGCCGGCGCCGGACGGGCGACTGGGGCGGCGCGCGGCGCGGGCGGTGCGGCCAGCGGAGAGGCGGCGGCGGCCCGGG
>CAJBNH010000131.1 GCA_903955385.1 uncultured Myxococcales bacterium | reverse complement strand
CATTTCCCCTGCCGGGGAATAGGGAATGGTTGATGACCTGACCCTTTTCACACGCAGGCCGCTCGTACCGTTGGACGACGCGGGCATCTGAGCGGCCGAACAGATTCGGTCGGCCGCACCTGCGTGGGTCGCCACCGGCGTTGCGCAGGAGGGGTGCAGTCGGTCGGTGTGCGTGCCAGGTCTTGCGGGGGTACCGTGTTTGCGGTTCCCGTGCCCATGCCCTGCCAAGGTGCTTCCAGGATCGAAGTGTCCGGCGCGCCCACGGCTGTTTCGCCGTCGCGCTGGGTGCGCTATGGTGCACCTGCTGTTGATCGGTTGGCCTTGGCATTGATCTACCATTTCCTGAGGTTTTCCCCATGCGCTGCTTGCTCCTGAGCCTCGTCCTGCTCCTCTCTGCCGTTCCGGCCTTCGCTTGGCAGGAAGGAGACACGCCGTCGGACGTCGAAGGTGCCAAAGACCATCCGACCGTACCGCGCTTTCCCAAGTCTTTCATCACCGACTCGGAGTCGAAGGAGTTCGACGAGTACGCGCTGCCGCTCCGTTGGGATGCCGAAACCGGCGAATGGGTCACGCGCCGCGTCGAGGGGCGCTACACCCGACTGGTGTACGACAACTTCACCAAGGTCAGCGCCGCCGAGATTGTCGGAAACTACAAGAACGCGCTGACCAAGGCCGGATTCGCGATCCTGCTCGAGATGAAGGACTCGCCTGACAAGCGCTACCTCTCGGCGGAGCGCACGGGGACCACTCCGGCGTGGGTGTACATTGCGACGACGAATGAGAACAACGCGATTCGCGTCGACTTGTACATCGTCGAAGGCAAGGCGATGGAGCAGAAGATCGAGATGGACGCCGCCGGCATGCTCGCAGAGCTGAACGCCGGCGGAAAGGTCGCCATCTATGGCATCCAGTTCGACACGGCCAAGGCCAGCATCCGCCCGGAATCCGCCGCGGTCTTGGGGGAAGTCGCCAAGCTGCTCGCGGCCCATCCAACCTTGCGCTTGCGCATCGAAGGTCACACCGACAACGAGGGCAAAGCGGCGACGAACCTGGACTTGTCGCGCAAGCGCGCCGCCAGCGTTCGCGATTGGCTGGTCGCCAAAGGCAAGGCTACGGCCACGCGTCTGGTCACGGACGGCTTTGGCGACACGCGCCCCGTCGGCGACAACGGCACTGACGCGGGCCGGGCGAAGAACCGCCGCGTGGAGCTGGTCAAGCTGTGACGAGGCCGCTGGTTTGGGGGTCAACCTCGCGCGGTAGCTGGAGGTCGCCTTCGGGCCGCGGACCAGGAAGCGAACGGCACCGCCGAGCGCCTCTCGCAGCGATGCCCACCGCGACCTCGCTTCGGGCCAGACTCCCTCGCAGGTTTGGGCTGCGCGGTCCAACTGACAGCCGGCCCCGTCCCGCTTTCATCGCACCAGGAATACCGCTCATGACTGCGACTCGTACGACACTGCTCCTTGCAGCGCTCTTTTGCGTTTGCACGCCCGCTTTCGCTCACGCCGCCGACAAGTGCGGCAAGCTGGCCACCATCGAACGCTGGCAGGGCAACTTCACGCTGACGGCGAACGCGGACGTGAAGTACGAGCCAGCAGGGGCCGGAGGCGGGGGGCTCTTCCACAAGTACCACTGGCAGGCGGGCGGCGCGATCGACCTGCTGCCCCACTACGAAGACAGCGAGCGCAGCGAGGCCACTTGGCACGGCGAGGAACAGAATTTCACCGCGTCCATGAACGACGTCGATGGCCAGCTTGGCGGCGACATCTCGGTCACGTTGGAGGCCAGCAAACTCGACGAGAACGACAATTCTGCTCATCTTTCGCTGAATTGCGATCGGGGCGAGTACCGCCTGAACATCCACACAGGCCGCTTCTTGATCAAGCGACGCGTGAAGATGCCCGCGGGGATGGAGGCGCTTTGCGCGGCGGGTGCCAGCAACGACGAGGCTGCCCTGCCTGCAGCGATGCTCTGTGCGCTGATGAAGGAGCAACAAGAGAAGTTTGAGAAGGAGAAACTGACGTTCTCCGTTTCGGTGTCCACGGACGACCTCGACGGCAAGGATCCGGTCTTCGATGCCAAGAAGATGACCCTGACGGGCACCAGACGCGTGAAGACGAACGAGACGATGCTGAATGGCAAGGAGTTGGAGGCCGACCTGACCTGGTCGCTGAGCCCGGGCAAGCCGCTGCCGTACGAGGCCGTCATCGTGACCAACGAGACGTTTCGCAAGTGGATTCCCGAGGCCAACAAGAAGACGCCGACCGTAGCGGGCAGCGCCGTGGCGGTCGAGGTCAAGCTGCGGCGCAAGGACAAGCCCAATGAGCCGGCGGGCGAAAAGGGACGCTTCGAATTCGAGCTGCTTGACGTGTCGCACGCCCCGGGCTGGTGCACCAACTTTCCGCGTGAAGGCGACACCGAGGCCGATCTGCGCATCGAGGCGGCCATGAACACCGGGATGAACGTGCCCGAACCCTACCGGGCCGAGACCAAGGAAGACGTTGCCGGGGCCACGCTCTGGCTCAGCTCGTTCGACATGGGGGCCCACGCCCGGCTGCGGGTCAGGGTGAAGATGGCCTCGGGTGCACGCTTGGAGGCCTACCTCGATGGCAAACCCGGTGTGACGGAGCTGCGCGTGCCCCTGGACGACGACAACAACCAGGTCGCCGACGAATGGCAGAAGGAGAACAAGGTGGCGCAGGGGCGGTCTGTCACGTGGGACGAGGACCGGCCGCTGCAGAAGCGCCTGGGCGACGGCTACACGCTGTACGAGGAATACCGGGGGTTCATGACGAAGGCCGGCTATGTCCGGACCTCGCCTGACGAAAAGGACCTGTTCGTGTACGACGTCGATGGCCTGGTCGCGACCTACTACGAGGACACCAACCCGGCCTCACTGGTGCTTCGCTACATCGACCCCACGATGATGGAGTTCTCGGAGAGCGGGAGCCGGCCCGATGACCGGTGGGTCAACTTCAACAGCCGCCAGGAAGACTGGTACGCGCGGCAGTACGCGATGGCGGTGCGGATCGGCAGTCGCCCCGGGGATTCGATCGGCTGCGCCAGGCTGATCGGCGCCGATTGCAGTTGGAGCGAGACGCTGTCGCGCCAGGCGTTGAAGAACACCTGGTCCGTCGAGATCGACACCAGCAAGGCGGCGGTGGCCACGGCGTCGCTGCCCGAGCCGTTACGCACCAACGTCATCCAGGCGCAACTCGAGGTCGCCGTGATGCACGAGATGATGCACGCGCTCGAGGTCTACCATCACACCGACATCAAAGGCGACGAAAACGACGTGGGGCGAGCGAGCGGCATGCCTGCGTGCATCATGCGCTACTATACCGACGCGGAGTACGACCTGACCAAGCCGATGACCGTCCAGAACACGCTGTGCCGCAAGGGCCAGACGTGGCAGCGCCCGGTCGATCTGAGGGCGCCCGATGGACGCCAGATCCACACGACCCTCACCACGCCCGCTCACGATTGCTGGAGCCTCGTCGACCTCAAGACCGATCCCGAGTAGCCCTCGCGGACCTCCTGCCTGCGCGACGCGTTCCTGCGGGCGTTGGAGCGTCACTACCGGGGCCAGGCGTGTGCGCAAGGCGCTCGGCTAGCCGTCTTTGGGCAACCGTCCCGTGCCGACGGCCACAAGGATGCCGCCGAGCACCGCGAACATCAGCGAGAGCGACAGGTTGTGCAGGGACTCTGCAAGCCCGACCAGCACCACGAAGGCGTCCTTGGGCGCGGGCATCTGCGCGACGTACTGAAACGTGGCGATGAAGCCGGTGACGGTCCCGAGCAACCCAGCGCCCAGCACCACGGCCATCAGCCACTGCAAGCGCTTGAGTCCGTTGCGATTCGGTCGCACCACAAAGCCGACCGCCGCCGCCAGCAGCACGAGGCCGAAGACCGTGACGGGGTACATGCCCCAGCCGCCCTCGAGATAGAAGTTCACCATGATTGCCCTCCATGACGGCCCAGCGCGCCCGGCTGTGTGCCAAGGTCGTGCGTGCCTCGTGCCTCTTGGACGCGTGGGTGCCGTCCGCGATCCGTGAAGAATCGTGGTGCGTTGCGTCCGAAGGGGGCAGCGATTGCGCGGGTCAGATCCCGGCGACGTGGGCGACGGTCTTCTCGACCAGCAGCTGGAAGGCGCGGATCGACTTGTCCAGGTGCGGGATCGGCGTGTCCTCGAGCTTGGTGTGGGAGATGCCCGGCGACGACTGCGCGAACATCATGACGGTGGGCATGATGCCGGCCATCTCTGCGGCGTCGTGCAGCGGCCCCGACGGCAGCTGCGGCGCGCGGCCGACGATCTGCTGGACGGCCTCGCCGCAGAACTCGAGCAGCTTGGGGTCGAATGGCCGGGGCTCGATCTGCCAGATGTACTCCCACGCGACCGAGCAGCCGTTGCGGTCGGCGGCGATGTGCGAAGCTTCCTCAGCCGCGGCCTTCATTTGCGCCAGCACGCCGGCGTCCAGCGCGCGCATGTCGAGCGAGATCTCGGTGAAGCCCGGCACGGCCGTCACGAAGCCCGGCTCGACCTTGACGACGCCGCAGGTGGCCACCACGCGGGTGCGCGGCGTATCGCCTGAGAACTTCAGCCCGATGTCGCGGCACGCCAGTGCGAACTCGGCGGCGGACAGGAACGCGTCCTGACGCAGCGGGATGGGCGTGGCGCCGGCGTGAACGGCCTGACCCTTGAAGCGAATCATGTGCCGCTCGACGCCCATGGTGCCCAGCACCACGCCGGTAGGCTCTTGCAGCGACTCGAGCACCGGTCCCTGTTCGATGTGCAACTCCAGATACGCCTTGGGCTTGCGGGCCAGCAGGTAGGCGTGTGCGTCGAGCATGTGGTCCAGCTCCACGCCGTTTTCGCGCAGCGCGTCGGGCAGCTTGACGCCGGCGCGGTCCACCAGATGGGCCAGTTCCTTGTGCGGGTCCAGCGTTCCGGCCGACGACGACGAGCCGGCCAGACTGCGGCCAAAGCGCGCGCCTTCCTCGTCGGCCCAGTCGATCAGGTGCAGCGTGACGGGCGACTTGCCCCCGGCGGCGTGTCGGCGCAGGACCTCGATGCCGGCGACCACGCCCAAGCAGCCGTCCAGCCAGCCGCCGCTGGGCACGCAGTCCAAGTGGCTGCCGAAGACCACGCTGTCGTCCGACTCGCCCTGCAGCGTCACCCAGGCGTTGCCGGCCGGATCGACGTGCACTGGCAACCCCAGATCGGTCTTCACCTTCTCGGTGAACCAGGCCCGCGCTTCGCGCCAGATCGGACCCCAGGCGACCCGCTGGCCACCTCCGTGAATCGAGCCGTCGGTCGCAGTGCGGGCGGCGAGCTCGTACAGGTCGGCGATGACGCGCTCAGAGGCTGGAACGGCAAGCGACACGGTGCGGGCAGCAGACATGGACACCTCAGGGGTCTTGGGGGAGAGCAGGGGCGGCGCAGCGGCCGCGGACGGGGCCGTATTGTGAAGCGGAGCGTCGAAGTGCGCCAGAGGGTGGACCCGCGCCCTTGCTGCACGCGGCACCCCCGGTGTACGGTCCGCGCCCCCTTGTCCCCCGCAGGAGGCCTCTGTGTCCATGGTACTTTCGAGCCGGCTTGGCCTTGGCTCGCTGCTCATCGCGTCCCTGCTGCTTTCGGCGTGTGGTCCGGCGGGCCAGACCGTGCCACGCGAAGCTTCCTCGCCGCGTCTGCGGTTTCCCGTCGTTTACAGTGACTTGGATGGAACCGCCCTCGACCCCGCCAACCGGGTGCGGCCCGAGACCTTGGCGGCGCTGGAGGCGTTTCGCCGCTGCGGCGGTCGGTTCGGCATCGCCACGGGTCGCAGCTCGGAAGGGGCAGAGGCCACCCGAGCCGCCCTGCGCCCCGACCTGCCTTTCATCGTGATGAACGGCGCGCTGACGCTGACGCCGGACGCCAAGACCGCACTGGCGGTGCGTCCCTTGTCGGCAGAGGCCGTGCGCCGCTTTCTGGGCGCCGCGCAGGGTCTGGACGGCATCGAGGGCATCGTCGTCGGGTTCTCGCACCGCATGGTGCAGGACCGGGCATTGCCCATGCTGGACGGTTACTTCGGCGAGTTCGACAAGCGCGAGCGCAAGGTGTGCGCTGCCCCGGCGTGCGACTTCTCGCGGGAGTCCCTGCCTGCGGAAGAACAGGCCCTGAAGATCCTGGTCGTGTCGACCCGAGCCAAGGCCGAAACCGTGCGCAGTCGGCTCGAGGTCGCGCTGGGCGGCGAGGCGCTGGCGTATCTGGCGAGCCCTGAGGACGCCACCATCGACATCGTGCCGCTGCGCGTCAACAAGGGCATGGCGATCGCAGCCGCCCTTGCGCCCTTGGGAATCGCCATGGCCGACGTGCTGGCCTTCGGTGACGGGGACAACGATCTGGAGATGCTGGGGCAGGTGGGGCTGGGCGTCGCGATGGGCAACGGCGTGCCCGGGGCCAAGGCCGCCGCACTGGTGATCGGCGGTTCCCACGATACCGACGCGATCGCGCGGGTCTTGCGGCGGGTCGCGATGACGCCAGCGTGTCAGTGAGCCGGGGGTAGTCGCCGCGGTGGGCGAAGGCCTCTGCGGCGCCGGAGCTACTTCACCGAGGTCGTCGTCTCGCTCTCCGAAACACCAGAGATCTCCATGCGCGCCCCCGGAGTGTCCGGAATATCACCAGTCATCTCAATGACCTGACGCAAGTTCGAGCGGAGGTCGATGAACTTCTGCAGCGAACGCTGTAGGTTGCCCGTGACGGACATCTTGACGTCCATCACCGACCCGCCAATGGTCATTTTACACGCGATCTTGCCTGAGTAGGTGATGGTCGCGCACTGGTCGCTGCCGCACGCGCCAACGGATTGCAGGTTGGCCGTCACCTCACCGGTCGTCCCGATGCACTCGGCGCCGGCCAGGGACTGCAGCGCTGCTCCCTCGACCGCCCACGACTCGCCGACCGCGATCGGCTTGGACGTGTACATGTCGGCGTCTGACCAAGCCTCGTTCAGCTTCTCGGTCTGTTCCGCCGTGGGGGCGCCCGCTTCCAATCGCCGGGTCCACTTGCCGTTGGTCCACTCGGCGACGATGGGCAACCCGGAAAGCGGGTCCTCTGTAACCGTCGGCTCGTCAGAGGCGCCCGGCACACGCATCGTCGTCCGTGTCGAGTCCCGCTTTGCCAGCAGGCGGTACTTGGTGACGCGACCGTCTTGAACGGCAAGCACTTCACTCTCAGACAAGCTGTCCAAGTCCAAGGACATCGAGCCTGGAACGGTCTTGCCCGGCACGGTGAAGGTGAGCTTCATCTCTGGCGAACGGGACTGCTCAACCGACTCGGTCTTCTGACCGACCTTCGGAACTCCCCCCGCAAGGACGAACCCCGCCTGTCCGGTCGATCCTCCCTTGCCACAGGCACCGACGACGAAAACGGCGACCAAGACTGCAGCACGAGACGACACGCGCATGTTCCCTCCAGAAACGGTTGCGGAGACTGCTTGCGTCCGAGCCATCCCCTGTTGGACCGATGCACGCAGTGACGGCGGAGTTTGCGCTGGCCAAATCCTTTGGTCAAACCGCGCAAGCAGTTGTTTTGTAGGTCGTTTGATGGATGGACGATGCCCGGATGGCTACGTTGCGCGCTCCCGCAGTCTCAGTACCCGACCCCTACCGTCGCGGACATCGACCAGATCGGCTCGGTGCTCGCGAGGTCAATCCGGTTCACCAGCGCCGCCGCCGCCTTGCCCGGCAGCAGGACGCTGCCCACCAGATGCGCGGTCAGGCTTTCTCCAGTACGGAAGCCCAGATCCACGTCGGCTTCGAACCCGGTCCAGCGCTCGTTCAGCGCGTGCTTCGGCTCCAGCACCGCCGCACCGCCCAGGATGATCGCTGGCCGGAAGCCCTCGCCGATCTGCATCGCCGCGGTCAGGTCGGCCACGGCAAAACCCGCATCGTGCTGCCAGAAACCGCCCTGGAATCGGGCCATCCGCCGGTCCAGCTGGTCGTACCAGTTGCGGTGCTCGTCTTCGGTCAGCATCACGGTCCGGCTGCTTGACCTGCTGGAGGACAGGAACGCCCCCTCGCGGTCGTTGCCCGAGTAGCCGTCGTCGCCCGACAACGCCAGCACATTCAAGGACAACGCAAACGGCGCCAGATCCATGTCGCCGTGCGCCTGGGCCGCCCACGCCAGAATCGTCTGGTCGCCACCGTCGGCCGCCGTGTTGGCGGAACTGCCCACCTGCAGCACGCCGTCCAGACTGCCGGACAGCACGCCCATGTCGCCTCGCACGTGCACGGCCGGCGCCACCAGCCAGCGCGGTCGGCCGATCTCGGAGTTGTCGTAGAGGCCATAAACGCCAGCGGAAATGCGGTCTTGCGCGGCCAGTCCCAGGTCGGCGCGCAGCCCTCCCACAAAGATGTCGTGGCGGAAGTTGTTGTCCTGGATCGTCAGGCCCTCATACGTCGCATCCGGCACCTGTCCCGCGACCAGACCCACGCGCAGGTCGCCATCGATCTGGTGCCACAGCCCCGCCGCGCCCAGCCAGTGGCCCAGGAACAGCCCGGTGGGGTCGGACAGGTACTGATAGCCCACGCGGAAACCCCAGTCGTCCTCGTCGCCCAGCTCGCCCTCCGCGAAGATCTGCCGCTGCTTGAGCATAAACGCCGAAGGGGCGGTCATGTCCTCCTGGTTGGGGTCGCTCTTGCTCCAGTAGTTCAGGCCGACTTCGGTCTCGTAGTAGATCCGCAGGTCGCGAGCTGCGTGCCAGGTGATCGTCGGCTGCAGGACCGTGGCGTGTGCCCCGGAGGTCTGGCCGTCCGGATTCCACGCCGGCGCGGTCGGGTCGAAGTCGGTATCCGACCGCAGCACCACCAGATTCTGCAGCTGCACGCCGAACTGCACGCCCCGGCCCAATCGGGACGGCCGCGAGATCCTGTCGGTGTCGCAGAAGCCCGCGCAGCCCGGCGTCGGGTCCACCGCGTCGGCCGTGGGGTTGGCGGGCAGGGGCGCCGGGGTTTGGGCCAGTGCCGAGGCCGCGCAAAGGGCGGTCAGCAACAGGGGGAACAGCAGGGTAGAACGTCGCATGTCGCGTCTCCTGGCGGGCGGTCGTGCAGCGCGATCAGTCGCCGGTCAGCACAAGGTGGTCGCGGAAGAAGTACTGCCAGCCGGTCGCCTCGCGGTCGGGCAGCGGCGGCAAGATCCGCACCGAGTGCACGGCGTCGGGTTGGTCGGCAGCGGGCAGGTGCGACAGCGTCTGCGTCTCGGGGTCGTACCAAGCGCGGCCGTCGGACAGCCAGACATGGAAGCCGTCGGGGTACTGCAGCGTCGGCACGAAGATCTCGGTGGGCGCGTCGGTCTCCTTCGACTCGTAGGTCACCTCGAACTCGCGCTGCGGATTCGGCGTGCCCTTCTTGGGGTCGAAGTAGTGCAGGGGTGACCAGAAGTGCGTCGAGATCGGCTTGCCGGCCATGGCCTTCGCGTACGGGCGCGCCCACGCGCGGGCGCCGCGGAATTTGCCGTCGAAGCCTTGGATCGAGAAGTCTTCCTTGTTCCACAAGTCGCCATACTGCTTGTCGTTGTCGGGCGTGTAGCACCACAGCATGTGGTTTTCGAACATGCGCTCGAAGGCCTCGAAGTAGTTGTCCAGGATGTGCTCGGAGATCAGGTAGTTCTGCGCGACCGAGGCCTCGATCCCGCCAAAGTTGAAGTAGGTGCCGAACTCGCCGAACACCACCGGGGCGTTGCCCAGCGCAAATGTCGCCAGCTCGGCCACCCCTTCCAGGAATGGCTGGTAGTTGCGGTACTGCACTTCGTCTGCCGTGAACACCCGCGACGCCGCGTTGAAGCCCAGGAACGGATAGATATCGGCGTAGTAGTGCGGCGCCCACACGACCCGCTCCAAGCCGTCGGGGCGGTTCATCGACTGGTCCCACATGCTGCCGAGCTTGCCGCCCAGCAGCGCCGAGATGTTCATCGTGGGTTCCAGGAAGAACACCGCTTGCGGATCCACCGTCAGGATCGCCTTGCCCACCTTCTCGTAGAACGGCTTGAGGTGGTTGCGGTCAAAGCCGACGTTCAGCCCGGCGATGGCCAGCAGGTCCAGCTTGTCCAGACCCCACTCGTGCAGGGTTGCCTGCTTCTGTGCCTGCCACGCGTCGACCAGCGCAGGGTCGGTGGGCTTGGGCGGGATCGGCGGCAGCAGACGCAGGCTGTTCAGCACGTCGAACACCAGCTCGCCGTTTTCCTTGCCCAGCAACGCCACCAGCGTTTGCTGCGCGCCGTCCAGCGTCCCTGTCTGCAACAGGCCGCCGACTGCCGTCAGCACCAGGAAATTGCCGATCGGCTCATTGATCAGGTCATAGCCGATGACGTTGGGCAAGTCCTTGACCTGCTTGGCAACTTCGACCCATGCGTCGGCAAACGCGTCCTGCAGGTGGGTCTGCACCGTCACCGTCTGCTTGGCCTGGCACGCGGACGGGTCGGCGGGCAACGGCACGTCCTGACACTCGTCGACCGTCAGCCCGGGAAAAGCCACGTCGCCCGCCAGCAGGCAGCCGAAGCAGCGCTCGACGTCCAGCGACAGCGACGCGGCCACGCCCCAGTTGGTAAACGGCAGCACGTCGCTGGTGTCCGTCACGGGAAACTGGCCGGGCAGGTGGGTCAGCAGGTACACGACCCAGGGCTCCAGCGCCGCCGGGCCGGCTTCCTTGCCCAGCAGCTTCTGGTACAGCTCCCAGATCCGCGACAAGCCCACCGCATCCAGACCCGAGAGGATGCGCGGCGTTCCCCACGTCGGTGCGTCCAGGTTCTTCTCTTGCAGGCACGCCTCGACCACCCAGCGCGGCGCTCCCTCGCCCCGCACCGCGTCGGTGTACGGCGGCACCAGCGACAGGATCGTGTTCTCGAGCGAGCCCTTGGCCGGCTCGACCTTCAGCCCAGTCTTGGGGTCGGTGAACGACGGCTTCTCGTTGTAGCGCACGACCAGATGGCGGCTGAACATGTCCTGGTGCATGTCGAGCAGCACGTACATGCCGTGGCGGTTCGCCGACTCGACGGTGGCGCGGATCGACTTCAGATAGTCCTGGTCGTACACGCCCTTGCGCACAGGCTCCAGCCCCTCCCAGTTCACCAGCAGGCGGATCACGTTGAAGCCGGCGCTCTGCAGCTTGCGCATCTCGGCGTCCAGCTCGCCCGCGGGAAACGGCTTGCCGACGTAGCTGGGCACGCCCTTGGTGTTCGGCACGCTCAAGTCAGCGATCGTCAACGGCTTGCCGTCGATCGACGCCGGCACCTTGGTGCTGCCCGACACGTTGATGCCATGCACAAACAGGTAGCGGCCGTGCGCGTCGCGCAGGTAATCGCGGTCGGTCGTCACCTTGGACGGCGGCAGCGGCGCGTCGTTCGGCGGCTCGCCCTGACACGTCGGCAGCAGCAGCAGCGTGGCCGCCAGAGCCAGCAAGGCCCTGTTGCGATTGCGGAAGTTGTTGTTCATCGGTTCACCTCGATCTCGGCCGGCCGCGCGTCGGCGCGTCCCAGCCACTTCGCGCGCGGCACCAGGGCCGACACGCGCTGCCACCAGTCATCCAAGGTTTCTGTCGCCACGAGCGCCACCATCGAGCCGCCGAAGCCGCCGCCGGTCAGCCGCGCGCCCCAAGCCCCACAGGCAAGCGCCGCCTCGACCAAGGTGTCGATCTCGTCGATCGAGACCCGGAAGTCGTCGCGCTGCGACCGGTGGCTCTCCACCATCCGTCGGCCAAAAGCCTTCACGTCCCCTGAGCGCAGGTCCTCGACCGCGCGCTCGACCCGCTCGTTTTCCGTCACCACGTGCCGCGCGCGGCTCCGCAGCGGCTCTGGCAAGGCGTCCAGTCGGTTCAGTTCATCGACGCCCACGTCGCGCAGCGCTCGAACGCCCAACAACTCCGCCGCCTTCTCGCACTCCGCGCGCCGCTGGCGATAGCCGCCGTCGGTCAGCTTGTGCGGCACACCGCAGTGCACGACCGCAAACGTGGCGCCCTGCGGCAGCGGCAGCAGCTGGCGGCCCAGCGTGCGGGTGTCGAGGAACAGCGCCTCGCCCGGCGTCCCCAGCGCGCACACCATCTGGTCCATGATCCCGCACGGCATCCCGGCATAGCCGCGCTCGGCCTCTTGTGCGGTGCGGGCCAGCGTCTCGTCGCCCAGTGGCAGGTCCAGCAGCGAGCGCAGGGCCCGCAGGGTGGCGACCTCTAGCGCCGCCGAGCTGGAAATCCCTGCACCGATGGGCACTTGACTGTCGATTGCCAGCCGCAGCCCCGGCAGCTCGACCCCGCGCGCCTGCAAGGCCGCGGCACAGCCCGCCACGTAGTCCAGCCAGTCGCCCTGTCGCAACTCGCCGTACGCACGCGACTTTTTCTCGCCGAGTCGGCAGGCCAGCGCCTCGATTCCGCCGTCGCGCTCGGCCCGACCCACCGCCACCGCCGTCCACAGACCCAGCGGCGTCGGCAGCACGAAGCCGTCGTTGTAGTCCGTGTGCTCTCCCAGCAGGTTGGCGCGGGCTGGCGCGACCCCGACGGCTTCGGGAAGTACGCCCCACGTCTCGGCAAAAGCGCGCGCGGCGGCGTCGGTCACGTCAGCTCGGGCGACGTCGGGACGGGTCATGGCAACACCCCGCGCAGCTTGGCAGCGGCGTCTTCGGGCAGCGCGTCGACCAGGAACGTGCCGGCGGCGATCTCGCATCCGGCCAGGAACTTCAGCTTCTGCGCGGTCCGCAGCGCCGGGTACAGCTGGGCGTGGAAGGCAAAGGTCGCCTCCTCGCCCTTGGGTGCCGCGTACAGGGCCAGGATGTAGGGCATCGGCCGGTCGAACAGCTTGTCCAGCCGCGCCACCGCCTGCCCCAGCACCTCGGCGAACGACCGCACTTGGGCGTCGTCGAAGGTCCACGGTCCCGGGTGAAATTGCCGCGGCGCGACCCACACTTCGTACGGGTACCGGGCAAACGGCGGCACGAACGCGACCGAGTGCGCGTCGCCGCAGATGTCATACGCATCGCCCACCCGCTGCCGCAGCTGCTGCAGCACCGGCCCCTCGCGAAACGCCTGCACCGGCTTTTCGAGCAGCGGCGGCAGGAACGAGAACGCGTAGATCTGGCCGTGCGGATGGTGCAGCGTGACGCCGACCTCTTCGCCACGGTTCTCGAACGGAAGCACGAACTTGACGTCGGGATGCGCGTACAGCGTCCGATAGCGATCGGCCCACACCCGCACCAGCAGCTCGCGCCGCTCAGGCGTCAGGCCGGCCAGGCTGCCCTGATGCGCTGACGTGAAGACCACGACCTCGCAATGCCCCACCGCCGCGCGCGCCTCGACCGGCAACGGACCCGGGACCGGCGCTTGGAAGTGCAGGCCGGGAAAGCGGTTGTCGAAGACGGCGATCTCGAACTCGGCAAACGGCACCTCGCCCGCCAGGCCGCCGGGCTGCACCGGGCACAGCGGGCAGTACTCGGCCGGCGGCATGAAGGTGCGGTCCTGACGGTGCGCTGCATAGGCTACCCACTCGCGCCGCAGCGGATGCCAACGCAGATGCGGCGTGGGCGGCGGCACCGGCGGCAGATCGGGACCGGCGGGCAGATCGTGGGGGCGAGTGCCGTACAGCGTGAGCTTGCGACCGTCGGCGCGCAGGTGTTCGCGCCGAAACGGCAACGTGTGCGGGGGCGGCGCAGAGGCCGGTGAGACGGGGAGCGCGGACGGAACCGTCGTCATGAAAACGCCTCGCAGCGGGGGCGGCAGCGCCAGAGGGAGCGTAGGGCCGAAGTCGCGGATCGACAAGGGAGGGCAGGGAGAACGGGGCGGTCGCGGACCCGTTGGGGGCCGGAGAAAACAAATCGGACAATTATGGTCCGAAACTATTTTGCGCTGCGTCAGAAAATGGTACGCTCCTCGTCCCAAGAAGGGGCCTTTCCACTTTCAGCCGATGGAGCGCCGAACATGAAACCGACTGCAACGCCTTCCGCCCTTGCCGCCGCCACTTCCGGGCGCCTCGCCGCCGCGGATGCCGCGCTGGTGTCCCTCTGTGATGGGCACCACGACCTGACCGCCCTGTCCGGGGCGCTGGTCATGGACCGCCCGACGCTGCTGGACCGTCTGGACGCGCTTGCCGACGCCGGGATGCTGACCGCCCGCGTCGCGCCGCCGACCGGGGTGTCTCGCCGTGGTTTGCTGGGCGGCCTGATGGGGGCCTCGGCCGTGCTGGCCGCCGGCGCCGCGCTGCCCCGTGTGGCGCAGGCCAAGCCCGCGGACCAGGATCCCTTGCCCGCCATGTGCTACGAGCCCAACGCTCTGGGTCTGGGTCTTGCGCTGCCTTCGGACCTGCTGGCCGGTCAGGACCCTGCGGACTTGCTGCGGATCGCGTCCAAGCTCGAGTTCGGCGCGCTGGAAGCCTCGATCGACACGGGCGATGCCGCGGCGCTGGAGCTGAAGAACGCGACCGAGCAGCTGGCAGACCTGGCCGACGCCCACGCGAGCCTGCTGCTGGAGGCGGCCGCTGACGGCTACCTGGAGTACACGGCTGCGGCGGCATTGGGAGACTCGGGGCCGTTGGGACGCGAAGGCGACGTCTACACCCGCATCGCCGACTCGTCGCGCCGCTTCCGCGAGCAGGAGGCCAAGCAGCGCGGGTCCGAGGCCAAGCGCAAGGACTCGCTGGCCGCCCACGACGAGCAAGCGTGCAAGACGTTCGACAAGCGCGAGGGAGCCAAGGAGGAGACCGAAAAGGCGATGACGTACCCCGAGAGGGTGGGGGCGTCGGAGAAGCAGCACAAGAAGATGCAGATGGAATCGGTCCTCTATGCCAAGAAGGTCTATCCCGCGCTCGAGGCAGCCCGGAAGAAGGACCGCATGGCCGAAGAGATGAACCAGAAGAAGATGATGACGCCGCTGTTCGACGATACCGCCGGCAAGGAGAAGATCGCGTATTTCTCGGGTCGGGTCGAAGAGGCCACCAAGAAGCTGCAGTCGAGCGGCGACGCCCTGGACAGCCGGCAGCTCACGGGGGCCTTCGAGTGGGCGACCGCGCCGCTGGAACTCAAGCGCCGCCTGGAGGAGCAGAACTGCAAGCAGTCCGTTCGCCAGACGTTGAAGCGCGAACTGGACCGCGGCACCAGCGAGGCGTTGGCCAAGCGCGCGGAAAAGGACGTGGCTCTGCGAGAGAAGCAGTTGTCGCAGCAGGCGAAGAAGAAGGCGAGCGAAATGCAGAAGAAGCAGCAGCAGGCGCAAGCCCAAGCCTAGCTGTCAGGCGGTCGACGTTGGAAAGACCTTACACTACAGGGTCTTGCACCAAGGCGCGCGGCCAGTGACACCGACAGTGCACGCGGCCTGAGCGAAGCTGTAGCCGTAACAGTCTTGCTCCACGAACGGCAGGACGTTGCCCGTCTCCATCAGCACCTTGTTCTCAGACGTGACCTGCACGGCGACAGACGGCTTGACGCTCGTGTCCGTCAGCGTTCCCCGTCCCACGTCGCCGTCCATGTGGAACAACGCCACGGTCTTCGCGTCGTCGTCGGGCGTTTGCGTCGGCACGAAGTTGACGGTCGAGGGCGCGATGCCCTTGGCGATGTGCAGTTCGTCCAGCAGGCCGTCGTACGCGACGCCGCCGAGTGCCTCGTAGGGCACCGCACCCACAAGCAGAACGGCCACGGTCGGCACCTGCTTGCCGATCAGGGTGACGAGCGACTCTTCGGGGCCCGCTCCATCGACCGACATGTACATGTCTTTGGTTGCGGCGTCGTACCAACAGCGCAGGTGATGCCAGGTGCCCGCCGTGACGGCCTCGCGCCACTCGACCGCGCCCCCACCCAGCTTCTCGTCCTTGCCGACAGCCTTGCCGGTCTTGGCCAGCACGCAGATCGGTCGCGTGTAGTTCGTGGCGCCGGTCGGTCCCAGCAGCCCCATCAGAAAGGCCGTCTCGGTGGTCACGCCCCCGACCGTCAAAGCCGACACCGTGGCCACGAACGGAGCGGACTTCTCCGCCGGCGGAAGCGTGTGGGCCTGGAACCAGACCGAGTACGAGTAACTCTGTGCGGCGTCGAACGAAAACTTCTCGCCCTCGGCCTTGGCCAGAACCAGCGGACCGTTCACGTCGAGCGCAAAGCGGCTTCCGCCCGTCCCGCACGCAACGCGCCCCACCAACTCCTCGTCGGTGAAGCCGCCGGGCAGGCAGGCAGGCAGCAACGCGAGCACGACCGCAAGAGGGGGCAGGAGTCGGAAGGCTTGGTTTCGCATCAGAATGTGCCCTCCCACGCGAATCCTGCCAGACCTTGGCCCGGCACCCACATCGGCCGCCAGTTCGTCTGGACTCCCGCGTGCGTTGGCACGGGCTTTCCCGGGTCGGCGGTGACCAGGCGCCAGACGCCCCAGCCGGCCAGGCCGCCTCCCAGCAATGCGATTGCGACCGCGCCGTTGCGTTCTTGGCCCGCGGCGGCGATCTCATCGCGGTAGGTCGTCTCGGCATCGGCGGCCGAGAAGTCGGCCTTGCCCGCCTGAGTGACACGGTTGGAGGCGGCAGCCCAGGTGACCAGGGCGGCCAGCTCGAGCACACCGGTGCCCGTCCAGATCGCGGCGGTGACCCAGGGGTTGCGCGGGGCCGCGGCCGTTGCGGGGGTGATTGCCGGGGCAGGTGCCTGGACGGGTGCGTGGACTGGGGCCGGTGCCGCAGGCGGCGCAGGAGTTGCGGGGGCCGGGGTGGGGGCAGGAGCCGGAGCGGTCCCCGGCGTTGGCGTGGGCAAAGGGGCTGGGGACGACACGGGTCGTGCCAGCAGCGCCCGCTGCCGTTCGATGCGGGCCCTTGCGTCGCGCTTGCCGTCCTCGGGGGCATCGGCAAGGTTGACGTAGTGTTCGAACAGCGCGATCGACTCGGCGTGCAGCTTGGCCTCTTCGTAGGCGCGCGCGGCGTTGAACATCATCTCCGGGCGTCGCGAAATGCCGTAAGCGTGCATGAAGCCGGTGGCCGCTTGGGGGAACAGGCCAGAGCGAAAGAACGCCTGTGCCTCCAAGGCTTTGGCTTCCGCACGCTCGAGATCGGCGGCAGACTGCGCCAGTGCCGGGGTCCACAGGGCAAGCGAAAAGAGCAAGGCGGCGCCCCCGGCGAACATCCAACGGGACCAACGGCGGGCGGCGGCGGCTCGGGGGGCGTGCTTCAACATGGTGGCTGGTGTCCTACAGGCCGAACGTTGCGTCAAGGTCCAGAGCGTTTCGAGGTTTCAGTGCGCCGTTGCGGTCTTGACGGTCCCCGGCGCACGTCGTAGAGCCAGCGCAGACGCCGGCGCTCCGGCAGAACAGGGGTCGACATGAAAGCGTATTTGGCGGACCGATACGGTGGTCTCGAGGTGATGCGACTGGGCGAACTGCCGGAACCCGTGGCTGGCAAGGGGGAAGTCGTGGTCGCCGTCATCGCCACCTCGATCAATCCCATCGACTGGAAGTTGCGCGCGGGCATGTTGCGGTTTCTGCCCGGGGCACGCTTTCCCCGCGCCTTCGGGACGGAATTCTCAGGCGTGATTCACGAACTGGGGCCCGGAGTACAGGGCTGGGCGGTCGGCGACCCCGTCTACGGCATCAGTGTCACCGCGCTTGGGCGTCAGGGTTCCCACGCCGAGCGGGTGGCGGTGCCGGCGAGTGCCTTGCGGCGCAAGCCCGAAGCGCTGTCCCACGACGACGCCGCGACGTTGACGGTGGCGGCGCTGACGGCCCTGAACGGGCTGCGGCTGTGCGGAGACTTGGCGGGCAAGTCCGTGTTGGTCAACGGAGCCACCGGTGGCGTGGGCCACTTCGCGGTGCAGATCGCCAAGGCCAAGGGTGCGCGGGTGACGGCCGTTTGCAGCGCGGCCAATGCGCCGTTTGCGCGCGAGCTGGGTGCCGATGCCGTGTTGGACTACCGTGTGGATGACGTGACAAAACGGGACGACAAGTTCGACGTGGTCTTCGACGCCCACGGCCACCTGGGGTTTGGCGTGGCGTGTCGGGTGCTGGCAACGCGCGGGTGCTACGTGACGCCGCTGGGCGAGCCGCGGGTGCTGCTGCGGTCGCTGGTCCAGAACCTGTTCGGCCGACGCAAGCTCCTGATCGGCAACGTGCGCAGTGAACCGCAGGACTACGCCGAGATCGAGGGTCTGGTCGCGTCGGGTGCTGTACATCCTCACATCGCAAGGGAATTTTCCCTCGACCAGGCACATGAGGCGTTTGCGCTGCAAGAGAAGGGCGGCGTGCCAGGCAAGGTGGTGGTGCGGGTGACGCCGGGACGCCGGGAGCGCCGGGTGTCAGGACTTGACACTTGACACCTTTTGTCGGGGAATCGGGCGCCGCTGGCAAGGTCTAAGTCGTTGCTGCTATTTGGAAAGGGCCACTCGCATCCACTCGGTCTGTCCCTGGTGAAGATGTCAGGTGTCTAGTCCTGACACCCTCGCAAGCTCTTGTCCAAGAGGTGGTCGACGATCGCCCCCGCGATGTCCTGCCCATTCTCCTGCGCATGCCCGAAATAGCAGGGAAAGTTCGCCTCGAGCAGATAGAACCGCCCGCTGGGATGCTGCAGCACGTCCACGCCCGCCAGCTCGAATTCCAGCGCACGGGTCGCCCGAACGGCAATCTCGCACGCCTCGATCGGCAGCTCGGCCCGGTAATCGTTGGGGTCGTCACTAGCCGACGTGCGAAAGTCCCCTTGATCCGGCACATTGCGATAGCCACCCACTGCACGCTCGCCCACGACGAACACCCGCCAGTGCACCGCGTCTGGCACGTACGCGCACACCAACGGCGCGTTGCCTTGCGCCAGAAACGCTCCCAGCAGCGACCGCAGCGTGACCAATGAGTCCACGCGAATCACCCCTTGGCCGCCGGAAAAGCCCAGGATCTTGACGACGACGGGCAGCCCCCCCAGGTCGGCGACCCAGCGGTCCAGTAGGTGCAACGTCTCTTTGGTGGGCCAATACGTGCGCGCCACCGGCAACCCCACGCGGTCGAACAGCATCGAGGCGTTGTTGGGGTCGAAGAACACGCCCATCGGCCGCGCGTACAGGTCGGCTACGCCGGGTGACCACAAGAACTGCTCGACGCGCGAGGCGGTCTGACTGACAGCGGGCCGGTAGAGCAGGTCGCCCGGGCGGGTGCGGCGGTGCTCGGCAAAGTCGAAGCGGGCGGCGTCGACGACCACGCACGCCAAGCCCCGAAGGTCTGCGGCGTCGCGCAGGGCCAGCACCGTCTCGGCCGGCACGCCGTCGTCGACCACCACCAGCCGACGCCCCAACCCGCGCAGCGGCGTGCCCCGGTCTGCCGGCGTCGCCAAGTGGGCATCGCGCCGCTCGGTCGCCGCAGCCAGCGGAAACTCCCAAGCGGGCAGCGGGGTTGTGATGGGTGCGTAGAGAAAGCGCGTGGCCGTCGTCTTCAGACCCTGCACCACGGGCAACGCCAAGTGCTCGGCCGCCGGCCAGGGTTCGCCGTCTTCGGTCGTGTTGCGCCACAGGTACAGCCGCCCGGGCTTGGGTTGCAGGCGCAGCGGGCCGGGCGAGGCGTCGGGGAACAGCGTCTCGCCCCCCGCCTCGGGCGCATCGAGCACCAGCAGCGCCGTCACGCACAGCCGCAGCTCGGCGATGTCGTAGGCGTCGTCGTGGCGTGGGTGGTGCTCGCCGGGGTGGTACCGGCGCATCCGCAGTGTGCCGCCGTCGACCGGGTTCAGTGCGTCGGGAAAGCCGACCAGAGCCTCGATCCGGTCGGTCAGCGCGCGCGCCACCGGGTCGGCGGCGACGGGCAGCTCGAAGGCAAAGCCGGTCTCGTTGTGGTGTTCGCCTTCCACCGCCGTGGTGCGCAAGGCGGGGTCGTCGAACCAACGGCGCAGGGCGGCCAGCTCGTCAGGGCTGGCGAAGTCGTCCACCAGAACGGCCAGCGGCGAGGTGCAGAGGGTGCGAAAGTGCATGAATACCTTGTGAGAAATAGGGGGACCGGAGGGCGTCACGCAGAGGGCCCTTCCGGCGACTCAGGCAAGTGTTCTGCGGGGGCTGCGTCCGGCGTGACTTCGACCGCCACCGCCCCGTCTGCCGCCCAGGCCCGCCAGGCCGGCAAAGCCAGTTCGTCCGCGAGGATCCGCAGTGTGGCTGCGACCGGCACGGCGACCAGCAGGCCGAAGAAGCCCGCCAGCGAGCCGCCGATCAGCAGGGCGACGATCAGCGTCACCACATCGATCTGCACCGCATCGCCCACGATGATCGGGTTCAGCACCGACTCGAGCGCCTGCCCGAGCACATAGACCGCCACGACGCCGACCAGCCAGCCCACGCCGTGCAAGCCGGCGCCAAAGTCCAGCAGCGCCACCAGCACGACGGGCACGAAGGCCAGCACGTTGGCAAACGGGATGACGGTCAGCAGTCCGACCAGCAGACCGAACAGAAAGCCCGCCCGCACGTCCATGGCCGCCCAGCCAATTGCGGTGACCAGACCCACGATCGAGCACACCACCAACCGCCCGCGCACGAACCCCGCGATGACGCGCAGGATCTTGCGCAGGATCCGCAGCCCTTTCTCACGGTGCCGCAAGGGCAGGTACTCGGGCAGTCGTTCGCGCCACCGCGGCATCGCGGACAGGAAGAAGAAGGCGTAGACGGGCACCAGCACCACGCCCAAGGCGACGCTGAAGGCCGTCGAGAACAGGTCGCCCAGCGACTCGAGCAGGCGCCAGCCGTAGTCGCTTGCCGTTGACAATGTCTCGGAACCGCTGAGGATCTTGCGAATCTGGTCCCGTGACATCGACTTGCGCCAAGCGCGCTCGGCCTCGCGCACGACACCTGAGCGATCCAGACTGTGCCACGCGTTGCCCAGCCAGCTGGAGCGGTCTGCGGCCCACACCCGGATTCGCTTGACGTAGCCGGGGTCGATGCGGCCGTCGCCGTCCAGGTCGCCCAGCGCGTCGGCCAGCGTCTGCTCCGGGTCGTCCTTGTCCGGCGCGGGCAGTGCGCCCAGCAGCAGCAGCACGCCCTTGGGGGCTTGCCGGTCCTTGGCTTGGGTCAGCAGCGCGGCCTTGTCCCAGCCGATGCCGTCCGGGTCCGCCCAGTCGCGGTAGTCGATGGTCTCGGTGCCCAGACGGATGCCTCGGACGGTCTCGCCGGTGATGGCGTGGCGCAGGTGCCGAGCCTCGCCCACCAGAACGGGAATCGAGGCGGTGACGCCGATGGCCGCCGCAGCAAACGCCCCCACCAGGATCACGGCGGCGGCGACCGACCGGCTGCGGACCAGACGCTGCAGCCGCTCGACGGCGGGAGCGACCAGAAACGCCACCAGCAACCCCAGCCCCAGCGGCACGAACACGCCGGACAGCCACCACATCAGGGTCAGCGCCAAGGCGACGCCAACCGTGCCGACGATTGGGGCGACGAGCGGGGAGCGGGTGGGCATCGCAAGGCTCCTGAAGTGGACGCGAGGGGGAGGAGAATTCAGCGGTCGGTAGTGGGTTGGCGCCGGGGCCGGATTGAAGCACTTGCGCGGCCTTTCGTGCAACGGCAGACGTCGCAAGACGAGTGCGTGCAAGGGGCTGCGCCTTGTCACGACCGGTGCGGCAGCGTAGGCTTGCAGCGCGCCGATCGCAGCCGGATGGGCGCTTGCGCCCGGGGCTTTCCCCCAGGTCCCGTCGGCGCGCACACCCCCACTTCCGATGCCCGGGCGGTCCATCGCGACCGCGCGCAGGGCGCCCCAGGGAGTTCCATGAACCACGACATCCTGCTCGGCGCCGAAGCGGTGGCGCGCGGCGCAGTCGACGCCGGTATCAGCGCTGCCTATGCGTATCCCGGCACGCCGTCGACGGAAATCTTCGAGACCATCCTCGAGTTGGACCGCAGGGACGGCCTGCACCTGCACGCCCGCTGGTCCGCCAACGAGAAGGTCGCGCTGGAAGAGGCGTTGGGCATGTCGTATGCCGGCCGCCGGGCGCTGGTGTCGTTCAAGCACGTGGGCTTGAACGTCGCCGCCGACCCGTTCCTGAACTCGGCCCTGACCGGGGCGCACGGTGGGCTTGTCATCGCCGTGGCGGACGACCCGTCGATGCATAGCTCGCAGAACGAGCAGGACTCGAGGTTCTACGCCGACTTTGCCAACGTGCCCTGCCTGGAGCCGTCGAGCCAGCAAGAGGCGTACGAGATGGCCGTCGACGCCTTCGACGTGTCCGAACGGCTGAAGATGCCCGTGATGCTGCGCCTGACCACGCGTCTGGCCCACAGCCGCGCCGTCGTCACGCCCCGCCCCCGCCGCGCGCAGAACGTGGCGAAGTTTACTGACGAATCGTGGAAGTGGACGCTGCTGCCCTCGAACGCGCGCAAGGCCTTCGACGAGCTGCTGGCGCACCAGGTCGACTTTCAGGCGTGGAGCCAGGCGCACCCCGCCAACCAACTGACCGTCACGGGTCAGGGCCGGCCGGGCATCGTGGCGAGCGGCATCGCGATCGGCTACGTGAAGGCGGCGCTGGCAGAGAAGCTGAACGACTACAACCTGTTGCACATCGGTGCGTATCCGATTCCTGAAGCGAGTTTGCGGTCGCTGGTGGCGTCGTCCAGCGCGCTGTATGTGTTCGAGGAGGGCTATCCGCTGATCGAGCGCCTGCTGGTCGGCATCGGTCGCGACCCCTCGGTGCCGGTGTATGGCCGCCTGTCGGGTCTGGTGCCGCGCGCGGGCGAGTTGAACGCCGACAAGGTCAAGCGCGCTTTCGGATTGCCGCTGGCCGCCAAGGTTCACGTGCCGGCTGCCGTGGCGAACGTGATGCAGCCGCGGGCCCCGGTGCTGTGCGAAGGTTGCCCGCACACCGACAGCTACCGCTTCCTGAACGAGGTGATGGCCGAGCACCCCGGATCACGGGTGATGGGCGATATCGGTTGCTATACGCTGGGTTACTACGCTCCGCACAATGGCATCCAGTCGTGCGTCTGCATGGGCGCGAGCATCGGCATGGCGTCGGGCGTGGTGCACGCCGGGCTGTGGCCGGTGGTGTGCGTGTTGGGCGACTCGACGTTTACCCACTCGGGCCTGCCGCCGCTGCTCGACGCGATTCGCGAAGACACCGACATGACGGTGATGATCCTGGACAACAGCATCGTCGCCATGACGGGCGGGCAAGAGACGCTGGTGGGCGAGACCGACAAGATCGTCAAGCTGGTCAAGGGCTTGGGCGCGAACCCCGACCACATCCACGTGCTGTCGCCGCTGCCCAAGGCGCACGAGCAGAACGTGGCCCTGCTGCGGCAGGAAGTGGCGCACCGGGGCCTGTCGGTCATCGTGGCAAGCCGCGCCTGCGTCACGTATGCCAAGCAGATCAAGGAGAATCGACGTCACCAGGGTCTGCCCGGGATGGTCGCGAACCTGGAGGGCAAGCCATGAAGCGCGATCTGGTCCTGTGCGGGGTGGGCGGTCAGGGGATTCTGTCGATCGCGGCGGTGGTCGACCAGGCGGCCGTGGCGGCGGGCTTTCAGGTCAAGCAACCCGAGGTCCACGGCATGTCGCAGCGCGGCGGCGCGGTGCACGCGTTCGTGCGGATGTCCGACGGCGAGATCGCGTGCGACCTGCCGCCGGACGGCGCGGCAGAAGCGATCCTGTCGGTCGAGCCGCTGGAAGCGCTGCGGTACGTCAACTGGCTGGCGCCCGCTGGCGTGATCGTCACCGACCTGACGCCCGTGGCGAACCTGAAGAATTACCCAGACTCCGACCGGCTTTACGAGGCCCTGTACTCGCTGCCCCGCGTGATCGGCGTGGACGCCACGCGACTGGCCCGCAAAGCCGGCTCGCCCCGCGCCCAGAACATGGTCGTGCTGGGGGCCGCCGCCGCGCTGCTGCCGCTGGAGCCCGAGCGCATCGAGCACCACATCGCCGAGCTGTTCGCGCGTAAGGGCGAGGCCACCGTCCATACCAATCTGGTCGCGTTTCGCATGGGGCGCACGGCAGCCGCTCTGCTGGCCCGGCTGGTGGATGCCGGGGTCGTGCCGCTGCACGCCGCTCGCGTCGTCGCCCGTCTGGACCTCGGGCCGGAGCCTGTGGACGGAGCTGTCCTGATCGCCTGCATGGCACTCGCCAGCTGCCCCGACGCCATCGCCCGGATCGATGAGGCGGTCGGCGCCACAGCGGCGATGCCGTTGGATGCCGCGGCGTTGTCGAAGCTCGCCGAGCCCTGCCTGTCCCGCGTCGCGACACCTGCGTGACCGCCCCCCGGTCCGCCGCCCGCGCCGTGACCGGTCCCAAGCCCCCCCAGGAGGCCGCATGAACTCCCCCATCGCCAAGCTGACCGAGGCCCTGCACGCCGCCCACGCCGAGGGTCGCAAGGTCCTGCTCGAGCACGAGATCTACGCTGCCCTGACGCCGGCCGGTCTGGAGCCTCCCGACCACGTGTTCCTGCCGAGCACGGACCGGTTCGTGGTGCCTGCGTCGTTTCGCGAGGGTCCGGTCGTCGTCAAGATCGTGTCGCCCGACATCCTGCACAAGACCGAGTTGGGGGGCATCCAGTTTCTGGACGGCGCGACCCTGGACGGCCCGCGGCTGCAGGCCTTCGCTGGGGAAGTGGCCGCGCGCTACTCTGCCCAGCACGGCGGCTGGCCTGACATCCGCGGCGTTCTGCTGTCACGCCGGGTGGTCTACGACCGCGCGCGCTTGGGCACCGAGGTGTTGGTGGGCATGAAGTGGAGCCGGGAATTCGGCTTCGTCGGCGTGGTCGGTCTGGGTGGCGTCAAGGCCGAGCTGTGGGCCGACCGGCTGCCGCGCGGCGAGTCGACGGCGCTGTTTGCCCTGGGTGCGGGCTGCGAAGAGGTCGCCGTGCGCGAGATCCTGCGCACGCTGGGCCACCGCGACCTGGCGGGAGAATTGCGAGGCAGCACGGCGCTGTTGGATGCGTCGGCGTGGTATCCCGTCGTGCGCTTTCTGCGCGAGGCGGCCGAGGCCTTTCCGCCCGTGACGGCCGGCGGCGGCGAAGTGGCCCTGGAAGAGCTGGAGCTAAATCCCGTGCTGGTCGACCCGGCCGGTCGCTTGGTGCCCGTCGACGGACTGGCGCGCCTGACCACGGCGACGGCCGCTCCCTCGCCGCGTCCCGTGCAGAAGCTGGCCAAGATGTTCAGGCCCAAGACGGTGGCGGTCGCCGGCGTGTCGTCCAAGAACGTGAACATGGGGCGCGTGATCCTGCGCAACCTGCTGCGCGACGGCTGGGACAAGTCCAGGTTGAGCGTGCTGAAGCCCGACGACGCGTCGATCGACGGCGTGAAGTGCTATGCCGAGCCCGCCGACCTGCCCAAGGCGGTGGATCTGGCGGTGCTGGCGGTGGCGGCGCCGCAGGTGCCCGAGCTGTTCGAGAAGCTGATGGCCACGCGCAAGGCCGAGTCGATCATCGTGATTCCGGGCGGCATGGGCGAGACAGAGGGCGGCAAGGCCCTGCAGCAGCGGGTTGTCGACAGCATCGAGGAAGCGCGCCACACCCCGTGGCTAGGCCCCGTCGTTTGCGGTCCCAACAGTCTGGGCATCGCGAGCGTGCCGGGTCACTACGACACCACCTTCATCCCCGCGAGCAAGTTGCCCGCCATCGACGCCGTCGTGCGCAACGTCGCGTGGGTGAGCCAAAGCGGTGCGTTCGCCATCAGTCGGTTGAGCAAGAGCCGCACGGTCGGCGCCCGCTATCTGGTCAGCGTCGGCAACCAGATGGACCTGACGCTGGGCGACTACGTCGAATTCTTCCAGCAGGACGCGGACGTGCACGTCATCGCCGTCTACGCCGAAGGATTTGCCGCGGGCGACGGAGCGCGTTTCCTGGCGGCGGCACGGTCGGCCATCTCGCGCGGCAAGACGGTCGTACTCTACAAAGGTGGTCGGTCGCCCGAGGGCCAGGGCGCCACGGCGGGCCACACGGCTTCCATCGCGGGCGATTACCGGGTGGCCTGGCAGCTGGCACGCGCGGCCGGTGTTCTGGTGGCCGAGACGTTCGAGGACTTCGAGGGGCTGGTCGAGCTCGCCGCCCACTTTGCCTCGCGCACCGTCCGCGGCGACCGCGTGATGATGATGTCGAACGCGGGCTACGAGGCCGTGGGCATGGCCGACGCCCTGCGCGGCGAAGACGGTCGTCTGGCCCCAGCCGGCATCTGTGCCCATACCCGCGAAAAGGTGCGGGTTTCGCTGGCCCGCCACCGCATCGACGCGCTGGTCTCGATCCACAATCCGCTCGACGTCACGCCGGTTGCACCCGACGTTGTGCATCTGGAGTGTGCCCGGGCGCTGCTGGACGACCCCTGCATCGACGCGCTGGTGATGGGCATCGTGCCGCTGTCACCCGCCATGTCGACGGTCGAGGTCTCGGACGACCCGCAAGAGTGCCTGACCTGGCCGGACAGTCTGGCCCTGGGCCTGCCGGAACTGGCCGCGGCGACCGACAAACCCATCGTCGTCGTCGTCGACTCGGGCGCCCTGTACGACCCGCTGGTCCGTTGCATCGAGCGGGGCGGGATACCTGTGTTTCGCTCGAGCGACCGTGCAGTGCGTCTGCTGGGGCGCTACGTGGCATCGCGGCTGGCGGCACATCCCGGCGTGACTGAGCCGCGGCCGTGCGGATGCCCTTGCGGATAGCGGTGGAAGGGAAGTTGGCCCGTCCGCAGCTGACTTGGGTTGTCGGGTGTCGGAGGCCGGCGCAGTCGCCGAAGCCCCACTCGCGGCCCCGCCGACCTACGGCGCGTCGATCATCCCCAGCGCACCCATCGGCCGCAGCCGTGACTTGTCGAACGACCAGGCGACCACGCCCTCGATCGAGGTCCACGCCTTGCCCTTGGCGATGTTGACGGTCCATGTCGAGGTCACCGTGTCGTAGCTGGAGAACGGCGTGCTGTAGAAGCCCGGCGCCACCATCAGCGCGAGATCGTCAGGCGTCTTGCCGACATAGATCTCGCCATGCCCCTTGCCGTCGGTGCCCAGCACGTTGGTCTCGCTGGCGACGACGTCCAGCACTTTGACGCGACCGCCTTCCCACTGCTCGGCCGTCGCTGCCGCGGCTTGGTCGCCGATCTGGTTCAACGCCACCACGTCGGCCACCGGCTTCAGCGTTGCCCCGGTCGCCTGCCACTTGTCCACCGTCAGCTGGGTCATGCAGTAGTACGTCTGCACCTTGCCGTTGGCGTGGATCACGTCGCCGGGCTTCAGCGCCGCGAATGCCGGGTCGTCGCCGTCCTTCTTCATCTTGACCAGCTGCAGCCCGCTCCACGGTCCTGCGCCCTTGGCCTGCGCGAACACGGCGACCAAACTTGCCTTGGTCTCTGCGGGTGCGGTGACGACCAGCTCCGTCAGCAGCACGCCCTCCAGCACCGTCAGCGTGCCGTCCTGGGTGCAGCCGGCCGTCGCGGGGAGCTGGCGAACCTCCTGCACCGTCATGGGATTGCCCGTGATCGAGGGGGTCGTATCGACGCTGGGCACGTCGAGCTCGGCATCCACCTCGGCCACGTCCGGGGCAAGGTCCAGCGCTTGCGCGTCTGACCCATCGGCCGTGTCTGCGACCTCCACCGAGTCGACGACGTCCTTGGTGTCCGCCGTGTCCTTGGTGTCGCCAAAGCTGGGCGTCAGGTCTTGGGCGTCCTGCACGATCGGCGCCGCCAGCCCTGCCTGCCCGTTCGACGACGAGCAGCCGGTCCAGACCAGAGCAGAAAGGACCACGACCAGACGGGCGACCAGCGACCTCATGGCGACCTCCGCGTGCCGGGATTTCGTCGAGCGAGACGGTTAGCGTACGAACAGCGCCGCGCCGTTGTGCGAACCCGCGCCGCTGCCGCCGACGTCGCGGTAGCGGTTCAGCGCCTCAGAGCCGTAGCCGTCCTGCCACTGCCGACCGGACTCGAGCGTGCCGCCCAAGCCGCTGTACGACAGGTTGCTGGCCTCACCGTTGTAGCAAGGCCAAGTGCTGACGTTGTTCGTCGTCTGCGTGTTCGATGCGACGTCATTGCCCAGACGCGTACCGGAGTGACTGACGAGCATGTTCATCATCCACGGCGCGTTCGAGCCGCACAGGCCCGACACGGCGGGGAAGCCCATCAGCACTTGCGGCGAGGGCTCGCCGGCGGTGACGGTCAAGTTGGTCTTGCCCAAGGTGGCGAACCGATCGCGCAGCGACTTGCCCTGCAGCGTCGGAACCGACAAGGTTGTGAACTTGCTGGTCTTCTTGTCGACGATCAGGACCTTGCCGTCGCTGGAGGCGTAGGTGGTGAAGGTCGCGTAGACGGCGTTGATGTCCGACAGCGTCGGCAGCGTGGGGTTGAGCAGCGACCCGTTCGTCCAGTAGCCAGCGTTGAAGCCGAGTGTTGCGTCGACGCTGCCGCTGGGTGCGATCTGCAACGCCAACATCCAGCCGCCGCCGTCGCGGGTCATGTCGCAGTGCACCTGGAACGCGTCGACCACGTCGCCGCCCGTCAAGTCGACCCAGAACAGGCCGTCCTTGGGGGTGATGCTCGCCGCCTTGGCCTTGGTGAGGATGTCGGCACAGCTGGCACCCGGCACCGTCTTGCCATAGCCGATTGCGGCGACGCAGGTCGTGCTGCAGCCGTCGCCGTCCAGGATGTTGCCGTCATCGCATTCTTCAGTCGGCTCAAGGATGCCGTTGCCGCACGAGTCCGCGATCTTGCGCCACACGCCGCCCGCGCAGTAGCGGATCGCCTGGGCCTTGGTGTCGAAGTAGATCGCACCCGAATTCGCGGCAGTGCACGCTTGCGGCGGGTCGGTGGCGTTCTTCAGCACCAGACTGCCACCCACGCCCACTTTGTTCGACGCCTGCACTTGCGCCTGAATGCTCCAGGACTTGATTTGGCCGTCGAAGCCGTTGTTCAGGAACGCCGTGTCGACGACCTGCAAGTACCATTTTCCTTTGGGGTTCTTGCCAATCCAGGTCGACAGGTCGCCCGACACCGTCTTGGTCGGCGCAGGCCAAGTGGTCTTGACGACAGAGCCCTTGGCCGTCTTGTCCCACAGCACGAACTTGGTGCCCGTGGGGTCGATGGCGGTAATTTTCAGGTTGGCCGTGTCGCTGTTGGTCACCTCTGCCGTGATGCTGAACGTCTGCGCCAGGCCGAAGTCCGGCAGGTCGATCACGTCGCTGATGCCCACGGGGTTGTTGTCCGGCACGGCGATGGGGGTCTTGGTGCTGGCTGCGGCCTCCTGGAACTGGTTGAACAGCAAACCGCCCGAGATCTCGTCCAGACCGTCGCTGGGCAGCGCGCTGGGATCCATCGCCACAACGCATTCATAGCTGCCGTCGGCCTTCAGGCCCTTGATGACCAGACCGGTGCCGCACGAGTCGTTCAGCTTGGCCAGCACGGGCAGGTCGTCCAGGTCCTTGTAGCTGTTGCTGGTGGCGACGGTCGCCAGCGCGACGACCTTGGCATACGCGGTCAAGTCGGGCAGGCCCAACAGGTCTGCGTAATCTCCCGAAGTTGCGACGGTCGCCAGCTTGGACAGCTGGGCATAGCCGCCGAGGTCCGGGCCGCCCGACAGGTCGGCGAACGCGCCCGACTTGGCGACCTTGGACAGGCTGCCGCCGGCGACAAGATCATCGACGAACTTGGCGTTCATGTGCGCGGCGGTCACGCAGCCCGAACACGACAGCGCCTCGGCCAGCCCAGCGCGCATCGCGAAGAACACGCTGTGCAACGGCTGTGTCAGGGCCGGGTCGCTGCCGATCTTGAACGAGAGCCACAGCGTGTTCGTGTGGTCGACGATGGTGGCGACCACGGCCGGGGTGAACGCGTTGTCGCTGCCCAGCACGTGCACGAATCGGCCGCCGGCGATTGACGAGGTTGTCGGGCCCTCGCTCCACAACGTCGCTCCGCCCTTGCCCTTGGTCAGCGACCAGGTCACGGCATAGTCGCCGTCTGCCACCGGCCCGCCACCCGACGAGAGCAGCACGCCCTCGACGATCACGGTGTTCGGGATGGACGCTTGGGAAAGCGACGGCAACAGCAGCGCCAGCGTCAAAGCCGACAGTCCGACAGAGATTCGACCCAGGTCGAGCTTCATCGCGATTCTCCAAGCCCGCACGGGCAATTGCTTCCTTCAGCAAAGGGTACGATCCCGGCGGCCCGGCCGTCGAGCGGATTTCCGCGGGTTTTCGGCAGGGCGTGTCCGGCCCCGACATCGCGGTCGAGGTCAGCGAACGAAGAACGCGTGGCCGTAGAAGCTGTTGAAGTTGTTCTGGGCATTCCACCCGGTGGCGTCACAGCCGTCGCCGTAGCCCCAATAATGGCGGCCCATCTGGTGGGTGTGGTTGTTGTAGCAAGAGACGCCCAAGCCGCCCCCCGTGTAGTCGGTGGCGTTGTTGTCGCGGCCCCAGCCGGCCAGCGCCATGCACCAGCCCTTGCTGTAGCCGTTGAACAGCGTGGACTGCACGTCGAGGTCCGAGTTGATGTTGAAGCCGTAGAACTGCGGTCCGGTCGCGTCCGGGCCGTTGCCCGTACCGCATCCGGGGCGCCAGTCCAGCGTCTTGTGTGACCCGACCAGCAAAGACGTCGCCCGCCGCTGCACGTTGCCGTTGAACACGGTGTACAAGCTGGTGAAGGTCTCGCCCATGCGCCACGCCAGCTTCTTGGACTTGTCGTTGAGGCCCTGCAGCAGGAAGTCCTTGAACGGCACCAGCTCGTAGGTCTGGCCCAGCGCGGGTTCGACGGACAGGTCGGCGATGCTGCCCACATACTGCTTGTTCTTCCATCGCGCGGTGTCGGCGCCGTCCAGCACGCCGTTGTCGCCGTTGAAGGCCTGGCCCGGGACCTTGCCGACCAGCGTCCAGCCGCCGCCGTCCGTCGTCATGTCGCAGTACACCTGGAAGGCATCGGTCGCGGCGCCGCCGTTGGGGTCGATCCACGCCACGCCGTCCTTCAACGTCAGGCCCGCCGCGGCGCCCTTGGTCAGGATGTCGAGGCACGAGGCTCCCGGCTTGGACTTCAGGTAGCCGACCGCCGCGATGCACGTCGCGCTGCAGGTGTCGCCCTCGGTGTTGTTGCCGTCGTCGCACTCCTCAGACGACTCCAGGATGCCGTTGCCGCAGCTGTCGGCCACGCTGCGCCACAAGCCTCCGGAGCAGTAGCGGATCGCGTTGGTCTTGGTGTCGAAGTAGATCGACCCCGTGGTCGAGGTCGTGCAGGTAAACGGCGGCTCGGTTGCGTTCTTCAGCTGCAGCGCGCCGCTCAGTCCGACCTTGCCCGACGAGAGCACCTTGACGTTGACGCTCCAGGACTTCAGCTCGCCATCGGTGGTATTGGTCAGAAACGCCGTGTCGATGACCTCGATGTACCACTTTCCCTTGGGGTTCTTGCCGATCCAGGTCGTCAGGTCGCCCGACGCGGTCTTGGTGTCGGTGGGCCAGGTGGTCTTGACGGCGGTGCCCTTGGCGGTCTTGCTCCACAGCACGAACTTGGAGCCGGTCGGGTCGATGACGTTGATCACCAGATTGGCGGTGTCGCTGTTGGTGACTTCGGCGGTGATCGAGAGGGCCTGAGCGACGCCGAAATCGGGGACGTCGATCAGGTCGCTGATGCCCACCGGGTTGTTGTCGGGGATGGCGGTCGGGGTCTTGGTGCTGACCGCGACTTCGTTGAACTGGTTGAACAGCAAGCCGTTCGAGATCTCGTCCAGGCCGTCCTTGGGCAGTGCCGCCGGGTCCATGGCGACCACGCACTCGTAGCTGCCATCGGCCTTCAGCCCCTTGATCACCAGACCGGTCCCGCACGAGGCGCCCAGCTTGGGCAGCATGGGCAGGTTTTCGAGGTCGGCGTAGCTGCCGCTGGTGGCCACGGTGGCCAGCGCGGTGGCCTTGGCATAGAGGGACAGGTCCGGCACGCCCAACAGGTCGGCGTAGGCACCCGACGAAGCGACCTTGGCCAGCTTGGCCGTCAGCGCGTAGGGGGTCAGGTCCGGGCCTCCGATCAGGTCGGAAAAGTCGCCGGACTTCGCGGCCTTGGACAGGGCCCCGGACTTGATCAGGTCGTCGATGACGGTTGCGTTCAGCTGGGCGGCCGTAATGCAGCCGGAGCAAGCGAGCCCCTCGGACAGTCCGGCGCGCAGGGCGAACAGGGCGCTGTTCAGGGGTTGCTTGGGCAGGGCGGGGTCCTCACCGATGCGGATCTGCAGCGATAGGGCGTCGGTGCCGGCCAGCAGCGCGGCGTCCAGGGCCTTGGCCGACCCCAGCGCGTGAACAAAAACCGCACTGGCCACCTTGATTTGCACCGGCCCCTCAGACCACACCGTCGTGTCGTTCGCTCCCTTGACCAGCGAGAACGTCATGGCGTAGTCGCCGTCCGCCGCGGCTCCGCCTCCCGTCGCGTGCAGCACGCCCTCCACCAGCACGGTGTTCGGGATCGCCGCAACGGCCTCTCTGCCCGCCGACAGTCCCATCGCGAGGGTCACGGTCCCCGCGAGTGCCAGCCACGTCGTGTGCTTCATCTGCGTTCTCCGTTGCCCAAGTCGGGCCCAACTGTGCAGGCGAGACTGTAGGTTGCATGGGTCGCTGCGTCGAGTCCCATGCCGCCCGCCATTCGCCGCGCTGACCCCTTCAGCCCCCAGCGGTGCCGTGGCAGACTCGCCCCCCGCACGGTTGCCTTTCTCGCACGCAGGAACCCGCCATGTCCCCGGTCCACCCGATTGCCGCAGCGGCCGCCGAGCTCAGCAAGCACCTGAAGACGCTGCGCTTTGGTCCTCCCACCGCTTGCGTCTACGACCCGCTGCAGTACGCCTTCGCCTCGTTTGCACGCTATGCCGAGCTGTACGGCAGCGGCGAGGGCAGGGTGCTGCTGGTCGGGATGAATCCGGGGCCGTGGGGGATGGCGCAGACCGGCGTGCCGTTCGGCGAGGTGGCGGCGGTGCGCGATTGGCTGGGAATTCGCGACGTGCCGATCGGCAAACCCGCGATCGAGCACCCGAAGCGACCGATTCAGGGGCTGGCCTGCCCGCGCAGCGAGGTCAGCGGCGCGCGGGTCTGGGGCTGGGCCCAGCAGCGGTTCGGCACGCCCGAGGCCTTCTTCGCGCAGTTCTTCGTCGCGAACTACTGCCCGCTGTGCTTCATGGTCGACAGTGGCGCCAACCTGACACCGGACAAGCTGCCGCGGGCAGAGCGAGAGCCGCTGTTCGCCGCCTGTGACCACGCCCTGCGCCAGTCGGTCGAGCTGCTGCGGCCCAGTCGCGTGGTGGGCGTGGGCCGGTTCGCAGAGGAGCGCGCGCGGGTTGCCCTGCAAGGTCTGGACGTGCCGATCGGTCAGGTGCTGCACCCCAGCCCCGCGAGTCCATTGGCGAATCGCGGGTGGGCCGACGAGGTGACGGCGCAGCTTCGCGCGATGGGGGTATGGGCTACCCGTGCATCGGGGTGAGCGTCAACGAAAACCGCGCACCGTGAGGCACTATGTTCTGCGCCTCGACTTGGCCGCCGTGGGCCTCAGCGATCGCGCGCACCATCGTCAGCCCCAAGCCAGTGCCCCTGCCCGTTCGCGTCGTGAAGAAGCGGTCGAACAGCTTGGGCAGGTGCTCGTCTGCGATGCCGGGGCCGTCGTCCTCGACCGCAACCACCACGCGCTCGCCCCACTCGACGCGCACCCGCACCGTGCCGGCAGGCCCCGCGAACGACGCCGCGTTGGCCAGCAGGTTGCGCAGTGCCGTCTCGATCCGCTGCGGCACCGCGACAACGGGTGCGGCAACGGGGCCCGCGTAGTCGAACCGGCAGCCGGCCCAGCGTTCGTCCTGAGCGTGACTGTCGAGTAACCCATTGACCAACTGCGCGAGATCAAAGGGTTCTCTTGGCTCATCGACCATCGTGGCTTCGGCGTGGGCGAGCTCCAGCACCTCGGTGACAAGCTGGTCCAAGCGTCGGCTGCTGTCGTGGATCACCCGGGCCAGGCGAGCGGCACGCGCGGCGTCCTGCGCTCCGGCGCTGAGCGAGTCGCCGGTTGCGCGCAGGGCCGCCAGGGGATTCTTCATCTCGTGGGCGATTTCGGCGGCGAACCGCTCATTGGCGCGCCCGCGCTCGTCCAGGCGGGCCAGCAGCTCGTTGAAGGCGTCGGCCAGCTCGCCGAACTCGTCGCCACGGCCCAGGTCCAGGTCGCCGGCCACCAGACCGTGGTCGAGCTTGGCAAGCACCTGATCGCGCAGCTTTTCGACCGGGCGGACCATGCGCCACCCGAGCCACCACGCCAAGACGAGCGCCACGGGCAGCACAAGCAGCAGCGTCCGGCCCACGTCGACCTGATCCGCTTGCGCTTGCCAGACCTGCAGCACAAACACCGGCCACAGCGCAGTCAGCAGCACCACCAGAACTGCCCGCAGCCGCAGCGACCGCAGCATCCCGAGCGTTCGGCGCCGCGGCTGGGGCAGTGGGCGGGTCGGGTCAGGCATCGGGCCGCCAGCGATAGCCCGCGCCGACCACCGTCTCGATGCGGTCGAACTGTGCGTCGATCAGCTCGAATTTGCGCCTCACGCGCCGCACGTAGGTATCGATGATGCGCTCGGCCACGACCGAGTCGTCGCCCCGCACCAGATCCAGCAGCCGGTCGCGCGTCAGGACGATGCCGGGCCGGCGGGCCATGGCCTCGACCAGCCGAAACTCGGACACGGTCATGGGCACGGCCTCGCCACGGTAACGGATCTCCAGACGCTCGCTGCGGATCTCGAGCGACTGCTGCAGCAGGGGGCTTGCCTCGGGCTCCTGGCGACGGCGCATCTGGTCGCGACGCAGCAAGGCCGCCACCCGGGCCAGCAGCAAGCGCGTCGAGAAGGGCTTGGACAGGTAGTCGTCGGCGCCAAGCTCGAGCCCAAGCGCCTCATCGATCTCGTGATTGCGGGCGGTCAGCAGCAGCACGGGAACGGCGTTGCCCGCCTCGCGCAGCTTGCGGCACAGCGAAAAACCGTCGAGACCCGGCATGTTGACGTCGCTGACGACCGCGTCGGGCATCCGGTCGACGACGCGCTGCAGCCCCTCGCGACCGTCGTGGGCCAGCTCGACCCGATAGCCGGCGTCCTCGAAGGCAAGCGTCAGCGCGTCGAGCAGCGTCGGGTCGTCGTCGATGAGCAGAACCGTGGGCATGGCGTCCAGCTGCGGCAGAACCGTCGTCTGCACGGCAGGATAGCCCGAGCCGCCGCGAACGTCACGGTGCTGCATCGCTCAGAACCTCAGCAGTGCATCGGCCCCGGCGCCCAGACCGTGGTCGTTGCCGTCGCGCCCCTGGTAGCTGCCGACCACGCCCAAGGTCAGCTTGCGCGTCGCCTCCCAGCCCACGCGCAGCCGAGCCATCTCGCCTGCTTCGGACCCGGCGTTCGGCTCGTTGTTCAGCACGACCTCGAACGAAGCGGGTAGCCGCGGGATCGTGGTCAGGTGGAAGGCCGTCGCGAAGTGCCAGCCCACGCCGCCCACTGTGCCCGCCTCGAACTCGAGCCGGGTCTGCCGCGGCCGCCCCAGACGCAGGATGCCCGCCAAACCGGCGCGAAACCCCTCCTCGTCAGCGCCAAGCAGCAGCCGTGCCGCAAGCCCCACCGAATCGCCAGGTCGGAAGCCGACTTCGGTCCAACCACGCTGGAAGCCGACGTGCGTGGCCTTGGCAGGCTCGACTGGGGGCAAGTAGGACGCGACAGGGACGGACGCCGCGGTACCGTCGAGCCGACCGACGCCCGCCTCGATGTACTCGACTCCGCGCAACAGCCAGTACCGATAGCGAACCTGATAGTCCGTGTAGCGCGGGCCCACGTCATCGGCCTTGCCAGCGGTCGCGCCGAACACACGGTAGTCGACCCACGCGCCGCCGACCTGCAGCTCGGACCGCAAGCCGTCGAGCTCGGCCAACGTCGACCGCTCGCGCTCTCGGGCCAAGTCGCCGCGGACGATCACCGGGTGGGGCGCGTCGAGGCTGGCGAACTGAAGCGATTCGATGCCTTGGGTGTTGGTGGCCACCACGCAGTACTCGATGCCGGGGTCGTCCATCGCGGCGGCAGGCAAGGTGGCGCTCCAGGTGCCGGTGCTGCTCATCTCGACCGGCGCACGCTGCCACTCGGTCGCGCTGAGCGCCCGGTACAGGACCGCGGCCGACCCGAGCGCGCTGACCGGCTCGACCCGGAAGTCAAGGTGCAGAGGTTGGTCTGCCTTGGCCGTCGCGGGGGGCTGGTGGCCCAAGGTCAGCTCGACCTCCTGAGCCCAGGCAGGGGTCGCGACCAGAAAGCACACGCCCAGCAGAAGTACTCGTTTCATGGGTTCCTCCGGGGAGCCTGTCGGACCATGCATCCGTCGGGCTCCTGGCTGTTGTTTCCAGGCGCAGATCACCAGTACAGCGCGATGCCGCCGCCCAAGCTGGGGCCGGCATGGTCGATGGTGCGCAGGTCGTAGCCGACGCGGCCGGTGATGCCAAGGTTGTCGGTGGCCCGCCAATTCGCCTCGTAGATCAGGCGGATCCCCAGGTCCTCACCCACGGGCCGGTCGGTGACTTCGAACAGGCCGGTCATCGGCACGCGGTCGACGACGTTGGTCGTCAGGGCCACGAAGGCGGCGCGGCCCATGTCGCCCAGGGTCGAGGCGCCCACTTGCAGGTTCGTCGCCGTCTCAGGTCCGATGCGTGCGGCGACCTCGACCCCGGTGTCCAGCCCCTGCTCGTCCAGACCCACGACCACCCGGGTCAGGGCGTGCAGGTTCTCAGACAACGCCCACTCGCCGCCCAGAAACGCGTGCTTGAAGGTCGCCGGCCGTGGGTCGATGGTGTCGCCCTTGCGGATCGGCTTGCCCTTGTCGGGACCGTTGGTGTGCAAGGTGTCAGGCAGGTCGACCTCAGCCACGCGGCCACCCCTGCCCGACAACAGGCCGTATCCCATCGAGAATGCGTACAGCACGCTGTCGGTCCCCAACCGGAACGTCACGTCCATGGCCGCGGCAAACAGCGCGTCGTCGCCTCGGTAGCGGTTGAAGTCGACGTGCTCGGCCGTGACGCGCAGGGTCGTGAGCTGGTTGGCCGGTGTCGGTCGGCGGCCCAAGGGGGGGTGGATGGCCACGACGGTCGGCAGGGCAGCGCTCGCGAACAATCGGATTTCCTTGCCCTGAGGGTTCGTCAACTCGACGAAGTACTCGAACCCCGGCGCGATCGCGACGTCGGCAGGCACCCGCAGCCGCCGCGCCAGGCGACCGCTCGGCTCGGGTCGGCTCATGCGATAGGGACCCTCGCCCTGGCGTCGAAAGTGCACCCGCAGGTCTTGGACTTGGGACCAGTCTGCCGCGGCAAACACCAGCCACGCGGACTCGCCGGCCCTCAACCGCGGCAGCTCGGCATGGTGGACGGTCTGCGCCAGCCGCCTCGCTTCGCCCGACTCGGCCGACACGCCGCGCGAGATCTCGACGTCGGCGACCAGCACGGACATGGCGTCGATCTCGGTCTCGACCGCCTTGCGCAGCGAGGTCGAAGGGTTGCGCTTCAAGTACTGCTGCCACAGCTGGACACGCTCTTCCGGCGGCTTGCCCAGCGTGCGCAGATAGGTCGCCTCGGCGTCGACCAGGTCGGGTTGGCGGACCTCGCCCGGGGTGCAGCTCGCCGAGGCAGCCGGGCAGGCAGGACAGGCGGCATCGGACCCCGAGGATGGGGCAGCAGCGTCCGGTTCACCCCCAGACACAACCTGAGGCGCGACCACCGGCTGGATCGTGAACTCGACGCGGTCTCCCACCTGCAGCAGGCGCGCAAGGGCTGCGTCGGGCCGCAGGATTGCCAGCCGTTCCGCCACCTCTGCCGCGACCGCCTGCCCGATGGGAAAGCGATCCAGCACCTCTTTGCCCGTCACCGGATGGCGCGCGCGGATCGTCCGGTACAGCACGAGCGGTGTCCCCGGCGACAACCCGGCGGCCGCGCCCAGGTCAACGACGAACTCGGGCCCGTCGATGCGGACGACCAGGCCGCGAACAACGCGTGCCGCAGCGACCGCCTGGGCATGACCCGGCGCTGCCAGGGCGCACACCAGCATCAAGCAACACAACCCTTGAATACCAAGCACCATGGGCGACGTGCGCATCCTTGCCTCCCCTGTCAGCCAGCGGTGGCCGACACTCGGCAGGGTCGCCCGACCACGCGGCGAGCGGTGCGGTGCGGTGTGGACGCGGTGTGAATCGTGCGTGAACTGTCGAGCGCGCACCGAGGCTTCGGCAGGTGGGGGGCGCGGCGGGGCTGGTGGCGAGGGTGGTGATGGATGGGCTTGGCGGCTTGCGTCTACCCGTCGGCAGGTAGTCGGCACGCCTGTGTGAGCGTCGGCAACCGGGAGCAGTGACCCGACCGGTCAGGCGTCAATGCCAGATATAATCCGACACCCAGAGCATCCAGAGCGACAACGCCAGCGTGGGGAGCACCAGCAGCGTTCCGAGCCGCGCGAACCGGCCGATGCCGATCTCGATGCCTTTGCGGCGCAGGACGTCGAGCCACAGCAGCCCGGCCAGCGACCCGATGGGCAGCAGCCGAGGGCCGATGTCGCCGCCGATGAGCGCGGCAAGCAGCGGCCGGGTGCCCTCGTGGTTGCCCAGGGCCATCATGTTCAGCACCGACATCGGATGATTGTCGGCGATGGCCGATCCAAGGGCTGAAACCACGCCGACGACGGCCAGGTGCAGGCCGTGGCCGCCCTCGTACGCGTCGTACAGGCTCGTCAGGCGTTCGACGACCCCGACGCCGCGCAGTCCGGCGACGACCAGGTAGATCCCCCACAAAAACGCAAGGATGTCGAGAGAGACGTGACTCGCGAGCTTGCGCGGCGAGGCGACGGCATGGCGCTTGGCGATGATCAGCGCGCTCAGGGCGCCGACGGCGGCGACCGACCAGATCGGCCCACCCAGTGCCGCCATGATGGGGTAGCACAGGAAGACGGCGAGCAGAACTCCCAGCGCCGGAAGCTCAGCGGGATGTCGCGCCGGCATCAGCACCGGCTCGCTGGGCGCCGCCTGAGCGGTGAGCGCATGGCGGTAGTGGAAGCGAAGGATGGCGAACGTGAGGAGCGCTCCGGCGATCGAGATGGGCACCATCACCCTGGCATAGTCGTTGAAGCCAAGCCCGACGAACTCGGCGACGATCAGATTCATCGGGTTCGAGACGACGAGCGGCGCGACGCCAGGGGCCAGGAACACGGCGAACACGAAGGCCTCGAGCACCTTGTCGTTGCCCGGGTAGAGCTTGCGCGCCAGCACCACGGCGATCGGCGTCAACAGCAGGATCGCGGCGTCGTTGTTCAGCAGCGTGGGCGTCACCACGGCGGCGACGAAGATCAAGTCGAAAGCGCGCGTGGCCGCGGTGCCTCTGGCGTGGGCTTCGAGCTTGAGGGCCACGCGATCGAAAGCGCCGACTTCGCGGACCACACCTGTCATCACCATGACACTGGTGAGCGCCAGCAAGGGTCGCCACTGCACCTGCGCCGAAGTCCACAGTTCGCCGAACGGCAGCAGACCCGTGGCGAGCAGGATGAACACCCCCAGCACCGCAGCGAGGCCAGGAGTCATCCGCAGTTCGCCCAGACCGATGCGTGGCCGGGAGACGGCCAGCGCAATCGTCATGGCGAAGGTCGAGTAGGCGAGTGCCGAATCCATCCTGCCTGCATCGTCTGGGGCGAGGTGCGCGGGGCCTGTTGCCTCGGCCGGAATCCGGCCGGGCCCGCGCAACGCCTGAGAATCGCGCGGCCGCGACCATACCGGAGGCGTGATTCGCCAGCAAGGCACTTCTGCGGTGTGGAGAGGGTCAGGAATGAACCTTCTCCCATTTCCCGCGTCACCGGAAACGGTGAACGGTGAATACCTGACCCTCGCTTCCGGTTGACCCGGCCAGCCCCCACCGCACAAACTCGCTGCTTCGGCGCCCCTTTTGCGCCGCGCGAGAGCTCACCGCCATGGCTTCCACCACGCCCGACCGACAGACCGAGCCACCGCGCGGCACCGGATTGGCCAGCCGCGGCACCATGACCGTGCGCCGGGTCGGCCTGGCCGCGGGTCCGTTTACCGACTTCTACCACCTGCTGCTGTCGACGACGTGGCCCAGACTGGTCGGCGCTCTGGGCACCGCGTACATCGGCGCAAACCTGTTTTTCGCCACGCTGTACGTGGTCGGCGGGGCCAATCTTCAAAACGCGCGCCCCGGGTCGTTCGTCGACGCCTTCTTCTTCAGCGTGCAGACCATGGCGACCATCGGCTACGGCCAGCTCGTGCCCGTCGGTCCGTGGGCGAACACACTGGTGACGGTCGAGGCCTTCATCGGCTTGCTCGGCTTCTCGATGGCGACCGGCCTGATGTTCGCCAAGTTCTCCAAGCCGACGTCGCGCGTGGTCTTTTCCAAGGTGGCGGTCATCGGCCGGCGCGACGGCGTGAATTCCCTGATCTTCCGGGTCGCCAATGCCCGCGGCAACCAGATCGTCGAGGCGCGCATTCACGTCGTGATGCTGGTCTGGGACACCACGCACGAGGGCGAGCGGGTGCGGCGGCTCATCGACTTGGGGCTCGTGCGCAACCACACGCCGATCTTCGCGCTTTCGCTCACCTGCATCCACCCGATCGACGACAGGAGCCCGATGCTGGGCAAGACGCCCGAGGATCTCGAGGCCTGCAACGCCGAGTTCTTCGTGTCGCTGACCGGCATCGACGACTCGTTCTCGCAGACGGTGCACGCCCGCTGGGGCTACAGCTGGCGCGACCTCGTGTGGAACGCGCGCTTCGCCGACGTCATCACGGTGACCGAGGACGGCGGGCGCATCCTGGATTACGCGCGGTTCGACGATACTTTGCCGCTGGACGAGCAAGGGCACGTGGTGGTCGGCGCGGGTCCGAAGGTCGACTAGCGGCCTGATGGCTGCTTGACCCTCGCTTCACGACTATTCGCCCCCGTCCAGCTTCGGAAACTTCTTGTGGTACGCCGTCACCAGACTGGCCACTTCGGGGTCGTCCGGCAGCCCGACCTCCAGCCCCACCACTTCCAGCGACACCGTGTTCGCGTCGGCCGCCAGTGGCGGTGCGCTGTCGAGATCCAGCGTCAACCTCTGCAGTTTCGCCCGCTTGGCGGCCAACTGCTGCTCCAGGGCCGGGCGGGCTGCCTGCGCCTTTGCCGCGGGCTGGGTGCGCAGGGCGTCGAGCTGGCGCTGCAGGGCGGCCACCTGGGCCGTGACCTCTTTCTGCTCCTTCTGCAGACCGCCGCGCCGGTCGCCCGCCACGAAGCGCGGAGCCTTGCCGCGCACATGGACCACCGCCTCGTTCAGCGTGCGGCCCTTCTGGTAGGCGTCGGCGAACAGGGTCGGCCCCAGCTCTGCGAGATCGCTGGACATCTCCATCGCGCTCGAGCCCAGCACCAGGTCGATGCCCGGCACCTGCCGTGCCAGCTTGTCGGCTTCGGCACGGCTCAGCTGGCTCAGCAACACCACGAACGTGCAGCCCTGGCCGCGCAGGTCGGCCACCGCCTTGCGCGCGGCGGTCGTCGGGTCCTGCACCGTCAGACCGGCGGCCTTCAAGTACTTGGCGCCGGGCGGGTTTTGCGGCGACAGGCCCAAGACCCCCACCTTCAACGGCCCCGCCTGCTTGACAAGGGTTGGCAGGAACGCCGGCTTGCCGCCCAGCAGCAGGTTGGTCGACAACAGGGGAACCCTCTGCTGCTTGCCCAACTTCCTCAGGCGATCCATGCCGATCGAGATATCCACGGCGGCGACGTGCAGGGCCGTGTAGCCCATGTAGCCCATCGTCTCCATCAGCAGCGCGGCGCGCGCAGGGCCCTCGCCCGGCCGCTCGGGCAGGCCGTCGGCGCCGGGGGCCAGCGTCGCCCCGGTGTCCAGCAGCAGCGCGGCATAGCGGTTGCGCTGGCGGTCCTGCCAGGTCTGCGCACGGCGGGCCAGACCGCCCATCGGCTTGTTGGCGCAGCCGCAGGGGTCGACCTCGCCCAAGCCGTTGCCTGTAAAGGCGAACGTGACCTGCTGCTTGGCCGCAGCCGGTGGCAGCGCGGCGGCCGGGGTAACCAGGACGATGGCAAGCAGGGGCGCGAGCACGAGGGCGAACTTGAGGGGACAGACGGACATGGGGACTTTCCTTTGCCTGCAGGGGGACAGCGGGCGGAGCCTAGAGCACCCGAAGCGAACCCGCCATGCCCGGATCAGCTTCCCCACGCGCCGACGCTGGTTTACCCTGTTGGCAATTGCCCGGGATCCTTGCCGGTCCTGATTGGAGCCGCGCCTTGACCTCCTCCCCCCGCCCTGCCGCGCCCGATCCCGCCTTTGCCAAGGTCTGGGAGACCATCGCCAGCGACGAGACCGTTCGATTGCCGGCGCTCGCGACGCGAATGCCCCTGAGCCTCCCGGTCAGCGCGCCCGAGTGGAACGCCCTGAAGACGCTGCCGATCATCGCGGTGGGGTCGTCGTCGGCGCACACCGAGCTCGAATTGGGTGAGGAGATTGGCCGCGGCGGCATGGGCGTGGTGCGCGCGGCGACCCAGGTGGCGTTGGCGCGTCCGGTGGCGGTCAAGACCGTGCGGGCCGACCAGCTCAGCGTCGAGACCCAGCGCGAGCTGCTGCGAGAGGCCAGGCTGACGGGCGTCCTGCAACACCCCAATATCGTGCCGGTGTACGATCTGGGCGTGGATCGCGACGGCTCTCCGGTGTTGGTGATGAAGCGCATCGAGGGCACGGTCTGGAGCGGGCAGCTCTACGGTCACCGCACCCCCGGCGCGACCTGTTTGGACGGCGACGAGCTGGAGCGGCAGCTGGACGTGCTGATGCAGGTGTGCAACGCCATGTCGTTTGCCCACAGTCAGGGCGTCGTGCACCGCGATCTGAAGCCGGACAATGTGATGGTCGGCCATTTTGGCGAGGTTTACGTCGTCGACTGGGGCGTGGCGCTGCATCTCAACGAGGCCCAGCGCCTTGCGGGCGTCGAATTCCGCGGTGTGGCCGGTACGCCTGCCTACATGGCCCCAGAGATGATTTCCGGCACCTTGGACGGTCTGGACGAGCGCACCGACGTCTACCTGCTGGGAGGGCTGCTGCACACGATCCTGACCGGTCTGCCGCGCCACCGGGGCGAAGACGTGTTCGCCGTGATGTACCTGGCCTTCCAGTCGCAGCCGGCGACCTACGACCTGTCAGTGCCGACTGAGCTGGCCGAGCTGTGCAACCGCACCTGCCACCGCGACCCGCGCCAGCGTCCGCAGACGGCACGGGCATTTCGTGAGGCGCTGGCCGACTTTCTGCGCCACCGCAGCTCGATCCAGCTGGCCCACGAGGCTGCCTCGCGTGAGGAGACCTTGGCGCAGGTGATCGACGGTCTGGGGCCGATGGGCGACCCGCTGCTGGACGAAAAGACCAATGTCAGTCTGGCTGCCGAGGTCGCGGGGCTGGTCTACAACCTGTTCGGCGAGTGTCGGTTCGGCTACCAGCAGGCGCTGCGCACGTGGCCGCAGAACGCGCTGGCTGAGGCGGGGCTCGAGTCGGTGCTGGGGCGCATGGCCCGCTACGAGATCCACCACGGCGAGCTGCGGGCGGCGTCGCTGCTGGTGGGCGACATGCGCCACCCTCCGGTGGACCTGTTGCGCGAGCTCGAGAATCTGGCCCAGCGACTCAAGCAGCATGAGGCGCAGTTCGTCCAGCTGAAGAAGCTGCAGCACGAGATGGACTTCAAGGTCGGCGGCAAGCTGCGGTCCGAGTTCGTGGTGGCGATTGGCGTGGTGTGGGCGCTGCTGCCTGCGGGCTTTGGCGTGCTGGACCTGATGGGCCTGTACCGCCCGAACTACACGGGCTATTTGCTGTCGATCGTCTTTCTGGCCGCGTTTGTCGGCGCCGGTGTGTGGATCGGGCGGCGCGTGCTGCTGCAGAACCGCGCCAATCGCTCGTTCGTGCAGCTGCTGGCAACCGGCGTGTTCGTGCTGGCGGCGCACCGGTCGATGGCGTGGTGGCAGCAGGTGCCGTTGCCGCAGGCGTTGGCCGATGACCTGCTGATCCTCTTTCTGATCCTTGCCGCGCTGGCCGCGACCATCAACGCGAGGATGCTCTGGGGCGCGCTGATTTACTTCACGGCCGCGATGCTGGCGGTCCAGTTCCCGTCCTGGGCGTACATCCTGATGGGGGCGGCCAACTTCCTGGCGCTGGCACAGGTCGCCTCGGTCTGGCGGCCATCGACGCAGGAAGAGGCCAAGGCCCAAGCCGACGCCCAAGCGCAGGTCGCGCAGAAGCGCGCGTTGATCGAGGCGGCCGGAGCGGCGACCCGCCACCGCCCGCGTCCGCCCACACCGCGACCCTGAACGGAAGTCCCTGCACCATGAGCGAATTCACGATTTGGTCCTGGAACGTCAACGGCCTGCGCGCGTGCGGTACCAAGGGGTTCGAGCGTTGGCTGCAGGACTGCGGCGGTGACCTCGTGGCGGTGCAAGAGGTCCGCGCCTACCCCCACCAGCTGGAGCCGACCCTGCGCGAGCCCCCCGGCTGGCACGCCCACTTCGCGCCCGCGCAGCGCCCCGGCTACAGCGGCGTCGGCATCTTTGCTCGCCGTGCCCCAGATCACGTGCACATCGGCATGGACGCTGCGGAGTTCGATGACGAGGGGCGGCTGCTGACGGTCCGCTTGGGGCGCCTGACCGTCGCCAACGGCTACTTTCCCAACGGCAACGGCAGCACGCTGCCCGACGGCAAGCGCAGCAACGACCGGGTGCCGTACAAGCTTGCGTTCTACCAGCGGTTGTTCGACCGGCTGGAACCGCTGCGGGCGGCCGGCGAGCCGGTGCTGGTGGTGGGCGACTTCAACACCGCGCACCGCGAGATCGACTTGGCGCGCCCCAAGGCCAACGTCGGCACCAGCGGCTTTCTGCCCCACGAGCGCGCCGAACTCGATCGCTGGCTGGGCAACGGCTGGACCGACACCTTCCGCCACCAGCACCCCGATGAATCGGGGCATTACTCGTGGTGGAGCCAGCGCTTTGGCGTCAGGGCCAAGAACATCGGTTGGCGTTTGGACTATGTCCTTGCCTCGCAAGGCGCGATGCCGCATCTCCAGCGCGCTTTCATCGCCGCAAGTGTGACAGGGTCAGACCACTGTCCGGTCGGCGCAACGTTTGGCGATGGCATTTTTCTACAAGGGGGGAAGCCGTGATGCGAGTCCTGATGCTGTTCTTGTCGATGCTGCTGTTTGCCGGTTCCGTGTTCGCCGCACCGCCCCAGGCGGGTCTTGGCAGCAAGGAACCGGGCCTCTTCAACCTCAAGGGGTCGCTGTACTACCTGACCGAGGAGGACGAAGGGATGCCGGCGGATCTGGCCCAGCGCAAGATCCAAGGGACGCTGTACACCGACCGTTTCGACGTGCCCATTCGCGACTTCACGGAGGGCTTCCCCGGGGTTTCGGACCGCTTCGAGTGGTTCGGTCTGGTGTACACCGGCACGTTTCAGGTGCCCAAGGACGGCGCTTTCACGTGGCGCATGGAGTCGGACGACGGCTCGATGCTGTGGATCGACGGCAAGGAAGTCATCGCCAACGACGGCGTGCACGCGACCCAAAGCGTACAGGGCGACACTGACCTGAAGGCCGGCCCCCACACGATGAAGGTCTGGTTCTTCCAAGGACCCGCGCAGCAGCTGGGCATCCAGTTGTGGGTCACGCCGGCGGGCAAGGACGAGCGCATCTTCGCGATGGGCGACTTCGCATCGGGCCTGTCGGCCGCGCTGAACAAGGTCAAGGCGGTGGCGACGCCTGAAGGCATCAAGGTCGAGCTGGACGCGGCCATCCTGTTCGACAGCGCCAAGTGGGACCTGAAGCCCGCCGCCAAGGGCGCGATGACCGCGCTGGCCGAGGTCATCAAGGCCTATCCCGGCTGCACGGTGCGCGTCGAAGGCCACACGGACAACGTCGGCGCGGACGAAGCCAACAACAAATTGTCGAAGCAGCGGGCGGACTCGGTGGTCACGGCGCTCGGCAAGGCGGGCGTGGGCGCGGACGTGAAGTTCCAGGCGGCCGGGTTCGGCAGCTCGCGGCCCGTGGCCAAGAACGAAACGGAGTCGGGGCGGGCCAAGAACCGTCGGGTCGAGCTCTTCATCAAGCCGTAGCGATCGCGTGCGGCGGCCCGAATGCTCACGCCGCCGCCCGAGTTGCTGCCGTTTCGCGCAACGGACGGCGACCTACACCATCGCCGACACGCGCGCGCCGATCGCCAGACTCGCGGTCAGCCCCGGCGACTCGATGCCCAGCAGGTCGATCCACCCCGGACGTCCCCAGGAAGTGCGCTCGTCGACGACGAAATCGGCAAAACGGTCCACCGCGAGCTTGGGGCGCAGGCCGGCCGTGTCGGGGCGCAGGTCCTGCAGCCGCAGACCGGGCAGGTAGCGCTGGGCCGACGCCAGGAAGGCCGCCGCCCGGCTGGGATCCACGCGCAAATCCTCCAACGACGTAGCAGGTTGCGTGTCGGGCCCCAGCCGCGCCCGGCCCGTCCGATCGACCGTCAGGTGCACGCCCAGCCCCAGCAGGTGCGGCGCGGGCACGGGATAGACCAGCGCGTCGGCCGGTGTCGGACCCGCGAGCGCGAACCAGCTGCCCTTGACCGGGATCACGTCCGGCACCGCCTTCGGGTCGGGGGCCATCAGCCGGGCCACGCGATCCGCTAGCAGTCCTGCAGCGTTGACCACGGCGTCAAAGCGGTCGACCTCACGCCCGGCGGCGCCCTGCAGCGTCACGCGGAAGCCGCCGCTTGGCACCAGCTCGGCCTCGACCACCTCGCGCCCCAGCAGCAACACACCGTCCTGGCGCAGCAAGCGGGCCAGCAGCCGCTGCATCAGACCGTGGCTGTCGACGATGCCCGTCCCCGGCGACCACAGCCCGGCCACCGCGCGGACCTGGGGCAGGCGGCGCGCCAACTCGGCCCGGGTCATCGGCTGCAGCGGCACCGCCCCGCAGGCAACGGCGCGGGTCTGAATCGCCGCCAATTCGGGAAGTTCTTCGGTGTCGGTGGCGACGATGGCCTTGCCGATCCACTGGTGGGCGACCCCTTCGGTGCGGCAGAACGAGACCAGCCGCTCGCGCCCTTCGACGCACAGCAGGGCCTTCAGGCTGCCGGGCGGGTAGTACAGGCCGGCGTGCAGGACCTCACTGTTGCGACTGGACGTCTCTTGCCCCACCGCCGCGTGCCGTTCGCACAGGACGACGTCGTGCCCGCGCGTTGCCAGCGCGTCGGCGACCGCCAGTCCCACCACCCCGGCTCCGATGACCAGCACGCGCGCCACGGGATCCTCCTTTGGCAACACGAGCGTAGCCTGCGTGGTGCGGGGCGGCAACGGCGCGCCTCACCCCGTCGCCTGACGGCGCCACCCCTCCACGCTCGCCCTGTGCTGCTTGGCGCAGCACGTCGGACGTCGTAGAGAGGGGAATTGGCTGTGGGCCGTGCTGAGCTCGAATCCAGCCTCGCGTTGCCCGGCCCCTCTCCATGTCGTCCAACGGACGAGCATGGAGAGGGGTGTCGCGAAGCGACGGGGTGAGGCGCATTCCAGTGGCCGGTGTCCCGGTTTCCGACGCGACACACGAACACGCCATACCGACACGCAATACCGACATCAGATACCGCTCGCGCCCAGCCCGGAGGAGGTGCGACCCATCCGTCGGGACCGCCCCCTCAGGGTACCTCGACCGCCAGCACCTCGACCGTGCCAGCGCCGCCATCGCCTTGGCACCCTCCAGCCGGCTGTCGAACCCGCCGTTGCGCAGCCCGCCGAGTGGTCGACCCCGCGATGCACGACCGGTCGAACGGTCAGAGACTTCTCAACCAAGCTTTGGCGTTGTCCAGCGAGTCGAACATCTGGACCGCAAACTCACCGTGCTTCGTCGTTTGGCGAATGTAGCGATCGACCGACATCTCGCCGAACTTGTCGCTCGGGACGAGAAAAGCCTCAAATGCGGCGCCATTCTCGAGATACAGCGGGTTGACGTTCTGGGTCACCCACTCGACGTCCAGGGGAGAGAGCACCTCCAACTTGAGGGTGTCGGCCAGCAAGTTGAGCTGCAGGTACTTGGTGCGGTTGTCCTTCAACAATTCGACAAGCTGGAGGATGTACTCCCGAAACAACGTGCTCGTGATGTAGCCGCGCCACTCGTTGACCAGACAGGGAACACTCTCATCGATGTAGAACTTCACGTGCTGCGTCTCGTACAGCATCTTCATCTGCTTCATGGCTGTCCCCCGTTGTACCGTCTGCAGCCTTGGGAGCGCGCGACGGGCCTGCACGACCCTCTACGCCTGCGCCAACCCCCCGTCAAGGCGGGCTTGACTGCGAATGGCAGCAGAGGCACACCCGCCTTTGCACCGTCTGCGCCAGATCGAATTCCGACTTGCCGCGTCCCAGCTTCTGCTCGTGCCGCCTGTTGTTGCGGCTCAAGGAGTGCGTCATGCGTGCCCGGATCGCCCCCATCGCCCTGTCTGTCCTGGTTGCCGCCGCGTGCTGGGGCTGCAACCGCACGCCTGCCCCGGGTCCTGACGCGGGCACGCCGTCCGCGCTCGCCCCCGCCGCTCCACTGCCCGACGGCGTGACGGCGACCCAGGCGGCGGCGCCGACCGAGCTGTCCAACGCCTCGGCCTTCCAGGAGAAATCCCCCCGCGCCCAGGTGGCTCGCGACTTGCCGGTGCCCATCGCCCTGACGGGCAGCGACGGCTCAGGTCTGGTGCTGCAGAAGCTGTCGGCGCGGGCGGTGCTGGAGGGGCCGCTGGCCTTTACCGAGCTGCACCTGACCTTCCACAACCCCGAAGACCGCAGGCGCGAAGGGCGGTTCTCGATCACGCTGCCGACGGGCGCGGCGGTGTCGCGCTTTGCCATGAAGAATCCGGGCGGCTGGATGGAGGGCGAGGTCGTCGAACGCCGCAAGGCGCAACAGGTGTACGAGGACTTTCTGCACCGCCGCCAGGACCCCGCGCTGCTGGAGCAGGATGCCGGCAACACCTTTGCCGCCCGCGTGTTTCCCATCGAGCCCAACGCGGACAAGGAGCTGATCCTGTCGTTCTCGCAAGAGCTGGTCGACCCGCGCGCCAGTTACGCCTTGCCGTTGGCGGGGTTGCCGCAGCTGGGCGAGCTGTCGATTCGCGTGTACCTGCGGGCGGGCGATGCGGCCGGTCCGCAGGTGGCGGCCGGTTCGCTGGGCGCCAAGGTGGGCAACGTGCAGGTGGTCGAGGTCGAGCAGCGCGACTTTCAGCCCGCCGTCGACTTTCTGGTGCACCCCGCCTTCCTGAAGTCGCCGTGGACCGGTCTGCGCAACGGCAATCTGGCTCTGGCGCGCGTGCAGCTGGGCAGCCAGGCGGCCGCGCAGGGGTTCGAGCGGTTGGTGGTGCTGTTCGACACGTCGGCGTCGCAGGCTCCCGGGTTCACGAAGCGGATCGAGCGGTTGGCCGAGCTGGTGCGCTTTGCCGCGGCCCACGGTGCGCAGGAAGTGGCGGTGGTGGCGTTTGACCAGACGACCGAGGTCATCTTTCGCGGTGCGCCGGCCGGCTGGGGTCCAGTGCAGGTTCAGAAGCTGTTGACGCGTGCGGCGTTGGGTGCGTCGGACCTGGGTTCGGCCCTCGACGCGGTGCCGGCGCTGCTGCAGGGCGGCAAGGGTGCGGCGCGCGTGGTGCTGGTTGGCGACGGCGTGGTCACTGCGGGTGACGAGGAGCTGGACGGCCTGCGCAAGCGCGTGGCGGCGTTGGGAGCGGCGGGCGTGGTGCGCCTGGACTCGGTGGCGACCATGGCGGCGCGCGACGCGAACGTGCTGGAAGCGGTGACGCGGGGCGGACTTGCGAGCGATGGCGTGGCCGTTGGCGCGTTCGATTCGGTCGAGGATCTCGAGCCGCTGGGTCTGGCGGTCTGGAAGGCGATCGACGTGCAGGTGCCCGGCGCGGCGTGGGTGTGGCCGAACAGGATCGAGGGGTTGCAGCCGGGGCAGGCGCGGCTGGTGTATGCGGATCTGCCGGAGGGCAAGCCCTTCGAGATCCTGCTGTCGGGCGGCGTGCAGCAGACCGTCAAGCCCAACGTGACGACCGCGGCGCGGCCGTTGCTCGAGCGGGCGTGGATCGGCGCGCGCATCGGCCTGCTGACGGCAAGGAGCGCGGAAGGCGACCCCGACCTGCGCGCGGCGTTCGAGAAGCAGGCGATCGACCTGTCGGTCAAGCACCGGGTGCTGTCGCCCGGAACGGCGTTGCTGGTGCTGGAAACCGAATACGACTACGAGCGTTACGGCATCGACCGCAAGGCGCTGGCCGAGATCCTGACCGTGTCGCCCGAAGGCGCGGCCGTGCTGTCGCCGCGCACCGACTCGTTTGCCGCGCTGCAGATGGCGAATTCGACCGGCGACAAGACGGCAGAGACTGCGGAGAAGGAGGAGAAGGCGTTCGGGGGCGACGGCGATGAAGGCAAGCGTGACGAAGCCCCTGAGGACCGAGCCGTGGCGGCCGACCAGCCGATGCCGAGCGAGGCTCCGGCGGCGCCCGCACCAGAAGCCGCCGCACCGATGGCCAAGTCGGCGCCTTCCGTCAGCCGCCTGTTTGCCGAAGAGGCGATGCCCGAGCCCACCGCCGCCGGAGAGATCGGCAACGCGATGGGCTTCCGCGGCACCGGCCCGGGCGGCGGCGGGGGTGGGCTGGCGGACCAGCTGGGCACAGTGCCGTCGGGAGGCGCCGGGCGCATCGGCCTCGGATCGGGACGCGCTGGCTTTGGCGGCGGCGGTCAGGAGCTGGCCGACCGGCGTCGAGCGGTTGCGCGACGCGACGTCGAGCAAAACGGCGTGCTGGCCATCCTGGGCGACGACGACCGCAACGACGGCGAGGGCCTGGCCGAGATCCGCAAAGCGCTGAAGGACAACCCGGCGCTGTCGGGGCGGCTGCTGAAGATCTCGACCGATCTCAGGGAGAAGCGCACGGCCGCGGCGCTGGCCGAGGCGTGGAAGTGGCGGACGGAAGACCCGGGCGACGTGCTGGCGCTGGCGGCCCTGGGCCGGGCGCTGCTGGCATCGGGGCAGCCGCAGCAGGCGGCGCGGGCGTACGGTGCGATCATCGACCTGTTCCCGTCGCGCGCCGACCTGCGGCGGTTCGCCGGCAACTTGCTGGAAGGTCTGGGCAAGGACGGCTCGGTGCTGGCGTTGGACACCTATCGCAAGGCGTTGAAGCAGCGCCCGGACAACCCGTCGGTGTTCGTGATGGCCGGTTGGGCGCTGGCCCGCGCGGGGCAGTACGGCGAGGCGGTGGACCTGCTGATCAAGGGCGTGGGCGAGCACCGCCGCGAGGGCAACTTCCCGGAGATCGAGCGAATCCTCAAGGAACAGGCTGGGTTGATCGCGGCCGCGTGGCTGGCCCAAGAGCCCAAGCGCGACGCCGAGATTCGCCAGCGCCTGTCGCAAAACGGCATTCAGGTCCCGACCGAGACCAGCTTGCGCTTCCTGCTGACGTGGGAGACGGACGCCAACGACGTGGACTTCCACCTGTTCGACGCCAGGAACGGCCACGCCAGCTTCCGCAGCAAGCAGATGCCCTCAGGCGGCGAGCTCTATGCCGACGTCACGACCGGCTATGGCCCCGAGTGCTTTACCGTCGAGTCGCCCAAGGCCTTCCCGTACAAGCTGTTTGCCAACTACTACAGCCGTGGACCGATGGGCTGGGGCATGGGCCGGGTGCTGATCGTGCGCCACGACGGCAAGGGAGGGCTGCGCTTCGAGGGTCGCCCCTTCATCATCCAGAACGACCACGCGTGGGTCGAGCTGGGCGAGGTCGGTCGGTAGCGCCGCAAGTCAGCGCGCGTCGAACACGTCCAGCACCGCGTTCATCGTCATGCCGTCGAAGCGACCGGCGGGGTCCAAGCGCGGCGCAAACTGCACGGTCTTGATGGGGTTGCGCACCCAGGCGGGCAGCCACGTGGGACCGTCGGCGTCGGCCGCGGTGGGCGGCTCGTCCTTCATCACTGCGTGGGCCAGGATGCCACCGGTCACCAGACCGATCACCGTACCCGCCAGATTGGCCTTGATCACGGTGGTTGTATCGGTCGAGAACATCGCGCCCACCAACGAGAACATCGCGGCACCGGTCAACCCGCCGAAGTTCGCGCCGGCCAGCACGCGCGGGTCCATGCCGCCCACCGGCGAGATCAGCAGCGACGTCGCGGCCAGACCGACGTCGGTGCCGACGAGCAGCGTCACCATCGCCGTGTTGAAGTCGACGTGCTCGCCCGGCACAGTCAAACCCCAACCGGCCAGCCAAGCGCCCCAGACTGCGCCGGAACTGCCCATGGTCACCTGCAGATTGTCGAAGTCCGTCACTTGCGCAAGGGCGAGTCCGCTCAAGCCAAACACGGATAGGCTGGTCAGCGTCAGGCCGCCCACGCCGTTGCCATCGTCGGTCCAGTCGTTTTGGGCCAGGAGACCACCCACCAGCGCGCCATGCCACGCACCCAGCGCCGTCGCGATGGGAACGATGGCGCGGTCGCCGCCCTGATAGTCCGTCTGGCTCGACAGCCACCCGCCCGCCAGCAGGCCGGCCGCGCCCACCGCCAGATGTACGTCGGTCACCGTGTCGCCTTCGGCATCGGCTAGGATCGCCGCGCCTGCGCCCAGGGTCTTGGCATAGCTGGAAAACAGCAGCATCTCGAAGGCGTTGGACACCGTCACGTCGGTAAACTGCGCCGCCACGCCGGTGCCCAGCGCGCCCAGACCGGCCCCCAACCACAGCCCGCCGTTGGCCCGCCCGCTGACGAAGCGATCCGCAAGGAAGGAGCCGAAGTACATGCCCTCGCCGGTGCCCAGCAGCGTCAGCGCCACGTCGCCCGAGTCGAACCGCAGCTGCTGTGCCGTGGTCACGCCCAGGCCCACGCCCATCAGCGCGCCCGCCAAGGCGATGCCGTAGCCCGGCCGGTCGTCCTCGGTCGGGTCCATCAGCAGCAGCGCACCCGCCGTGCCCACCGTCATCGCCACGCCGGTCAGGTCGGCCACCAGCACGTCCGAGCTCGTGAAGTTCAGCCGGTCGACGGCCAGCCCGGCCAGCGCCAGACCGCCAAGCTCGCCCACCAGCGACAGACCTGCCTCGGTGCGCTGCAGCGACGGGCTGTCCTGCGGGACTCGGTTGCCCCACGCGTCCGTGATGTACTGGGGCTGCACCAGCGCGCGGGCGGCCAGCGTGCCCGACAGCGCGCCCCAGCCCATCGCGCTCATGTAGTACTGCTGCCTCGCATTCGACAGCTGGCGACCGAAGATGTAGCCGGCCCCGGCCCCGGCGATCGACCCCGCGACCCAGCCGATGGCCCCCGCCCCGTTGCTGCCGGCCAAGTCGCCGACCGAGGCGAGCGCGAAGCCGCCGAAGTACGCACCGCCCAACGTGGACACCAGCGCCGACCCGCCCAGCTGCAGCGACGGCTTGGTGGCCAGAAAGTCGGGGTGGTCGCGTGTCAGGACCTCCAGTGCCGTGCGGCGGACCTCGTCGGGGTGGTCGGTCGAGCGCGCGATCTCGTACACCAGGTCGCGACCAAGCGTGAGCTTGCTGCGGCTCATCACGTCCAGGGCCAGATCGCGAGGGGTCGAACCCTCTGTTCCGACAGCGATATCCCGCAGGGCGCGCAGCGCGGCGGGGGCCTCGATGGCGCCCAGCGCGCGGACGGCGGCGTCGACGACGTCGTCCATCGGGTCGTGCAAGGCCGCATAACGCAAGGGGCCAACGGCTCGCACGTCGTGGCTGTCCAGAAGGTGCGCCACCCGTGCAGCGCGGTCACGGGGAGCGGCCCCAAGCGTGTCCAACAGGGGAAGCAGCAGCGCACGGTCGCTTTCAGGCGTCGCAGCCGTCGCTGTTGCGGCAGCAGGCAGGTCGGCGGCAGGCGTCTCAGCCAGCGCGGGCCGCGTCCAGACGTGCAGCAGAAGAAGGGTCAGGGCGGCGGCGGCAAAGCGGGGCATCGGGCCTCCTCGGAAACAGGGCCAGCGGGTCGGTCGATTGGGGGGGGCGAGGCGAAGCATCCCGCAGAAGTGGGTGCGGAAGCAACGTCGCGTGTGGGGTTGCCCGCCTTGCCAGCATCTCGAGACCGGTCTCACCCCCGTCTCGAGACCGGCGCCGAGACCGGCACCATTGCAAGAACATCCATAGATTCAAGCACCTGAATGTTGGCACGGGCCATGCAACCCCACCTCGCTGCGCGGATCTCGCTGCGGCCCTGGCTGGTCGCCCCCATTTTCTGCTATCCCCCGCGCCCCCGGAGGTTCCCATGCTCTGCCGCGTCCTGGTGCTCGCTCTGCTGCTGACGACCGCCTGCGCCGCCGATCTGCCCCCCGAATCCGGTGCCTCGAGCGAGTGGGAGACCACGTCGGGCGCCCTGACCGCCTCGCTTGCGTTCGGCCAGACGGCCATCGCCAAGGCGGGCAAGACCGGGGTGGCGTGGACGTTTGCCGCGAGCGGCGGCGGCACCTTCCAAGTGGTCGCCAAGGCGTCGCAGAAGTTCACGGTCAACATCACGCGGCAGTTCGGCGGCAGCTGGAAGTCGGTGTCGTCGCAGACCGGCAAGGGCGTGAAGATCCTGCTGGTTCCCGCGCTGGGTCCCAACTACCGCGTCACGGTGTCGGCGCCCATCGCCCAGCCCATCCAGGTGACGCTGACGTGCAAGCTGGGCAAGTGCCAGCCGCCCCCCAAGCCCGTGGACTGCCAGGCGGCCTTCCAGCAGGCCATCGCGCCCACGCTGCAAGGCCTGCTGTACATGAGCGAAAGCGACCGCCCGTTCGAGGTCGTCTCGTGGCCGTCTGCGACCCAGGGTGCCGTCGCGCCCGCGGAGCTGCTGGCGCTGCTGAAGCTGCCGGCCGGCACGCCGGTCGAGGTGCGCACGCTGACGACGTGGTTCCAGCCGCTGCTGAAGGGCGATGACCAGGTGAAGTACGCGCAGATGAAGAAGATCCTGGCGGCGCACCTGACCGACGTCATCGTCCTCCGCGTGGGCACCATCCAGATCGGCGTCTACGTGGTCGGGCGCACGGCGTGCGGAACGCTGACGGGACTCGCGACGGTCGCGATCGAGACCTGACGCGGGTTTTCGCGGCCGTGGGTGATTTCGTTGGCGCAATAGGGCGGGGCTCTGGATTCGCCGACGATGCCGCGCGGGTCGGTGCATTTGGGCAATCGCATTGACAAATTGCACCATTACGCGCAACCTCACGACTCCAAACGCCGATCGGCGTTGCGAGGTGCCCCGTGTCCGACCGCGCTCCGCTGCCGATCCTGCCTCGGGCGATGCGGTCCGTGCTGCTCGAGCGCGCCCGGCAGTATCCCATCGTCACGCTCACGGGGCCGCGGCAGTCGGGCAAAACGACGCTGTGTCGCATGACCTTTCCCGAGCTGCCCTGGGTCTCGCTGGAGAGCCCGGACGTGCGACGTCAGGCCATCGACGACCCTCGGGGACTGCTGAGCCGATACCCGGAAGGCGCCATCCTCGATGAGGTGCAACGCGCTCCCGACCTGCTGAGCTACCTTCAGGACGATGTCGACCGCCGCCCCGAGGCGCGCGGCCGCTGGGTGCTCACGGGTTCGCACAACGTCTTGCTTCTGCAGAATGTGTCGCAAACGCTTGCCGGACGGACGGCGCCGCTCAATCTGCTGCCGCTGGGTCTGGACGAGCTGCCGCCGCAGTGGGTCGCGTCACGCAGCTGGCTTGACCTCGCCCTGCAAGGCGGTTACCCGGCCCCGCTGCACCGCGGTATCCCGGCCGACGTGTGGCTGGGGGACTACGTGGCGACCTACCTGGACCGCGACGTGCGCGATGTGCTGCGGGTCGGCGACCTGTTCGGCTTCGAGCGGTTCGTGCGCCTCTGTGCCGGTCGGTGCGGGCAGATCCTGAACCTCTCGGCCCTGGGCGCTGACGCCGGCATCGCCCACAACACGGCGCGCGCTTGGTTGTCGGTGCTCGAAACCACCTACGTCGCCTTCACATTGCAGCCCTGGGCGGCCAACCTGACGTCACGCGAGGTGAAGTCGCCCAAGCTCTATTTCTGGGACACCGGCCTGCTGTGCTGGCTTCTGGGCCTGCGCCGTGCCGCCGACCTCGACCTGCACCCGCTGCGTGGCGCCGTGTTTGAGAACTTCGTCGCGGTCCAACTGCTCAAGCGCGACCTGCACCGTGGCGTGCGCCCGAGCTGGTGGTTCTATCGCGATGGCAAGGGGTTGGAGGCCGACCTGCTGCAAACCGAAGGGCTGCGCCACTTGGCGGTCGAGGTGAAGTCCGGCGCGACGGTCCAGCCGGAATGGAGCAACCCGCTGCTCAAGCTGGGCGAACGGATGCGCCAGCGCGGGATGGACGTGGCCCTGCGCGTCATTCACGGCGGCGAGGCGGAAGGCAGCGCACATGGCGTTCCGGCGTGGTCTTGGCGGCGCATGGTGCAGTAGCAAGGTGCTGAAGGGCCGCCCCGACGCCCCTCCCCGGCTGCCGCCCGGTCGGGAGAGTTCCCCTCCACATTCCGCCAACGAAAGCATTGAACGCTTCGAGAACACTACGGAATGTGCATGGGCGACGCGCGGCAGCGCTGGGGAGGGGCGCTGAAAGGTGTCAAGTGTCAAGTCCGGACACCCGCATCCACCCGCATCACGCCCTGCCATTCTCCGGCTTCTCACGCTCCGGAAGAATCAGCCGCACCTGGCCCACGGCGCGCGGTGTGGCGGACGTGATCTCGTAGGTGATGCCGCTCTCGTCCCGCAGCCGGTCGCCCTTGCGCGGGATCCCTCCGGCCAGCGAGGTGCACAGGCCGGCCAGCGTCGTCCACTCGTCGTTCTCAGGCAGGTCGAGATCCAGCGCGCGGTTCAGGTCGCGGATCGGCGTCGAGCCGGCGACCAGCGCCAACCCTTCGGCTTCCATGTGGATCTGCTCCTCGGGCTTTTCGTCCTCGGCAAAGATCTCGCCCACCAGCTCTTCGACCAGATCCTCCAGCGTCAGGATGCCGGACACGCCGCCGTGCTCGTCGACCACGATGGCCAGCTGCATCTGCCGCTTCTGCAGGTCCTTGAGCACATCGATGGCGCGGGTGCTGCGGGGCACGAAGTGCGTCGGGCGCAGCAGGTGGTCCACGTCGACGGGACGGCCGTCGAGGATCGCGGCAACAAGGTCCCGCGCCGTCACGTAACCCACGATGTTGTCGAGCGTATCTTCGTATACCGGCAGGCGCGAGCGGCCGCTGTCGATGATCAGCTTCTTCAGCTCGACCAGGTTGGCGTCGCGGGCGATGGCGTCGACCTTGTTGCGCGGGACCATCACGGCACCGGCGGTCAGGTCGCCGAACTCCAGCGCGCGCGAAGCGATCTCGCCCGAGTGGCTGTCCAGCGCACCGGCGCGGGTGGCCTCGTCGACCAGCTGCTGCAATTCCTCTGTCGAGACACGCGATTCCGTGAAGTTGGTGCGGTCGCCGAAGGGGCGCAGGACCACGTTGGAGCTCGCCGTCAGGAACCACGCAAGCGGCCGCGCCACTGAGCTGATGAAGCGCAGCGGTCGGCCCACCGCCATCGCGTACGCCTCGCTGGACCGCAAGGCCAGCGACTTCGGCACCAGCTCGCCCAGCACCAGCGACAGATAGGACACCAGCGCGATGACCAGCGCCAGCGACACGTCTTCCGCGTGCTTCTCCAGACCCGGGATGTGCGCGATGACCGGCGTGAGCCGCGCCGCCACCGACGCGCCGCCGAACGCCGCCGCAGACGCGCTGATGACGGTGATCGCCACCTGCACCGTCGCCAGAAACCGCTCTGGGTGCGACCGCAGCCACAGCAGGGCCTTGGCGCGGGTGCTGCCTTCCTCCGCCAGCTCGCGCAACCTCGTCTTTCGCATCGTGATCACGGCGATCTCGGCGCCAGAGAAGATGCCGTTGGCAAGGACCAGCAACAGGATGACGAGCAACTCGGTCAGGACGGGCCTCGCGGAGGAAGGGGTCCACAGAGCCTACACCGGGAAGCTCGCACCGGCCAATCCGCGTCTTGCCAAGCCCCCGCATCCGTCGGAAAGTCCATGCAGTTCGCCCACCCGCCTCAGGAGCCACGCCATGTCTGCCCCACGTTTCCTTCGCGTGTCGCTGCTCGCCATCGTCCTGCTGCTGGGAACGCTTGGGTCCGCCCACGCGCTGCCGCCGCCGCCCGCCGTGCCCGAGGTGTTGGCGCCGTGGGTGCCGTGGGTGCTGTACGACTTTCCGAACGAGGTGTGCGCAAGCGCCGACGACAACCAGAATGCCTGCGTGTGGCCGGGACAACTCGAGGTGCGCATCTCTGCGAAACAAGGGGAATTCACGCTGCTCGTCTGGGTGGACCGGGCGCTGGCCGTGCCCCTGCCGGGTGACAGGACGGCGTGGCCGCAAGAGGTGTCGGTCGACGGCGTGCCGGGTCTGGTCCAGGCCATCGGCGAGGTGCCGGGCGTTCAGGTCGGCGCAGGGCTGCACCGTGTCACCGGCCGCTGGCCTTGGGCTACTGCGCCTGAGGTACTGGCCGTTCCCGATCCCGTCGGCGTCGTGCGGCTGTTGCTGGACGGGCAAGGGGTGGAACCCGTGCGGCGCGACGGCGGGGGGCGGCTGTTCCTGCGCAAGGATGGTGTGGGCGAGGCCAATGAAGTCGATACCTTGACTGTATCGGTGGCGCGACGCCTGCGGGACACCGTGCCACTGCGGGTGACGACGCGCCTGACGCTGCGCGTGTCCGGGCGCGCGCGCGACGTGGTGCTGGGGCCGGTGCTGCTGGCCGGTGCGCGGCCGGTGTCGGTGTCGGACGGGCTGCCGGTGCAGGTCGGGGCCGATGGTGCGGTGCGCCTGCACGCAAGGCCGGGGCAGCACACGGTGGACATCGAGGCGGTGCTGGCGGCAGAGGCGACGCAGGTGCAGGTTCCCGTGTTGCAAGGCGATTTCTTTGAGAAACAGGAGACTTGGGTGTGGGTGCCGCAAGAGGCGCTGCGGTCGGTCGAGCTCTCGGGTCTGACGCCGGTGGACCCCGAGCGCACGACACTCGAGGGCGACTGGAAGACCGGCCGCACCTTCCTGGCTGAGCCCGGGCAGACGCTGCAGCTCAAGGCCACCCGCCGCGGCGAGACCGACCCGGCGCCCGACAAGATCGACGTGGTGCGGCAGCTGTGGCTCGACCTGGACGGCAAGGGCGTGACGGCGCGCGACACACTGACGGGCGAGCTGCACCAGGGCTGGCGGCTGGATCTGGCGGCGCCCGGCGTGCTGGGTCGGGTGGGCGATCCCAACTCCGGGTCGGCGCACCTGATCACCAAGGACCCCAAGACCGGCCGCGCGGGTGTCGAGCTGCGGGAGGGCCGGCTGTCGCTGCAGGCGGACTCGCGTCTGGCCGACCGGTCGGGCGAGCTGCACGCCGTCGGCTGGGACCACGACGCCAACAGCCTGAAGACGACGCTGCACTTGCCGCCGGGCTGGCAGCTGCTGGCCGCGTCGGGCGTGGACCAGATGCCGGAGACTTGGCTGAACTCTTGGACCTTGTTCGACTTCTTTTTCGTGCTGATGCTGGCGTTGGGCACCGCCAAGCTGTTGGGCTGGCGCTGGGGGCTGGTCGCGCTGGTCGGTCTGGCGCTGTCGCACGGCGAGTCCGACGCACCCGAGTGGCTGTGGCTGCAGGCGCTGGCGGCGCTGGCGCTGGTGCGCGTGCTGCCGGTCGGCTGGTTCCGGCGTGTGGTGCAAGCATGGCATTTCGCAGCGATTGTGCTGCTGGTGCTCGCGCTGGTGCCGTTTGCCCGCGACCAGCTGCGGCAGGGGCTGCACCCGCAGGTCGCCCAGGGCGGTCACGGTGCGCTGCAGTCGTGGCAGCCGCCGCAGGAGGAGACGTTCCTCGCGTTGGACGGCGGCGCGAAGGCCGAAGCCCCACCCGCGCCCGCGCCGATGGAGGCTCCCGCAGCCGACGCTGCGCCCGTACCGGTCGTGATGGGAGCCAAAGCCGGCGTGGCGGCAGCTTCAGAACCCGAAGCAGAGTCGAAGGGTTTTGCCGACCGGGCCGAGCAGGCGGTGGCGCAGGCGGCAGAGGCCCAGGCGGAGTACAGCCGGCGGGTCTCGGACACGATGCTGGCCAAGAAGCAGCTGCAGCAAGTTGACCCGAACGCGGTGGTGCAGACCGGTCCGGGCGTGCCGTCATGGACGTGGACGGCGCTTGAGCTGGGCTGGAGCGGCCCTGTGTCGCGCGACCACCGCATCTCGCTGTGGCTGATCTCGCCCACCTGGAATCTGGTGCTTGCGCTGCTGCGGGTGGCGCTGCTGCTGGCGCTGGGTCTGAGGCTGCTGGACCCGGCTCGGCTGCGCAAGTGGTCGCAGTCCTTGGGGAACACACCGGCGGCCCCGACCCCGTCTGCCGCTGCCGTCACGCTGTTGTTGGCCGTGCTGGCGACCCTGGTGCTGGCGCCCGCGACCGTGCGCGCGGCCGATCCGTCGCCCTCGCCAGACCTGCTCGACAAGCTGCAGACCCGGCTGTTGCAGGCGCAGCAGTGCGAGGGTCCGTGCGTGGTCGTCAGCCGCCTCGACCTGAAGATCGCGGGCCAGAACGTGGCGCTGGAGGCCGAAGTCCACGCCCAGCGCGACGCCGGATGGGCGCTGCCCGGTCCACAGGATCCGTTGCAGATCCGCGAAGTTCGCATCGACGGTGTGCCGACCTGGCAGCTGCGGCGGCAAGCGGGGGGCCTGGTCGTCGTGCGCGTGCCCCAGGGTCGTCACGTCGTGACGGTGGAGGGCACGATGGTCCGCCGCAATTCCGTGACGCTGCAGCTCGACAGCAACAGCCTGCCGCGTCTGGTGCGGTTCGAGAGCCCCGACGGCGACTGGTCCATCGACGGCTTGGACCCGAACGGCGTGCCCGACGCCGCGCTGCAGCTGACCCGCAAGGCCACCGCGGCGGGAGAGAACGGCAAGGGCGACGCGGACTTGGCGCCTGAACTGCCGCCCTGGTTCGCCATCGACCGCCACCTGCAGCTGGGCCTGCCGTGGCAGACCGAGACGTTGGTCGGCCGCGAGACGACTGGTCAGTCCACGCTGGTCAAGGTGCCGCTGTTGCAGGGCGAGCGTGTGATCACCGACGGCGTCAGGGTCGAGAATGGCCCCGATGGCAAGCGTTTTGCGCTGGTTCCCTTTGGCCGAGACGAGGCGCAGGCCGGCTTTGCCAGTGAATTGCCGGTGTCGCCGACCCTGACGCTTTCCGCCCCCATCGACGAGCCTTGGACAGAGACGTGGCGCGTGTCGTGCAGCCCGATTTGGCGCTGCTCGTTCCAGGGGCTGCCCCCCGTGCACACCCGGGACCCCGGCGACGCGGCGCTGCGGCCGATGTGGCAGCCGTGGCCGGGCGAGTCGTTGCAAGTGGCCGTCGTGCGGCCAGAAGGTGCGGCGGGCCAAGCCGTGACGGTCGACCGCGTCGAGTACCGCGTGACCCCCGGCCAGCGGCTGCTACAGGCCGAGCTGGGGCTGACGGTGCGGTCGTCGCAAGGCGGTTGGCGCAAGCTGACGCTGCCGCAGGGGGCCGAGGTTCAGGCGGTGCTGGTCGGCGGCTCGCCCGCGTCGATTCGTCCGCAGGGCCGCGAGCTGCGCCTGCCGCTGGAGCCCGGCGAGCAGGTCTTCACGGTCAAGTGGCAGCAACCGTGGCAGAGGTCGCTGCGGGAGTCGGTCCCCGTCGTCGATCTGGGTGGCCCCGCCGCCAACGTGCAGGTCAGCCTCGACTTGGGGCCCGACCGCTGGCTGGTGTGGACGCGCGGACCCGACTGGGGTCCGGCGGTGCTGTTCTGGAGTCACCTGCTGGCCCTGCTGGTCTTCGCCGGGCTGCTGGGGCAGGTGCAGGGGCCGCCGCTGAAGACGCGCGACTGGCTGCTGCTGACGCTGGGTCTGGCGTGGCTGCCGGTGCCGCTGGTCCTGGTCGTGGTCGGCTGGTTCCTGGCCCTGACGTGGCGCCGTGCGCGCGGGCAGGCAGAGCCGCCGCTGCCGGTGCTGCGGTTTGACGCGGCGCAGGTGGGTCTGGCGTTGCTGACGCTGGCGGCCATGGGGGTGCTGTACGGGGCCATCCACCACAACCTGTTGCTAGATGTGGACATGCAGGTCGCGGGCGGAGGCTCCAGCGGGCAGGACCTGCGCTGGTATCTGGACCGTGTGGACGGCCTGACCCCGCAGGCGTGGGCGGCTTCGCTACCGCTGTTGGCCTGGCGAATTGCGATGCTGTTGTGGGCGCTGTGGCTGGTCTGGGCGCTGCTGCGGTGGCTGCCATGGGCCTGGCGGGCGTTCTCGACCGGCGGGCTGTGGCGCAAGTCGCCGCCGCGGCCCAAGATCATTCCGCCGCCGCCAGCAGCGGGCTGACAAGCTTCTTTCACCAGCACTCACAAAGGCTTGCCCACCGATGACTCGCCACGAGTTGCTCTTGATGTCGACCCCGCGGCCGTCGCCTTGCCGGGGGGCGTGCTGGCGGCGGTGTGGCGCCCGTCCAATGGTGCGCGCAGCCTGATCCAGCACTTTGCGGCGGGTCTGGTGTTTGCGGCGCTGGCGGTCGAGCTGCCGTTTCTGGGGCTGTCGCTCACGTCCGAGACGACCGGCGGCTGGCGCATCATCGCGTTCTCCGCAGCCGCGTTGTTGTCACTGGTCACGGAAGAGCTGCTGGTCGAGGCCCACCGCGAGGAGAAGGAGCCGCCCTTCGCCACCCTCATCATCTTCGCGGGATTCCTGGCCTTCTGGTGTGTGTCGCTGTTTGGTCAAGGCATTTGAATCGACCATCGCCCGCATCCGATCAGCCCCAAACCACGCTCACGCAACCCAAGTGCGATCATCGCCACGAACGGTCGTCCATGGGGATACGCCTTGGAATTTGCACCATTCTTTCTGAAACTTTGCGAAGATCTGCAAACAAGTGTTTAGACTCATGTGGCCTTACACTTGGAATTCGTGTGAGACGGCCTCTAAGATGCCATGTCCCTAGTTTCGCGACACGGGGGGGACAGTCGGAGGACGAGATGGCCGTTCATTCCCAGCGCAAGGCAAGTTGCCGCGCTTTACCCTTTGTAGTCTCGGCTCTTGCGGCGGCGCTTACCGTGTCGTCTGGTCGCGCCGAGGCCTCAGTGCCTACCGTGACACTGGTGGAGGGCTTCCTGAGCGCAACTGGCGGCGGGCCGGTGTCCGACGGTTCCTACGTCCTCACGTTCCAGTTGTACGCCAGCGAGTCCGGCGGTGTTGCTGCTTGGACTGAGGGCCCCGTCGCGGTTCAGGTGTCCAACGGCCAGTTCCAGCATGGGCTGGGTTCCAAGACGGCGCTGGATGTCGCGGTCTTGGGCAAGCTGGGCACGCCGTGGCTCTCTTTGCAGATCGAGTCGGACCCCGCCCTGCCACGCCAGCCGTTGCGGTCGGTGCCGTTCTCGCTGCGGGCGGCGGTGGCCGAGGCCACGGACTGTTCGGGATGCATCCGGTTGGGCCAGATCGACCCGGCGGTGCTGGCGCCCTTTGCTGTGCTGGACGAGCTGTCGACGGTGGCGACCACAGGAGAGTACGTTGATCTCTATGGATTGCCAGACCTGAATGTTTACGCCAGGTTGTCTGTATTGGCGAAGGTGGCGACCAGCGGTGCGTACGGCGACCTGGCTGGAAGGCCGGACCTGACCTCGTTTGCCAAGGCGGCATCGTTGGCGAAGGTGGCGACCAGCGGTGCCTACGGTGACTTGGCAGGACAGCCAGACCTGACCCCGTTTGCCAAGTCGGCGGAGCTGGCCAAGGTAGCAACCAGCGGCAAGTACGGTGACCTCGCCGGAAAGCCAGACCTCAGTTCCTTTGCAGAGTTGGCCGCGTTGGCGAAGGTGGCGACCAGCGGCACGTATGGCGACCTCGAGGGCACGCCGGACCTGAGCCCGTTTGCGACCATCGCTTCTCTTGCGTCGGTGGCGACCACGGGCTCCTACGGTGACCTGAGCGACACGCCGGACTTGAGCCCGTACGCGACCATCGCCTCGCTCGCGTCGGTCGCGACCACCGGCTCCTACGGTGACCTCAGCGGCACGCCGGACTTGAGCCCGTACGCCACCATCGCCTCTCTTGCGTCGGTGGCGACCACGGGTTCCTACGGTGACCTGAGCGGCGCGCCGGACCTGAGCCCGTACGCGACGTTTGCATCTCTCGCATCGGTGGCGACGACCGGGTCCTACGGCGACCTGAGCGGCACGCCGGACCTGAGCCCGTACGCGACGTTTGCATCTCT
>CAJBNH010000130.1 GCA_903955385.1 uncultured Myxococcales bacterium | reverse complement strand
TGGGAAAGCACCGTGGCGCTTCCCAGCAGGTAGGTGAAGGACCCCGAAGCGACGGCGATGGTGACGGGCCCCTCGGACCACACGGCGGCGCCACCGACGGCGTCCTTGTACAGGGAGAAGGTCACGGCGTAGTCGCCGTCGGCCACCGGACCGCCGCCGGTACTGACCAGCGCGCCCTCGATGGTCGTCTTGGACGGCACGGCAGCCAGCGCGGTCGTGCTGGCCCAGGCCATCGCCACCATCAGAAATGAGCCCAGCCACTTGGTCGCGTTCGACATCTCTCCCTCCCTTCCCAGTGCACAGTGTTTCTGCTTACTTGCCGTCTTCCCGTCGCTTCCGCGTCACAACTGCTCCGCAGTCGCTTCGCGCAGACTCCAGTCGGCGCCCTGAGCCGGGCGACCACGAACTCAGAGACTAGGGTGAAGGTCCACGGGGCGCTGGTCAATGGACAAACCCGGAAGAACTGTAAGCATTGAGCTATTCGCTTTGGGGTTCTCGAGCGTGGCATTTCGAGCAAAAACGTGAGAGGAATCCCCCTGAGGCCCCTATTCAGGCAGGGGGGACGGGGATCGAATGCTGCGCAACTTCTCCTATCTCCAGACGCGCCTGCTCGCCGGCGTGGCACGGCCGGGTCCAGACTTGAGGGAGGACCTTGCCGAGCTGCGCCGCGTGGGTATTGAGGCCCTGCTCAGTCTGACGGAGACGCCGCTGGACCCGCGCGAGCTCGAGGCGGCAGGGCTGACCTCCCGCCACGCTCCGATTGCAGACTTCGCCGCGCCGGAACCCGAGCTGCTGGACGACCTCGTGGCGTGGATCGGCGATCAGCAACGCGCAGGGCGGGCGGTCGCCGTTCACTGCGCTGCGGGCTTGGGCCGAACCGGCACCGTGCTGGCGGCCTGCTTGGTCGCTGACGGAGCATCTGCCGCGGAAGCTATCGAGGTTGTTCGTAAATCTCGTCACGGCTCGATCGAGACAGCAGAGCAGGTCGCGGCCGTTCACGCCTTTGCCCGACGCGTGGCCGAACGCCCGCTTCCCGACTGAGCGATGAGAACGCGCCGAAGCAGCGCAACGCGTTTGCCCCCCCGCGAACGGCCAATTAGGATGCGGGTCTGGCCTTTGCCCTCGCGGTGTTTCATGTCCACCCGTCGCGCGCCCTTCTCGACCCCCACCGACTTCACGCGGGCCTCCCGTCGCGCTTGGCGCTGGCTGCTCGTCGCTTGTCTTGCCGCCGTGTGCGCATGGCCAGTCGTCGCGGCGGCGGAAGGCAGCCCCAAGGCGTGCAAGGGGCCGCTGGAACCCTCGGTCGTCGGTGGCTGCAAGCTCGACCCCGCCGGGTGCTGCGACGCGACCGGACGTCTGCTCTATTGCACTGGAGCCGACCTGTACTGCATTGACTGCGCGGGCACCTTCCCCGCTTGCGGGTGGGCTTCCTCTGGCCCCGGCAGCAGTGCTGGAACCTACGACTGCGGCACGACTGGCGGCGCTGACCCCAGCGGGACGCACCCGCTGTCCTGCTCAGCGTGTCCCGCGGAGTGTCAGGGCGGTGCAGCGGCCTGCAGCGCCAAGTGCTCGGGACTCTGTGGCAAGTGCGAGGGGAAGGGAGCGCTGTGTCTGGACGACGGCGCGTGCTACGTCCCCCAGTGCGGCCAACAGACCTGCGGCGTGGACCCCAACGGCTTCTCGTGCGGCGTCTGCCCTTCCGGCACCGCGTGCGAGCCGGGCCTGAGCCAGTGCCTGCCCGTGCCGCAAGCCTGCCTTCCCAGCGACCAGCCCGGCTGCCCGGGCTGCATGTGCGAGTCGTGCGTATGCACCAAGCATCCCTTTTGCTGCACGCTGGCTTGGGACGCGTTCTGCGCCGAAGCGTGCGAGACCGAGTGCGGGCAGTCCTGCGCTCCGTGTCCCGCCAAGCCGACGTGCGACGGTCTGGGCTGTGGCAACTTCTGCGGCGTGGACTGCGGCGGCTGCAAAGGCGGTCAGGTCTGCCACCAGTACCAGTGCTGTCAGCCGACGTGCGAGGGCAAGACCTGCGGTTCGGACGGTTGCGGTGGCAAGTGCGGCTCGTGTGGCGAGTGGGACGCGTGTATCGACGGTCAGTGCGAGAAGTGTGTCCCCGATTGCGAGGGCAAGGCTTGCGGATCCGACGGTTGCGGTGGCGAGTGCGGTCAGTGCGACGAGGGCCTGATTTGCGTCGGAAACGCTTGCATGACAGGAGTTTGCGCGGGCCAGTGCGGCGGTGGTCCTGTAAAGAACGAGAGCGGACAGGATTGCTACTGCGACGACGCTTGCGCGGACTACGGCGACTGCTGCGAGGGCGTCTGCGAGTCCTGTCCTGGCAACGCGGGGTGCTGCAAGACGACGTGCGACGGAACATCCTGCGGCGACGACGGTTGTGGCGGCAAGTGTCCATGCGACAAGGGGACCCTTTGCAAGGACGGAACCTGTGTCGCCTGTCTTCCGCAGTGCGCAGGCAAAGCGTGTGGCGACAATGGCTGTGGCGGGGACTGCGGCGATTGTCCTGCACATTTCGCGTGCAACGAGGGGCAGTGCGTCGCGAACGGCTGTGACGGCGTGCAGGCAGAGGGCTGCTGTGACGGCCAGACGTTGAAGGTCTGCAATGGCGGTCAGGTGACGCAGCAGGTGTGCGCCCCCCCCGGAGGGTGCGGCTGGCACCCCGGCAACCAGCATTACGACTGCGGCACCACGGGCGAGGCGGACCCTTCGGGCAAACTCGTCAAGGCCTGTCCTGGCAGCTGCGAGCCCAAGTGCCTTGGTCTGGAGTGCGGGCCGGACGGTTGCGGCGGCGAGTGCGGCGGCTGCTTTGGCGGCAAGCAGTGTCAGGACGGCCAGTGTGCGTGCGTGCCGGGCGACGAGCGGGTCTGCTGCGGCTCGGCGCTATGCACCCTGGACTCGTGTGGCCAAAACGCCCAGTACTTGCAGTCCTGTCCCAACGGCTGCGAGGCCTCTGCTTGCAAGCCCACCTGCACGCCGCAGTGCAAGACGCCCGGGTGTGGTCCCGACGGTTGCGGCGGCACGTGTGGCGAGTGCGCGTCGGGGGTTGCGTGCTCTGCCGGTGTCTGCAAGTCCGACGCAAGCGGCGATACGGCAGGCAGCAGCGGCGGCTGCAAGGCAGGAGCGACCGGGCCCGGAGCGCGCGGCGGCGGCCTGTTGCTGTTGCTCTCCCTGTTGCTGATGGGCGCGGTACGGCGGCGGTCGACCAGGCGTTCGTGGTGGGTGATGGGGGCGTTGGTCGCGCTGCTGGTCATCGCCGGGTGTGGAAATCGGGCCGAGCCCACCGACGCCACAGTGCCGACCGATGTGGCCGCGGATGTCGAAGATGTCGCCGATGTCTCTGATCTCATGGATGTTGTGGAGCCGGATGCGTCTGACGTCGGGCCGGACGTCCCAGACGTTCTGGACGTGGCGGACTTGGCCGACGAGTCGGACGTAGAGACCGACGTAACCCCAGAGATCGACGACGATGTGGACGCGGGTCAGGACACCGCGGACCTGCCGGAGCCGGCGACCTACGACTGCAACAACCTGCCGCCGGGACCCTTCCAGCTGGAAGCCGTGCCCGGAGCGGTGGCTTCAGAGGACCTCGCCTTCGACCACTTGGGCAATCTGGTGGGGTCGAACAACACGGCGCTCTACCGCACCAAAGCCGGCGGCAAGGGCAAGCTGTGGATCCCCAACGTTGACCAGCGCGCCGGGATGCGGTTCCTGCCCAACGGCAAGCTGGCGGTGTGCGACGACAAGCTGGGGCGGATTCTGCTGTTCGATCAGGACGGGTCGCAGACGGTGCTGGTGCAGGGGCTGCTGTATCCCAATGGGATTACGGTCGATCTGAAGGGCTACATCTACGTCACCGAGCACGATGCGGGACGCGTGCTGCGCATCGACCCCTACTCCGGCGACTACACCGTGCTGACCAACGCCATCCAGAACCCGAACGGCGTCATCTTCGACCCGGAATTCAAGTATCTGTACATTGGCTCGTTCGCCACCGGGTCGATCTACCGTCTGGCCGTGTCGCCAACGGGCGTGCCCGGCAAGCTCATCGTCTGGTCGAACCCCACGGGCGGCGACGGGCTGTTGGACGGCATCGGCGTTGACGTGTGCGGCAACGTCTACGTGTGCGAGTACGGCAATGCGGACGTCTGGCGCATCCCACCGCAGGGGGGGCCGGGCGTGAAGATCATCGACGCCGACCCCGGGGCGACCTACCTGCCCAACATGCAGTGGGGCCCCGGCGGCGGCTGGGACCCCTACAGCCTGTACTTGCCGGATGGCTGGAAGATCGGCCTGTGGCGGGTGCGGGTCGGTGTTCCGACGGCACCGCGGGCGTTTCCCTAGGCACGCAGAGAGGTTGTGGCTCATGAAAGGGACTTGGCTCTGGTGTTGCGCCCTGCTGACGACGCTGGGCTGTTCCGGCGGCGGCGATGCGGCCGACGCCGACGCGGGCGGTGATACCTCGGGCCCCGCGTGCACGGTTCCCGCGGGAGAGCGGCCTGCCTTTGCCCACCAGCTGACCTGTCCGGCCGACTTCGAAGCGCTGGCGTGGCGTCCTCCCGATGCGGCGATCCCCGGTGCGAAGTCGTCGAAGACCATCGTCGACACGGCGGACAGCGACGCGCTGTACTTCCTGAACGCCGAGACCTATCCGATGCACTACGCCTTTGCCCAGAAGTACCTGTCGGGCAAGGGCAAGCCGCTGGTCAAGGACGCGTCGTCGTTCTCAGCGCAGGAGTACTTCAGCCCCACGCGGCGGTTCCTGCTGGGCGCGGTGACGTTCTACGAGGGGGCAGGCGTGTGGGCGTATGAGATCGCGCCCTACGACACCGCATCGGCCGACATGGTGGTGCGTGCGTGGGACCTGCTGGTCGCCGCGACGTTCTTCGGCCCGCAGCTGCGCTTTCACCCGACCAGTGACGCCGTGGCGTTGCTGGTGCCGTTGCTGCCCGAGCGCGTCAAGATCGTGACGACCGCCGAGCTGTTCGCGGGCTTGTCGTTTCAACCCTTGAATCCTGGGGTTGCGGTCGGTCAGCTGCGGTTCTACCAGGTCAAGGATCTCGAAGCGCAGAAGGCCTGGGTAACGCCGCGCGACGTCGCCGTGCTGGACGCGGTGCCGAACGACCTGTCGGTCGTGGCGGGCCTGATCACGGCTGAGCTGCAGACGCCGCTGTCACACGTCAACGTTCTGTCGCAGAACCGCGGCACGCCGAACATGGCGCTGGTGGGAGCGCAAGTCGACAGCAAGCTGAAGTCCTTGCAGAACAAGTGGGTACGGCTGACCGTGACCGCTTTCGACTGGCAGATCGAGGAAGTGACGCAGGCCGAAGCCGACGCGTGGTGGGAGGCGCACAAGCCGGGTGTCGTCCAGGTGCCCGACCTGGACCTGACCGTGACAGAGCTGCGCGACTGCACCCAGGTCTCGGCGACCGACACGCCGATCTTTGGCGGAAAGGCCAGCAACTACGGACAGCTGTGCCAGATCCCCACGCTGCCCGTGCCGCCCGCGTTCGCCGTGCCGGTGTTCTACTACCACCAGTTCGCCGTGCAGAACGGCCTGTACGAAAGGGTGGCGGCACTCGAAGCGGACCCGAAGTTCGTGCAGGACCCTGCCTATCACCAGTCCAAGCTGCAAGAGCTGCGGGAATTCGTGCTGACGGCGCCACTGGACCCGGCTTTCCTGCAGACGCTGCGGGCGCGACTGGACGAGAAGTTTCCGAATCAGCGTGTGCGGTTGCGGTCGAGCACCAACGCCGAGGACCTTGACGGCTTCACGGGGGCCGGACTGTATACGTCCAAGACTTGGGACCCGGCGGACCCCACCTCAGCGCTGGAAGACCAGGTGCGCAAGGTGTTTGCCAGCCTGTGGAACGACCGGGCGTTTGAAGAGCGGGCGTGGCGAGGCATTCCCAACGACCAGGTGGCGATGGCGCTGTTGGTGCACCGCGGCTTTCCCACCGAGGACGCCAACGGCGTGGCCCTGACCAACAACCTGTTCGACCCGATGCAGCCTGCCTTCTACATCAACGTCCAGACGGGGGACACGCCGGTTGTGCGCCCTCCCGGCGACGGCGTGACGGCCGAGCAGTTCCTGTATTTCTATGCCTATCCCGGCCAGCCGATTTCCTATCTGGGGCAGAGCTCGCTGGTGGGTGCTGGAAAGACCGTGCTGACGGTCGACCAGGTGCATGAGCTGGGCAAGCAGTTGGTGAAGGTGCACGAGGCGTTTGCCCCCATCTATGCGAAACCGGGCAAGTTCTACGCCATGGATGTCGAGTTCAAGTTCGACACGGCCCCCGGCGACACGGTGTCCAAGGTGTGGATCAAGCAGGCGCGGCCACATCAGGGCTGGGCGCAGTGACCGAACCGCGCAACGGAGCGTACATGTCTCGCATCCCCAAGATTCTGTGGGTCTTTGTGCTTGCCGTCGCAGTGGCGTCCGGCTGCGACTCCTCTGACGGAACCACGCCTGTTGTCGACACGGCTGTTGGTGACGCGACCGGGGACACGACGCCGGAACTGGATGTGGCGGTCGAGGTCGAGTCGGGCGACGCAGACGCAGGTGAAGTCGTGGAACCGGTCGATACAGCGCAGGATCCATGGGTCCAGCAGCTCGGTCAGGCGTGTCCGGCGGCGACCCGCGTCGGTCGCTTCGAGGCGCTGCACGACGAGTACGGCGCCTACGTGGCGGGCAACATCAGCGACCGCATCGACGCGTTGCAGGTGCTGGTCGAGCAGGAGAAGGACGGCCCTTGCGTGCTGTTGCAGCGCAAGAACCCTACGTGTTCGCCGGGTTGCAGTAAGACCGAGCAGTGTGTGCGCGATGCCGGCTGCCAGCCGTTCCCGGCCCCGATGGACGTCGGTGCGGTGACCGTGACCGGGCTGGTCCTGCCCGTGACGATGACGGCCAAGGGCGCGAACAAAGACTACTTTTTCACGGACTTCGACACCAAGGCCTATGAAATGGGCGCGCACGTCGAGCTCAAGGCGGCGGGGGGCGACCTGAAGGCGTTTGCACTACACGGCGTGGGCGTGCCCGACCTGGTCGTGTCGGCGGTAGACTGGGTGATGAAGAAGAACACTGCGCTGACGCTGACTTGGGAGGCCGCGCAGGGGCCGTGGCAAGTGCGGATCTCGCTGAACGTGGACCAGCACGGGCTGACGCCGGTCACGCTCGTCTGCGACGTGCCAGACACCGGCAGCTACACGATTCCTGCGGGCCTGACGACCGCGTTGTTGAACTACGGCGTGTCGGGCGCAGCGACGGCGTCCATCGAGCGGCGCACGGCCGATTCCGTCGAGCTTGCGCCAGGTTGTGTGGATCTTCTGGTGACCAGTCGAGTCCGCGGTGAGCTGCTGGCCCAATAGTCGCTCGGCCGCCGCCGTTGGTCAGAACTTGACGCCTGCCAGCACGCCGAAGTCGTCCATCGTCTGCTCGTTGCCCAAGTCCGTGCGCCAGTAGCGCAATCCAAGACCTATCCAGCCCACGTTCGACATCGCCCGGAAGCGGTGCTGTCCCTCGCCCATGGAGCCGAACGGGGCGTACTCATACGTCAGGTCGACAATCGTGCCCCCCGCATTGCCGCCCGGATACCACGCGAGGTTCAGTCCGCCGAAGCCGTCGAAGTCGATGCCCCAGTAGTTGTAGCCCAAGGGCTCGGGCGTCCCCATCTCGTAGCCGATGCCGAAGCCGAAGCCCGCTCCGAAGCGAAGCCACGACAGGTCGACCAGCGTCCACGGAAAGCTCATCTTCGTGTACCAGAGCATGCCACCGGAGGCGTCGTCGGCATTTCCGGCGTAGCCGTCGGCCGCTCCCCACCAGCCCAGCCGAAAGTCGAGGTTGATCGAGGGCATGTGGCCTAGCGCCGTCTTGTTGATCGGCGACCACAGCACGCCGCGGCCGGTGAACGAGTAGCTGCTGGCGGAAGCGGAGGAGCGGGTCCACTTGTCGTCGACGTTGAGTTTGAGTCCCGAGTAGTTGCGCACGCCGTACTCGAATCCGCCGATGATCCACGAGCCACGGTCGCCGAACGTCTCGTCATCGAGCGCACTTGCAGGTCGGGCGACCAACGCCAACGTCGAGACCAGCAAGGTCAGCACAGTAGTCGCCAAGAGCTTGGTGCAGGAGTGATTCATAGCCGCACCCCCGCCATCAGGAAGGTGGTTGCCTCTTCCATGTAGTGGACTCGCGCTCGCACGAAGTAGCGGTTGCCGATGTTGCCGACGGCGCCCAGCTCAGCGCTCCAATACGGCTCGGTGATGTCCAGACGCAGGGCCGCCTCCCACTGCGCCCAGCGGGTCATCGGCCCCAGCAGGCCGACCACGAACCCGAACATGGCGTTGCTCTCGTAGGTCGCCGGCGCCGTGGCGGTGGCCTTGCTCTTGACGACGGATGTGGGGCAAGAGCCGAACGAGGAGCCGAAGTCCAGCACGATCGGGTTGTTATCGTCGCCCAGCGGGATGCCATAGAAGAGGTCGAACAGGATCGACGCCCCTCCCTCTGCCATCAGTGCGTCGAACTCGAGGCCGGCGCCGCTGCGAGGGCTGGTGTCGATGTAGTACGTCTGGTCCTTGCCGGTCAGCTGCGCCTGAGCACCTGCGCCTGCGCCGGAAGCCGCTCCCATCAGCATTTGGGCAAGCAGGCTGCCTCGCTCTGCGTAGTGGATGCCGCCGCCGAAGTTGCCCAGGGGATTCATCCCGGTCATCAGCGCGATCTCCACCACGCCCACAGCGTACTGCCGCGAGCCCAGCAGCTCGGTCGAGAAAGGCCCCCACGGGGCGGTCTCGGCGTGTGCTGTCGCCGCCGCCCCCCAGACGGCAGTCGCCGCCGCACAGAACAACGCTACTCGGCGGAATCCGTGGATTCCGCGAGCGAATACCGAGTGCATAGGTGCTCCCCCCTGCTCCGCAAAGCAGAACGTCGCAGGTGGCGCACACGCAGCCCTTTCCCCGAGTTGCGGCGGCCATGACTGGACCGGCCGAGTGTCAGAACCAAAATGGTCCGTGTCAAGTAGAGACGTTTGGTTTTGGAGCGAAAGCGGGCGAGGGACGTGCCCGTCCCGTTCCGCAGTCAGGGCTGACTTCGGCAGCTGGGCTCGAGGGAGGGTGAGGTAGGACCGCGGACCGGCGAGCGGAAAAGGGGCGCGGCTCGGGTCAGGGCTTGGGGCCGTCGAAGTGGATCTCGACGAACTCGTAAATGAAGTTTCCGGAGCCAGTCGGGTCGGCGATCTCGCTGATGTAAGCCCCGTTGGGCGTCATCGCGAGTCCCTGGCCGCTGCCGGGCGTGGCGCCGGACCCGGGCGTCGAGGCTCCCTTCTTCCACGAGGCAGCGTCGGTTGCGGCACCCACGGGCACGTTGCGTTGCAGGTTGTCGCCGGCCTTCAGCGCTGGGGTGGGGCCGTCCATGATCTTGCCCGACGCGGAAAGCAGCGTGAACGTCTCGTCGCCGTTGATCTGCGGGAACTCGCCGCCCGCGTCCTTGGCTGCGTTCACGAACACCACGTTGGCGGCAAGGGTGACCTTCCAGAACGTCTCGAACGCCTCCTTGGTCGCACCGCGGGCAACGATCACGTAGCCGCCGCCAGTGACCACGGTACCCTTGGGCAGGGCCGCCGATTTGGCCGAAGCCGTCTGTTCGATCTTCCAGCCCGACAGGTCAAGGTTGGTCGCGCTGGCATCCAGCACCGTGACCTTCGCCGACACTTCGGTCGCCAGGCCGACCAACAGCTTGCCGGTGGCTGGCTTGCTGCCGGCTGTAAACGTGAACGTGGCGGACAAGGCGTCGGGCTCGAACACGACGGCGCCGGACACCGTGCCGATCGGGTCTGCTCCGTCGCTGGACACCGTGACCTCGAGACTCAAGCCCGTCGACGGCGCGGGCATGTCCAGCTGAACGGTGAAGGTAGCCGTCGTGCCAGCCACCAGCGCGGCTTCGGGCGGATTCAGGGCCAGCACGTCGGGCAGCGCATCGTCGGTGATGACGCTGATCTTGACGGTCGCCTCGTTCTCGCCCCCGGTCAGCATCGCGCGCAGCGTGGTCTCGCCGAGCTTCAGACCCTGAACCGGCACGGCCACTTCGGTCTGTCCGGCAGGCACGGTCAACGGGCTGCCGACTGCAACCGCAATCGTCGGGTCGTCGCACTGCACCTCGATGGTGACGTCCTTGGTCTCCGCGTGGTTCAGGCGCACCGTCAGCGGCAGCGACAGCGTCGGCCCGGACTTCGCCAGCCGTTGGAAGGCAGTGAGCTGGTTGAAGGCCTGCACGTCGGCGGGCGCGAGGGCAAAGTCGCTCTTGTTGCGCGGCAGGACCTTCAGGAAGCCGTTGCGCCAGGCCATCGGACCCGTGATGAACGGGAAGACGTCGCCCTTGACGGGCCACGGCTCGACGAACGGCGTGCCGGTCGGCCAGATGTAGTCGTCGACACGGACACTTGCGTCGATCTCGAACTCGTTGGCGTTGTCGGTCTCGCCTGATCCCGGGGCCGGGTCGGCGTTGACGACGGTGACGCCCTCGACCCGCATCAGCGTTGCCTCCCACGGAGACAGGGGACCGGCCGCCACCGCAGCTGCGAGCTCCGTGGCGTCGACGACCTTGGCCTCAGGCGTTGCGGTCTCTCCAGTGGCGACCCAGTCCGGCTCGGTCAGCTCGACCTCGTCAAAGTACAGCGTCACGGTAGCGCCGGTTACGTCAATGATGTCGCCAAGCTTGGCCTTCACGCCAGCGGTGCCGACGTACACGAACACGCCGCCGTGCTCGACGGGGGTGCCCTTCTTCTGCATGAACCAGCCGTTGGAGCCGACGGCGGTGACCACCATGCCCGACACTGCGACGCGGTAGTTGTAGGTCGTGGGAGACACCTTGATGGCCGCGAGATCGGTCGGGCAGCCGACGGACCCCAGGTTCGCGAAGTCGGGGCAGGGGTCACACGCGTCGCCCTTGTCGTCGCCGTCCTTGTTGACCTGATCGGCATTGGCCTTGGCAGGGCAGTTGTCCTTCAGGGTCGGCAGGCCGTCGCCGTCGGAGTCGTCCGGGTCGAACTTCTTGCACGCCGTGGTGTTGGCGTCGAAGGGGCAGGGGTCACACACGTCGCCCAAGCCGTCGCCGTCGGTGTCGGGCTGGACCTTGTCGTCCACAGGGCGGACCGGGTTGAAGGTGTTGGGGCAATTGTCCTTGTCGGTGGCAATGCCGTCGCCGTCCGGGTCGTTGACCAGCGTCTTGTCCGGATACAGCGTCGAGCCCTTGACGGAGTCGTTCTCGAGCGTGCGCTCCGGGATGCACGTGGGCTCGCCTTCGGGGTCACCGCAGGCCCAAGCCGGATAGTTGGGTGTTCCCAAGGCCTTCTGCAGCGCGCTCCAGTCCTTGCCGATGTCGCGCTTGAAGCAGACCCGCTTGGCCTGGCCGCAGATGTCGCCGATCTCGTCGCAGCCGCTGACCAAGGCATCGACCACGGCCGTATTGCCGGCCACAGCCACGCCGCCACGAAGGACCAGCGCCATGTCTGCAGCGGTCGCCGACAGCACCGCGCGGTAGGGCTCGCGGCCCTTGCGGTCGTAGATCGCGATGTCGCCGTAGCGTCCAGTTGCCAGCACGCCGACCGCGTCGTCCATGGCCATGGCCTTGGCCGCATTCAGCGTCGCCATGCGCCACAACTGCTCGTCCGTGAAGTACTTTCCAAAGTGGTTCTGGTTCAGGTAGTCCGCACAGGCCAGCTCGCGCAGCGTGTTCATCGAGCCGCTGGGAACCCAGTCCGTGCCGATCGCGATGGCCACGCCCAAGCGGGCGTACAGGGTGACCTGCGCGGTGTCGCCGTACAGCGAGACGTTGGACCGCGGCGACCACACCAGCTTCATGCCCTTGGCCGCCATGTACGCGATCTCGGTCGCGCGCAGGCCGATGCCGTGGATGATCGAAGCCCGCCCGTCGAGCGAGTTCTTGGCGTTCGCGTCGCCTTGGCCGGTCAGGCAAAGGAACTCGTTGCGCGCGTTGTGGTCGATGCCCTCAGCAACGTGGGGGACGTAAGCGTCAACGGTGCTGGACGGCGCAGCGTGGATCTCCGGGTAGCCACAGCCGGTATCGAGCATCAAGCCGTTCGAGTCGCCAAGCGGGAACGTGTCGTAGTAGGCGCCGGGTTGGTTCAGGCCGTTCTTGCCAGAGCCGGTGGCGTCCAGGTCGCGCAGCAGGCCCGACAGGTCGCCTGAGCCGAACATTGCCGTGCCGCCCGTGAGGATGTAGCGCAGCTCGCCCCACGACTTCTGGTCTGCAGTCGCCTGACCCGAGGTCGAGATGGAGGGGTGGCCGTTCTTGCCCTTGCGCCACTCATGCCGGTGCTCCCAGCGCAGCTTGGGGTCGACCTTGGCCTCCAGCGCCGACCAGGGCTTGTCGCCCAGCCAGCCGATGTGGTTGTGTGCATCGATCAGGCCGGGAGAGACCACGGCGTCGGGGCAGATGACCTTGGTCGCATCGCCCGCCGCGCAGTCGCAACCGACGCAAGTGATCATGCCTTTGGCGTCCAGCAAGACGCTGCCGCCTTCGTAGACCCGGCCAGGCGTCAGCACATCGCCGACAATCAACGTCCCGGTGCCGGTGCCCTTTTCGACCGAGCAGACGTTGGTGCCCGGAGGCGTCGCGGGCTGCGGCGGCGTCGGGCACGCGACCACCTCGGGTTCCGGGTTGGGGATGTCGGTGCCGTCGGGCGTGTCGGTGGTGTCGCCCGTCGTGTCGCCGTCGGTCGTGTCCTCGGTATCGCCGGTTGTGTCGATTTTGGCGTCGCCGGCCACGTCGGCCAGCGGCGTGTCATCGGAAGCATCGGACCCGCACGCAGCCAACAGAAGCATGGACACAGCGAGCACCGCGGTCAGAGCGGCGGTCGATCGGGGGGAAGCCAAGCGCATCGGGGACCTCTGGCCGAGTCGGGCTCGGCGTCGGACGGTGCGGGCCTCCAGGGCCCATCGCAAGAGGAGTGCGGCTCCGGGGGGGCAGGAGCTCGCGTCCAAGTCGACCGATCCACGCGGTCACGCGCGAATCGCCAAGGCGTCGCGCCGTGACGCGATCGCCCGTTCAGCCATAGCACAATCCCATGGGAAGGTGCGAGCGCCGCGGAATCAGGCGGCGGACCAGCCCAAGGGCACGGGGGGAGAGCTACTCGACCTTGGCGGTGGCCGTCACTCCCTTCACTGCGGGAGAGAAGCCCTTCTCAGACGTAATCAGCTGCAGTTCAACCTGCAACATCAGACCGGTAGCGGCGGGGGAGGCGGAGATGTCGAGCGGGAAGACGGCGGGCGGGAAAGCCACTGCTTCCGTCCACTTGCTGACTTCGAGGGTCTTGGCATCGTCGCCCGTGCGGTAGCGGACCTGGATGGCGGTCTTCTCTGGCAGCTCAGCCTCGACGGCGATCGTCTGCCACTTGACCTTGTGCGTGCCGACCATGATCGGGTTGGCCGAGGTGCCGCCGAAGAACGTGACCACGTACTGACCCTTGGGCGCCGTGAAGTAGTTCAGCGTGTATCCGGTCATGTCGGAGTACGTGTACGGGCCGTTGCCGACGGGGTAGTCGCCGACCATGATCATCTTGTTGGGGTCGACCTTGGAGATGGTGTGGCCGTTCCAGTTCACGCCCCACACGAAGCCGTCGTAGTCGAGTGCAATGCCGTGGGGTCCGCCGCCGATCTTCACCGAGCCGACGACCTGCATCGTCTGGGCGTTGATCTTGGTGACGGACTGGGCGCCGTCGTTGGCGACCCACACGAAGCCGTCGTTCGAGGTGGCAATGCCGCTGCCCTGCGAGCAACCCGCGACGTTCTGCCACTGGCCGGTCAGAGGGTCGTAGCGGGCGGCGCCGACCGAGTAGCTGCCGATCCAAATCTTGCCGAACTTATCGACGTTGATGCCGTACTGCCCAGGCGCGCTGCCGTGGCTGGACACCTTCTTGGTCAACGGTTCAACGCGGACCAGCTGGCCGCACTGGATCCACAGGATGCCCTTCTGGTCGATCACCATGCCATACGGGCCGCCGCAGGCACCCGCGATGGTGTCGATCACCGTGCCGTTCTCAGGCTCCAGCCGGTACAACTTGTTGTCGTACTTGCCGACCCACGCGTGGTTCTCCTTGTCGACGCCGATGCCGCGCGCGGCGGAGTTGGTGCCGCCGGGCTGGACCATGAACTTCACGCACTCGTCGGCGCCGGGACCGCCCACCATCTCGTCTGGCGTGATGGTCTTGCTGTTGTTCTTGTCCTCAGCCGTCTCGATGATGCCGTTGTTATTCTTGTCGATGCAGTTCTGCTTCTCGCTGATGATCTTGACGATCCGTCCGTCGCCACGGCAGCCGACCCAGACGTTGCCGAGCAGATCCACCGAGGTGCGCGACGGGTCGCTGCAGACCTTGTAGCGGCCGACTTCGTTGCCGGTCTTGCAGTCGACCTTGGACACCGTGCTCTCAGGCGAGTTCGACACCCAGATGTACTTGAGGTTCAAGCTGATCTTCTGCTGGTCGATGACGATGTAGCCGTTCTGGTCCAGGCCGACGCCGGTCGAGTTTTCCGAATTCAGCTCGAAGGGATTGCCCAGCTGCGGACCCACGGCCTGCTGGCTGCAGGACATGTCGCAGGTGCCGCAAGACGACTTCACGCCCTCGTCGGTCTGGCCGTCGCAGTCGTTGTCCAGGTTATCGCACGCTTCGTTCTCCGGCATGGTCTCGCCGTTGCAGGCCCCCCAGAAACCGTCCTTGCAGGGCTGGACGCCGGCCTTGCAGATGCCCTTGCCAACCCAGTTCGGGTCGCCGGAGTAGCACGGAGCCGCGATGCCCTTGCACGAGCAGCCGGGGACGTTGCCGTCGTTGCAGTTGGGGCAAGCCTTCGCGAAGTTCGGATTGGCGTCGTCGCAGTCCAGACCGGCCACGCAGAACTTGCCAAAGCCGTCGCCGTCTTCGTCGATGCACTTGTTGGGCGTGGAGTCGGCCGCAGCGTCCGGCTGCGCGGTGTCCGGCTTGGTGGCGTCGGGCTGCACCGGCACGTCGGGTTGCACCGTGGCGTCGGGCTCGTCGGTCCCCGGGTTCACGGCGTCGGTGCCGGTTTCGGTGGAGTCCGGGACGTTGATGTCGGGCTGGACCGCGCCGTCTTCCACCGTGCTGTCTTGGACGGTGGAGTCGGGCTGGTCGGTGCCCGGATCTTCGGTATCGGCAACGACTTGCGTGTCATCATCGATGGTCGTTATGTCGGTACTGGGCTTGGTGATGTCGGGCCAGACTGCCGGCGGCGCGGTGTTGGCGGCGTTGGAGCAACCGACCGCAATCCAGACGAGCGAGACACACAACCCAGCATTGGAGAGCAGCTTCATGGGATACCCCGACCGGCGCACGTCCTTCCGCGCGGACACCCACCGACGGGTTCCACGGGCAGACGCATGGGCGCCATCCCCGATGTTACGCCGCGAATCTTGCCAGTGCAAGCGATTCAAGATCGCGTATCTGCTTCGGAAATCGAGAAGGGGTAGGCCGCGTCAAACGCGTTCGAGCACGGCCGTCAGCAGCCGCCAGAACTCGGCAACCGAGGGAATGCTGACGTGCTCGTCGGGGGTGTGCACGTCCCACATGTTCGGGCCGATCGAGGCCATCTGGCAGTCCGGCAGCTTCTCGCCCAGCAAGCCGCACTCGAGACCGGCGTGGATCGCCTTGATGGCCATGGGCTTGCCGAAGACGTCCTGGTGCACGGCGTTGACGAGGCGCACGACGTCGGAGTTCGGCTCGGGCTTCCAGCCGGGGTAGCCGCCACTGTGCTCGGGCGTAAAGCCGGCGAGCTGGCACACGAGGGAGATCCGCTGCGCAAGCGCGGACTTGGACGAGTCGACCGAGCTGCGGGTCAGGAAGCACACCTCGACGCGGTCGGCATGGGTCTCGACCAGTCCCATGTTCGTGGACGTCTGCGGCAGGCCGGCGATGTCGGGGCTGAACGCTTCGACGCCGTGCGGACCAGCCAGCAACAGGCCCACCAGCGCGCGGGCGTCGGCAGCGGGCAGGACGCGGTCGGACTGCGCGGGTTCGAGGGCCAGCGAGATGCCCGGGTCGAAGGCGCCGAACGCCGCGCGGAACTCCGCTTGCAGGCGAGCGATCTCGGCGCGGAGCTTGGTCTCGCACGGAGCCCCGGCGCGCACGACGGCCGAAGCCTCGCGGGCCAGCGCGTTGCGCTTGTTGCCACCGTGGACCGAGGCGAGCTCGAGACCGCACGTGGCGTTCAGCTCGGCCAGCACCTGGGCGAGCACGCGGTTGGCATTGGCGCGGCCGGCCGAGATATCGATGCCGGAGTGGCCACCCTTGCAGCCGAATACCTTGATACGCCAAGCGATCCGGCCGGGATCGCCGCTCTGGAACGCGACCTTGCGGGTGGCCACCGTGTCGATGCCACCAGCGCAGCCGATCGTCAGGTCACCTTCCTCTTCCGAGTCCAGGTTCAGCAGGTACTTGGACCGCAGCCAGCCGGGCCGGAGCTCGCGGGCCCCGGTCATGCCGGTCTCTTCATCAATGGTGACGAGCACTTCCAGCGGCGGGTGACGCAGGCCCGGGGTCGAGAGCACCGCCAGTGCCGCCGCGACGCCGATGCCGTTGTCCGCACCCAGGGTGGTACCCCGGGCGCGCAGGACGTCGCCGTCCCGCCACACCTGCAGCGGGTCGCGGGTGAAGTCGTGCTGCGTGCCCTCGTTCTTCTCGCAAACCATGTCGACGTGGGCCTGCAGGGCGACGCCGGGGCGATCTTCCAGCCCGGGGGAGGCAGCCTTGCGCAGCAGCACGTTGCCCACGGCGTCGCGCAGGACCTCACAGCCAAGTGCGCGACCGGTGTCGGCGACCCACTGGGCGGCCGGACCCTCCTGCTTCGATCCCCGAGGAATCTTGGAGAGTTCAAGAAAGTGGCGCCACAACTCGCGGGGTTGCAGGTCGGAGAGAAGGGCGTCCATGCGGAGCTCCTGCCGGTGGCGGTGGTGGGGGGGAGGGAGAGGTTACAGCTTGGTCGGCGCGCAGCTCGACACGCCTGCGCCGACGATGGTGTAGCCGGTGTTGCCGATCACCTTCTGGAAGGCGCCGGTGGCCGGGTCGAGCTCATAGACGGTGGACATTGGGTCGGTGACCGACTTGAAGAACAGGTAGAACTTGCCGCCGTATGCCGCAAATGCCCACGCCTGCACGCTGGACATGCTCATGGGAATGTTCAGCTGCTGTTGGATGCTGCCGTTGGTCTTGTCGATGCGGCCGACCTTGCTGACGTTGGGGAAGAAGCCCCAGAGCTCGGCGTTGCCGGTGCCGGTCAGCTCGGGGCCGCCGGTCAGCGCGATCTTCGAGATGGGCGACACCGTCATCGCCGGGAAGCTGACGGAGGCCAGGTTGGCCTGCGAGGCGGTGTAGATGAAGCTCGCGTTGCCGGCGATGAACAGGGTCTCCTCCTTGCCGCCGGGGACGTCGGACGAGAAGCCCATGCCGAACACTTCGTAGTTGCCGTTGGGGATCTTGAACGAGGTGGCCTGGCATGACGCGTCCAACGTGCTGACCTTGTAGATCTTGCTGTCCTGGTAGAGCACCCAGGCGTTGGCATCGCGGTCGACCGACATCGAGAACGGCGTGCCGCTGGTCGGGCAGTTCAGGACGCCGATCTTGACGAGCTGCAGGGCCTCGACGTCGAAGCGAAGCAGGACCTTTTGCTCGGTGACGACGTAGACCTTCTTGGCGCGATCGGAGCAGTCCTTGATGCAGCCATTCAGGCAGCCGTCGTCCGGGTCCAGATTGCCGTCGTCGCACTCCTCCACGTCCTTCCACACCAGACTGTCGCCGCAGGTCGCGAGCTTGCAGGTGCTGATGCATCCGTCGGTGTCGATCTTGTTGCCGTCGTCGCACTCTTCGGAGCCTTCCGCGATGCCGTTGCCGCACTCTTGGGTGATGCACTGGCCCAACCAGCAAACCTTGTTCTCGAAAGCGCAGTCGATCTGATCGCCGACATACGCCGAGCCGTCCTGGTTGCAGGTGGTCGAGATCGTGCCCTTGCACACGAACTGGCCGGCGTCGCAGATCTGAGGCTTGCACACGCCGTTGCCGCAGAACTCCGAAGAGCCGCAGATCTGCTTCAGCGTTGCGCTGGTGCCGTCGGCCGAGCACTCCAGAGACTTCTTGCCGTCGCAGTACAGCGTGTTCGGCGTGCAGGTCTGGGCCTTGCACGTGCCGTTGCTGCAAGCCAGCTGCTTCATGGCGCAATTCTCGCCCGGGTCGATCCAGCCAGATCCGTCCGCCTTGCACTTGGTCGCCACCGTGCCGAAACAGGTCGCCTCGTTCGGGGCGCAGGCAAGCTCGGCGCAGCCGCCGTCCTTGCAGAACTCGCCGCTCGGACACACTTTTTCAACCGTACCGGACTTGCCGTCGGCGTTGCACTTCATCACCGACTTGCCGTCGCAGTACACGGCGTCGGGGGTGCACGAGAACGGGCAGTCGGCGCCCTGGCAGGTGTCGGGCAGGGAGGTGTCGCTCTCGGTGCCGTCCTGAACGGTGTCGAGCGGCGTCTCGGTGTCGCTGACGGTGTCGCTGGTAGTCGTGTCGACCAGATCCGTCTTGGTGTCGGGCATTACCGTGCCGTCGGGAAAGTTGTAGGTGCCGCCACCGGTCGTGGTGTTGGAGCAGGCCACGAGCGTCAGGCACGCGGCGGCGGACACGGTAAAGCGGGAGAGTGCAGTCATGGACATGGCTTCCTGGCAGGAGGAGGAGGTCGTGGCCGCACCGTCAGCGCGGGCCTGGCGCAAGGGTGCAAGAGTAGGATCACCCCGCTGCACAATGCAACGCGAACGTGACGTGCCCGAACAGGCCATGGCGGCGCGTCAATTCGACGCCACCCAGCCGCCGCCTGCCATCGTCAGAACCCGACGCGGTCGACGAGCTCCGGGTGGTCGATGAACGGGTTGCGCGTCTTCTGCAGCTTCTCGATGCGGTCGTTGCGGTCGCGCTCGGCGTCGTCGGGCGGGTCCAGAAAGTTCCACGCCTTCAGGGTCGCAAGCGTGACGGCCGGGTGCGCGGGGTCGAGGTCCGAGAAGGACTTGGGCTTGCAGTCGGTGCTGCCCCAGCGGATCGCGAAATAGAACAGTGCGCGCGCGGCGTTGCCCTTGTGGGCGTCGCGAGGCTCGAACAGCTGCACGCCATTTGCGTCCTTGCCGCGGAACGAGAAGCAGCCGTTCGGGTTTCCCGGCCAGTGGTCCTTGCAGTCGACATCGCCCAGAAAAGCGTTGGGCCAGTTGACGTACTTCACTTTGCCGTAGGGCAGGTTGCCGCGCGCGCTGTTGAAGTCGGCCAGCGACGGCATGAGGTGATGCAGGTCGGACTTGGCCGCGCCGGTCGCGCCCAGACTCTGCGGCCACGTGTGCTCCGTGTTCAGCTGGGACAAGTTCTGCGGCAGCCAGGCGCCCGTGTAGATCTCATGGACGTCGCCATCGTAGGCCTCGACCACCTGAAAGAGCTCGATGCGCGCCTGATCGTAGGACAGCGACTTGTAGCCGACACGCACCATCTCGCACAGCGCGTGGGACAGCGCAGGTCCCTGCAATCCCTCCAGATCCGCGTATGCTCCGGTCAGCACCACATCGTCCGGCCACGCGGTGTCGACGGCGGTGTCGACGGCGGCATCGACGGGCATCACGTCGGCGGGGGCACCGTCGGGCAGCGCAAGGTCGGAGTCCGGCAGGTCCGGCAGATCGCCTGCGTCGATCAGGTCGTGCGGCGTGTCGAGGATCGCGTCGAGGACATCGGCGCTGTCGGGCCACGCATCGGCAAGCGTCTCACCGGCGGTCGCATCGGGACCGGAAACAGCGCTGTCCGGCGAGCATCCGAGCAGCGCCAAGGTCATCAGTGCTGCGGTCAGGGCGCGTGTCCCACGGCCGTTGCCGAAGGGGGAACGCATCCCCGGGCAGGGGAGCGAGTTCCCCAAGGCGTTTCTCGTGTCAGGAGCAGCGGTGGTGTCCGCAACGGACAGCATCATCTTGGGGCGCAGTGTGCGCTTTTCGCCCCAGGCAACCGTCCGAAGTTGTCGGGCTGTCTCAAAATGATGCGTGTCAAGAAGCGTCATGTGTCTCAAATGGAAACGTGTTAGGCTGGGGGGAAGGTCCCGTTCCGATTCAGTGTTTCAGGTCGAACCTCTCGATTCCATGACCGTACTGTGGGAATGTCCCACCTTGGCACGCATCGTGCTTAGTAGGACGCCGCTCGTCCGCTCGTCCGCTCGCCGTAGCCCGGCGCGAAGTGCAGCCTGCGCGATCCGGACGGTGAAAGTCGAGAGGGACATCAGAAGTGCAATCGGACCCGGCGAGACGAAGGAGGCAAGCAGATGTCGACAACCAATGAGATGGACTGGCCTGTACTCGTGGTCGATGACGAACCGACCGCGCGCGAGATCGTGTCCCGCTGGCTGCGTGCGGTCGGCTTCCAGACCCACGGTGTGGCGACGGCGGCCGCGTGTCTGGACTCGATCCGCCAGAATCCGCCTGCCGCCATCTGTCTGGACCTGGTGCTGCCGGACTCGGTCGGGCTCGAATTGCTGACACGAATCAAGGCGTTGGACCCGACTGTGCCAGTGGTGGTGCTGACGGGCCACGGCTCGATCGATCTGGCGGTGCAAGCGGTGCAGGGTGGCGCGTGGGACTTCCTGACCAAGCCGGTGGAGCCGGTGCGATTGCAGACCGTGGTGCGCAACGCCGTATCTGCCCACGCGATGACGCGGCGCCTGGACCGGCTGGCCGCCGATCAGGACCCCGAGGTGCTGGGTTTGGACGGTCGCTCGGCCGCAATGCGTCGTCTGCGCAAGGAAATTCACCGCGTGGCCGGCGGCCGCGTCAGCGTGCTGATCTACGGAGAGACGGGGACGGGCAAGGAGATCGTCGCGCGGGCGATCCACGGTCTCAGCACGCGTGCGGACCGGCGATTCGTGCCCGTGAACTGTGCGGCGATGCCAGAGGGCCTGCAGGACTCGGAGCTGTTCGGGCACGAGCGCGCCGCTTTCACCGGCGCCTTGCAGCGGCGCATCGGACGTTTCGAGCAGGCGGACGGCGGCACGGTGTTTCTGGACGAGATCGCAGAGCTGACCAACGCCAACCAGTCCCGGCTGCTGCGCGTGCTGCAGGAGCGCAGCTTCTACCGCATTGGCGGCACGGTCGAGGTCAGCTCGGACTTCCGCCTGATCGCGGCCACCCATCGCGACCTGCGCGGTGCCGTGGTGGCGGGGCGGTTCCGCGAGGACCTGTTTTTCCGCGTCGCAGTCGCCGAGCTGACCGTGCCGCCCCTGCGCGATCGCCTCGAAGACATTCCCGATCTGGTCGATGCCCTGCTGCCGCCGCTGTGCCAGAGCGAAGGGCGGCCGGTGCCCCGTGTCGAACCGGCGATGCTGGACATGCTGGCGCAGTGGCACTGGCCGGGCAACGTGCGTGAGCTGCAGAGCACCCTGCACGCGGCGCTGCTGGCTTCGCACGGCGATGAGCTGCGCACCACCGACCTGACGATCCGACCGCTGGGTCCGATCGAGACGCCGACCAAGGAGCGGGCGGCAGCACCGTTGGCCCCGCGTCCCGGTGGCGATGCCGCGAGTCCCCGGCGGGCACTTGCGTCGATCGAGCGCACGGCGATCTTCGACGCCATCCAGGCCCACGGCGGCAATCTGGCGGCCGCACGACGCGAGCTGCAGATCGGCAAGTCGACGCTGTATCGCAAGCTCTTGGAATACGGTGTGGATCCCGCCGACCTGCGCCGAACGCTGCGTCAAGCCGCTTTCCGCAACGCTGCGGATGAGGGGACCGAGTTCGCGCCGGCCACGGCGGCGTCGATACCGGCCGGACCTGGCATCAGCACACGGCAACTGTAGGACGGCGCTAGAGAAGTTCCGGGCCGCAGACGGCCGGGGGCGGGGGCGCGGCTACAACGCAAGGGCGCGCTGCAGCTCTGCATCCAGAGCTTCGCGGGACTGTTCGCCGGACTTCCGCCACTGCTCTTTGCCTGCCACGTACAGCACGAACAGCGGCACGCCCTCGACGCGCTCGCGAGCGGCCAGAGCCTCGCTCGCGTCGGCATTCACACGGGTGACCACGGCGCGGCCCTGCCAGACCCGGGCCAAGTCATCGACGACAGGTGCCATCTTCTTGCACGGCGCACACCACGGTGTGTGGAAGTCGACCAGCACGACCCGGTTGCTGGCCAAAAGCGCATCGAATGCAGCGGGTTCCATGCGTTGCGCGGTGGCGTCGTCTGCGGCAGCCCCGCGCTCGACCGGCAGGCCAGCCCGCATCCAGCCCATGAGGCCCGGCCCAAGGTCGTAGATCTGGCCAAACCCCTGACGCTGCAGGATGCGCGCAGCTGCGGCGCTGCGGCTACCGGATGCGCAGTAGATGAACACCGGTTTGTTCTTCTGCATCAGAGAGATCCGCTGCTCGAACCGCGGGTCCGTCAGGTCGACCAGACTGGCCCCCGCGATGCGAGCCCGCGCGGTCTCGCCCGGCGTCCGGACGTCCAGCAGGATGCCGCCCAACTGCTCATGCAGCTGCTGGAATGTCTCTGCGTCGACCCGCTGGATGCCACCCTGCGCGGCGGCTTGGGCCAGCGGAACAGCGACGATGGGCGACGGGTCCTTGCACGCGGTGACGACCGACAGCAAGGAGAGGATGAGAGAAAAGCGAAGGATGGAAGCGTGGTTGCGGTGCATGGGCTCTCCGGCTCGTCGAGGGGGACCGCCCGTCAGAGCCACGCCACGCACAAGCGATTCACAGCGGGTTCCACGACAGGCCATGGCTGCCGGCCAGCACGACCATGGCCCCGCTGAACGCTATCGCGGCCCCCGCCCAACGGCGCGCGGGCACCACCTCGCCCCCCAAGGTCGCCGACAGTACCAGCAGAAAGATGGTTGCCAGCTGGTTCAGGAGTGCCGCCGTGCTTGCCGGGGCGTACTTGAACCCGCCGAGCCACAACAGCATCGAGAAGTACGAGCCCATCACGGTGGCGGGCAGCATCCACCGCCAGCGCGGGTGCGGCAGGAAGAGCTGCCACGACGACCGTGTCCGGCCAGACGCCACCTGCCACAACAGGAGGGTGAGGCTGGAAAAGACCATGCGCACTGCGGTCGCTTCGACCAGGCCGCTTCGCTCGAGCGCGGGCTTGGCCAGCACCGCGCCCAGGGCAGAGCACGCGACTCCGCCCATCGCAAACAGCACGCCCAGCCGATCGACCGGCTTGCCGACTTCGGTGGAAGTGCCGGATTTGTCTTTGGGTTCCGACCGCCACGCCACCACCAGCAGGCCGACCACGACCAGCGGCAGCCCCACCAGCAGACCGGGCGACAGCGCCTCGCCCAGCAGCAGAACCGAAAAGAGCAGCACCACGGGGGAGTAGGTGCAGTCGGTCACGGCCGCCACGCTTGCGCCGATGCGCTGCAGTCCCGCAAAAAACAGCGTGTCGCCCACGGTCAGGCCGAGCAGGCTCGAGCCGAGCAGTCGGGTCCAATCCTCGGTGGAGCGATGCAGGTCAAAGCCCTGTCCCATCACCGCCAACGTGATCAGCAACAGCAGCGAGGCGACCACGTTCTTGAAGAGATTCAGGGCTCTGGGGTCCGTGTCACCGACGCGGCGAAACAGGACGACCGACACGGCCCAGGCCAGACCGCAGGTCACCGCCATGACTTCGCCAAACCGAGCGGGCACGTCGCACTCCACCATGGGCGCGGGGCGCCGTGGGATTCGAAGCTGGGGTCAACCGAAGCAGTAGTAGCTGCCGCTTGCGCTGCCGACCCAGATGCGGCCGTCCGCGATCGCTGCGGCGGAGTGGCAGCGGTCGCCGACGTCGAACTTCCACAGCAGCTTGCCCGTGGCGGCGTCGAGGATGCGGTAGTAGCGGTCGTAGGCGCCGAACAGGACCTTACCGTCCACGACGGAAGGCGAATTCCACGTCGAGATGCCGATCTCGTAGCTCCAGATCGTGTCGCCGGTCGCGGGGTCCAGACACAGCATCTTGCCGCCGTGGGTGCCGACGTAGAGCTTGCCGTCGACCACCGCAGCCGAGGACCAGATGCCGCCCAGCTTGCGCGCCCACAGCTTGCGGCCGTCGGTGGCAGAGAGGCAGAAGAAGCTCTCACCGGCGTCATTGGGTTCTTCGGTGCCGATCCAAAGGCGGTCGCCGACGACGACGGGCGAGGCGTCGGTGTCGCCGCCGATCTTGGTTGCCCACAGGAGCTTGCCGTCGGCGGGGTCGATGGCGCGCACGTGGCCGTCCAGGTGACCGAAGTAGGCGCGGCCACTTGCGATCGCGATGCTGGACTCGATGCCGCCCGAGCCCGGCTTCTCGCAGCAGCCCACGCCAAAGTCCTTCTTCCAGTGCAGCTTGCCGGTCAGCGGGTCGAAGCACTTGACGGCGCCGTCCTCACCGCCGACGTACAGCCGACCTTGGTAGACACAGGGCGACGAGTCCACATCGTTCGGCGAGCGCCACTGCCACAACAGCTTGCCGGTGGCCGCATCGAGGCAGCGCAAGTAGTTGTCCACACACACGAAGTACAGCCGGTTCGACCATAGGCACGGCGAGCCCTTGATCATGCGCTGGGCGGCGAACACCCACACCAGCTTGCCGGTCATCGCCTCGAAGCAGTGCATGTGGCCGCCGGTCGAGCCGATCCAGACGTAGTCACCGTACCGCAGCGACTGGCCGGTCCAGCCCGAGCCCTTCCAGACCGTCGGCTCACCGTGTTTCAGCGTTGCGTACTCGGCCATCTCGAACTTCCACAGCAGCTTGGGCTCGGCCGGCACCGTCCCGGATCCGTAGAAGGTGTGCGACAGGTTGCCGCGGAACATCAACGTCCACTTGTCGTGCTGGCTCGCATCCCCCAGCGTCCACGCCGGCAATTTCGCGATGCTGGGCTTGAACTTGTAGGGCTTTGGGTCCGGCAGCCCCAGCGCCTGCGGCAGCGAGGAAGCCACAGCGTCCTTGTCCTCGGCGTACGCCCGCGCCAAAGGCAGCGCGACGGCCGAGAGGGCCAAGGACTCAAGGAACTGACGGCGCTGCATCGGGAGCCTCCGGCAAAGGGACGAACGAGGCCTATCGCGGAACGGGCGGGCGCGCAAGAAAGCGGCGGGCGAAGCCGAACCGCGGGTCCGCGGCTGCGGGCTAGAACGCCACCCGCTGCGGCATCGAGTCCTGGCACCCGGCAGCCAAGTCCGCAACCGAGCAGGCGATTCGCAGGTGAAAGTGGTTGTCGTGCAGCTTGACGCCGGGCCAGGGCGGCACCAGCTTCCGTTCGGCCAGCCCCACAAGCTCTGGCGCGGCGTTCTGTTGACGGGCGTAGGCCAGCAGCGAGTCGCGTAAGTACGGCGCGATCACCAGCTTTTCGACCTCGAAGTGCGGGCACGCGAGGATCACCTCGACCAGTCGCCAGTTGCGCGCGACATCGAAGCGGAACCGCGGGCCGTGCGAGCGCGAGATGCCGTCGCGATCGAAGTGATGGTAATAGCTGGGGATCGGTCGACCCAAGTCGTCGGCCATCAGCGGCGCCACGTCCACGTCGCGGCCCGACTCGTGCGAGCTGGAGATCGGCATCTCGCCGCCCTTCCGCGGGCTGAGGTTGCCCAACGCCAGCGGTCGGCCCTGCAGCGTCCCCGCAAGCTCGTCAGCGACCCAGCGCAGGCCGTCGATCAGCTCGCAGGTGCCCCAGACGTAGCCGTTGCGCACGGTGAACGGCTGGATCGCGTAGTGGGTGCCCCAAGAGGGCAGCCGGCGTCCCGCCACCAGACGGCCGTGGGTCGGCGCGCCGATCGACCGACTGAGGCACTGCGGCGCGGCTTGCACGGGTGCCGTCGGCATGGCCACGGCGGCCAGCACGGTCACCGCACAGGTCAGCAGCAGGCCCCGGGCAAGCGGGCAAGGGAAGGGACGGCGCGGCAAGGCGAGACCTCGGAAAAACGAGAGGGAGGAACGGGGCGCGGACCCTAGCCGAGGCTGGTCAGCCGATCAACCGATCCAACCCCTTTCGCGACGATTGCACCGAGTTGAAGGCTTGACATCCGCCCGGGCAGAAGTAATCTTCGTTTCCTGTTTGATTGATAGGAAATAACCATGCGCGTCTCCCTGAGAACCGAATACGCCTTGCGAGCCCTGCAAGTTCTGGGCTCGCCCGGCAGCGACAAGACGATGAAGACGTCCGAGATCGCCTCCCAGGCCCAAGTGCCGGAGAAGTACCTCGAGGCGATCTTGGTCGACCTGCGCAAGGCCGGTCTGCTCCGCAGTCGGCGTGGTCCCGACGGCGGGCACGCGCTGGCCAAGCCGACCAGCGCCATCACCGTGACGGAAGTGCTGGAGACGATCGACGGTCCCCTGGCCTTGGGGTCGGAGCGCAAGCCGCGCCCGTCCGGGCCGGAGGACGACATGGAGGCCATCGTCCGCGAGCTCTGGCGCGAGGTGGGCGTGGCCATTCGCAAGTCCTTGGATCAGGTGACGATCGCGGAGCTGGTGCTGCGCGTCGAGAGCCGCCGGGGCGTGCTCGACTTCGACATCTGACCGCAACCGTTTCCACCCCATGACCCCGGGAGGCGACCTCCCCAAGGAGACCCCAGTGAGCCGTATCTACGACGACAACAGCCTCAGCATCGGTCACACGCCGCTCGTCCGCCTCAACCGCATCTCCGCCGGCACCGGCGCAACCGTGGTGGCCAAGATCGAGGGTCGTAACCCCGCGTATTCCGTCAAGTGCCGCATCGGCGCGGGCATGATCTGGGCGGCTGAGAAGCAGGGCATCCTGACGCCCGGCTCGACCGAAAAGACGATCGTGGAGCCCACCAGCGGCAACACCGGCATCGCCCTGGCCTATGTCTGCGCGGCGCGCGGCTATCCGCTGATCCTCACCATGCCCGAGACCATGTCGATCGAGCGGCGGCGGATGCTGCTGGCGTTCGGTGCCAAGCTGGTGCTGACCGAGGGAGCCAAGGGCATGCCGGGCGCGATTGCCAAGGCGCAGGAGATCGCCGACAGCGACCCGGCCAAGTACTACTTGCCGCAGCAGTTCAAGAATCCCGCCAACCCCGAGATTCACTTCCAGACCACCGGCCCCGAGATCTGGGACGACACCGACGGCGCGATCGACATTCTGGTGGCTGGCGTAGGCACCGGCGGCACCATCACCGGCGTGTCCAAGTACATCAAGAAGGCCAAGGGCAAGGCGATTCAGTCGATCGCCGTCGAGCCCGCCGACTCGCCGGTGCTGACGGCGATCGTGGCCGGTCTGCCGCCCAAGCCGGGACCGCACAAGATCCAGGGCATCGGCGCGGGCTTCAAGCCGGACGTGCTGGACCTGTCGCTGGTGGACGAGGTCGCGCTGGTGACGAACGACGAGGCTGTCGAGATGGCCCGTCGGCTGCACCGCGAGGAAGGCATCACGGTCGGCATCTCATGCGGTGCCGCGGCGGCCGTGGCCGTGCGCGTGGCCAGTCGCCCGGAGAACAAGGGCAAGCTGATCGTGGTGATCCTGCCCGACGCCGGCGAGCGCTACCTGTCCAGCGTGCTGTTCCAGGACTTCGCGACCGCATAGGACGTTACGACGAGGCGCGACTCCCGCTACACTGCGCCGCCTCATGTCGATCGTCTTTGTCACCCCACCGCCCATCAAGCCCTCCGAGCCCGGCCTGTCTGCCTTCGCGGCGGCCGAGCTGGTGCGTCGGTTCGGCGGTCGTGCCCACGCAGTCGATGCCTCGATCGGCTGGCACCGCTTTGCGCTGGACGGCGATCGCCTGCAAGCGACGCTTGCACAGGTGGCACAGGATCCGCAGTTTGCAAAGGATGTTCCGGCCTTCCGCCGCGCCGTCCGCTCGGTGTCCGCGGTGCGGCCACTGCAGGCCCCGGCGACCTACCGCGACCGGAAGGTCTACACCTCTGCCGTCAACCATCTGGAGCAGGCGCTGCGGCTGGCATCCGCGCCGTTTCCCGGCATTCAGGTAGGCATCGCGAACTACACGGCGTGGCATCCCAGCCTGCGCCCCGAGTCGCGCGCGGGTCTTGCGGTGCTGTCCGGGACGGTTCAGCCCTTCGACGCCTACTTCCTTGAAGTGCTTATCCCGAGCATCCGTGCGTCAAACGTGCAGCAGGTGGGCATTTCCGTCACTTTTCAGATGCAGGCTCCGGCGGCGTTTCGGTTGGCACGTCTGCTGCGGGACGAGCTGCCCGGTGTGCAGCGGATCCTGGGAGGGCCGCTGGTCGCCTGCTGGCTGGCCGCCGAGATGCGCTGCGATGGCGCGCCGTTCGACCTGTTCGATCGGGTGATCGCCGGCACCGACGCAGAGCTGCAGCAGCTGGCCCAGCCCGACGCAGACGACCCGACCTGGCTGCGACCGCCGCCCACGCCGTTGGACGATGCGCCGCTGTCCGTTGCCTTGGATCAGGTCGAGTGGGCGCAGTATCTGGCACCGCGGCCGACCGTGCCCGCGGTGCTGGGGCGCGGCTGCTACTGGCGCAAGTGCACGTTCTGCCCCGACCATCTGCATCCGCGGCTGCAGCCTTGCGGTCAGGACGGTCTGGAAGCCTGGCTGCACGCGATTGCCGACCGCTTTCCCGACGGTGCGATGCTGCACTTCACTGACTCGGCGCTGCCTCCCGCGCACCTGGGGCGTGCCGCCGAAGTGATCCGCCGCGACCGATTGCCGTTGCAGTGGCGGGGGTTCGTGCGGGTCGAGCGCGCGTTTGCCGACCCCGAATTCGCGCGGACGCTGGCCGAGGGCGGTTGCGCGATGTTGCAGTTGGGCGTGGAAACGGGGTCGCCGCGGATCCTCGGGCTGCTGGGCAAGGGCGGTGGCGACCCCGACCTGTCGCGGCGGGTGCTGCGGACGCTGCACCACGCGGGCATTCGCAGCTACGTCTACCTGTTGTTCGGGGTGCCGACCGAGACCGACGCGGATCGCGAGGCGACGCTGCGGCTGGTCGAGGACGAGGCCGACGCCATCCACGCGCTGAATCTGGCGATCCTGAACCTGCCGCGCCGCAGCCCGATGCACCGCGCGCCCGAGCAGTTCGGCATCACGGAAGTTCTGCCGTTCCACGACGACACCGACCTGTCGCTGTACGACGACTTTCGCTGCGACGGTCGCCACCCGCGCACCGAGGCCCGGCGCTGGCTGGACCACCGGTTCGCCAAAAGCGCGGCAGTGCGGCGAATCGGCGCGGATTTCAAGTCGGCCTTCAAGGAAGACCACGCGTGGTCGCTGTGACGCACGGGGGCGAGGCCCTCTGCAGAATGCGAGGGAAGGTCAGAGGGTTCCAGAGGGTCTACAGCGCGGCCAACGCGGCGGCGTAGTCGGGCTCTTGCGTAATCTCCGGCACCAGCTGCGCGTACACGACCGTGCCCTTCTCGTCGAGCACGAACACCGAGCGGGCCAACAGGCCGGCCAGCGGGCTGCCCGTCAGCTCCAGACCGTACGCATCGCCAAAGCCGTGGGTGCGGTAGTCGCTGAGGGTGACCACGTTCGTCAGGCCCTCGGCCGCGCAGAAGCGGTTGAGCGCAAACGGCAGATCGCGCGAGATGCACAGCACCGTGGTGTTGGGCAGCTGGCTGGCCTCAGCGTTGAACCGGCGGACGGACGCGGCGCAGACGCCGGTGTCGATGCTGGGAAACACGTTCAGCACCAGCTTCTTGCCCGCAAAGTCGCCCAGACTGGCGGGGCCCAGGTCGGCTTTGGTGAGGGTGAAGGCGGGGGCAGTGGTGCCGATGGAGGGGAGGTCGCCGCTGGTTTGGACCGGTGTGCCGCGGAAGTGAGTCTGGGACATGGGGTTCTCCTTGGAGGAAGGGAAGGCGCGCGGGGGGCGGCGCCGGTGTGCTTGGGGTCGGATGCGGGTTTGGGGGTGGTGGGTGCGGCTAGCTGGCGCGCCGCCGCCGCATCACCAAAACCACCACCATCACCGCGAATCCGACCAGCCAACCCCCCAGCGGAGCCATCGGGCTGGCGGTACACGACCCGCTGCTGGGCGAGCCGTAGACGGGCGCCGAGGTCGTGTCGGTCGCTCCGGCGTCGGGCTGCGTCTGGGGCTGGCCCAGGATCGGCAGGCTGTTGGGCAGGTCCTCATCGGCGCGCGGCACGCCCATCTCGTCCAGCGCGGCGCCCTTGAAGTTGCCGTTGCCGTTGCCGCCGGACCAGAAGGTGTAGAGCGTGTCGACCGTGTAGCTGCCCAGACCGCCCTGCGACAGGCGCACCCGCTCTTTGCCGCCCCACGGGTCGTTGAGGATCAGGCCGTCCTTGTCGGCGCCGACGACCAGCACCCAGTGCCAGTTCTCGGCCTCGTCGTGCTGCGACGGGTTCTCGGGCCAGTGCACGCCGGCGACGACGGGCATCCCGGCGTTGAGCGAATTGGCGATGAATTGCGCGGCGACCTGCGTCAGGCAGCTTTTCGAGTCGTTGTGCTTGTCGTGGGGGACCAGGCCCCCTGCGGCTTCCGACCACGCGACCAGACAGTCGCCCGTGACCATCTTGCCGCCATACGGGTAGGGGTCGGTCGTGCCGTAGCCGCCGGACTCGGCCTTGCGCCACTTGTTTTCGAAACCGGGGTCGTTGCCCGACTCGCTGCCGATCGTTCGGGTCAGGTCCAGCAGGTTGTGCATCATCGACAAGGACGTGATGGTGCATCCGGAGTTGTGGATCGTCAGGCCGGGGCAGGTGCCCAGCTGGTCGCCGCCCCACTTGGGGTCCTTCTGGTCCCAGACGGGCAGGCCAGAGTCCTTCCACAGGTCGACGAAGCCGGTGAACGTCGCGCAGCCCTTGTACTCGATCGGGGTCAACAGGCCGCCCTCACCGCTGGGGGGAGGATTGGGCACCTTGAACGCGCACGCGTCGGCCGTTCCGGGCGGGTTGGTCTGGCAGCCGGCAGAGCACGGCACAACCTTCGATGTCTTGCCCGACGAGCAGGTCGTCAGCAGCTCGCCGTCGCACCAGTCGCCGTTGGTCTTGGCGCCGCAGAAACCGGTGGTGGTGGCCTTGCAAACGGCCGAGCCCTTGCCGCCCATCGCCAAGCAGCCCTGGGCGCACGACATGGCGGCGATCAGCTGCTTGTTCTTGCACTTCAGCAGGTTGACGTCGCTGCACCACTGGCCGTCGGGCAGCATCGTGCAGTCGTCGGTGGCCGCAGGGGCGCAGACGTCGGGGGTGCCGGGCGGCTTGACCAGACAGCCGTTCGGGCAGGGCGTCAGGGTCTGCGAATTGCCCTTGAAACACTCGACCAGCTGGGCTCCGAGACAGTACGCGCCGTCGGCCTTGCCCTTGCAGGGGTCCAGACCGTCGATCGGCTTGGGTTTGCAGGCGTCGGGAGTGCCGGCAGGGTTGGTCTGGCAGCCGGCGGGACAGTCGGCAGAGCTGGCCACCGCGCCGTTCTGGCAGCTTCGCAGGGCGGTGCCGTCGCACCAAGGACCGTCGGCCTTGCCGGTGCAGAACGTCGGTTGGACGGCGTCGGCCTTGCACTGGTCGGGGGTACCGGCGGGCATGGATTGGCAGCCGTTCTTGCAGTCCTGAGAGGAGGTTGTCTGACCCGACTTGCACTGCTGCAGCGCGTTGCCGTCGCACCACGCGCCGTCGGTCTTGCTGGAGCAGAAGCCGGTCGGTGTCGGGTCGCTCTTGCACTGGTCCGACGTTCCGGCGGGCATCGACTGGCAGCCGTTGCCGCAGTCCTGGCTGGACGAGACGTTGCCACCCTTGCACGTCAGCAACTTGGAGCCGTCGCACCACTTGCCGTCGGACTTGCTGGAGCAGGGGCCGGTCGGAGTCGTGCCGGGTTTGCACTGGTCGGGGGTGCCGACGGGCATCGACTCGCAGCCGTTGTCACAGGTCTGGCTGGAAGCGACCGCGCCGCCTTGGCAATTGACCAGCTTGTCGCCGTCGCACCACTTGCCGTTCTGTTTGCCGCCGCAGAAACCCGCGGCCGCCTTGCACGCATCCGGGGTTCCGACCGGCATCGACTGGCAACCGTTCGCGCAGGCCTGGCTCGACGCCACCGCGCCGCCCTGGCAGTTGACCAGCTTGTCGCCGTCGCACCACAGGCCGTTTTGCTTGCCGGAGCAGAAGCCGGCCGCCGCCTTGCACTGGTCGGGCACGCCGTCGGGCATCGACTGGCAGCCGTTCGGGCAGCTTTGGGACGAAGCCACGTTGCCGCCTTGGCAATTCACCAGGTTGTTGCCGTCGCACCACAGGCCGTTGACCTTGCCGGTGCAGGCACCTGCAAACGCCGGAGCCGCCGCCAGCAGGCCTACGGTCAGCATCAGCACGCCAAAGGACAACGAAGTCGCACGCATGACCGCCTCCCGGAAGAAAACGCTTGCGCGGGCAGCCTCCCACACGGACCGGGCCTCCGCAAGGTGACGCATCGGCTCTCGCAGCCTCACGGGATGCGGCCGCCCCAGTTGGGCCACCGCGTGTCGGTGGGCCGACCGTCGTTGTCGCGGTGGTTGACGGCGCCCCCCGGATTCTGCGAGCGTCGCGCTGGCCGCCCGATTCGGCGGAACCTCCCCCCTTCAAGGCACACATGCGCAAATTCGCTCTGTTGTTCGTGGTCCTCGCCCTGGCCGCTTGCGAGTCCGACCCGGTGTCCACTCCCGTAGACGCGGCTGCCTCCGACACGCCCGATGCGCTGGACGTCGAGGCCGACGCGCCTGAGCCTCTCGACGTTGCCGCCGACATGCCTGAGCCGCAAGACGTTGCCGCCGACGTGACGGAGTCCACCGACGTGGAAGCACCGCTGGACGCCCTGCCGGACGCGGGTGCCACCGACGTGCAGACCCAGACGGACTGCATCTTTCCAGAGGACGACATGTCCGATGCCGAGACGGTTGTGCCCGACATCGAGGCCGACGTGCCGCCGGTCACGCTGGGTCAGCTGTCGCCGCAGCAGCTGCACACCATGCTGGAGACCAAGGACTTCCCGATGATCGATGTCCACTTGCCGTACGAGGGCACGATTCCCCAAACCGACATCAGCATTTCGTACTTGGAAGTGGCCGCCATCGCCGCCTACATCGGCCCCGACCTGAATCGTCACACGGTGCTGACGTGCATGAGCGGCGGCATGAGCACCTATGCCGGCAACGAGTTGATCGCCTTGGGCTACAAGCACATCGAGCACCTGACCGGCGGCATGATGGCGTGGAAAGCCGCTGGCTACACTCTGGTCGGTCCCTAGCCAGCGCCGAACGGAGTCCCTGCCATGCGCGTTGCCGTCCACTACCCCGTCGGCCAAGGTCGTCTGGTCCTGCGCACGGCGGTGGACTGGGACCGCGACGTGGAACCCTGCGAGTCGTCTGCGGAAGGCGCCGTGTTCGACGTCGACTTCCCCGACATGTTCCTTGCGATGAAGCCCTGTCTTCACGTGGATGGCCAGGTGCTGTGGTGCAAAGGCAGCGACTACGTCCTGAGCGCGCATGAGCCCGACCCCGACTTGTGGCCCTACTTTCTCGTGGAAGACCGTGGGCGCGTGACCGACATCCTGCGCTTCGACCACGACGGTCGCTCGCACACCGCGCGCGTCTATCTTCCCCCCGGGTATGACGAAAACACGCTGCGCACCTATCCGGTGCTCTATATGCAGGACGGCCAGAACCTGTTCTTTCCCGAAGAGGCGTTCGGCGGCAACGAGTGGCAGGTCGACGAGACCATGGACCGGCTGGACCGCATGAATTCGGTGCGCAAGGCGATTGTGGTGGGCGTGGCGCCGGCCGACCGGATGCACGACTACACCCGACCGGGCTACGAGTCATACGGTGCGTTCCTGGTCGAGACCATCAAGCCTGAGATTGACTTGCAGTTTCGCACCCGCAAGGGACCGCAGGATACGGTCGTGATGGGTTCGTCTCTGGGCGGCGTGGTGTCGCTGTTTCTGGCGTGGCAATACCCGGAGGTGTTTGGCAACGCCGGGTGCCTCAGCAGCACGTTTGGCTATCAGGACGACCTGTTTCAGCGCATCGCGACCGAGCCCAAGCGGCCGATTCGCCTGTACTTGGACAGCGGCTGGCCGCGCGACAATTTCGACGCGACCAATGCGATGCGCGACCTGCTGGTGCATCGCGGCTTTCGGCTGGGCGGCGACCTGCTGGCGTTCAGTTTTCCCGACGGCCTGCACGCCGAGGGGTCGTGGGCCGGGCGCATTCACGTGCCGTTTCAGTTCTTCTTCGGAAGGGCGTGGGGCGCGGGCAGGGTGTCGTAACCCCCCTGCACGGTCTTGGTGGCCGATGACCTTGGGGTCGGCATCACCGTCCATCAGCCCCGCGCCACGGGGATGGTGCGTAACATTCTGAAATCCATCACGTCTGGGTGTTGAGCGAAATTTCTTTCGCCCCCCGTAGATCGCCCGCCGAACTGCCGCGTCGTAATCCACGTGCCGCAGAGTGGAAGGACGAAGCGGCCCGCAGACGAATCCAAATCCATCATTTTCAAGCCTTTTCTCTGAAGGAGACTTCCATCATGAAGCGCACCCTCTCGACCCTGAGCCTCCGTCTTCGTTCCGTCATCGCCGGCGCCGTTGTTGCGTCGCTTGCCGCTGCTCCCGCCCTGGCCGTCGAACCCACCGCGGGTCAGGTGC
>CAJBNH010000129.1 GCA_903955385.1 uncultured Myxococcales bacterium | reverse complement strand
TGCAGGCGCTGAAGGCCCTGTGCGACCCGCGCGGCATCGCGATGGTCGAAGACGTGGCCCACGCCCCGCTGGGCGACGCGCTGCTGAACGGCCACCCGACGGCGCTGGGGACGGTGGGCGCGGTCGGCTGCTTCTCGTTCTTCTCGAACAAGAACATGGCCACGGGCGAGGGCGGCATGGTGGTGGCGCGCGATCCCAAGATCGCGGATCGACTGCGGTTGCTGCGGTCGCACGGCATGACCACGCTGACGCTCGACCGGCACAAGGGCCACGCCTACACCTACGACGTGGTCGACCTGGGCTTCAACTACCGCATGGACGAGATGCGCGCGGCCCTGGGGCTGTCGCAGCTGGCCAGGCTGCCCGAGCGCAACCTGCGGCGTGCAGAGGTCGTGGCGGGCTATCTGGACCGCCTGAAGGGCATCGCCGGGCTCGAGGTGCCGTTTGCCGACCGCCTGCCCCAGGGCCGCACCGCGCATCACATCATGCCGGTGCTGCTGCCACCGGGCCTGACACGGTCGCGGGTGCAAGACGCGATGAAGGCCGCGGGCATCCAGACGTCGATCCACTACACGCCGATTCACGCCTTTACCTACCACCGCCACAGCGAGCGGGTGCGCAAGGACAACCTGCAAGTCACCGACGCGATTGCGGATCGCCTGCTGACCCTGCCGCTGTACCCCAGCCTGTCGGACAGCGACCAGGACCTGGTGGTCGCCAGCCTGCGCGACGCCCTGGTGCAAGCCCGCGAGGTGGCGCCATGACCCTGCCCCGCACCGCCGTGATGCTGGCCGGGGGACTGGGGTCGCGTCTGGCCCCGCTGACGGCCATCATTCCCAAGCCGCTCGTCCCCATCGGCCGCGAGAGCATCGCCGAGATCCTGTTGCAGCAGCTCGCCCATCGCGGCGTGCAGCGCGTGATCGTGTCGGTGGGCTATCTGTCGCACCTGATCCAGGCCGTGTTGGGCGACGGCAGCCGCTTTGGCCTCGAGGTCCAGTACCAGCACGAGGACCATCCGCTCGGCACCGTGGGACCGCTGCGGCTGGTCGAGGATCGGCTGCCCGACAACTTTCTGGTGCTGAACGGCGACGTGTTGACCGACCTGGACTTCGACGCGGTGCTGAAGGCGCACGAGGCCAGTGGGCGCACGCTGACGGTGGCCACGTACCCCAAGCGCGTGAAGGTCGACCTGGGCGTGCTGCAGACGCGTCCCGACGGACACGTCTTCGGATTCGTCGAGAAGCCTGAGTACGATTACACTGTGAGCATGGGCGTTTATGCCATGAGTCGCAAAGTGTTGGATTACTTTCAGCCGGGGCAGGCGTTCGGCTTTGACCAGCTGATGCTCTCGATGTTGGCCAAGGGCGACCCGATCGGAACATTCGACGGCGGCAAGGGCCGTTGGCTCGACATCGGCCGCCCCAGCGACTTTGCCACGGCGCAAGAGACCTTTCTGGCTGAGCGGGCTGCGTTTTTGCCGTGGGAGACCGAAGCGTAGACATGGGCCGTCAGCTGCGGCCCCCCGGCCAGCGAGGCACCCCAAGTGCAAGCGATCTTCACCGAACACCTGACCAAGACCTTTGGCGCCGTGCAGGCGTTGAGCGGCCTGGACCTGGCCTTGGACGCCGGCTGCGTCTTCGGCTTTCTGGGTCCCAACGGCGCCGGCAAGACGACCACGGTGCGGCTGCTGAACGGCACGCTGCTGCGCTCTGCAGGTACGGCGCGGGTGCTGGGTCTGGACCCGCGCGACGAGGCGGTGCGCTGCCGAACCGCCACGCTGTCCGAGCTGTCGGGGATGTACGAGTCGCTGACGGTGCGGCGCAACCTGAGGCTGTTCGCGACCTTGTACGGCCTGACCCGACCGGCGGCGGATGCGCGGATTGGCGAGCTGGCCGACCGGCTGAACCTCGCCGACCGACTGGACGCGCGCCTGGGGACGCTGTCGACCGGCTACAAGAAACGCGTGCAGTTGGCGCGGGTTCTGCTGCCCCGCCCCGAATTGATGTTCCTGGACGAGCCGACCGAGGGCCTGGACCCCGAGTCGGCCACCGACGTCGCCAGGCTGGTGCGCACGCTGGCGGTCGAGGACGGCACCACCGTCTTTCTGTGCACCCACAACCTGCCGCTGGCCGAGGGGATTTGCGACCGCTTCGGCTTCATCCGCGACGGTCGTCTGGTCGCTCAGGGCACGGCCGACCAGGTGGTGCAGACCGCGCAACCCGACTTGAAGGTCGAGATCGTCACGGCCGAGGGCCACCACGTGCTGCCCATCGCGGATCGGTCCGAGATCGACGGGCACGTGGGCCAGTTGCGCGCGGCCGGCGAGCACATCCACGAGGTCAAGGTGCTGCGTCCGTCGCTGCTGGACGCCTATCTGCACCACGTCGGGAGGAACCATGCCTGACCTGTCGCGCGTGCGGGCGCTGGTCGCCAAGGATCTGTACGAGGCGATGGCCGCCAAGGGCGTCGTCACGCCGACGCTGGTGGTGCCCTTCATGATCAGCGTGTTCGTGCCGCTGGTGGTGTTGGGCGGCGGGGCGTTGGGCCAGAACGCGATGAAGATGGACCCGGCCGACGCCGACAAGCTGTTCGGCCTGTACGCCATCCCGCCCGAACTGGTGACGGTGGCCGACCGGATGCTGTACGTCTTTCTGAATCACATGTTCGTGCCCATGTTCCTGATCCTGCCCGTGATGGCGTCGACCCTGTTCGCCACGCACGGCATCGTGGGCGAAAAGGAGCACCGCACGCTCGAGACCCTGCTGCAAACGCCCCTGCGCGCCAGTGAGTTGATCGCGGCCAAGCTGCTGGGCGCGCTGGTGCCGGCCATCGTGATCGGCTGGATTTCGTTCGGGTTGTTTGCCCTGTCGACGCTGGTGGGCGGCGCGCTGTTCGGCCGGCCGGTCGGACTGAGCCTGACCATGTGGCTGCCGGTGGTGGCGCTGTTGTCGCCAGCCGTGTCGCTGGTGGGCCTGTCGGTCAGTCTGGTCGTGTCGCTGAAGGCCCGCACGTTTGCCGAGGCGCAGCAGACGTCGGGCGTGGTGGTGCTGCCGTTCGTGGCGACGATGATCGGCGCGACCACGGGGTACGTGACCATCAGCCCGGCGGCCGTGATCTGGGCGGGTCTGGCGCTGCTGGTGCTGGGCGTGGCGTTTTTGGCGTGGCTGGCACCGCGATTGGACCGCGAGAGACTCATCCAGACGTTGTAGCATCGGTGCCTCTTTTCCCTTTCGCCTCGGCCCGTGTCCAAGGCTGGCGAGAGGTCGGGATGCACGCTGTGGCACGACAACCAGACGACACTGCGGAGAACGCACCGGCACGCGCAGAAGACCTGCGCCTGGTCGAGCAGTTCCGCGCCGGTGACCGCCGGGCCTTTGGCGAGCTGGTGCGCCGCTGGCAACGCCCCTTGTACGGGCTGCTGTGGCGCATCGTGCGCAACGAGGCCGACGCCCGCGATCTGGTGCAGGCGACGTTTCTGCGCGCCTGGACTGGTGCCGAGGGCTGGCGGGGCGAATCGTCTTTTCGCACCTGGGTGTACCGCATCGGCGTGAACCTGGCGCTGAACCACAAGCGCGACCGGGGTCGGTGGCTCAGCGCCGCCGTGGCGCCCGACGAGCTGCCGACCGAGGCCACGGGGCTGCGGCGACTGGTCGAGGCCGAGACCTCGCAGCGCATGGGGCAAGCCGTAGAGACGCTGCCGGCGCGACAGAAGCTGGTGGTCGAGCTGAGGGTGTACGAGGGATTGTCGTTTCGCGAGGTGGCCGAGGTGGTCGGCTCGAGCGAGGACGCGGCCAAGGCGAACTTCCATCACGCGATCAAGCGATTGCGCGACGTCCTGACCGAGGGAGGTGAAGCATGACGCGCGTGACCGAGCTGCATCCGGACACCGGCCGCTGCGAAGACGTGGCGGAGCTGCTGGCCGTGTGGGCCGACGAGGGGCTGGACGGCGAACAGGACCGCCGGGTCACGGCACACGTCCGGGCGTGCCCCGCGTGCGCTGCGCAGGTCGAGGCCGATCGCAAGCTGCTGAACGGACTGCGGGAAGCCGCTCCGGTAGTGCCTGAGCAGGACGAGCGGTTCTGGGACGACCTAGCCACAAGTCTGGAGGCGCAGGCGGCAGTGGTGGTGCCGATGGCGCGCAGGCCCTCCCGACGAGCGCCGGTGTTCGCGGGGTTGGCCGTGGCGGCGGCGGCCGTCCTGGCGCTGTTCGCGCTGCGGGCGCCCATCGAGCCGTCGATGCCCCGGCCACAACCCGCCGCGCAGCCCGTGATGGTGGCGGACGCGGGTGCCACCCGTGCCGAAGACCCGCCGGTGCAAGTCGCGCAACCGACCGAAGACCCTACGGAACTGATCGAGGAACTGGGCGTCGAAGAGATCGACCCTCTGGAGGCCATCGACGAGCTCGGCGACGACGAGCTGGAAGCGCTGAGCCGTGTGCTCGGCGAAGGAGCATAGTCATGAAGAAGTTCTGGAAGTGCCTGTTGTTGGGCGGCCTCACCCTGAGCTTGCTGGGCACCGCTGCTCTGGCGCAGCCCCGCGGTCCGGGTGGCCCCGGCGGTCCCGGTGGTCCGCCGAGCGAGGAAATGCGGGCCAAGATGCACGAGAAGGTGCGCGCGATGCGGATGGAGAAGATCGTCGAGCTGCTGAAGCCCGATGCGGCGACCCTTGCCAAGCTGAAGGACGTCGCGGACCGCTTCGACACCCAAGAGTTCGCGGCGCGCAAAGAGATGCCCAAGGCGCGCAAGGAGTTGATGGAGCAACTGGACGCCGCCAAGCCCGACGAGAAGGTCATCGCCAAGCTGACCGACCAGCTGCTGACCGGCCGTGCGGCCATGCACAAGAACGAGGAAGACCGCGCCGCAGCCCTGCGCAAGATCCTTCCGCCTGCCCAGTTTGCCGAGCTGTTCCTGGCGTGGCCGGAGATCAACCGCGAGGTACGTGACGACATTCGCAAGGCCATGCACAAGGCCAAGGGGGGCAAGCGCTTTGGCCCCGGCGGTCGCGGTCACGGCGGTCCGGACGGCCCCGGCGGCCCCCATGGCCCCGGCGGGCCGGGCGGTCCTGACGACGAGATGTAGCGATTCTGTCGAGTGAATCACACTGGGGCCGGTGCCTGGCGCGAGCTGGGGGCCGGCCCCGGTGGCGTTTTGCGGTTGGGGATGAGGGCGAGCGGGCCGCGTGGAATCCGGGTTTCCAGCTTGCCCCAGCTCAGGCCAGCCCCGACTGCAGGTCCGCAGGCCGACAGGCCCGCACGCTTGCGCCCAAGCTCTTTTGCCGTGACAGGCGTCGCTTACCTCGTATCATCCTTCCGGTTTGCCCGGCCGGGGGAGGGCGCGCGGCTGGCTTGGCGTGCAGGGCACGTCGACCCGCGCACCGGGCGTGACACCACACCACGGAGCCGACATCCATGCGAATGTCCTTTCGAAACTTGTTGGTCGCGCTGACCGGCCTGCTCCTTCTTCTGGGGGTGAGCGCAACCGCGGCTGTCCCTTCGACGGCCCTGATCGAGGGCACCCTGCACGCGACTTCGGGGGGAGCCGCGGCCGACGGCAACTACACGGCGGTCTTTGCGATCTACAAGGACCAGGTGGGCGGCGCGGCGGTCTGGGTCGAGGGCCCCGTGACGCTCAAGGTGGCGGGCGGCCAGTTCAGCCACGCGATGGGCGCCGTAACCCCACTCAAGGCTGGCGATTTGGCTACAGGATCCTGGCTTGCCATGAAGATCGGCCAGGACCCCGAGCTTGCGCGGCGCCCGCTGCACTCAACCGCCTTCGCGTTGCGAGCGGCCGTGTCTGAGTCGTTGGCGTGCTCGGGCTGCATCAGCGCCGAGCAGCTGGATCCCGCCGTGCTGAAGGACTATCTGAAGACGGGAGACTTCGCCAAGGTGGCGATGTCGGGTGCATTTGCCGATCTGGTGGGCGCGCCGGACCTGTCGACGTACGCGAAGGCCTCGAGTTTGGCCGACGTGGCGACCACCGGCGCCTACTCAGACCTGTCGGGCGCGCCGGACCTGTCGACGTATGCCAAGTCAGCGAGCCTGGGCAAGGTCGCGACGAGCAACAAGTATGCGGACCTGACGGACAAGCCGGTGCTGGCCGCGGTCGGCAAGTCCTGCGGCACCGGGCTGCTGGTCGCCGGCATCAAGGCCGACGGTGCACTCGACTGCGTCGTGGCCGTGGGTGCCACGGGCGAGCTGCCGAAGGACGGCATCGACGAGATCTCCAATGGCCTGATCTGGAACCAGATCACCGACGTGTTCGCGCTGAAGGCGCCGCTGGGGATTCCCGACAACAACCCGTTGGGCGGGTTCGCGGAGATCCTGGTCGGTGACGTCGGCCTGGTGCAGAAGCTGACCGTGACGCTCGAATTGTCGAATTCCGACCTGTCGACGGTGCAGGTGTCGATGTACGACGCGGCGAACCAGGAGTACGTGCTGTACAACAAGGGCGGCAAGAAGGGCGAAGGCATCAAGACGTCGTATCCCGACGAGACCAACACGATCTCGGGCGACCTGACCTCGTGGATTGGCAAGAACCCCAAGGGAACTTGGCGCTTGAAGGTCATCGACTCGGCGTTCCTGAACAACACGAGCGACGGCGAGGTCAAGACCTGGTCGGTGAACATGCAGACGCTGTCGTCGAATCGGATCCAAATCAAGGGCAACCTGATCGTCGACGGCGAAATCACCAACGCCGCGCTGGACGCCAAGGTGAACGACAAGGTGGACGCCAAGCTGGCCGCCCTTACCAAGGTTTGGCCGACGCTGCGCTGGGGGCGCTTCAGCAGCTACGACCAGAACTGGGGCAACTGGTTCTACTCCAACGGCGCGGGCTATACCCTGGGCGTGACCCCTTCGAACTGGACCGACGGCTCGGCGCGGGTCTGGAGCGTCAGCGCCGACAAGGCGTTGTGGCGCAGCGTGCTGGTCAACCACCAGCGGGTCAGCCCGACGATGGTCGTGATGTCCGAGTCCTGGTACGAGGTCGGCTCGACCAACGGCAAGGTGCTGGTCGTGCTGTTCCGCGTGAAGAACGCCACTGCCAATGCCATCAACTGGACCCCCGCGTTCTTCCACACCAACTACGGTAGCTGGGGAGAGTGCTCGAGCGCGACCCTCAATGGTCAGGCCACCTGGGAGAATTGCAGCAACTGCTACGCCGGCAACTGCCAGAGCCAGGCCACGTTCGCGGTGCCGGCCAACCGAACCAGCTCGATCATGTTCGCCATCACCAACAGCCCCAGCAGCAACATGCGCACGCAACTGCTGACGTTCATCTCCGACACGCTCAAGCTGCCGGCCGGTTTGGAGTTCGTGGACGACCTGGAAACGGCCGAGAATGGCTGGGACAAGTGAGTCGCCTGGCCGGTGGGGACATCCAGAGCGGCACCGCCCCGACTCGGCCCCTCGTGATCCATCCCACCGTCCGTTGGCACGCACCTTGCTCTATCGGGAGGCAGCCGTGGACGAACCGTCGTCCGAGACCGCGTCCGGCTTGCAGGCACACTACACCAGACACTCATTAACCTGTACCTGCGTGACTGCGCGGCTACCCGGCGCACGCTCGACTTGCTGTGGCGGACGGCCGAGGAGCGTGGGGCGGGCTGACGCGAGGTGGGGGGCCCGAGGCGGCGGTGCCAAATCGTGCCCGTTGCCAATCCGCGTAACCCGGCGACCACGCGTCGGCGACGGTCCTGACGCCCAGCGCACCCCGCCTCAAATCCGAGCCACCCCAAGAAACACCGCGTGCAGGCTGACGACCACCACGAGAAACACCGCACGCGCCAAGTCACCCTCCCACCCAAGAAACCGATACGTCATCACCCGGTCCTTGCACGCCCGAACGCAATCGCCACAAAGCGTGCAGGACGGCCCTGGGCGGCCGCGGGCGATGTCGGCCGGGGTCAGCGCGCCAAAGCGGCACTGCGTCAGACACGCGTGGCAGGCATCGCACCCGGGCGCAATTCGCATGTCGAACGGCGAGATCCGCCGCCCGACCCGCGTCGCCAGCCATCCCATCGGACAGAACAGCGTGCAGTGCGTCATGGCGCCCAAGCGCCGCGACCAGAACACCATGCACGCGACGCCAACGAGGCCAAACGCGATCGCCAGGGCCGCCGCGACCGCGCCGGAAGCGCCCACCGCCCGCAGGATCAGCGCCACCGTGACCACCAACGCCAGCACGACCGGCTGGGCGAACCGCTGCCATTTCGGCAACGCTCCCGACCGCTTGCGCGCCGCCGAGGCCAGGTTGTCCCAAGCGCCCACGTAGCACAGGTGGCTGCACCAGGCCGGCCCCACCAGCACCAGGGTCGACAGGAACAGGATCGGCATGAAGAAGCCCTCGCCGCGAAACACGGGGCCACCGACGATCAGCGC
>CAJBNH010000128.1 GCA_903955385.1 uncultured Myxococcales bacterium | reverse complement strand
TCCGGCTTCCTTCAGCGCGGCGGCGATCCGCATGGCGCCGTAGGGCACGTACGAAGCGGGCTTGAGCACGAAGGAATTGCCCGCCATCAGGGCGTTGGGGATCATCCAGAGCGGGACCATGATGGGGAAGTTGAACGGCGCAATGCCCGCGACAACGCCCAGGGCTTCCTGGCTGACGCGACAGTTGATGCCGCGGCTGACGTCGAGCTGACCACCGGACTGGGTGTTGGCGATGTTCGGCAGGGAGATCGCGTACTCGCAGACCTCCAGACCCTTGTCGATGTCGCCGAAGGCCTCGGGGTAGGTCTTGCCGTTCTCGGCGGACAGAAGCCAGCAGAGCTCCTCGATGTCCCGCTCCATGATCTGCTTGAAGCGATTGAGGATGTCGGCCTTCTCCTTCATCGGAACGGTATTCCACTTGGGCTGCGCGGCCTTGGCCACCGCCACCGCCTCGTCGAGATCGGCCGTGCTGGACACGACGACCTTGCCGAAGTTCTTGCCGTAGCGCGGGTTCTCGACGTCCATCACCTGACCGGTGACCGAGTCCTTGAACTGGCCGTTGATGAAGTTGCGGGCCGTGGTGTACTCGGCGAACGCGTAATCGCGGCCGGTGTAGCGGGGAACGGTGCCGTTGGACTGCGTCTGACCCGAAAGGCCGACCGACTGGACTACCATGACTTTCCTCCGGAGGAGCGCCGAGCTTGGGGAGCCGGGCGAGTGTGGCCCGCTCGATGCCGGCGAGGGGTGGCCGGCGGCAGGCGAGCGCGTATTGAACACCTCTACGGCGCCGGTGTCACGCATTCCCGACCGACGACGCGGTACTGTCTCGCTTTGGAACGTCTCGTCCGGCCCCTCGTCACGGTCAGGTCCGCCGCAGGTAACGGCCAGCACCGCGCTCAACCCGCAGATCGCCGTCGTGGAACTGCACGCGACCATTGACGATTGTAGTCGTCACCCTGCCCTTGATCTCGAAGCCTTCGAAGATGTTGCGGTCGACGTTGTGCCGGTGCGTCTTGGCCGACACGCGGTAGCTGCCGGTCGGGTCGTAGATCACGAGGTCCGCATCCGCGCCGACGGTGATGGCTCCCTTGCGCGGGTGGATGCCGAACAGCTTGGCGGGACGGGTGCAGCACACGTCGACGAACTGCTCGAGCGAGATCCGTCCCGCCGCAACGCCGTACGTGTACATCAGGGCCATGCGGTTCTCGATGCCCGCGGCGCCGTTGGGGATCTTGGTGAAGTCGTGCAACCCCTTGACCTTCTGGGTCTCTTGCATGAAGGGGCAGTGGTCGGTCGCGACGACGTCGACCTGGCCGGCGCGCAGGGCGTTCCACAGATAGTCCTGGTGGCCGTGCGGACGGATCGGCGGGCTCATCACGTAGGCCGCGCCCTCGAAATTCGGCTGGTCGTACACGCTGTCGTCCAGCAGCAAGTACTGCGGGCAGGTCTCGACGTGCACGATCTGGCCCTCGCTGCGGGCGCGCGTCACGGCGTCCATCGACTCGCGGCAGGTCAGGTGCACGATGTAGACGGGCGGCGCGTCGGCGGCGGTGGCGTCGTGGCCGTTGCGGGCGGTGCCGGTGGCGCGGGCCAGCGCGATCACCCGGTTGGTCGCCTCGCCCTCCAGAAAGCTGGGGCGGCTGTGCGCGTGGTACTTCGGCTCGGTCTTTCCTTGTGCGATCAGACGCTTTTGCAGGGCCACGACCGCATCGCCGTGCTCGCAGTGCGACGTGACCAGCGCGCCCAGGTCGTGGGCCGCATCCAGCACGCCTACCAGCTCGACGTCGTCCACACCGATGGCGCCACGGTAGGCCATGAAGATCTTGAAGGATTGGATGCCGTCCTCGCGGAACACCCGCCCCATGTCGCGCTTGACCGAGTCGTCGAACCACGTGACCGCCATGTGCAGCCCGTAGTCGGCGACGGCCTTGGACGCCTTGGCCAGCGTCTGGTCGCGGGCGTCGAGCAAACTCTGGTTTCGATTGGGGATGATGAAGTCGATGATGGTGGTGGTGCCGCCCGCCACGCCCGCCGCCGTGCCCGTGTAGAAGTCGTCCGAGCTGACGCCACCCATGAACGGCAGCTCCATGTGCACGTGCGGGTCTACGCCGCCGGGGAACACGAACTGGCCCGATGCGTCGATCACCTCGCTGCCCATCGGCGCCTGCAATGCCTTGCCGACCGCGCGGATGATGCCGTCTTCACTGTAGACGTCGCCGACGAAGTGCTCGCTCGCGGTGACGATGGTGCCGTTCTTGATCAGGATGCCCATGGGTCGAACGCTCCTCCCGTGACCCCCGGACTGAAGTCCGTGGGCTACCGTTCTAGAAGTCCCTGGCGGGACTGGGTCAGGGCCGCGACGGTCAGGTCCGCCGATGCCGGTTCGCCCCCAGCGACAGGGGCTCTGGTGCCGTCGCAAGCCCGGAGGGTCGCGGCGGTTCAAATTGCTCAGTCGAACAAGGTGTTGGGCCAGACGACGGAGCCCCCGCAGTCGGCAGCGCGGGCCAGCTACATCGTGACCAGCTCGTCGTACGCGTCCGGGCGGCGGTCGCGGTAGAACTGCCAGGTCTGGCGGACCTCGTCGATCATCTTCAGGTCCAGGTCGGTGACCACCAGCTCGTCCTTGTCCGTCGACGCCTCGGCGATGATCTGGCCGCGCGGATTGACGAAATAGGACTGGCCGTAGAAGCGCCCGATGTTCCAGGGGGCCTCGGTCCCGACGCGGTTGATGGCGCCGACGTAGTAGCCGTTGGCCACCGCGTGGGCGGGCTGCTCGAGCTTCCACAGGTACTGCGACAGGCCCTCGACCGTGGCCGACGGGTTGAAGACGATCTCGGCGCCGTTCAAGCCAAGGCAGCGCGCGCCCTCGGGAAAGTGGCGGTCGTAGCAGATGTACACGCCGATGGTGGCATAGCGCGTCTGGAACACCGGATAGCCGCCGTCGCCGGGCTTGAAGAAGTACTTCTCCCAGAAGCCGGCCGTCTGCGGGATGTGCTGCTTGCGGTACTTGCCGAGGTACGAGCCGTCGGCGTCGATGACGGCCGCCGTGTTGTAGTAGACGCCGCGCATGTGCTCTTCGTAGACCGGTACGATGATGACCATTTCGTACTTTCTGGCGTACTGGGCCAACGCGTCGGTCGTGGGACCGGGAACGTGCTCTGCCGCGCCGTACCAGCGCTTGTCCTGGCTGGGACAGAAGTACGGGCCGTTGAAGATCTCTTGCAGGCAAAGGATCTGCACCCCGCGACGCCCCGCCTCTTCGATGAAGGGGATGTGCTTTTCGAACATGGCCTTCTGGATGTCGGCAACTGGCACGGTCTCGTCGTTGATGGGGTTGCTGCACTGGATCAGGCCACAGCGGACGATGTTGCTCATGGGACTCCTCGCGAGTGGGAGGTCTACGGGGGGGAACGGCCGTAGGCTACACGGGACAACACCGCACGCAACCGGAATTTGCCCGGTCGGCGCATGACGCGCTGCGGCAACTTCGTCAACTGACGCCCACGCTTGGACAATGCGCGACCGACGCGGTCCTATTTCGCGGCCATCCAGTGTCCGACCAGTCCGCGGCTCGGCCACAACCGGCCGTCGTCGTCGATCAGCAGGCACTCGACGCCCGGGAACCAGGTTGCGAACCACAGCGCCCGCTCGCGCCCCAAAACGATGAACGCCGTCGACAGCGCGTCGGCCCACG
>CAJBNH010000127.1 GCA_903955385.1 uncultured Myxococcales bacterium | reverse complement strand
CGTCGCAGCCGGCAGACACGCGCGCTGGCCCACGCACTCGCTGTCGCCCGACACGACGGTGCACGGCGTCGACGTTTGCTGCTGATTGGCCAGCTCGCTGCAGGTGCACATCCCGCCATCCTTGACCACGCATTGCATGGACGCCCAGCCATCGACGTCGGGCATCGACTGGCAGGTGTAGCCTTCCGGGCAGGCCTGCCAGCTGCAGGCAAGTCCGCAGAAGGACCCGTCCTTTCCGTACGGAAGGCAGCGGGAATCGGTGACGCCCAAGCTCTGGCAATCCTTGTTCACGTGGCACGGGCGGCATAAGCGCGGCGCCGCGTCGAGGCAGAGATTGATCAGGTCCAGACCCAGCTCCAACGTCTTGCAGACCTGCCCCTCTGGACACGCGTCGTAGCACCACCCCGCGCACCGCTTGTCGGCTGCAAACTCGGCGCAGAAGCCCGAATCGCAAGTGTCGCCGGTGTTGCACGGGCAGTCGGCCTGCCCAGGCTGTTCGGCGCAGGTCTGGCAAGTCGGCAAAGGCGCCAAGGGATTCAAACATTTGGAACAATCCGCTCCGGTGCGCAGCGGGTCGACACATTGGTCGCAGTCGGGGCCGGTCTTCTTCGGGTCGGCGCACTGGTCGCAGTCGTAGCCCGTCCACTTCGGGTCGACGCACTGGTCGCAGTGGGGACCGGTCTTGGTGGGGTCCACGCACGCGGTACACGCCGGGGCGAGCTTCAGGTCGTCGTCACACTCGTCGCACTGCGGGCCGGCCTTGGTCGGGTCGACGCAGACGCAACTGGCAAAGGCAGTGCAGACCTTACCGGTACCGCACGCTTGGCCAACCGCGGGCACGTGCTTGCAGAAGCCGTCGCACAGGTCGTTGGTGCAGGGGTTGCCGTCGTCGCAGGCGAGCGAAGAAATCGTGGTGGGTTGGAAGACGCAGGCACTGTTCTCGCAGCCGTCGAGGGTGCAGGGGTTGCCGTCGAAACAACTCTCCAGCAGCTCGTAGCCGTGGCCGTCCGAGCGACAGACCATCAATGCGTTGCCGATGCAGATCGGTCCCATGCACTTGGACTGCGAAAAGCACCCGCCCAGCGGCAGAAGAAACAGCAGAAGGCACGGCAACATCTGGCCGGTCCTCCGAGCTCCGGTTCGCGTGGGATGCTGGGGCATGGCGACCCTCCGGCCCTGCGAAGGGCGGCCCTAGAGGAAAATGCGAACGCTCAAGTCGACACCTGCCGGCGTGGCCGAGCGCACCAACTCTTCCTCCGACGTCAGGTGGTACCACCCCTGCAGCGCGATGCCGACGTTGCCGGTGCGCAACGACAGGACCAGGAACGAAGTGGTGACGGACGAGTACGTCAGAGGTGCCACGTCGCCCGGCGTGCGGCCCGCGCATGACGAGTCTTCATGCAGGCCGCTGGAGTCGACGCAGGTATAGGCCAGATCGCGCCGCCCCACGACCAGAGGGGTGACCCGCATCATCACGCCCGTGTCGAGGGTCAGGCCGGGCGCGAGCTCGAACAGACCGCTGATGCCCCCAGACCCGGTTGCGGCACTCGACTCGTGCCGCTCGACGTCGCTTGTGGATGCTTCGGAGTAGTCCCACGTGGTTTCGCCAGTGCGCCGGACCCGCGTCTCGATCGACGTGTTCGTCTGCGTGTCGACGTACCGCACGTACCGCACGTCGGTGATCGCGACCTCGCCGCGCAACAGAATCCCGAGCTGCCGGGTGCCCAGACCGAGCACGCGGGTCGACAAGCGAAACCCGGCAAGGCCCCCTGGATCGACCTCGGCCTCCTGCACGTCCGCTACCGCCGCACGCGCCGAGCCGTTGAACAAATATTCGCCGCCAATCCCCAATTCGATGCGATCGCCCAACAGCCTTGCGGCCCGGAAGTGCGCCATCGACCCCAGATAGATCTGGCCCGGTTGGCCCGCCTCGCGGCGCTGCGACGTCGTGGTCAGGTACGCCTG
>CAJBNH010000126.1 GCA_903955385.1 uncultured Myxococcales bacterium | reverse complement strand
GGCCATCGTCGAGCACCGGGTGGAGAAGCAGCGCGAGCGCGATCTGCTGAAGACTTCGCGACGCACGCTCGACTCGCTGTTCGAAGACATGGCGGCCGGCGAGACCAAGGACCTGAACCTGATCATCAAGGCAGACGTGCACGGCTCGGCCGAGGCACTGAAGGCCGCGCTCGAGAAGATCGAGCACGAAGAGGTCAAGGTCCGCGTGCTGCACTCGGCGGTCGGCGGCGTGACGGAGAGCGACATCCAGCTCGCGTCGGCGTCCAAGGCCGTCATCATCGCCTTCAACGTCCGACCCGAGGCCAAGGGCAAGCGCCTGGCCGACGACATGGGCGTGTCGATTCGCCAGTACTCGGTCATCTACGACGCCATCGACGACGTCACGCTGCTGCTGGAAGGGATGCTCACCCCGATCATCGAGGAGAACATCCTGGGCCACGCCGAGGTGCGCGAGACCTTCGCAGTGCCGAAGCTGGGCTTCATCGCGGGTTGCAACGTGACCGATGGCGTGCTGAACCGGTCAGCGAAGATGCGCCTGTTCCGCGGCAAGGATCAGGTCTGGGAGGGCGAAGTCGCCTCGCTGCGCCGTTTCAAGGACGACGTCCGCGAAGTCTCGTCCGGCTACGACTGCGGCGTCGGCCTACAGGGCTTCAGCAAGGTGGCCATCGGCGACCGGCTGGAGTGCTACGAGCTGAAGAAGATCGCCCGCAAGCTGAACTCGCCCGCCCGCCCCGCCCGCAGCGAGGACTAGGCCCTTCCCATGCGCCGCGCTCCCACGTTTAGCCGCGCCGACCGGCTCGAGCACCTCATGGCCGATGAGGTCGAGCGGCTGCTCTCGTATGAGATCCGCAGTCCACTGGCGCAGAAGGTCAAGGTCGTTCACGCCCGACTGGCGAAGGACCTCAGCTCGATGCGCGTGCAGTACGTGATGCTGGACGGCAGCGAAGGGACGCCTGCGGTGCAGACCGTGCTCGAACAGGCCGCCGGCTACATCGCCCGCACCGTGCAAGAGACGCTGCAGACGCGCAACCGGTGCACGATCACGTTCCATTTCGACAGGGACGCCATGCGAATGCAGCGCGTGCAAGAGTTGCTGGACGAGGCCAAGGCAGCCACGGCCGCCGCTGCCCTTGCGAACGGTGACACGGCTGTCGCCGCGCCCGCTGAGATAGACGCGGACGACCCCGCGCCGGCATGAACTCCGCAGAGCCGAGACCCGCCCGCATCCCCGCCCAAGGCGTGCTGTGCATCGACAAGCCGCTCGGCTGGACGTCGCGCGACGTGGTCAACAAGGTCTCGGGCATCTTGGGCGATCGCCAAGCCGGACACGCCGGAACGCTGGACCCCGCTGCCTCAGGCGTGCTGCTGGTCGCGTTTGGCGAGGCGACCAAGGCCGTGCGTTGGCTGATGGACGCTCCCAAGACGTACGAAGCTGTCATCGCGTTTGGTTCTGCTACGTTGTCAGACGATGCGGCCAGCCCGGTGGTGCGTCAGGCCGCCCTGCCCCAGCCGCTGACGTCGGCGAGGCTGCAGGCGGCGCTGGACGCGCGATCGGGCGCGACGCTGCAAGTTCCCCCGGTCGTCAGTGCATTGCAGAAAGATGGCGTGCGTGACTACGAGCGGGTGCGACAAGGCGAGATCGTGGTGCGCGAAGCCCGCGAGGTGTGGCTAGGCGCCAGCG
>CAJBNH010000125.1 GCA_903955385.1 uncultured Myxococcales bacterium | reverse complement strand
TTCGAAGCATGGTGGTCGCCGGTGCCGCTGCCCAAGCTGCTGCCGCGACCCACCGGGTAGACCGGGCCAGCCCTCTCCCAGACAGCTGCGCGTCAGCACGTCACGCATTGGCTATGCCCTGTGCTGGGGGTGAATGCGTACCATCGTCGATGGGTCTACCTGAGCCCACCCCGACGAGTCACGGTTACGAGTGAGAAGGAGCACGACCTCGGCGACCTCGATCTGGTGCTCCACGGTGCCCACGGCCGGCACGGGCTCGTCGTCTGCCCGTCACCGACGATGGGCGCTACCGGGTGGAGCTCAAGACGCCCTACTGAACGGACGCGCTGGACTGCCGCGCCCGCTGCTCGCCCCCTCCAAGTATTCGGGCGCAGCGGGCTTGCCGGGCGCACTGATGCAACTGCCGCGGTGTCCAGCCGTGCGATACTACGGGTGTTTTGCTCCCAATGCTCGGGCTCGGCCGCAGGTGGTCAAGGCGGGTGCTCAGGCGCCCTGTCGCCGCAACAAGCCGCGGGACAAGGACCTGGCGGAGCTGATGGAGCTGGCGCGCAACGTCCCCGAAGGCGCGCAGGAGCGCATCGAGCGGTACGTGGCGCAGGAGGTCGAACGTCGCACTTCTACGAGGCTTTCTTGGAGTCAGGCGTTACGCGCGGCATTCGCCATCGACATCGAAAAGTGCACCGTTTGTGGCGGCCGGCGCGAGGTGATCGCCGCGATCCCGCCCGGTCCCATCGTGCGCAAGATCCTGACCCACCTCCGTTTGCCGACGACCGTGGTGACCCGGCGACCGTGTGACGTGTGGCAAGTGCGCGGCCCGCCCGGGGAGCTGGTACCGGGGGACTTCGACGACACGGACGTGGCCGATGCCCTGGACCCGCCTGTCGATGAGGACCTCGACCCGCCGTTCTGGGACGACCCGCTGAACGACGCGGGCATCTGAGCGGCCGGCAAGACACGGATAGCCAGATCAGCGAGGGGCCCCACCGGCGCTGCGCGGGACGGGTGCGTTCGCTTGGTGGAAATTCGCGAGATTGTAGGCGGTTGGAGCGGTTGACCCGGAGGGGATCCGGCGGCGCGTACTCACGCTTGGCGCTCGGGATGGGCCGACTCAGCGTCGGTCTGGCGGTGGCCGACGGTGGGCTTCGGCCGGGTACCCTGTTTGGATGGGCTATGCCTATGGGCTATGCCTCGCCTCTTCCAGACTCAGGCGCTGGGGGTTCGGATGCTCGGGCTTGGTCGCTTGCGCTTCCTACCCGTTGGAGTTGCCCAGCTCGTTGTCGGTGCGGTTGTAGTCATAGCCGCCGAACAAGCCGAGCGCCATGCTGCCGGGCGTCGTTGCCATGGCCGGCGTGGCACTCGTGACCACGAAGGCGAAGGCGAACGCCAGACGGGTGAGGCGAGGGGAATGGTTCATGGTGGGGCGGCTTCTTGAAAATGGGACGGCTTGGAATCGCTCAGCGGGCGAGCACGCGAATCAAGCGCGGCGATTGTCAGGATTCTCCCTGGGCTTTGCGAATCCAGCATCGGTGACGGCCTTTGCGTCATCGGCCGCCGATGTCGGGTCAGGCGCGGACCTGGGCGACGGCCCGTACCTCAGCACCCGCCCCCGACTTGACGCCCGACACCTCGCCCGCCGACAGTACCGAGCGGAGCGGCGCCGGGGGGCCCGCCTTCATCCCAGGCACACCAGGCGAGACCGGCTGCGAGGCGAATCGTGCGAATCTCTACTCACGGCCAAGTCGTCATGGGCATTGCTCTGTGCCTGTCAGCCGCCGCTATCACCAAGGGCGCTTCGACGGCGTGCGCGGGACCTGCCCCGGCGACGCCATGGGGGACATCCCCCTGTGATTACAGCGCCAATCCTCCGCCACTAGGATACACCCCGGCCGAATGGTCCGACGCGAACCCTGCCGTCAATACCAACGTGGGCGTGTTGGCCGGCATCGAGTGGACGGCGGCGGGCTTGCGCTTCACGTACGGGGCCGACCTTCGCGTGGGCGACTCGATTGGCGGGTTGCTGCGCATCGAGGGGCGCGGGGCCACCAGTCTTCGGCTGATCGCTGCGGGGTTTCGATTTGCGCCCAATGACCCTGGGCTTGCCGAACTGGGCGGCTACGTTCAGTTCTCGAAGGCGCGCGGCTCGTCCCCGGCGGGAACCACCTTGGGGCTTCACGGCGGAGTCGGGACGGGCTCGGTCCTCAGCATGGTACAGGTCTCGGGCGGGCTGCCGCTCTGGCCGTCACCGAGCATTGCCGGCGGTGACGCGGTGTTTCAGGCCGTTCTGGTACCAAGCGCGCTACATGTTTGCATCTACTGAACGGCGGTCGTCGTCAAGTGGCTGAGGGGGTGCCCACCGGCGCAGACTCACGCTTGGCGCTCGGGATGGGCCGACGTGGCGTCGGTCTGGCGGTGGCCGACGGTGGGCTTGGGCCGGGTACCCTGTTTGGATGGGCTATGCCTCGGGCCGCCGTGCCCGCGACCTCCAACCTGGTTGCGCGCCAAGGCACCGACGGCACGCTATCCGCCGCGCGCGCAGTATGTTATGCACCGCCGACTCGGTTGATCGACCCCGCCAGCATCGGTGGGGCGCGACCGCAAATGGGAGGGACCCGTGGGATCGTCCGTCGCGAACAACGAAACACCGGAAGCCGGTCAGCAGCGCAGTTGGATCGTCCAGTACTTCATGGACTTCAAGGTGCTGGGGGACAATCCGCCCGCCTTCTGGGCAGTTCAGTTTGTGAACCTGCTCGACTCGTTGGCGTACTTCGCGTTGCTGGGCGTACTGACCCTGTTCCTGACCCAGAACATCATGATGGACAAGGTGCCGACCGGGTACGTGGTGACCGGGTTCACGATTTTCATCACTCTGTCCTTGTTCGTCTCGGGCTTCGTGACCGACTCGCTGGGCGTCAAGAAGTCGTTGTTTATTGCGCAATCGCTCGCGCTTGGCACCCGCATTGTCATCGCCGCGTGCGGCCTGATACCGGACTTGCCGGGTCGCGGCTGGATCGTCACCGCGGCGCTCGTGCTGATGGCCCCCGGCGCCGCGATGACCCAGACGGTGTTCCAGGCCGCCAACAAGCGCTTCTCGTCCAAGAAGAGCCGCTCGGCCTCGTTCAACATCTGGTACCTCATCATGAACATCGGCGCGATGGTCGCCGGTTTCTCCATCGACATCGTGCGGGTGACGCTCAATGTCAACTTGTCGTGGATCTTCATCGTCGGTGCCATCGCGGCAGGCGTCAGCGTCCTGACCACCCTGTTCTTCATCCACAAGACCGACCAGGTCCTGGGCGAGGGCGAAGAGTCCGACGAGGCCAAGGCCGCCGCCCTGCCCAAGCGCACCGGGTTCGCGCTGCTGAAGGCCGTGTTCGGCGAGTCGGCGTTCTGGCGTTTCATCGTGCTGATGGTCGCCGTGTTGGGCGTGCGCGCGGTGTTTGCGTATATGTACCTGCTGATGCCGCAGTACTGGGTCGAGGTCATCGAGCAGACCGGCAGCGCCAAGACCGAACAGGGGTTGTTGCAGGCCATCAATCCCATCCTGATCGTGGTCGGCCTGATCCTCTTCATCCCGATCGCCAATCGCTTCAACGTGTTCAAGATGCTTGTGACGGGCGCCTTCATCAGCTCGTGCTCGCTGCTGGTCCTCGCGATGCCCTGGCAGTGGTTCGGTCCGACGATGGCCTCCGGCTACTTCAACATGTCGGTCGTGATGCTGATCGTGCTGTCGATCGGCGAGCTCGTGTGGAGCCCCAAGCTCACGGAATACACCGCTGCCATCGCGCCCCCGGGCCAGGAGGGAACCTACCTGGGACTGTCCATGGCACCGTGGTTTGTCGCCAAGTTCGCAGTCGGCTTCCTGTCTGGTCACATGCTCAACCGCTGGGTGCCGTCGGGCAGCGGCCTCAAGACGATGTGCGGCGGCGTCGACACCTTCTGGGACACGCCTGAGGCGATGTGGTCCGTCCTCTTCATCTGGGCCGTCGCCGGTCCGATCGTCGCCCTGATCTTCAAGGGTTGGCTCACGGCCGGTGCCGATCTCGACCCCGCCGTCAAGTCGACACCCGAGGCCTCGCGCAAGTTCCGCATGTACAGTGCGGTCGCCGGCGTCGTGGTCATCGCCGCGATTGGCTCGTTCCTGTACTGGAACGTCTCGCAGCCCGTGCCGACCATCATGGGCGTCGACGGCAAGCCCTTGCCCGCCAGCGTTCGGTCCCAGAAGGATGCCGACACTTGCGCCTGCTACATCGCCGACAAGGCCGCGTTGGGTCCGCAACTGTGCACCGACGCCAAGCCGGCCGGACTCAGCGAAGAAGAGGGTAAGGAATTCCGCAAGGGGTGCCTGACCGCTTGGTATACTGAGCCCGGAAAGTCTTGCCCACAGCTCGCCGCAGACGTGTGGCTCCGCAGCTCGAAGCCGGACGAAAAAAGCCTCTACAAGCGCATCATCAACTGGTTCACGGGAATCGAGCCCGCGCCTCAGGGCATTTTGACGCAGATGCTCCGGGTCGACGAATTCGTGTTGGCGTATCAGGTCAAGTGCGAGCAACTTGCTGCATCGCCGAAGCTCGCTGGCCCGGCGGTCTCGTTTTGCACGAACCGGATCATTGTTCTGGAATAGCTGGTCCGTCGGTTCGGCAGCCCATCCCAGCGACTCGGCCACTTTCGCCAGTCGCCACGAGGCGTTCGCGCTACTGTCCCGCCACCGGATGGCCCTTGACGGCGACAAACAGCCGGTAGGTCGCGCCCGCAGGCACCGGCGGGCTGGCCACGGGGAAGCCGCCCTTGACGGGCTGCGCGCCGGTCGCTGCGACACCCAGATAGTACGTGCCGGCACCGCCGAACTGCCAGCCGATGTAGGGGTCCTTGTCGTTGTCACCCTCGCTGCCCTTGTCGGGGCCGAAGTACCACGACATCGCGGCGAGCGTATCGTTGCCGCCCAAGGCCGTGCCCTGCGCGTCCCACAGCGACATCGACAGGTCGGTGCCGTTCACAGCGGTCTGGTCGACGTCGAACACGCCGTACGAGTCCTTGGGCACGGTGACCTTGTAGTAGTCGACCGTGCCGTCGCCCGTGCCCTTGACCTCGAGCCACGGCGCGTCAAAGGCACCCCAAATCAGCACGTTGTCGACCTTCACCGGCAGTTGCATGGGCGAGTCGGGCGCAAGGGCGAAGTACGGGTCCAGGTCGGTCGCGGTGGCCAGGGTGTTGTTCGACTCTGCCTCGATGCACACGTTGCCCAGGGGTTCGACGGTGTCGGTCGAGGTCGTTTCGCTGGCGTCCTCCGCAACGTCTGTCGGCACGACGTCGGGCGCGATATCGGGCTCAACGTCGGGCACGACGTCGGGCGAGACGTCGGGAGGCTCGACCGCGTCCTCGACCTCGACCGTATCGGGCGGAGCGACGGTGTCGTCGATCTCGGCCACGGTATCCGGAGTTTCGACCGTTTCAGTGGCGTCCAGACTCGTGTCGACGGCGTCGGCGTCCGCCACAACGTCCTGGGACGTAGTCTCGTCGGCGTCGTCTGTCGACGACTCGCACGCGGTCAGGGCCCAGACGGACAGCAGCAACGCGCCGCACACATACAGGTGCTTCATCGGGGGGACTCCTGCAAAGTTGTTGTCCAGAAACGAAAAGGGTGGACGTGATCTACGCACGCCTGCCGCCAGCGTCAAGGATGCGGGGGCGACGGGTCACTTGCGTCACCTTTCGGCAGCGGCCTTGTCCACTTCAAGCCAGCCGTCCTTGCCGATGGCGAGCTCGATTTCCTCGCGAAACACCTGATACATCGGACGCTTGGGGCCGTCACAGTCACGCTGGCAATCGGCGCCGCCCAGGTTGCCGGGGCTTTGCTCGTCGACTTGCAGCACACCTTCCGACACCAGCAGCGGGTACATCGCACAGTCCACCGGCTTCAGACCCGGATAACCGAACCCTAGGGAAATACTGGCGACTTGCAGCCCGCAGGTGTGGTCGGGGCGCAGGAACACGCAGCCCTGGCGCGCCGGGTCACCGGGCCGTGGACCCACCGCAGTCGAGATACCCAGCCCCGAGGGGAAGTCGTCGCTCTCCAGCTCGTCCGTCGTGAACCACTCGTCGGGATTCTGGTATTCGGGGGCAAGAAAGGGCTGGATCGCCAAGGCGTTTTGCAGGATGCGTTGGGCGTGCCACAGGTCGACCCAGATGCCGTTGATGCAGCAGGCGCCGCGACAGCCGTCCAGCAGGCAGCGCTCGCCGCGCGCGGGTCGAAAGAGGTTCGGGTGAAACGTCACGCCCGGGTAGGGGGGCGGTTGGTCGGACATCGGGGGCTCCTGACGGGCAGGACCGGCATCACGCAGGGGTGCAGCGTCCGGTCGGAAGGCGGCGAAGGGTGGCCCAGGCCGCCGTCGATGTCGAGTCGCCGCGGCGACACGAAGGTCAGCCAGAGCGTCCGTCGACCCACTGCCGACAATCGGGGCAGAACCCCTCGTCTTTCAGGTCGATCTCCTCGACATAGGTCGAGCTCCTCATCACGCATTTGTGCGTGTGGCAGTGCACCAGACCGTAGGTGTGGCCCATCTCGTGTACCGCTTCCTTGACCAATCGCTCGTGCAGCAGCTTGGGGTCCAGCGGCAGGCCGTAGATCGCGTTGTCCAGCCGATACGACGACACCACCGCCGCGCGGCCGTCCAGCTGGGCCTCGCCGAACACGTAGGTCAGCACCGGCACGAACAGATCCACGCCGGCGACGCCCATCACGCGACCGCCACCCACGGGCTCGTCCAACAGCTTGGCCAGCAGTTTTCGTGAGTTGTACTGTCCGCGGGACGCATCGAACGTATCTTCGGGGTCAAACCCGGGGCGACGCACCAACACCTCGATCCGCAGCGACCGCTCCAACCGCGCACACAGCGGCTGCAGCAGCGCTTGGCTGAGGTGAATGGGTACGAGGTGCAGCGTCGCCATCGCGGATCACCGGCCCGGAGTCGGGTTGCCCAGAACGTTGGCTCCTAGTTGCCCTCGCCCCGCCGCTGCAGGTCGAACTTGCGGATGCGCGCGTAAAGTGTCGTGCGGTCGATGTCCAGCATCTCGGCCGCGTGACTGATGTTCCAGTTGACCCGGTCGAGCACCTGCGCGATGTGCGCCTTCTCCATGTCCGCCAAGGACTGGCCGCCTGAGGGGCTGGCGATCTGAGGGCGGGGGCTGACGAACGGCAGGTCGTCTGGGCGAATCGCGGGCGGCTTGCCGACGACCATCGCGCGTTCGATGGCGTTGGCCAGCTCTCGCACATTGCCCGGCCAGTCGTGGGCGATCAGCTGGGCCATCGCCTCGGGGCTGATGTCCGTGACGCGCTTGTCCATCTGCATCGCGAACCGCTTCAGGAAGTGCCTGGCCAGCAACGGGATGTCGGTCCGCCGCTCGCGCAGCGGCGGCAGCACCATGCTGAAGACGTTGAGCCGATAGAACAGGTCCTGACGGAAGGCCCCTCGCGCGACCATGTCTCCCAGGTCTTCGTTGGTGGCACAGATGACGCGAAAGTCGACCTTGACCGCCCGGCTGGCACCCAGACGCGTGAACTCTTTGGTCTCGATGGCGCGCAACAGATCCACCTGTGTTTTCAGGCTGATCGTGCCGATCTCGTCGAGGAACAGGGTGCCGCCGTGTGCCATCTCCAGCTTGCCCTTGCGGCGGTACTGGGCCCCGGTGAACGCGCCCTTCTCATGCCCGAACAGCTCACTCTCCAGCAGGCTCTCGGGCAGCGCGCCGCAGTTGATCGGGACAATGGGCATGTAACGGCGCGGGCTGTAGGCGTGAATCGCCCTTGCGATCAGCTCCTTGCCCGTGCCCGACTCGCCCAGGACCATCACGGTCGCGTCGGTTTGCGCCACGGTCCTGACCAGCTCCATCACCTTCTGCATTTGCGGGCTGTCGCCGATGATCGCGTCGCTGCCCGAGATTTCGTCGATGGTGTCGCGCATCCGGGCGTTCTCGGTCTCCAGCCGCCGCTTCTCCAGCGCCCGCCCGACCAGATGGCTCAGCTCGTCCGGGTCGACCGGCTTGGTCACATAGTCGAAGGCGCCCTGCTTCAGCGCCTGCACGGCCGTCTCAACCGTCGCGAAGGCCGTGATCATGATGACCGCAACCGTCTGATCGATCGCGCGAATTCGCTCCTGCAGCTCCAGACCATCCATGCCGGGCATCTTGATGTCCAGCAGCGCGACCGCAAACGTCCCCTCCTGCATTTTGCGCAGGGCCTCTTGGGCGCTCTCGGCCGTCTCGACGTGGAAGCCGTCCTGTCGGAACCAGCTGGCCAGCGAGTCGCGGACGCTGAATTCGTCGTCCACGATCAGGATGTTTGCCACGGGAGTTTGCATGACGTTCCTCCGAGCCTACTTCGCGCTGAGTTCCACTTGCGTTTCCGTCGGCGTCTCCGCCCCCGCCAACAAGTCGGGCGGCCGACGCGGCAAACGCACAGAAAATGTCGTGCCCATACCCACTTGCGTCGTCACGTCGACCTGCCCACCGTGGCGCTGCACGATGCCGTACACCACAGGAAGGCCAAGCCCCACGCCACTTTCCTTGTCCTTGGTCGAGAAGAACGGCTCGAAGATGTGCGGCAGCACGTCGTCTGGTATGCCGCAGCCGCTGTCGGTAATGTCGACCGTCAACCCATCCTTGGCCGTTGCAATCCGCACCCGCAGCGTTCCCGGGGTGCCGCCCATCGCCTCGATGGCGTTCATCAACAACGCCAGCGTGGCCTGCTGGATCTGATCGGCGTCGCACCACAGCTCGTCGTCGGGGGGCACTTCGTCGCGCACCAACTCATGGTCGGCGATCTGCAGGTGGTGACGCACCAGCTTGATGCTCCGCTCCAAGACCTCGTCCATGTGCACAAGGGCCAGACGCGGCGCCTTCTGTCGGGCGAACAACAGGAGATTCTTGACGATATCGCCACAGCGCCGCGACTCCTGCTGAATGGTTTGCAGGTGGCGTTGCATTTCTGCGCGCTGCTCGTCTTCCGGCGTACCGCGGCTCAAGCCACGCTCGACCAGCCGGGCATAGGTCAGGATGCCGGCCAGCGGATTGTTGATCTCGTGCGCGACCGTCGCCGACAGCTTGCCCAGCGACGCCATCTTCTCCATCTGCACGATTTGACGCTGGATTCGGTTCAGTTCGTCGGTCTTGGCGGCGACCTGCTGCTCCAGATTCTGCGACCAGTCCGTCAGCTCTTTTTGGGCCTGTTGCAGGTCGCCGGTCATGCGGTTGAAGGCGCGCGCGAGGTGGCCGACCTCGTCCTCGCTGTTGACCTCGATGCGCGTGTCCATGTCGCCGGCGGCGATGCGCTGGGTGCCTTCGTACAGGCGTCGCACGGGTTTGCGGACCACGCGGTACACGAACACGCTCATGCTGACGCCCACGATGAGCAGCATGGCCAGCGTCAGCCAGGTCGTCTGTCGTCGCGTGTCCTCCAGCGCGGTGTCCAACATCCCCATCTGCATCTTCACGTCCAGCACGCCCAGGATGCTCTTGTCCTTGGGGTGGGCGTGGCAGTCCGCGTTGGCGCACTGGGGCTGATTCGGGATCGGCGTGATGACGCCCAGCAGGTGCTCGCCCTCAGAACCGCGATACACCCGGGTGCGGTTCTCGGTGTCCAGTGACCGCAGCGGCTCGGACTCCGAGTGGCAGGCGACGCAAGCCTCTGCCTGCATGTCGACTTCCTGGCCAATCTCCTCGTCCTTGGCCGAGAAAATGATCTTGCCGCCCTTGTCGTAGATGCGGATGCCGGCGACGCCTGGACTGTCTGCGATCAGGCGGATCTGCTGATGCACGTCCTCCTTGCGGTTGAGCATCATGCCCTGGTGGGTCGAGCCCAACACCAGGTCGCTTGTGCGCGTGGCGAAGCGGTAGATGGTCTGCGTCCAGCGATCCGATGTGGTGCGATAGGAGACGAACGCGAAGACCGCGAACACCACGGCCATCGTGCCGAGCAGACGGATCAGCAGGCGGAAGCTGAGAGAGGAGAACCAACCTTGCAAGCCGCGTCGCATCCAGCACCAGCGGCGCAGGTCGCTCGCGCCCCGGGGGGAGGCGACTCAGGCGACCTCGCGGCGGTGAGGGTCGCAGGTTCGGCGCAGGGCTTCAAGCTGGCCCGACCGGCGAGGTCAGCGCTTTTCGTAGGACGAGTTGGCGGCGCTGAGCTCTTGCAGGATCAGCGTCGACGGCCCGGACTCGTACGACGTGTTGACGGATCGGTTGTGGTAGAACGTGCCGCCGTTGAAGTGGTACATGCGGAACGAGACCGTGCCCGTGGTGTTGAACGACTTGGCGACGACCGTCGAGTAGTTGTGGGGCGTCGAGTTGTAGTCGCTGTCGGGGTAGCTGCCGACCTTGAGCGTGCCCTGCTGACCGAATCCGGTGAGGTCGAAGTCGTTCCAACCGCCGTTGTTGACGGCGTACTGCAGCCGCGTGTGGTGGTCGTGATCGTTCGACTCGCCGAAGTAGTTGATCGAAATGAGGATGGTGCTGTCGGCCTTCTGCGGCTTGATGGCGTTCGCGAACTCGCTGCCACCGAAGTAGTAGGATCCGCCGCTGCCGGTCGCGCGTGACGTGTAGTCACTGAACACTCGGGTCTGCAAGACGGACGGCACGGGCAGCTGCGCGGCCAGCGACGCGTTGGTGATGGTGCCGTCGACAATCAGGTCGCCCTTGATCTGGATCTTCTTGGACGACAGGGTCTGCAGGTTCACCGACCACTTCACCACCTGGCCGTCGGTCGTGTTGTTCAGGAACGCGGTGTCGACAACCTTGAGGCGCCACTTGCCCTTGGGATTCTTGCCCACCCAGTACGTCAGGTCGCCTGACACCGTCTTGGTGAGGTCGGGGTAGCTGGTCTTGATGCCTTCGCCCTTCTTGCCGCTCTTGTCGTACAGCACGTACTCCTGGTTGGCCGAGTCATACAGCCACACCTGCACGCCCGAGATGTCCGAGTTCGCCAGCTCTACCGATACCGTCAGCTTCTGCGCCAAGCCCACGTCGCCCACATCGATCTCGGTGTACGAGCCGATCGGGTTGTTGTCAGGAATCGCCATCGCGGCCGCCGACGAGAAAGCGTCGATGAATTGGTTCCAGATCAGGCTGTTCGAGATCTCGTCGATGCCATCGGGCGGAATCGTCGCGGCAGCGGCGGGTGCAGCGCACTCGAGCGCCCCGTCCGCCTTGAGTCCGACCACCACAAGATTCGACCCGCACGACTTGCCCAGCTGCGCCGCAACCGGGATCTCGCCCAGATCGATGTACTTGCCGGTCGTCGCCACCTTGGCCAACCCCGCCGTCTTCGCGTAGGCCGTCAGATCCGGAGCGCCCGTCAGGTCTGCATACGCGCCGGTCGTCGCCACGTCGGCCAGATTCGCCGCCTTGATGAACGCAGACAGGTCCGGAGCACCCTGAAGGTCAGCGTACGCCCCCGACAATGCCACCGCCGCCAGATCGCCGGCCTTGAGGTAGTCCTTCAGCGCCGCGGCATCCAGCTGGGTCGCGCCCACGCAGCCTGAGCACGCAAGGCTCTCCGCCACGGCCGCTCGGAGCGCAAATACCGAGGAATGGACTGGCTTTCGGGCAAGCTCAGGGTCCTGACCGATCTGGATGCCCAACCACGCACTGGTCGTCAGGTCGGCGGCCTTCAGGGGCGTCGCCGAGCCCATCGAGTAGGTAAACTGTCCGCTGGCGACCTTGACGGTCACCGGACCCTCGGACCAGAACGCCGAGCCGCCCGCTTGGTCCTTGTAGAGCGCAAACACCACGGCGTAGTCGCCATCGGCCGCCGGACCGCCGCCGGTCGATTGCAGGGTACCCTCGATGATCGCGGTCGCAGGGACCGCGGCGAGTACGGGCAACGAGCCCAACAGCAGCACACCGACCATGCACGTACACACCAGACGCCAAGCTTGCCGAAGCTTCATGAACCGACCCTCCTGACCGTGGCGAAACCGAACTGCGTGGACGAGAAGGTAGCATAAGCGCCGGGCATCGGGCGAGAGGGGGCAGGGCGTCTGCGTGTCACGGCCGGTCCCGGCCCACCCCTGCGGTTGGTCGCGACGCCGCCGAAACCTTGCCCCGTGCGAACGCGAGGCCTACAAAGGGCGTCAGGCGCAATCCCACGCCGACTCTCGAGGGCGTCATGCCGTCCGACCTTCAGTTCCGATGCTTCTCGATGCGCGCCGGTGTGGCGTTTGTGTTGACCGCCGCCGTTGCCTATGGCTGTGCGGTGGAATCCGGCCACGGCTCCGGCGAGGCCGTCAGCGCTTCCGTCCAGGGTTTCGAGACCGTGGTGGCGCCGTTGACTTCGGACGGCTTCCGCTTCCCGTTGGACGATCCGAATGGCTATGGCTATGGGATCACGCAGGGTTATGCCGAGTTCGGCACGGTCATCGCGGGCAAGTACCACACGGGCACCGATGTGGGCGTTCCGTGCGGCAAGAATGTGTACGCGGTCTCGAACGGCACCGTGGTTCTGGCGACTCCTGAGGCGCAGTCGGGCGGCTGGGGCAACGCGCTGCTGATCCGCCACGACCTGCCGGACGGCGCGACGGTCTACTCGCTGTACGGGCACAACTCGTCGTTCGCGGTCAGTGCCGGTGCGACGGTGACCAAGGGCCAGAAGATCTCGTCCAGCGGCACCACCGGCTTCTCGACCGGGTGCCACCTGCACTTCGAGATCAAGAAGAACTCGACGTTGGGGCCAGGCTACACGGCGGCGCATCCGGACGGGCAGGGCTACTACAAGCCTGAGGATTTCATCAACTCGCACAAGAGCTTGAGCGGCGGCGACCCGGGCGGCTCGTGCTGCGGCCAGAAGATCGACTCGAGCGGCGAGACGGTGCTGGACGAGCAGGGCAGCTGTTTCTCCAAGTCCGGCACGCCCAACTACTGGCACGAGGCCACCGACAAGGGGTGGGCCGGCCACATGTTCTGGACCTACACGACTGCAGACGCGAATCCGGACAACTACGGTGTGTGGAAGCTGTCGTTCGCCAAGTCGGGCCAATACTCCGTCGACGTCTATGTCCCTGGCAACCACGCGACCAGCAAGAAAGCCAAGTACATCGTCAAGGCCAAGGGCAGCGAGCACTCGGTCGTGGTCGATCAGAGCCCGCACTATGACAAGTGGGTCAATCTGGGCACGTGGGACTTCGACACCAGCTGCGACCAGTGGGTCCGCCTGAACGACAACACCGGCGAGGCGTACAAGTCCACGATTTGGCTCGGGGTCGACGCGGTGAAGGTGACGGCCAAGTCCGTGTCGTGCGGCAACTGCGACGACAACAACCCCTGCACCGCCGACTCGTGCAACAACGGCAACTGCGAGCACAAGGACGCGAGCGGCGGCTGCGACGACGGCAACGCGTGCACGGTCGACGACGCCTGTCAGGGCGGCGGCTGTTCCGGAAAGGCCAAGGACTGCTCAGGGTTGAATGGTCCGTGTGCCAGCGGCCAGTGCCAGGGCGGCAGCTGCGTGGCGGTCCAGACGGCGGGTGGCTGCGACGACGGCGACCCGTGTACGGAAGGCGATGCGTGTCAGGGCGGAGCGTGCAAGGGAGCCGCGAAATCCTGCGACGACGCCCAGGCCTGCACCAACGATGCGTGTCAGGGCGGCCAGTGCGTCCACGTCGCCCAGCCCTCGGCGGAAAAGACTTGTGTTGGCGCGAAGATCTGGAGTCTGGATGCCTGCGGCGGGTCCGTCGCGTTGGTGCAGGATTGCTCCAACCTTGGGGGGTGCATCGCCGGTCAATGCGTCGATGGCTTGACCGGCGACGCGACGGGACAGGACGACACGGCTGGACTTGACTCAGGTTCGGCGCAGGCAGACGCCGGCGGCGACCCCAGCATCGATGGCGGGGGCTGGTTCTCCGACCTGATGGCGACGGCCGACGTGCCCGGCGGCGGGATCGGCACGGCGGACACCCAAGGCACTGGGGACGGCAACGCGATTGGCGACCTGCCCAACCTCGACGGCTTCAACTACGCGCCGGGCGGAACGCCGGCGGGTGCGGCATCGTCGTGCACGGCAGCCACAGGGCTGGCCGGCAATGCTGCAAACGTCAGTAGTCTTGGTGTGTTGGGTGCGGTGGCCCTGGGCTTGAGCCTGTTACGCCGGCGACGTCGCTCCCAGGATCTCGCCGACCAGCCGCAGGTGCCGTTCGTCTCCTAGCATCTGCCGCAGGTCCGTCACCCGCTCGCCGCCGTCGCACATCGTGGCGCCCAGGTCGGCGGGGGACGTCAGCAGCTCCATCGCCACTTTCCGCTGAAATCGCTGCAGATCCAGACGCGCGCGTCGCATGGCCTCGGGCGCCGGCCACCAGGTCTGCAGCACTTCTTCCGCACTTGCACCGACGGGCGCGACCTCGAGCAACCACCCTTCGCCATACGGGTCGCTGGTCAGCAGGCTCGGGCGCGACCGCACGGTCTCGTTCGTCATCCGCACCGTGCACGCACATGGCGCCAGCAGGGTCAGGTCGCCGGCCGCTGTCTCCAGTCGAACCAGCGGGTCGCCAGCCTGAGCCTTGGCGCCGACCGGCAGCAGGTGCACGCCCAGCACGTCGGGAGCCAACTCGGTCACCAGCGTGTCGATGCCCAGCCGCAGCCGACCATCGCCAGCGGGCCGCGTCCACAGATGCCCAGGACCGAAGTGCAGGTCCTCGGGGAAACCCCAAGGGGCGCGCTTGGTTGCCATGGCTTGCGACGGCGTATCACGGGTCGCGCCGTGCAACCCCAGATCCAGCGGGCAGTGCTCGCAGTCAAATCCGCGGTCGCAGAGCTTGTAGGCCACGAGGCCGGCCCCCATCCACACGCAGCGCTCGGCGCCGGCGGGCAGGACTTCGTGGGCGGTTCGCGGGGACTTCATGACACGCTCCCCTGTGGGTCGGCAGCTCGTCGGACCTGACTACTGGACGTGGCAAGCGTCGCAATCGCTCTCGACACTGGTCTTGACCTTCTGGCCGTCGTGGCAGCTGCCACACGAGGCGTGCATCTTGCCTACCTCGACGGGGGCGGCGGCCGCGGTCTTCGCGAACGGCTTGTCATGGCACTGCGCGCACTTCTGCTTGGCGACGTTGACGTGTTTCTCGTGTGAGAACGTAACCTTGCCCTCGCTGTCGGTGCCCTGCGCGAAGGTGTGGTCCTTCGGCAGCTGCATCTGGTGGCAGGCGTTGCAGTCGGTCTTGACGCTGGTGGCGACCTTCTTGCCGTCGTGGCAGGCGCCGCAGGTCTCGTGCATCGACTTGCCGCTGGTCTCTGCGAAGCGCGAGTTCGATTGCGTCAGGCGGTAGCCGGTCTTGTGGCACGCCATGCAGTTCGGCGCGGCCGCATCGACATGGCGGGCGTGCACGAAGGTGACCTTGCCGGGGCTGGCCTCGCCGTCCTTGCTCTTGCCCTGCGGGAACGTGAAGTCGTTGGGCAGCTTGAGGTCCTGGACGCTGGCCGGCACGACGGTCTTGGCGTGGACGACCACCGCGGGCTTGGGCGCAGAGGTCTTCGCATCCAGCGTGGGGGCCGCAATCATCAGGCCGACGCCGACAGCCAGCAGCAGCCACAGGGCGGCGGTGCTCCAGACTTGCGCGGTGGGCAGTCCGCGCACGCCGAGCGCCGGAACGCTGGTGGGTGGCAGCGCGTGGGCCATCTCACTCTTCGGGAAGACTTCCAGATACTTGGCGGCGATACCGAAGGCCGCGATGCCGGCGCCAACCAAGCTGAGCGTGATCGCGACTTCCTGCCACGTCGGGTAGTAGTCGACGCCGCTGGAGCGCGCCATGCCGGTAATCGCGACGTTGAGGCGGTTGACGATCAGGCCCATGACCACCAGCAGGGCAGCGACGAAGCGCCACGTCCGGTCCTGCCGCAGCTTGGGCAGCGCGAGCATCGCCATCGGCAGCAGGATGCCCATCCCCATCTCGCCCCAGAACATCACGGATTCGTTGGTGTATTCAAACGCCAGACCCAGATTGCCGCGCGTCGACATGTCCTGGAACTTCCAGACCGTGAACACGGCCAGGATGACGACGATGACGCGGGACATGCCGTCGAGCAGGTCGTCCTCAAGCTGGTGACCGAACGCGCGGTGACTGAGGTAGGACTCGACGATGGTCATCGCCAGACCGGCAGCAGCGGCCGTGATGAAGAAGAACACCGGCATCCAGGGCGTGTACCAGAGGCCGTGGAGCTTGTCGGGCATGATCACGTACAGCGTACCCAGCGAGGACTGGTGCATCATCGACAGCAGCACGCCGGCGACCACCAGCGGCACGTACACCTTGTGGACCATCTTCAGCGGGAACTTCCACTTCAGTGCCTCGAACACCGCGGGGCTGAACTCGAGGCCCAGCACCGTCAGGTACAGCATCACGCACCACGCCACCTCAAACATCACAGAGTGGGGATTCCACATGATGATCGGGTGGTAGATGTGCCAGGGCAGGCCGATGTCGAACAGGATGCCGACGCCGACGAGCGCGTAGCCCAGAAATGCCGTCAGGACCGCGGGGCGCGCGATGGGTTCGTACTTCTCGATGTGGAACAGGTGCACGGTCGCCGCAACGGTGAAGCCGCCCGCCGCCAGACCGACGCCGACCATCACGTCGAAGCCAATCCACAGGCCCCACGGGAACTCGTTGCTCAGGTTGGTGGCGGCGCCCAGACCCTGACCGAAGCGCTGCAGCGTCGCCACGACGCCGAAGGCGAAGATGACGGCCAGAACGGCGCGCCAGAAGGTCAGGCGGGGAAGGTACTTGCGAAGAGCGGTCATAACAGCCTCCAGGGCACTCGGGGTACGGTCCTCGCTACTTCGTTTCGTCCTTGCCACGCGCCTCGGGCAGCGGCGGCTGGTGGTCGCTGGCACCGTGGTCGTGCGGCTTGTGACCCAGCTCGTCGCGGCGGCGGATGATCCACCACACGCCCAGCAGGCCCACGCCGGCGACGCTGACCACGTTCGGCAGCTTCGACAGCACCTGCCAGGTCAGCCGGGGGTAGGGGTCCATCTGCACGTCGGTCTTGAAGCCGAGCTGCTCGAACGGCACGCCCGACAGGTAGATCACCGAGGTGCCGCCTGCCTCGCGCTGGCCGAAGATGTGCTGCACGTAGCGGTTGGGCTCGGCCTCGATGCGCCGGGTCGCTTCCCGCAGCAGGGCGTCGCGGTCGCCGAACACCGTGGCGCCGCTCGGGCAGACCGAGGTGCACGCGGGCTCCTTGGCACCCTTGCCCATCCGCTCGCTGCACATCGTGCACTTCTGCACCTTGGGGGCGACGCTCTCCCACTCGTACTTCGGGATGCCGAAGGGGCATGCGATCATGCAGTAGCGGCAGCCCATGCACTTGTTGGCGTCATACGTCACCGCTCCGCTGGCGGACTTCTGCAGCGCGCCCACGGGGCAGACCGACACGCAGGCCGGCTCTTCGCAGTGCATGCACTGGCGGCGGACGTTGACGTTGCCCTTGCGTTCCAGGGTCGTGTACGTCGTGTCGCTCAGCTTCTTGGCGCCGTCGGCCCGGGACAGGCCGTTGGCTTCCTTGCAGGCCCACACACAGGACTCGCAGCCGATGCAGCGGGTCAGGTCGGTGAGGATGGCTGCCTTCATGGGGGCACCTCTTGGGTCGTGGTCGCTGGACTAGGCGCGGTGATGAAGAACCAGGTCGCGGGCTTCGGGGCGAGCGGTCGGAGCCTGCGGATTCGCCGCGAACAGCTCCTCAACCAGCCGCTGCCAAGTCGGGTCGTCCAGCTCGCCGGCCAGCGCCTCGGCCGGAACGCCGCCGTCGTGCAGGGTGGCGCCGACGGGGCTCTGGGCGTCGGCCATGCGGGCCACGGAGTCGCGCAGCCGCCCCATCTCGTCGCCCAGCCAAGCGGTGGCCGCTTCGCCGACGTGCATGGTAGCGGGCTCGAGGTCGTGCGTCTTGATCTTGAAGAGCCAAGGGTTCTGCGTCGTCACGGGACCCAGCAGCTCGGGCCGGGCCAGCGCTTTGGCGTGGACGTCCAGCACCTCGCCGGACACCGGCGACCGCACCGTCAGCAACCGGGCGCCGCGCCGTAGCGTCAGCAGCGGTTCGCCGCGCAGCACGTGCGAGCCCGGGACCATGGCGTCGAGGGCATCCGGCGTGCCCAGCAGCAGACCGGGCAGCGGGTCCAGACCGACATGCACCGAACCGCCCGCCACGACTTCGACCCAGGCGTGACCGGGGTCCAGATAGGCACCGGGCGGCAGCGTCAGGGCAGCCACGGCAGTGACGCGAGGCGTCAGGTCCATCGGGGGCCGCGCTGCGAGTCCCGCGTGGGCCATGGCCCGCCGAAGCTCGAAGCGCTGGACGACGAGGTCCAAGGTGAGGAAGGCCAGGATGACGGCGACGACGTAGAGAGCAACCATCGGATTCACCTTGCTACCGGCAGACTTGCCGGAGTGGGGGCGTGGTGTCAGCGGAAGAGGGCGAGGCAGCCCGCGGCGAACTGGGTCAGTCGACGTCTTCGAAGAAGCACGCCTGCACCCGCTGCCAGGCTTCGTCGTCGATGTGGTTGTGCAGGTCCGCGACCACCGGGCCACCGTCCTGCATCACCGGCATGGGCTCGGGCGAGATGGCGGCCAGCAGGCGGTCGACCTCGCTGCGGAACCAGGCGCGAGCGGTCGAGCCTTCCAGCAGCTTCTCAGCCCAGTGGTGCGAGTCGGTCGGCTCCAGCTGCACGGCCCAACCGGCGCCGTAGGGATCCGCCTGCATCAAGGCAGGTTGCGTCGCGAGCTTGGCGTTGGCGCGGGTGACGCGGCCAGTGACCGGCGCACGCACCGTGACTTCCCGCTTGCCGCGCTGGACGGTAAAGAGCGGGTCGCCCTGCTTCACTTCGGTGCCCACCGCAGGCAGCTGGATCGCGTCGGCCGGCCCGAGCGTCCGCTGCACCAGGTCGTCGGCGCCCACACCCAGGACCTTGCCCTGCGAGCGGACCCAAGCGTGACCGCGGTGCATCATCAGGCCCTCAGCCAGCTTGACGCCGTGCACTTCGAGTTCTTCGTCATCCCAGTCCAGCAGGCTGCGGCGGACCGAGGGAATCGCCAGCGCCACGACAGCGCCGACGACCATCAGCACCGGTACGGCCAACCGTCCGACGATGGCGAGGGAGGCCATCGCGGGAAGGGCGATGACGAGGATGACTGCGGCCACCACGAGGGCGAGCGCGATCTTGAGGGTAGCGGTCCAGTTCAAAGTGCGTGCCATGGCTGCCTCCTGTTCGATCCGTGAGGGCGGTTCGCCCTGCTGCCCGTACATAGAGCAGGAAGCGTGCCAGACGTGCCAAATCGGCGGATCTTTCGCGATCTCGTCGTAGATCCGCAGAGTTCTCGTGGGAGGCCAATCGGCCCTGTCGAGGGCAATGTGTAGAGCTTCCCTACAGTTGGGGTGTGGGGACTGTAGAGGATCTCGACAGTGTGCGTAAGTTCTCGGAATTGCAAAATAAATGCTGTGGCGTGGCTGTCGGAATCGGCGACACAGGCCCGGAACCGCGGTCGGGCCGCCTCGGAGCAAGCGTGCAAGTATCTGAAATGACGTATGTGTAGAGGGCCTCTACAGTGTGTTGTAGAGGTGTGGGGAATCTCTACAGTGTCCCGCCGCGTCGGGCATGCCGCGCGGGAGAGGAAGCCCGGTCAGGTCCCGCGCAAGGCGGCGCCGTCGTCCGGTGACCTCGCTGCAGACCCCCTCCCGGCGACAGCCCCCTTGCCACGCCCCTGCTTTGGGGTTACGCCTACAAGGATCCCAGGCACTCGCGCCTCACCGTCTCCCCCACTGGAGGTGACCCATGCTGGCCTACGAGATCCACGGTGGCTTTGGCTTGGACCGCTTGCGCCGCGTCGAACGCCCGGATCCCCGTCCCGGTCCCGGCGAGGTGCTGCTGCGGATGTCCGCGGCCTCTCTGAACTACCGCGACCTGCTGATGGTCAAGGGCCGGTACAACCCTCGTCAGCCGTTGCCGCTGGTGCCGCTGTCGGACGGCGTGGGCGAGGTCATCGAGGTCGGGGCTGGCGTGTCGCGCGTGCAGGTCGGCGACCGCGTGGCGACGATGTTCGCGCAGCACTGGCTGTCGGGGCCACCCACGCGCGACAAGCTGAAGCTGACGCTGGGGGGGCCGCTGGACGGTGTGCTGGCCGAGCAGGTGGTCGTGCACGCAGACGGCGTGTCGCTGGTTCCCCATCACCTGTCGGACGTCGAGGCGTCCACGCTGCCGTGTGCCGCGCTGACGGCGTGGACCGCTTTGATGGACCACGGCAAGGTGCGCCCGGGCGAGACGGTTTTGGTGCAGGGAACGGGTGGCGTGTCGATGTTTGCCTTGCAGATCGCGTCGATGGCGGGGGCGCGGGTGATCGTGACCTCCAGCAGCCACGACAAGCTCGAAAAGGCGCGCGCCCTGGGCGCCTGGCAGACGATCCACTATCCCAGCACGCCCGAGTGGGGAAAGACCGCGGTCGAGCTGTCGGGTGGCGCCGGTGTCGACCACGTCATCGAGGTCGGCGGTGCGGGCACGCTGCAACAATCGCTGCGGGCGGTGCGTCCCGGTGGGCACGTCGCCATCATCGGGATCCTCGCGGGCTCAGCGGGCGAGGTGAACCTGCTGCCGGTCCTGATGCAGAACCTGCGGATGGAGGGCGTGATGGTTGGCCATCGCGAGGCGTTCGAGGGCATGTGCCGCGCCATCCAGGGCCACGAGCTGCAGCCGGTCATCGACAGCGTGTTTGCGTGGACAGAGGTGCGCGACGCTCTGGAGCACTTGGGCTCAGGGCAACACTTCGGCAAGATCTGCTTGGCTTTCTAAAGGCTACGGATTGCAGGCGCCTGCGTACGCCACCGCCACACCGGCCGAGTTGGCGCTGCACGCGTTGCCGTAGGTCTTGCCGTCACAGCCGCACGCCGGGTCGAGGACCATCGTGCAGGCTCCGGGCATGGCCACGCACTGTCCCAGACCGCCGCATGGACCAGAGCAGAGCTCGCCCATGGCACACGAGGAGTTGTCCCCCACCGGGCAGCCCTGCGGGATGGGCGCGCAGGTCCCGTCGTGTGCGGGTACGGTGCCGCCGGCGTAGGCGAAGCAGGCGTTGCCGTAGTCCTGCCCGTCGCAACCGCACACCGGGAAGTACTCCTTCGAGCAGCCGGTCGGCCGGGCCTTGCACTCGCCGGCGCCGCTGCAGACGCCGTCGGGCAGGGCGCAGTATTCGGTCGGACCGCACTGGGCGATCGGCATCAAACCCTTGGCAGAGAACGCGTTGCAGGGCTTGGGGGCCGCCGCGCAAGCACCCGACTGCGCGATGGACACGCCAGCGCCGGCAGCCTCGCACTCGTTGCCGTACGTCAAACCGTCGCAGCCGCACACCGGCGCGTACATCGAGTCGCACGCGCCCGGGCTGGCCTTGCAAGTGCCCGCGCCACCGCACAATCCCAGGGGACCGGCGCAGTAGGAGCCGGTGGGACAGGTCGTGGCATCGCCGATCTGGCAGCCGTCGGGCTTGGTGCCGCACGCCGCCTGGCTGATCATGCTCTGGCCGAACGAGGCCGCCTCGCACGAGTTGCCGTAGGTCTTGCCATCGCAGCCGCAGACCGGCTGGTAGATCTCGGGGCAGGCGCTGGGGACCGCCTTGCACTCGCCCTGACCGCCGCACTGGCCGACGGGGACGGCACAGAACTGCCCGTCAGCACAGGACTTTACACCCCAGATGCAGCTCTTCGGCAGTGTGACGTCGGCGGGCGGCACGTCGACTTGCGCGTCCGGGCCGGTCGTGTCGATCGTCAAGCCGTCCTGCTCCGTGGCGTCGGCCCCGGTGTCGGTCAGCGTGCCGATGTCGTTGGTCGTGTTGGGGTCGACCGCCGTCTCAGCGCCGGTCAGCCAGCAGCCGGTGGCCAGCAGCGAGAGGCTGATCACCAAGCCCAGTCGGGTCGCCATCGTGGGGGAGAGGAAAAGTTGCATCGGAAGCCTCCGCAGTCGTCGTTCAGGACACGCCGCCCTAACCAAGGGAGCAAGGACCGGGCCATCGCGGGCCACGGCGTGTCTTCCTCAGGATAGGCGCTGGGTTGCGAGTGGGCAAGCGAAGCTCGCCAAGGCCCCGCAGTTGCCGCAAATTCCGACACATGTAGAAGAATCCGACACCCTGCAGCGGCGGCTCAGTCGCCCAGCAGACCCACCAGTTGGTCGTGTACCCGGCCGTTGGACGCCACCGTCCAGCCTGCAAACAGGTCGTGCGGTGTGCCGTCGAAGCCGGTCACACGTCCGCCCGCTGCCTCCAGAATCGCGACGCCGGCGCACAGATCCCAAGGCATCAAGCCGGGTTCGTAGAAGCCGTCCAGCCGCCCCGCCGCCAGCTCGCACAGGTCCAGCGCCGCCGACCCACCGCGCCGCACATCGTGGACGCGATGCAGCACGCGCCCCAGCCACGTCAGGATCCGCTCCATGCGCCGCCGCCGATCATAGGGAAAGCCGGTGCCGACCAGCGCGTGGCCCAGATCGGTCACCGTCGAGACGCGCAGCACCGTGCCGTTGCAGGTCGGGGGGATGCCAAGCCCGCCCACATACCGTTCCCCGCGCGCGGGCGCGTACACGACCCCCAACACCGGCTGGCCGAAGTGCAGCAGCCCGATGCTGACGCAGAAATTCACGTGTGTGTGCGCAAAGTTGGTAGTGCCGTCCAGCGGATCGACCACCCATGTCCACGGCAGGCTCCCGGCGGTGCGGCCGATCTCTCTCGCGCCGTCGGGACCGTCGGCTTCTTCCGCCAGGATACGGTCGTCGGCAAACGCCTTGCGCAGCACGTCCTGCACCGCGGACTCGCTCTCGCGGTCGGCCACCGTGACCAGATCGACCGGCGATTTCTCATCAAAACCCGCGAGCTTGCCGTAGTGGCGCAGCAGCACGTCGCTCGCACGGTCGGCCGCTTGGACGGCGGCCGGCAAGCGAAGCGCGATGCCCGCAAGGTCGGGCGTGGTCGGGCGCAGGGCTGGCTGGGACATCGGAATTCCTCACCGGCCGCGGGGCAGCTCGGGGGGCGGCTTCAGCATGGCGTGGGTGGCGTCCCACAGCTGTCGGGCCAGGGCGGGGTCGCTGGACCGCTTGGAGGGCACCACCGGTAGCTTGCGGACGAAGTACGCGCCGCTCACGTTGGCCACTTCCGGTGAGGCGGCGAGATGCACCAGCGTCTCAGCGCCCGTCGCCGCATCGACCATGAACGGCCGCGCCAGCCAGCCGATGACGCGCGCGCTGAAGCTGCCGGCGCTCCAGATGTTGGTCGCCACGACGCCCGGGTGCAGCGCGTTGGCCGTGACGCCGGTGCCCTGAAGCTGGCGCGCAAGCTCCTTGGCTGTCAGCAGGTTGGCAAGCTTGGATTGGGCATACGCGCCGTACACCCCGAACACGTGCCGTGCGCTGGGGTCGGGCAGGTGGATCTTGCCCTGCCGATGCGCCTCCGACGACACCAGCACGATTCGCGACGGCGCGCTGGCCTTCAGCGGGTCGAGCAGCAGCTGGGTCAGCAGAAACGGCCCGACGTGGTTCAGCGCAAACGTGCGCTCGACGCCCTCGTCCGTCAGGCGCCACTGGCCGAAGTTGCTGCCGGCGTTCAGCAGCAGCACGTCCAACCGCTTGTGCACCTTGCGGAAATCCGCCGCCAGCCGGTGGTTCTCGCGCTGCAGCATCAGGTCGCCCAGCCACAGCTGCACCCGGTCCGAGCCAGAGCGCTTGCGGATCTCGTCGTACGCCGCATGGCCGCGCGCCGGATCGCGCGACACGGCGAATACCGTCGCGCCCATCCGCGCAAGCTCGACCGCGGCTTCCTTGCCGATGCCCGAGCTTGCGCCCGTCACGAGGCAGACGCGGCCGGTCAGGTCAGGAGTCGTCTGGGTCATGCGCGGGGCCCTCCGGGTACGGGCACGCAGCGTCGACCGGGCGGCGTCCGGCGTCAATCCCCTGGGGAGCGGCAACCCCAGAGGCCTTGCGGTACGCGGATCTCGGCTTGCGGACCGACCCCAGGCTCGTTAGGCTCGTCGGCGACGCGTGCGATGGTGCCGTCCCGCCTCAAAGGAGCGAAGGCCATGCCAGGGATTCAGCCCACCCTCCTCAAGACGCTTGCCAAGGCGGCCTTCAAGGCCAAGTCGATCCAGCTGCCGATGGACTGGCAGCAGCCGACCGGCGACGAGGGCAAGCAGTACGTCGACGCGTTCAAGCTGAGCGAGCTGGCCGTGCCGCCAGACCCCTCCAAGCTGTTCGGTGCGGCGACGCCCAACAAGTACCACGTCGACACCGTCAAGAAGATCAGCAACCAGTTCGAGGCCTACATCGACGGCATCTGCGACGCCATCTGTGGTGGCATCGACATGTGGAAGCTGCAGGCCAAGTTCAAGGACATCCAGGTCATGGCGGTGTCGGCGATCGGCGCGCCCGGGTGTCTCGACGGTCCATCGCTCGAGAACCTGATCATGCTGCAGGCCCCCAAAGCGTCGCCCAGCGAGCTGAAGTACTCCCAGGCCATCTCCAAGCACATCGCCAAGGCGTGGAAGGACTGGCAGGGGCAGGTGATGGTCCCCGGTCTGCCCTGGTACCCCGCGTTCGCCGCGTTTCCCGGTCCCCAGGCGCCGCCGATGCCCAACATTCCGGTGCCCCTGATCACATGTCCGTCGGCGCAGATGGCCGCGATGACCGCGCCGCAGCTCAAGCAGGGCATGGTCGATGCGCTGGGCGACGACAAGGCGCAGCACCACGCCGACCTGTTCGACTCGATCGGTCAGGCGCTGGGCACGACGTTCCTTGCGTGGCTGGGCATGCAGCAGGTGATGCTGGTGATGGGCAAGGGGCCGATTCCGACCTTCGCGCCGCCCTATGTGCCGGTTGGTCCCGTGGTCGCTGGCGACATCATCTCGGCTCCGGGCCATTTGATGTCTTGATCGTCGCCGAGCCGCAATCGCACATTCCGGTCGCATTTCGTCGCACTTGAAAAGTCGCGCGTATCGGCGAGAGCAAAGGCCGTGCGTCCCCATTCCGGCGGACCGCGGCCGAAGCCGGGATGTGGCGTGATCGGCGTTTCGGCCGTGGCGCTGCCCAAGAGACCGGCCCTCTGCAACCCAGGACCGGGTAGCCGATGCCGATTGCGGAGTTCCAGTCTGGGTCACTCTCTGCATCAGGCTTCGACGTTTGGCGATGACGCAAGAGCCGAGTGCTGGCGCACAAGCATGGAATGTTGGCAGGTGCCGCTACGATGGCTTCACATGGATACACACATTGGTTGTGTACCAAACTGAGCCAATCGGCTGGGAGTGGCAAACTGCCCACCGGGCGCGCCAGCGACCTCGCACCGCAGTGCAAGAGTCGCGGTAATGACGTTGGCTTGACGATGCTCCTGCGCGGGCGTAGACCACAACGAACCTGCTCCGATGCAGGCAACGGGTGACGCCGCAAGAACCTGATGGGCGTCCGTTCTTCCTGTGCTCCACGCCGGTTCTTCCCCCCAATCGAAAGCGCTGCGGATGCTCCGCTTTCAGGGAACCTGTTCCGCCATCGTCACCATACAGTCGCTGACGGAGCTGCCGTCCCACGGGCTTTGGCCTGGCGGACCTGACCGATCCCCTCATTCGACAATGCCCCGTCAGGGGAGCCGCAACAGCGTGAGCGCAGGAGATCTTGCGTAACAAGATCGCGGAGATCAAGCTCCGCGGCATGAAGAAGCCCACCGCCCCTGCCGCCCCTGTCCCGAG
>CAJBNH010000124.1 GCA_903955385.1 uncultured Myxococcales bacterium | reverse complement strand
GTCGCCGTCGAGCTGGCCCTGCACGGCGTGTGGGCGCCGCAGACCGCGCTGGATGTCCCGGCAGCGTTTGGCCCGTGGTCAGGTGCGCAGCCGATTCGCTTGACGCTGAGCACCCTTTCGGCTTCCGGCAGCCTGCTGCACCGCACCTGGAGCGCTGAGTCCGGTCTGGTGGTCGAGGACCCGGTGCTGGTGGACATCCACCCCGAGGCCGCGCGCCGCATCGAGCTGTCGCGCCTGCAGGAATTCGAGCTGGAGCGGCTGCCTGCGCCCGAGCAAATCGTGGCCTTCCGCGGCCGCGCCCGTAGCAACCCCGAGGACGAGCGCATCTTCGTGTTCGCCGAGGTGCGCGACGTGCCCGACGCATCGCCAGAGCCCGGCCGCGAGCGCGACACGCACCTGTGGGAGTTCGAGCAGGCGTGGTTCGAGGGGCTGCGCATCATCCGCGAGGCCCAGGCCCGCCGCGACCCGCGCCAGCGCTTGCACTGGAACCGCGTGACCTTCTACGTCCGTCCGGTGTTCCGCCTGAACCCGCGCGATGTCGGCAAGCTCGCGCAGCGTCTGGAAGCTCCCGCCCGCGGCCTGGGACTGGAGAAGGTCGTGCTGTGCTGCCGGGTGCCCGACCCTCGCGGCGGCGTGAAGCCCGCGGTTCTGGTGATCAGCAAGCCGGGACGCCACCGCATGCAGGTCGAGCTGCGCGCGCCGACGGGAGCGCCGATCCACGCATTGTCGCGCTACGAAATGCAGGTAATTCGCGCCCGCCGACTCGGAAATACCTATCCGTACGAGGCGATCGCGATGCTGGAGGGTCGCGTGCACGGCGCGGTCACCCCCCACCCGGACATGGTCAATGGCCGCTTTGCCGAATACGACCTGGACGCGTCGGGAGAGCGTTTGGTGCCCGTGCAGCGCGCGGCGGGACACAACGACACCGGAGTGGTCACGGGCATTTTCGTGCATTACACGGCGAAATTCCCCGACGGCATGGAACGGGTTTGGATCGCCTCGGATCCGACCCACGCGATGGGCGCGCTGTCCGAGCCCGAGTGCCGTCGCATCAACGCTGCCTTGGACCTGGCGGAAGAGCGCGGGGTCCCGGTCGAGTGGCTGCCGGTCTCGTCCGGCGCCCGCATCGCCATGGACAGCGGCACCGAGAACCTGGACTGGACCGCGCGGGTGCTGAGGAGAATCATCGAGTTCACCCAGGCCGGCGGCGAGATCAACGTGCTGGTGACGGGCGTCAACGTCGGCGCGCAGTCGTACTGGAACGCGGAAGCCACAATGCTGATGCACACGCGCGGCATTCTGGTGATGACGCCCGAAGCCTCGATGGTGCTGACGGGCAAGAAAGCGTTGGAGTATTCGGGAGGTGTCGCGGCCGAAGACGAGCGCGGCATCGGCGGCTTCGAGCGCGTCATGGGTCCCAACGGGCAGGCGCAGTACTTCGCCAAGGATCTGGGCGAGGCGTACGGCATCCTGTTCGACCACTACCGCTTTACCTACCGCAAGCCCAACGAGCCGGGGCCGCGCACGCTGCCGACCACCGACCCCGACGACCGCAACGTGCTGGACACGCCGTACAAGGCGGGCGACGGCTTTGCGACCGTGGGCGACATCTTCGACGAGCGGACCAACCCGGGGCGGAAAAAGCCCTTTGCGATTCGTGAGGTGATGGCGGCGGTGATCGATCGCGACGGCGGTCGGCTCGAGCGCTTCCGCACCATGCTGCACGCAGAGACGGCCGCCGT
>CAJBNH010000123.1 GCA_903955385.1 uncultured Myxococcales bacterium | reverse complement strand
GCTGCCTTGCACGACAACGCCCCGACAAAGCAGCCCGAACTGGTACCACGACGCCTAGTGTCACGACTGAACCGTCGGCGCGTGCCCCTGCTTGCCGCGGCCTAGGCAGCGTAAGCGGCCGAGATGTGTACAAACTCCAGGCCCAGGGTTTCTAACCCTGGGTGGCCCCGTCCGTGCGCGTCGTGTGACGGGGTGGATCCCGACCGGTGAGCGCTTCGATAGGCCCGCTCGTACCCGGCCGAGAGCCCCCCGGCCCGGCAGCCACGCCCCCCGCCCCGAACCCAACCTTGCACCCCAACCCGGATCCAGCTAACTTGACCAAACGCGTCCGATTTGCGACGCCCGAGCCACCGTGAAGGTCCTGACCGCCACCACCAGCGCATTCCTCTTGCTGATCCAAGCCTTGGGTCTGCAGCTGGTGTGCCTGTGCGGTGCGTGCGACTTGAGCCAGGCTTGGTCCTCCGGCCTCGGTCTGCCCGTCGCGCCACACGAGGGCGAGGTCCACGACTGCTGCAAGCGCGCGATGGACCAAGCCCACCCCGGCGCTGCGGGTGTCACGGGCAACACCGACTGCTGCGGCAACAAGCACGCGGTCCAGGCGCCCGAGACGACCACTCCTGAGCGTCAGGCCGCCCTGGACCTGCACGCGACCCCACTGGCCGTCCTGACGCCCACGCTCGCCACGCCCGCCGTGCTGCCGACCCTGATTGCGTTGGGTTCGGTGCAGGCCCGCGGACCGCCCGGTCCTCCCGCGGTCCCGCTGTTTCTGACCCACCAGGCCCTGCTGATCTAGGTCGTTCGCGGCCGGGTGCGCGCGTTTCGCTTGCGCTGCGCCCAGGTTGCCGTGCGTCCGTCGTGCCGGTGGCCCTGCCGCGCCCTCTCTACTCCCAGACGTAGTTCGCACGCCCAGGGCGAGGTTCGCCCCTGTGCCGCCTATCGCTGTTGCGTGGCCGTCGCCTGACGCCGCGCCAGGAGTCCATCCCCATGCGTCTCTCTCCCTCGCTGTCGTCCCTTACCCTTTCCCTCGTCCTTGTCCTCGGTTCCGTGGCCTCGCTGCAAGCCGCCACGCCGCCTGACCCTCCGGCCGACCTGACCCCCACGCAGGTGGGCGCCCTCGTCGACGCCTACCTGTCGCTCGGCGCGTCGCTGGTCGCGGGCGACGCCACGTGGGCCGGCAAGCACGCCGCCAAGCTGCAAGAGGTCTCGAGCGTCACCCCCGAGATCCAGAAGCTGGTCAAGGACTTTCCCAAGGACCTGAAGGCCCAGCGCCTGCAGTTCAAGCCCCTGTCCGAGGCGGTGATCACCCTGGCCGCCGCGTATCCCAAGGCCGCGGGCGGCACCGTCGTCGTGTACTGCTCGATGGCGCCCGGACGCTGGCTGCAGCGCGGCACGGCCGTGAAGAACCCGTACTACGGCGCAGAGATGCTGGCGTGCGGCACGGTCCAGGGGCCGCCGTCGGACAAGAACCGCGCGCGCTAGATCCCGTTCGCCATCGTGTGAGGCACCAGATGACCTATTGTTGGACAACCTTGGGACTTTCCTTGTGGATCGGCAGTCTGGCCGTTCCCATTCCCGTCCACGCCGCGGAAACCGACCCGGTGCTGCAGGCACTGGTGCGCGAGACGCTGGACCGCAGCCCGGATCTGAAGCGCGCGCAGCTGACGGTGGCGTCGCTGCGCGAGCGGGCGCCCCAGACGGCAACGCTTGCCGACCCGACGCTGGCCGTGGCGTACCAGAACGACGGCTGGGCCATCGAGGGCTTCGACAACCCCATGATGTCGACGTTCTTTTCGATCATGGCGATCCAGCCGCTGCCGTGGCCGGGCAAGCGCCAGGCGCGGCAGCAGGTGGTGGCGGTGGACGTCGAGGCGGCCGAGGCGCTGCTGGGGCGGATTCGGCTGGACCTGCAGGCACAGATCCGCCGTGGGTACGTGGGGTTGCTGTTGGCGCGCGAGCAGCGGCGGCTGGTCGACGACCAGGACACGCTGTGGCAGCAGGCGGAAGCCGTGGCCAAGGCGCGGAACGCGGTGGGACAGGGCAGCCAGCTGGACCTGTTGCGGGCGCAGCTGGAGCGGGCGCGGCTGGCGCAGACCAAGGCATCGCTGGCGGCCGACGAGCGCACGCGGCGCACCGAGCTGAACCGGCTGGCGGGGCGGCCGTTCGACGCCGTGCTGGAACCCAAGGTCGCGCTGGAGGAATTGCCGCTGCCCGACGCGCCCGCCGACGCACTGGACCAGACCCTGAGCCGCAGCCCCGAGCTGGCGGCGGCGCAGGTGGCCATCCGCAAGGCGCGGTTGCAGGGGGATCTGGCGCAGAGCGAGAAGCGCCCGGATCTGGCGGTGACGGCCGGCATCATGCCGCGCGGCTTTGCCAACGAGCCGATGTGGCAGGTGGGGCTCTCCATGACGCTGCCGGTGTGGTCGGGGGCGCGGCTGGACCGGGTGGCGACCGAAGCGCAGCTGCAGGCGCAGGCGGGCGAGCAGGCGGTGCGCGAGCTGAACGAGGTGCTGGGGCAGCGGACCCGCGAGCGGCTGGACCAGGCGCAGTCGACCCGCGAGATCAACGACTTGTACCGCAAGGGCGTGCTGCCTCGCTCGCACGCGACGGTGCGGTCGGCACTGGCGCAGTACGGCGTGGGCAAGGCGCCGTTCGTGTCGGTGCTCGAGGCGCTGAACGGCTGGTTCGCCGACCGCAGCGCCTTTCTGGGTTCGCTGGCGCAGGCGCACGCCCTGGCGATTGCGTTGGACCAGGCCAGCCTGGACGCGGCCCCTGGCATCCCGGTGGGCGCAGTGGGCGGCCCGGGATCGATGGGCGGCGGCGCGGGTTCTGCAGGCGCGGCAAGGACTTCCACAAGCTCAGGCGCGACGGCGGCAGCGGCTTCGGCCCCCGGCGGCGGCATGGGCGGGATGTAGACGATGAAGATCAAGACACACGGTCGGTTGCGCGGAGTGGCGCTGTTCCTTGTCGGCCTGATGGTCGGCGGCGGTGCGCTGTACGGCTTGGGGTGGGCGGGTCTGCTGCCCGGCGTGGGCCACACGGACCACCCGCAGCACGGCGCCGCAGCACCGGCAGGGGCCAGCGTGGGCGTGCCCAAGTACCACTGCCCGATGCACCCGACGTACACCTCGGACCGGCCCAGCGACTGCCCGATTTGCGGCATGAAGCTCGTGGCCATCGACACCAAGCTGGTTGCCGACGCCGGTGGGGAGGGCGAAGCGGCCGCAGCGACAGCGGTTCCGCCCACCCCCGGCGAGCCGTGGACCTGCCCGGTGCACCCGACCTACACCCAGGCCGAACCGGGCGCGTGCATCATCGACGGCGAGACTTTGCTGGACGCCCGCGACCCGGTCCAGTCTGCCCGCATCCAGTGGTCACCCTCGCAGCCCGACGGCCTGACGACCGTGCACATCGCGCCGGAACGCCAGCAGTTGATCGGCCTGACGACGGCGACGGTCGTGTCGGGGCCGGTCGGGCGGGTGTGGCGGACCTCGGGGCGGGTGGCCGTCGACGAGACGCGGGTGCGCAAGGTGAACGTGAAGGTGCAGGGCTTTGTCGATGCGCTGCACGTCGACTTCGTGGGGCGCGAGGTCAAGAAGGGCGAGGCGTTGCTCGAGATCTACAGCCCCGACCTGGTCAGCGCGCAGACCGAGCTGCTGTTGGCCGCCCGCACCGACCAGGCGCTGGCCAGCGCGGCGTTGGGCCACGGACCTGGCGGCGCGGGCCCGACGGGGCTGGTCGAGGCGGCGCGGCAGAAGCTGAAGCTGTGGGACGTGCCCAAGTCCCTGATCGCCAAGGTCGAGCGCACGGGGCGGGTGCAGAAGACCCTGACGCTGGTGTCGCCGATTGCGGGCGTGGTGACGCAGAAGAACGTGGTGCAGGGTTCGCCGCTGAATCCGGGCGATGCGCCGTTCGAGATCACCGACCTGAGCCGGGTGTGGGTGGTCGCCGACGTGTATGCCAACGAAATCGGGCAGGTGCGCAAGGGCATGGCGGCGTCGCTGGCGTTGCAGGGCGTGCCGGGCGTGTTCACGGGCGAGGTGGCGTTCGTGGACCCCCTGATGGACGAGCAGAAGCGCACGGTGCGGGTGCGCCTGTCGTTTGCCAACACCGACGGGCAGTTGCGGCCGGGCCTGTTTGGCGAGGTGACCTTCCGCACCGAAGCGCGCGACGGCCTGCGCATCCCGGCCGACGCGGTGCTCGACTCGGGCACGCAGCAGGTCGCGTTCCTGGTGCAAGACAAGGGCCACTTCAAGCCGGTGGTGGTGCGGACCGGGCCGGCGCCGGACGGGCAGGTCGAGGTGACGGCGGGCCTGCAGGTGGGCGACCGGGTGGTCACGCGAGCGGCGTTCCTGGTCGACTCGGAGTCCAAGCTGAAGGCGGCCTTGGCTGCACTGACGCCTGACCACGGGGGGGCGCCATGATCCACGCCATCATCCGCTTCTCGGCGCACAACAAGTTTCTGGTGCTCGCGGCGACGGCCGTTGCGTGCCTGTATGCCGGCTGGACCATGCAGTCGATGCCGTTGGATGCGATCCCGGACCTGAGCGACACGCAGGTGATCGTCTACTCGAAGTGGGACCGCAGCCCCGACATCCTGGAAGACCAGGTGACGTACCCGATTGTGTCGGCCCTGTTGGGGGCGCCGAAAGTCAAGGCGGTGCGAGGGCTTTCGGACTTCGGCTACAGCTACGTGTACGTGATCTTCGAGGACGGCACCGACCTGTACTGGGCCCGCAGCCGCGTGCTCGAGTATCTCAGCAAGATCCAGGCGCAGCTGCCCCAAGGCGTAAAGACCGAGCTGGGACCCGACGCGACGAGCCTGGGCTGGGTGTACCAGTACGCGCTGGTCGACAAGACGGGCAAGCACTCGAGCGACGAATTGCGCTCGTACCAGGACTGGTTTCTGCGCTTTGCCGTGCAGTCGGTGCCGGGCGTGGCCGAGGTGGCGACGATTGGCGGCCAGGTGCGGCAGTACCAGGTGACGGTGAACCCGAATGCGCTGGCGTCGTACGGGCTGACGCTGAACCAGGTGGTGCAGGCGGTGCGGCAGGGCAACCAGGACGTGGGCGGCCGGCTGGTCGAGATGGCGGGGCGCGAGTACATGGTGCGCGGCCGCGGGTACATCCAGAAGGTCGAGGACTTGGAGAAGCTGGTGCTGGCCTCGCGCGGGGGCACGCCGGTGACGGTCAAGGACGTGGCGACCGTCGCGCTGGGACCCGAGCTGCGGCGCGGCGTGGCGGATCTGGACGGGCAGGGCGACGCGGTGGGCGGCATCGTGGTCATGCGGTCGGGCGAGAACGCGCTGAACGTGATTGAGCGCGTGGAGCAGAAGCTGAAGGACCTGAAGCCGTCGCTGCCGGCGGGCACCGAGATCGTCACGACCTACGACCGGTCCGAGCTGATCGTCAACGCAATCCACAACGTGCGCGACAAGCTGATCGAGGAGATGATCATCGTCTCGCTCGTGATCCTGCTGTTCCTGTGGCACATCCCGTCGTCCATCGTGCCGATCGTCACCATTCCGGTCAGCGTGCTGCTCGCGTTTCTGCCGCTTGCCGCCATGGGCATCACCGTCAACCTGATGTCGCTGGCGGGCATCGCGATTTCGATCGGCGTGCTGGTCGACGGCGCCATCGTCGAGGTCGAGAACGCCTACAAACGCTTGCAGATCTGGCAGGCCGAGGGATCGAAGGGCGACTTTCACGAGGTGCGGTTGCAGGCGCTGCTCGAGGTGGGGCCGTCGGTGTTCTTCTCGCTGCTGGTCGTCGCCGTCTCGTTCTTGCCCGTGTTCGTGCTGATGGACCAGGAGGGGCGGATGTTCAAGCCGCTCGCGTGGTCCAAGACGCTGGCCATGGGCATCGCAGCGCTGCTGGCGGTCACGCTGGACCCGGCGTTGCGGATGCTGTTTTCGCGCATGAAGCCCTACACGTTCCGTCCGCGCCCCGCCGCGTGGCTGGCGACGACGCTGCTCGTGGGCAAGTACCACGCAGAGGAAAAGCACCCGATCTCGCGCATCCTGCACGCCCTGTACGAGCCGCCGTGTCGATTCGTCTTGCGCCATCCGAAGTTCACGGTCGTCGCGGCGGTGCTGCTGGTGGCCGCGACGGTGCCGGTCTATTTCAAGCTGGGCTCGGAGTTCATGCCGCCGCTGAACGAGGGGTCGCTGCTGTACATGCCCACCACGGTGCCGGGCCTGTCGGTCACGGAGGCGCAGCGGCTGTTGCAGGCGCAAGACAAGGTGTTGATGACGTTCCCGGAGGTGGCCAACGTCTATGGCAAGGCGGGCAGGGCAGAGACGGCCACGGATCCGGCGCCGTTTTCGATGATGGAGACGACCATTCTGCTCAAGCCCGAGTCGCAGTGGCGCAAGGTGCCGCAGTGGTACACGGGCAAGGTGCCGGGGTGGCTGGAGCCGGTGCTGCGGCCCCTTTGGCGCGACCGGATCTCGCAGGATCAGTTGGTCGAGGAGCTGGATCGAGCGATGCAATTCCCAGGCGTGACGAATGCTTGGACGATGCCCATCAAGGCGCGGCTGGACATGCTGTCGACGGGCATCCGCACGCCGGTGGGGTTGAAGGTCAGTGGCGCCGATGTGAAGGAGATCGAGCGGATCGGGCTCGAGGCCGAGCGGATTCTGCAGAAGGTCCCGGGCACCCGCAGCGTGTTTGCCGAGCGGGTGGCGGGCGGTTACTTCTTGGACTTCGAGTTGAAGCGTGACCAGCTGGCGCGGTACGGACTGAGCGTCGACGACGCCAACATGTTGGTGATGACGGCGGTGGGTGGCGACAACCAGGGCACGACGGTCGAGGGGCGGGCGCGGTATGGCATCAGCGTGCGCTATCCCCGCGCTTATCGGGAGGATTTGGACTCGCTGCGGCGGGTGCTGGTGCCGATTCCGGGGGGCGGGCAAGTGCCGATGGCCGAGATTGCCGATGTGAAGCTGGCGCTGGGGCCATCGATGATCCGCGACGAGGATGGGTTGCTGGCGGGGTATGTGTTCGTGGATTTTGATACCGCCAAGATCGACGTGGGCAGCTATGTGAAGGCGGCGCGGCAGACGCTCGACGCGCAGTTGCAGGTGCCGGCCGGGTATGCGGTGGCTTGGAGCGGGCAGTACGAGAACATGCAGCGGGTCGAGGAGCGGTTGAAGTTGGTGATCCCCCTGACGTTGTTGCTGATTTTTGGCTTGCTCTATGCGAATACCAAGTCGGCGGTCAAGGCGAGTATTGTGCTGTTGGCCGTGCCATTTTCGGCCATTGGTGCGTTTTGGTTTTTGTACGTTTTGGATTACAACGTGTCGATTGCCGTTTGGGTGGGGCTGATTGCGCTGATGGGGCTGGATGCCGAGACTGGGGTGTTCATGCTGCTGTTCCTGGATTTGGCCCATGACGAGGCGCAGCGGGAGGGGAGGCTGCGGACGCGTGCGGAGTTGATCGAGGCCATTGTGCATGGGGCGGTCAAGCGGGTGCGTCCCAAGGCGATGACGGTGCTTGCGGCGTTCTTTGGGCTGCTGCCGATCATGTGGAGCATAGGGGCTGGAGCGGATGTGATGAAGCGGATCGCTGCGCCTATGGTCGGGGGATTGGCTACTTCGTTTGTTTTGGAATTGCTTGTGTATCCGGCGGTTTACTTGCTTTGGAAGGGGCGGGGGGTTCCGCGGGAGTTGGCGGTGTTGCCTGAGGTGGCCTGACCGATCCCTTCATTTGAGCAGTCGTCGGCCAGCACATGGAGCTACGCATCAACTTGGACTGGACCGAGTTCGACAAGGACGGCCACTCGATGCTGGTCGTGTCGGCGCAGACCAACCACGGTCGGACGACGCCGTTGCTGTGGAGGACTTTCGACACCAAGACGTTCAAGGGTCGACGCAACGACTACGAGGACGAGGTGCTGGTCCGCCTGCGCGAGGTCATCCCCCGCGACACGGCCGCCACCAGAGGAGCCGAGGTTCCTGTCTGAGTTGATCTCTTCCTCATCCCCGCAGTGAATTGTCCTTGACGCTGGGCAAGGCGCGGCAGTACCGTTGCCATTGTGAAGTCCTCACAGTGAACCAGTCCCTCATTTCACTGGTAGGCAAGCGGAGGCCCTCCATGACATCCATGTCGAAGCGTCGAACGCTCTCCCTCCTGGCCCTTGGCCTCGCAGCTGCGCTGTCGACGAATTCAGCCGTCGCACTGGAAGGCATTCCCGCAGAAATGTGGGCGAACGTCCCGCAACCTGCCCAACAGGCGTGCGTGAGCGCCGCGATCGAGGGCCGCACCTTCACGAACGTGAGAGTCCATGAACTGCCCTACCTCGACAACACGCTCTTCGAGTTCAAGACCTTGACGAACAGTGGCCAGTTGGGTCGGTTCTGCATCGATGAGGCTGGAGTTCAGGTGCCAGACTGCGGGAAGGCCATGCGCAGCGCGAACGCGAAATTGCGCTACGCCGACTACGGGGCGATCGAGCCTGCGCTGTGGGCACAGTTGCAGAGCGTCCCTGGTGAGTACCGGGTACCCGTTGGCGTCTGGCTGCACACCGTCGAAGAGTACGTTGACCCTCGGGCCAGCGCGGCCCGAATCGCAACGGCGAAGGCGAACAACACTGAGAAGCAGCGCAACGTGAAGGACGCATTCACCAGACTCACCAAGCGACTTGGGATCGATACCGTCCGCCCGATCCTGGGTGCACCGGCCGCGGAGGCGATGCTGACGCCCGCGCAGGTTCTTGCACTCGCCAGAGAGTGGCCGGTCGTGTCGCTCACTTGGGAGGGCCCACGAACGCCGCAATCGACTGCGTACTTCGATACCGTCCAGCCGACTCGGAGTGCGACCGACTGCGGCACGAACTACTGCACGGGGGTCGATATGGGGGTGTGCGTCGTCCAAGACGACAAGGCGAGCGATCCCGCAGAGGTTCGAATCGAGGCTTCCTATTGCGGCTATGGCAACGCAAGCACGCACTCCGAGTGCGTCGGAGCGCTGATCGCGGCGGAAGACGCTCCGCACGGGCTCGCGGAAGACGCCGACGTGTTTTTCGCCGACTCGCTCAACTGCTACGGCAGCCACGCCGACGCGTTGGCTTGGTGTAACGAGCAAGACTACACGTTTACGATCAACTGGAGCGAAACCTGCTCGGCGCTCGACAACCGGTTGCTCGACTATTGGGCGAAGCAATCTATCTGGCGCCTTATCGTGGTGGCCGCCGGGAACGAAGGTCCGAGCGCGGTCAGCTGCGGCAACTCTTGTGGCTCCGGAGCAATTGGCACGACGACGTGCAAGGGCTACAACTTCTTGAACGTGGGCGCTGCGAACGACTGCGGAACAACCGTCCGCAGTGACGATGAAGTAGCGTGCTTCACCAGTTCGCAGAATTATAATGGGGACAACGAAGTGCCGCACCTTGTGGCACCCGGACAGAACATCCACTACTCCCAGGCGACCCAGTGTGGAAGTGGCACAAGTTTCGCCGCGCCAATCGTTAGCGGCATCGCGTCACAGGTGATGCAGAAGGGCGGGTTGGAAGGCCAGCCGTCGCTGGTCCGGGCCATCCTGATGGCAACTGCCGACGAGGACACTGACGGCACTCGCATGACTCGCGCCGGCTGGACTCAGACAGATCACCGGGACGGAGTTGGCGAAGTGAACGCGTCACTAGCCATCGATCTTGCAGACCCGGACAATGTCGCCGACGGCAGCACGGACGGCACCGAGAACGGCTACCATTTCGTCGCTTTCAACGAGGACGACAACCCGGGCGGCTTCCAGGGCGACACCTACTACCTCAAGACCACCCAATCCGGCAAGAAGGCACGGATCGTCTTCGTTTGGGGCGGCATCGGCACCTGTCGGAATGCAGAAGCCGGCGACTGTCAGGACCAGACTCTCGATGCCGACATTGACCTTCAGGTCGTCGGCAACGGCACCACCTACTGGTCGTCGTCGGTCGACAACTCCTATGAGTTCATGGAGATTCCCCTCGCTGCCAACCAGACGTACACGATCAAGACCTACATCTACGACTGGAACACGGGCATCACCTGGGGCGGCATCGCCTGGTACGTCGACGACTTCGACAACTAGCGACCCACACGGATGCCACCCGCCGTTACAGGAGGACCTCGATGTTCGCAGCCACAACTCGGCCGAGGGCCGCGCTGCTGCTCGCGCTTGCAGCCTGCGCCTGCTCCCGCGGGCAGGACGAGCGGGTGAACGGCCCTGTCCCCTTCGACGGCCAGGGCGTCGACGTCGGCAACATGACAGACGACGATGAAGTCGCGCTGTTCGACTCTGCGGACACGGCTCCCCAACCCGACGCGACCGTCGACACCCACATTTACGCCGATCTCGCGCCGTTCGACGCAGCGGACGGCGACGCCGCAGCCGATCCCGATGTGGGTCATGAGACTGTCCCCGCTGACTCCGACGCCGCGGCCTGCATCCCGTCTTGCGATCTCCTCGCGTGCGACGACGGTTGCGGCGGCCTCTGCGAGGGCCAGAACTGCAACGACGCCACGGCGTGCACGACGTTCGACTTCTGCTTTCAGGGCACGTGCGTCGGCGTTCCGGTGCATTGCGACGACGGCAATGGGTGCACGGTCGACAGTTGCAGCCCCGCCTCCGGGTGTGTCTATCAGAGCAGCGGCGCCGAGTGCACCGACGGTAACCCGTGCACCGAGGGCGACGTCTGCGTCGGGGCCTACTGTAAGCCGGGTGCTTCGAAGAGTTGCGATGACGGCAACGCCTGTACGCAAGAAGCGTGCGTACAGGCGTCGGGGGCGTGCGCGACCGCACCCGAACCGGATGGCGTAGCGTGCGATGCAGACGGCAGTGAGTGCACGGTCGCCGACTCGTGCAAGGTGGGCGTGTGCGTCGCCGGTGCAGTCGACTGCGAGGATGACAACCCCTGCACGCAGGACTCCTGCGACAACGCTGTGAAGGGATGCAAACACGTCGGAGTCAAAGGGCCTTGCGACGATGGGAACGCGTGTACGGTGGATGACTACTGCGGTGGCAGCAAGTGCAACGGTGGCCCGCTGCCCGATTGCGACGATGACGATGTGTGCACGAAGGATGGCTGCGACCCAGCGATCGGCTGCACGCACGAGACTGAAGGCTTGGGATGCGACGACATGGACGAGTGTACCGCGGACGCCTGCGATCCCAAGTTGGGCGTATGCATCCACCTTGCCGCGCCCGACGGCACCGCGTGCAGCGACTTCAACGCCTGCACGCTCGGCGACACATGCCAGACAGGGAAGTGCGGGGCGGGCAAGCCGATGACGTGCTGGATGGACACTACGTGCGTGAAAGGGGAGTGCATCTATCCGCCGCCGGGGCTGGCGGTGATCAATGCGGGCGTGTTCATGATGGGTTGCGTTCCGGACGACGCCGCGTGCCTACCCGGCGAGGCCCCGCAGCATCTCGTGTACCTGGACGCCTACTATATCGAGAGATATGAAGTGACGACGGCGATGTATGCGCAGTGCGTTACGGCCGGGAAGTGCTCGCTCCCCGGCAAGTCCTGCGGCAACGGGGATTCCAATTGGCTCAAACCAGGCAGGGAACAACACCCAGTCAACGAAGTGAGTTGGTTTCAGGCGGACGCCTACTGCAAGTGGGCCGGACGGCGGCTGCCGACTGAGGCGGAATGGGAGAAGGCCGCGCGAGGCGGAAAGGACGGTCAGAAGTACCCGTGGGGCGACGCCTGGCCTCCGCCAGCTGGTGCCGGGAACCTGCTGGACGAGCCCCCGAACTGCTATTCGGGTCCCAGCCCGAGTTACGGCATCGCCGGGTACTTCGATGGATACTGCACGACGGCGCCCGTGGGGACGACGTCTTCGGCGAATTCGTATGGCCTCTACGACATGCAGGGAAACGTGACCGAATGGGTGGCGGACTTCGACGACAAAGCGTACTACGCCTCTTCACCGACGCTGAATCCGCAAGGGCCGGAGATTGGAGCGTATCGGGGGAGTCGTGGCACGCGATATACAGACAGCTTCGCCCACTTGGCGAGAACATCCCTTCGTGGCGGAGGCCTGCCCAACAGTTGCGCAGGTGACCGTGGTTTCCGCTGCGCCAAGTCCATCCCATGATGCGGTACACTACCCCCTATTGATCTGTGGTTGATTTCGTTGGTGAAAGTCTAGCATCGGCCTTTGGACATCCCCCTTTGACCAGGCCACCTGCGCTACCCGTTGCGGTGACCCTCCCGAAGCCGAGCGCCTACCGGCACCGCCTTGCATGACCGAAGCTTTGGGGGAAGCAGTAGTCCGTCTATCCGGTTGGTGTCGGTGACGGCCAGTTCTGGGGCAGGGTCTTAGCTGCTGCGTCCTCGGTCGTGTTTCCTCGATCTCAGAGGACGGAGGCGCGATGCACCCCGGCTTGGTACACGGAACTGACACCGTCATCCGAAGCGAAGTCCGCACGCGCACTGGCCAGAACAATCAGGCAGCCCGCCTGCGCCACAACAGCGCCGACGCCACGGCGATGGCCAGCGCCCACGACGCCCCGCGTCCAACAGGCACCGGCGCGGACGTGCACCCACCGTCCGAACCCGCTTCCGGCTGCGGCGGCGTGGTCGACACGGTGTCGCCCTGCAGCACGCCGTCGGCCGCGGCCGCGTCTGCCGCGACATCGACCAACGCCACATCGGCGGTCACATCGGGCTCGGGCACGTCGGCGGGTTCGGGCACGTCGGCGGGTTCGGGCACGTCTGCGGCGACGTCGGTGGGAATCGCGTCGGGGGCCTCGGTGTCGGCCGCCACATCTTCCGGTGGCAGGTCGGCGGAGACATCGGCCACTGCGGTATCTGGCGACAACACTTCCTCAGCAGCATCGCCGGGTTGGGTATCGAGGACGTCTTCGGGCTCCCAAATGGTATCGTCCGGGACGTCGACAGAAGGGCTCTCGGCAAGGGCGAGCGCGGACCACAGGATGACGCACGGCACCAGACACAACGAATGCAGCAGAGTCTTGGTCATCGTTGCCTCCCAGTTCTACGGTTCTGTCGAAGGACCCGATCCACACGCTAGACCTTGCCGCGACCGACCGCAACACTCGGCCGCTGGAGCGCGAGGCCAGCGTAAGGCCAAGGCCCAACACGCCCTCTCTCGCCTTCGCGAGGACCGAGGAGACGCGTGGAAGCGGTTCGCCGCCAGTCCTCCGGACCGCCAGTCCGCCGGACTCACGGAACCTGCACGCGCTACGTCAAAGCCAACGAATCCCCGCCAACCCCACCGTCGACCGAAGCAAACGCCGCATGAACCGCGGTGAAGCAAGTCCTCCGCCTGGTAGGGCTTGCCAAGCATCACCTCATCCGCCGCCGCCCCACCCCCAAGCGCCAACGGGTCATACCCAGACGTGAAGATCAACCGAATCCCAGGCGACAACTGGCGCAACTGCAAGGCAGCGCCGTGCCCGTCGAGCTTGGGCATCACGACATCCAACAGCGCCACGCGGACTTCCTGCGGGTGGCGGCGCATCACCTCGACCGCCTCGAGCCCGTTGGCCGCCTCGAGCACCGTATAGCCGGCCTTGGTCAGAATCCGCGTGACGAACTGCCGCACGCCTGGGTCGTCCTCTGCCACCAGCACGGTTCCCTGTCCCTGCGGCGCTGGCGGCCTGACCACGGCCTCGTCCGCAGGCACCGTCGCCTCGGTCCGCGGCAGGTAGACGGTAAAGCGACTGCCCTGACCCGGCTGGCTCCACACGTCGACGAATCCCTCGTGCTGCTGCACGATGCCGTAGACCGTCGACAGGCCCAACCCCGTGCCCGCCCCCACTTCCTTGGTGGTGAAGAAGGGCTCGAAGATGCGCGACAGCGTCTCCGGGGCCATGCCGATGCCGGTGTCGATGACCGTCAGTGTGGCGTAGTCGACCTCGCGCGCGCCGGGATGCGTGGCACACCAGGCGGCGTCAGGTCTGGCCTCGCCCAGCGCGATGCGCAACAGGCCCTTGCCACCCATCGCGTCGCGGGCATTGACGCATAGATTGACCAGCACCTGCTCCAACTGCACCGGGTCGCCGCGCACGGGCAACTCTTGGGGACCGGGATGGAATTCGATCTCGACGCTTTCGCTCACGATCCGCTCGAGCATCTTCAAGGCATTCTCGACCACCTCGTTCAGGTCAAGGTCGAACGATTGCAGCATCTGCCGCCGGCTGAAGGTCAGCAGTTGCTTGGTCAGTTGTGCAGCCCGCTGTCCGGCGGCGCGCGCGTGCCCCAGATCCTCGCGTGCCGGGTGACCGGGCTGCAGCGCGTCGGCGGCAAACTCCATGAAGCCCAGCATCGCGTGCAGCAGGTTGTTGAAGTCGTGGGCGATACCTCCCGCAAGTTGGCCCACCGCCTGCATCTTCTGCGCCTGCCGCAGTTGCTCTTCCAGCTCGCGCCGGGCCGTCACGTCGCGGCCCACGCCCACCACCTCTGCAACCTGCCCGCGCTCGTCGAGCACGGCGCGGTACGACCAGGCGAACCACCGCGGGCCGGTTGCCGTTGTCGTGCGCTGCTCGAAGACCGTGGTGTGCGGCGGCGACTGCACCGCGGCCAGCGCGCTCGCAACCGGCCCGTCGCCGCCGTCGTGGGCCAGCGGACCTTCGCGGGTCAACAGCGCTTCTTCGGTCGCGCCGAGCATCCGGCAGTAGCTGGGGCTCGCGTACAACAGCCGCCCGTCGGGACCCAGCCGGATCAGCAGGTCGGCCATGTTCTCGACCAGCAGCCGGTACCGCGCCTGGCTCTCGTCCAGCGCCGTCCGCGCACGCAATCGCCCCGCCAGCAGCCACGCCAGCAGACCGACCAGGGACAACGCCAAACAGGGCCAGCAGGTCGGCGAACACGTTGCCGCGCTGCTCCAACGTCTGGAACGACGGCGCGAATTCCAGCCGCCAGGTGCGGTCGATCACGCGCAGGGGCGTCGTCGTGGTAAAGGGCCAGGCGCCGGTCTCGCCCGCGGCGTCGTACGCATAGGCGACCTGGCCGTCGTCTGCGAACAGCCGAAACCGGTAGTGCTTGCGCACCGACGTCTCGGCCAGGCACGAATCGACCAGCGTATCGATGCGGAACACGCCGTTGACGAAGCCCAGGAAGTCGCCGTCGCCACCCAGGATCGGCTGGTAGGTCGCCAACCCGGCCCCACCCTGCAGCAACTGCACCACGGGGCTGCTGACGAGCACGAGACGCCGCTGCGCTTCGGCCAGCGCGTCGCGCACGCCGCGGTCGGGATGCTCGTGCAGGTCGCGACCCAGGGCGCGCTCGTTGCCGGCGCGAGGCACGGTCACGCGGATCACGCCGGCGCGGTCGACCAGGTTCAGCGCGAGCAGGCCCGGCGATGCCGTGATCAGCGACGTGGCATCCGACTCGAACGCGGGGATGTCGTGTTCCCGCGCGCAGCGGTGACCGCCCATGTGGCGTACCAGACCGGTGCGGGCGTCGACCCACGCCTCGAGTCGCAGTCGGACCTGCTGGGCCGTCAGCCGGGTGTCGCTGCGAGTGGTGGCATCGGCGAGCTGGCGACCGGCGAACCACACGCCGCCGATGACCAACACCGCGACGAGAAAGAATGCGACCGGTCCCCACGTCTGCAGACGTCGGGCACCTCGTGGGGGGATACGAGCCACCTTGCCACCCGGAGAGCGCGCTACTGTCGCTCAGTTCCCCGCATCCTCAGGGACTTTTCGGGCAGCGGCAAGGCGAACCCACGATTTCGGCGCTCGGTCCTGGGGTCCGCGTGACGCGTCGTGCTTCAGGACGCGGTGGCGGCGGGCTGGGCGTAGGCCTCGACCGGCAGGCACGAGCACACCAGGTTGCGGTCGCCATACGCGTTGTCGACGCGCGCGGACCGGGCCGCCCAGGGTTAGAAACCCCGCGCTATCACACGGGAAGCCCACCTTCGTGGGCTCAGCGGCCAGGCAGCCCGCGAAGGCGGGCTTCTCGACTGATAGCCCACTATTTTCAATGGTGGGTGGATCGGCCAGGCCGGTCGGCCGCCTACAGTCCACGTAAGCTATTGATCTGTATGGACCACAACCATCGATCGATAGGGTGTCACCGCTCCGAGGTTCCTGCCTCAGGACGCGGTGGCGGCGGGCTGGGCGTAGGCCTCGACAGGCAGGCACGAGCACACCAGGTTGCGGTCGCCATACGCGTTGTCGACGCGCGCGACGGGCGGCCAGAACTTGTGCACGCGCTGGTGCTCGGTCGGAAAGGCGGCGACTTCGCGGGAGTAGGCGTGCGGCCACTCGGTGGCGGTCACCGCGGCGGCGGTGTGCGGTGCGTGCTTCAGCGGGTTGTCCTGGCGGTCGGACTCGCCGCGCTCGACGGCGGCAATCTCGTGGCGAATGGCGATCATCGCGTCGCAGAAGCGGTCGAGCTCGGCCTTGGACTCGCTCTCGGTCGGCTCGACCATCAGCGTGCCGGGGACGTGGAACGACATGGTGGGCGCGTGGAAGCCATAGTCCATCAGGCGCTTGGCGATGTCGTCGACCTCGATGCCGGCCGTGACCTTGACGCCGCGCGTGTCGACGATGCACTCGTGTGCCACCAGACCGTGCTCGCCCGTGTAGAGGATCGGAAAGTGGGGCGCCAGGCGCGTGGCGATGTAGTTGGCGTTCAGGATGGCCACCTGCGACGCCCGCTTCAGGCCCGCCGAGCCCGCCATGCGGATGTACATCCACGAGATGGGCAGGACACTTGCGCTGCCCCACGGTGCCGACGAGACCGCGCCGATGGCGTGCGCGCCGCCGGTGGCGACCACGACGTGGCCGGGCAGCAGGTCGGCCAGGTGCGCCGCGACGCAGATGGGACCCATGCCGGGGCCGCCGCCGCCGTGCGGGATGGCGAACGTCTTGTGCAGGTTGATGTGGCACACGTCGGCGCCGATGTCGCCCGGCTTGCACAACCCCACCTGAGCGTTCAGGTTTGCGCCGTCCATGTACACCTGGCCGCCGTGCACGTGAATCGTCGCGCACATGTCCTTGATGGCCGCCTCGAACACGCCGTGGGTCGACGGATACGTGACCATCAGGGCGGCGAGGTTGGCTGCGTGCTGCTGGGCCTTGGCATTCAGGTCGGCCACGTCGATGTTGCCGTGCGCGTCGCAGGCCACGACCACGATCTGCATGCCGGCCAGGGCCGCGCTGGCGGGGTTGGTGCCGTGCGCCGACGCGGGGATCAGGCACACGTTGCGGTGCCCTTGGCCGTTGCGAATGTGATGCGCCCGAATCACCTGCAGGCCGGCGTACTCGCCCTGGGAACCGGCATTCGGTTGCAGCGAGCACGCCGCAAAGCCGGTGATGTCGGCCAGCCACCCCTCCAGCTGCGCGAACAGCTTGCGGTAACCCTTGGACTGGTCGGCGGGCGCGAACGGATGCAGCTTGCCAAAGGCCGGCCACGTGATGGGCAGCATCTCGGCCGCCGCATTCAGCTTCATCGTGCACGACCCCAGCGGGATCATCGACGTCGTCAGCGACAGGTCGCGCGCCTGCAAGCGGTGCAGGTAGCGCATCATCTCGGTCTCGGAGTGCCAGTTCTGAAACACCGGGTGCTGCAGGAACTTGGACGTGCGCGCGAGCGGCCCGAAGTCGAGCGGCAGCACCTGATCCGCCACCGCCTGGATGGCCTGGACCGTCGCCGTCGGACCGCTGGCCGCCAGCACGTTCACCAGGTCCACCAGATCCTGCACCGACGTCGCCTCGTCCAGCGCCACGCCCACCGTGCCGTCGCCCAAGTCGCGCAGGTTGATGCGCAGCGCGGCGGCAGCCTGGGTCACCTGGGCCAGGTCGGCGCCCACCTCGACCCGCAGCGTGTCGAAGTACTTGTCGTTCAAGACCTTGCGGCCGTGACGACGCAGGCACTCGGCCAGCGTCGCGGTCAGCTGGTGCACGCGGCGCGCGATGGCGGTCAGGCCGTCGGGACCGTGATACGCGGCGTACATGCCGGCCAGGATGGCCAACAGGACCTGCGCGGTGCAGATGTTGCTGGTCGCCTTGTCGCGGCGGATGTGCTGCTCGCGGGTCTGCAGGGCCAGGCGCAGCGCGGGCTTGCCGTTGGCGTCGACCGACAGGCCGATCAGGCGGCCGGACATCGAGCGCTTGTACGCGTCCTTGCACGCAAAGAACGCCGCGTGGGGCCCGCCGAAGCCCATCGGCACCCCGAACCGCTGCGTGTTGCCCAGGGCGATGTCGGCGCCAAGTGCGCCCGGCGGCTCGAGGATCGTCAGCGCCAGCAGGTCGCAGGCCATCGCCACCAGCGCGCCGGCAGCGTGGGCTTGCTCGATCAGTGCGCGGTAGTCGACGACGGTGCCGTCGGTGGTCGGGTACTGCACCAGCACGCCAAAGACCGGGCGCGTGAAGTCGAATTGCGCCGGGTCCTGCACCACGACCTCGATGCCGAGGGGCAGGGCGCGCGTGCGCACGACGTCGAGCGTCTGCGGGTGGCAGTCGGCCGCGATGTAGAAGGTGTTGTTCTTGTTTCGCTTCTGCGCGTTCCAGGCCATCGTCATCGCTTCGGCGGCGGCGGTGCCCTCGTCCAGCAGCGACGCGTTCGCGATGTCCAGCCCGGTCAGGTCGGCGACCATCGTCTGGTAGTTCAGCAGCGCTTCCAGGCGGCCCTGCGAGATCTCCGGCTGATACGGCGTGTACTGCGTGTACCAGCCCGGGTTTTCCATGATGTTGCGCAGCAGCACCGCGGGAGTGACCGTGTCGTGGTAGCCCATGCCGATGAACGAGCGCCAGACCTGGTTCTCGGCGGCCAGCGCGGCGATCTCGGCCAGCGCCTCGTGCTCGGCGGCGCCGTCGCCCACGTTCAGCGCGCCGTGAAAGCGAATGGCGGCGGGCACGGCGGCGTCGGTCAGCTCGTCCAGCGACGCAAAGCCCAGCGTGGCCAGCATGTGCGGCAGGTCGGCGTCGCGGGGACCGAGGTGGCGGTCGATGAAGCGGTCGGTGGGGCGAAGGTCGGTCATGGAAAGACCTCTGGCGGCGGGGGGATAGGAAAGGTGGGACGCAGCACGCGCGAGAAGAGGACGCGCGGCGGCGCGGGAGTGTACTCCCGTGTTCTCGGGGGGTGAAGCGGGGGGGCATCTCACAGGAGCTTCGGCGCGGTGACACCCTATCGATTCATGGTTGTGGTCCATACAGATCAATAGCTTACGTGGACTGCAGGCGGGCGACCGGCCTGGCCGATCCTCCCACCATTGAAAATGGTGGGCTATCAGTCGAGAAGCCCGCCTTCGCGGGCTGCCTGGCCGCTGAGCCCACGAAGGTGGGCTTCCCGTGTGATAGCCCGGGGTTTCTAACCCTGGGTGGCCCGGTCCGTGCGAGTCGGGTAGTGCGGTGGATCGCGACCGGTGAGCGCTCCGATAGGCTTGTTATCGAAGGGATTCTCGCTCGTAGCCGAGGTTCCTGTCTCAAAGGGCCTCGCCGGTCACTGTCCCATCAAGTCCCCCGAATCGTACTCGGGCGTGATGCACCACTCGCCGCTGGCCTGCCACATCGCGCCGCCCTTGGGGTTGGTCGGGTCCTTGGCGCCGATGCACGCGTCGCCGGACTGCTTGCACACGCTGAACATCGGCAGCGACCCGCCCATGCCGAGGTGCGGCCAGTGGAGCTTGCCGACGTACCACATGTCCAGCGGCTCGAGCTCGACCTTGGCGATGGCCAGCGCCAATGCCCCGTTCACGTACAGGTTTACGCTGGCGAGCGAGGTGCCGTAGCCGTTGTCCTGGTACGAGTGCACGCCGATGGCGTAGGTGAACGGCTCGTCGGCGGTGCCTTCCGGTAGCTCCAGGTTCAGGTTTTCCGGTCCCGCGCCGTCGGTGTCGTCCAGGTCCATGCTGGGGTCGTCGTTGGCCCCGGCCCAAGCTCCGCCCCAGTTCGGGTTCGGGTTGAACCAGAAGCAGTCGTACGGATTGGCGAACCATGGGTCGGGCGAGCCGTCGCAGTCCTGGTCCGGCTTGACGGCCAGCGGGTGGGCAAAGTGCAGGTCCAGGTCGGCGCCCGCGTTCGAGCCCGAGTCGGTCTGGTCGGCATCGGCCGGCGTGTCCCACAACAGCTCGATATGGATGGCGTTGTTGGGGACGACCAGAACAGTGACGCACGCTGGGGTGCAGGATTTGGTGTTGTTCTGGTCCCACACGTCCAGGCAGAACTGGTACTCGCCCGCGGCGTCCGGGGTGAAGGTGGGGTTGGCGAAGCCCGCGTTGGGGGAGAACGACTTGGCCGAGCCTGCCGACTGCTTGACGGTCCACTGGTACTTCTTGATGGTGCCGCCGCCGGGAGCGTACGACTGGTCGCCGTTGAGGTGCATCACCGTTTGCGGCACGACTTCTTCGCCGTCCACCACGGTCACCTTGGCCTGGGGGCACAGTGTCTTCACGCCCCAACCCGTGAGATTCAGCAGGAAGGGACCGGCGTTCGAAGTCACCACTACGGTGTCGGTGTCCGCAGGATCCGGGTTGCCGTAGCCGTCCAGCGGCGTGATGTCCTTCGGGTCGTAGCGGACCGAAGCGACGGCGTAGCCTTGCCCCGGAATCACCAGCGGTTTGTCTACCGTCGGCCCAGCGCTGCCGACCGCAGGGTACTGGTTGGTCATGCTGCTGAAGTCCGGCGTGAATTCGTCCGAGGTGCCATCGCCCTTCAGCGCGACACCCGTCACGACGACGTCTACGCTGCCACAATTGACGAGGGAGAAGTCGCGCGTGTCGCTGAGCCCGAACAGCAAGCCACCAAAGTGCAGGTAGCCGCCAGACGGCTCGATCTTCAGGCAGGGCGTCTGGACGACCTCGGCGTCGGCATCCGGCTCCACCACCGTGTCCGCACCCGCGTCCGCGTCCGCGTTCACGTCGCCGGCAACGTCCGTGGCATCGTCCGCGTCACCACCCGTGTCCGCAGTCGTGTCGGTGGTCACCACCTCGTCCGCATCCGGTTCGTTGCCGCCGCAACCTGCAAGTGCCCACGCGATCATGCATGTGCCCAACACCACGATGCATTCCGTCTTGCGCGTCATGACCACCACCCCGCCAGTTCGAGCACTAGTTCAGCCGAATCCCGCCCGGATACGCATAGCCGACGTACGGCGACCAGCCGTACACCAGCAACCCCACCGGAACCGCCGCCGTGACCGTGTGCAGCCCTCCTGAGACCGGCAGCCGCGCCCTCACGAAGCCTTGCGCCACCGGCTGCCACGCCTCTGCCGCTACCGCCTGACCGTCCAGCAGTACCTGCGTGTTGGCGGGCGCGACCAGATTCACAAAGTGGAACGCGTAGGTATCGGGCGTCGGGAACGTGTACGTCTTCAACCACCGACCGGTCGGCACGTTCTGCACAAAGGCCGTGTCGCCGACCTTCGCGTCGGTCGGTTCCTGAATGTTGGGGCAGTCGGCGTTCTTGACGCACGACCATGGCACGCCGGTCGCCATGAACGCCTTGCATACCTTCTGACCGCTGAACTTGGCGTCACACGTGTCGTTGTTCGGGTTGGGCGCGTTGGTCGACGCCATGAACTGCCCGACCAGAACGGGTTTGTTCGACTGGAGCACAAAGTCCTGACTCGACTCGAACTCGAACCAACCGCCCGCGGCCAGCACCGGCACGGCGGTCTGCGGCGGGTCGGTCGTGACAAGCGTGCCGTCTTCGGTAGCGAGGATCCGGTACGCATCCTTCTCAGCCCCACGCGGCTGCAGCTTGGTCGCCACGTAGGTGGTGCCCCATGCGTCGACGGGGAACAGCTGCTCCTCGATATGGTCGGCGCAACAGGTCTTGGGGCAGTCGGCGTTGGTCTCGCACGCCCAGCCCTGGTACTCGCACACGCCGTTGATGCAGTGGTCGGTGTTGGGCGAATTCGCGGCCTCGGAACCGGCAAAGACCGCGATGGGGCGGTAGGCCTTGATCCGGGAGCCCGTCAGGTCCGCGCCCAAGGCGTTGGTCTCGATGTTGAGGACCTGCCCTTGCTCCAAGACGAAATCCTGCGTGTCGCCCGCCTTCATCGCCGTCACGCCAGCGCCCGCTTGCGTCGGCGCGGTGACGACCACGGTCACGGACGTCTCGCCAACATCGGTGGCCACGACGGAGAAGTAGCCGCGCAGGTCCGCGTGGCTCTGTTCGCGCGTCATCACCCAGTACGTCATGCCAACGCCATTCGAGGGCAGCAGCAGCGACGCGCCCGACGAGAATGCCTCGTCCGTCTGCAGCGGGTTGAACTGGAAGGCCGCAAACGGGTGGTCCGCCTTGACGCGGTACACGTTCTGGTTGACTGAGGTCCCTTCCTGATTCATCGGCGCGCCCTTGCCGTTGAGCGGATGCGTCACCTTCCACGCACCGGGGTCCAGCACCAGACTCGACTCTTTGCCGTCGCCCGACAGCACGAGGACCAGCGCCTTGGCCTCGCCGGGATTGGCGATCACGACCGTGAATGGGGCGTTCTGGGCGTCGCAGAATCCGCTTTGGCTCGAACACGGCACGTACGCGTTGTCCAGGTCGACGGCCCAATACTCGCAGCCCGACGCGATGTTGCCCTTGAAGTCCGTGGCGCAGGTGTCGATGCACATGCCGCCCATGCACCCCCAGCCATTCGCCGCGCAGTCCTGCACGACGGCATACCCCGCGCCGTCCGACGTGCACACCATCGCCTTGTCGCCCTGGCAGTCCTTGGCGCCCGGCACGCACGCCATGCACGCGCCGTTGAAGCACATTTCGCCCGGGTCGCACGTCTGAGCCAACGTCGCCTGGCTGCCGTCCGCATTGCACTGCAGCACGGCGGTACTCTGCGGGGCTCCCGGAGCCATCTTGGCGCAGAACTTGGCGTTAGGCTTGCAGGTCAAGCACTTGCCGCCGACGCAGCTGGGCGTCGCGGCCGGGCAGGCTTGGGTCGAGAACGACTTGCCGTCGGCGTTGCACGTCTGCAGCAGGTCGCCCACGCACTCGGTCGCCTTGGGCGTGCAACTCAGCTCTGCGCATACATGGTCGATGCAGTGTCCGGTGTTGGGGCAGCTGACGTCGTACAGGCACTCGACGCAGTAGCCGAGGTCGGTGGCGCAAAAGGGCTTGCCGGTCGCTTCCGCCGTGTACGAGCAGACCTTGTTCGTCACACATGGCTGGCCCGGCGGCACGTCTGGCAGGTCGGGCGGGACGTCCGGGACGTCCGGTACGTCCACCTCGGCAGCGTCCACGACCTCGGGCGCGACGTCGGGAAGCACCGCGTCGGTCGTGGCCGCCGCGGTGTCCAGGTCGGTCGCGTCGGTATCGCCGTCGACTGTGCCGTCGGCGTCGGCCGGTTCGGCATCGGTGACGGCAGCGGTGTCGCCAGGTGAGGAGCCGCCGCAGGTTGCGAGCACCAGCGGGAGGAGCAAGAGCCACGACGTCAGGGGGAGGGTGGTCGGCTTCATGCGGCTGAGGGTGGCACCGTCGGGGGATGGGGGGAAGGGGAATTCGGGGCGGGGGCGCGGCGTTTCCGGTCAGCGAGCGACCATTGCGGGGTGAACGGACTCGTTCGGGCAGGTGTGCTCGGGGCCCGGTTCCGTACCGTCCGTCTTGCTGCAATCGATTGTCTCATGCATGATACAGACGCGGGGCGCGAGATGACGACCATCCTGGACCTCGGCGCCTTTCTGGTCCGCTGCTATGCGCGGGAGAGCGCGAATGAACCGCCACACGTTCACGTCGTCGTCGACCGCGAGCACGTCGTCCGCATCAACCTGTTGGACTACACCTGGATGGACGCGCCACCGCGACGGGCCGTGCAGGCGATGCACCTGTACCGCACCCACAAACCAGCCTGTCTGGAGGCATGGAACCGCCTTCACAGCGACCGCATCCTGTAGCGGCAAGGAGGTCTGATGCTCGCGAGGTCCTTGCAGGTGGAAGACCCGGGCGCCTCGCAGCGCGTCGTCGCGGCCGAGTGGCAGCGCAGCGGTCTGCGCGTTCGGTTCGCAGACGGCGCGACGTGGGCCGTCCCGGCGGTGGCGGTCCTCGCCATGAACCACGGCACACCGACGCGTCTGGCGCTGGACCCGGCTGACCCCTCGTGTCTGGTCGTGCACTTCGATGCCGACGTTGAGCACCTGCCTTGGGACTGGATCCGGTCGTTCGGCGATCCTGCCTTGCGCGCGAGTTCGGCCGACAGCCTGCGTCGGTCGCTGGGGCACGTGGCGCGGCGGATGCGCGAGTGGCGGCGGGCGCAAGGCCTGACCCAGCAGGCTCTGGCCGACCGGGCAGGCATTGGGAGGGCAACGGTCGCCAGACTCGAGCTGGGGCGCGGCGGCGTGACGTTGGCGACGCTGCAGCGCATCGCGCAGGCGTTCGGGGCAGGGTACGACGACGTGTTCGGGACTCTGGGGGCGGCGTGATGGAGGAACCTGGGTCGAAGGGAGATGGGGGACGGTCGAGGATGTCCCGGTCGTGTCGTCGGCGCCCCTCCCCCGCTGCCGCCGCCCCCTCCCCATTGCGTGATCCTGCGCCCAGAAGGAAGACAGCAACCTCTGCAACGGTACGCTCTACTGCGACAAGTTGAAGCTCCCCTACAGCTGCACGGTCAACCCCGCCACGGTGGTCAAGTGCGACGAATCGCAGAACACCGCCTGCCAGTTGAACACGTGCAACCCCTCAACCGGCAAGTGCTCGCTCGTGGCCAAGAAGTGCGACGACAAGGACCCGTGCACCAGCGACACCTGCGACCCAGCCAAAGGCTGCGTGTTCACCCCCGGTGCGTGCCCGTAGCCCACCGGTGGGTTCTCATGAGTTCGCGTTGGAAGCTGACGGCGCGGGACGCCTGCTGGCTACGTCCCGCAAGTCCCGCCATCCTTGACCACGCACTGCTTGGACTTGGCACCGGTGGCATCCGGGACCTCGCTGCAGACGTAGCCGGTCGGGCAGTCGTCACCGGCCGTGCACGCTGACCCGCAGAAGGTGCCGCCTCCCTGCGAAATGCAGGTCGCGCTTAGACTTCCGGGGATCTGGCAGTCGGCGGTGGTCACGCACCCCTTGCACAGCTTGCCGTACATGGAGACGCAGATGTTCTTGGCGTCTCGGCTGAGTTCGATCACCGTCGTGCACTTGAAGGCGGACGGGCAGCCGTCGCTGCACAGACCGCCGCACCGGGCGCCCACCAGCGTGTCGACGCAGCTGCCGGCCTTGCACTGCGCGTCGCTGTCACAGGGGCATCCGGTAGAGCCGGGGCCGCCCAGGCACATGTCGCACTTGTCGCCGTACAGCGCGGTGTCGGTGCAGGGCGCGCACATGTCGACGGGGT
>CAJBNH010000122.1 GCA_903955385.1 uncultured Myxococcales bacterium | reverse complement strand
TTCGTGCCGGGCGGCAGCCGCAGCTACTACGACGCGGCGGGCGCGCAGTACGCCGTCGTCGTGTCCAACGCTTCGGACAAGCTGTCGACCACGATCACCATCGAGCAATTCGAAGGCGGAGCGGTCGAGAAGGTGCTGTATGACAGTCAGGGCGAGCCGATGGACTTTTCGCCGCTGATGCCGGGCGAGTTGCGCGTCTTCAACCTGCCTGCGCGCAACATCAATGCGACGATTCAAGAGAAGCTGGCCTACCGGGTGACCTCGTCGGCACCGATCGCCGCCTACCAGTTCAACCCGCTCGAGAACGTCAACGTCTACTCGAACGACGCTTCCCTGCTGCTGCCTGACGAGCTTCTGGGCAAGTACTACATCGCCATGTCCCGCGAGCAGTCGTTCTCGATCCTGCGCGGTTTCGTGACGGTGGTGGGCACGCAGGGCGGCAAGACCAACGTGTCGGTCACGTTCTCGAAGTCGACGGGGCGGACGCTGGGCAGTCAGGACGGCATGATCAAGGCGTACAACTGCAAGCCCGACGACGTCGGCGCCACCTGCTCTGCGCAGTTCGTGCTGGACCAGTGGGACGTGCTGAACCTCGAGACCGACGAGGTCGGCAGCGACCTGACCGGCACGGTGGTGCTCGCGGACAAGCGCGTCGCCGTCTTCGCCGGTAGCGAGGCCGCCAACGTGCCGAACACCAACCACTGCCTGACGGGCGCCTGCACTCCCCAACAGATCGCCAAGGGAGAGAAGTGCGGCGTGTGCGAGTGGGACGGCAAGACGGCGTGCAACCGCAACGACCACTGCTCAGCCTTCATCACCTGCTGCGCGGACCATCTGGAGATGCAGATGTTCCCCGTGAAGACATGGGGTTGGCGCTACGTCGGGGTCAAGCTGCAGCCGCGCGGACAAGAGTTGGACGCTTGGCGCATCCTCGCCGCCACCGACGGCACGCTGGTCGACGTGTCGCCCGGCACGCTGGACGCCAAGGGCAAGCCGGTCAAGGTGCCCGTGCTGGATCAGGGGGAGTCGTACGAATTCGAGACCTTGGGCAGCTTTGAGTTGGTCGCGCGCCACAAGGACGGTTCGCCGGCGCCGGTGATGCTCGGTCACTTCATGGCCAGCCAGGACGCCCCAGAGCCGAACACTTCGGGCGCCCAGCAAGGGGACGCGGGAACCGGCGACCCCGCATTCCTGCTCGCGATTCCCACCGACCAGTGGCGCGAGGACTTCGTGTTTCTGACGCCCGACAAGTACGCCAGCAACTACATCTCGATCGCCGCGCCGATCGACGCTCAGGTGGTCTTCGACGGCCAGCCGCTGGCGCCCGACGTGTTCGAGATGATCCCGGTGCTGCCCTCGACCGACGGCACCCCGGCCAAGAAGTACAAGATGACCAGGCAGTACGTCAGCGCGGGCACCCACACGGTGCGGTCGCTGCCGGTCGACGGCGAGAAGCGACTGGTGGCGGTCGACGTGTACGGGTTCGACCAGTACGTGTCGTACGGCTATCCGGCGGGCTTGGACCTCAAGGAACTGGCTTTCATCAAGGAGCCGGGCGAGTAGCGCAGCGGGCAAGAAGAATGGGGGATATCCGATGACAAGCCTGCGAAACAAAAGCGGGGAACTGGCCTGGACCGTGCTGGCGGCCATCGCGGCGCTGACGCTGCTGACCACCGCCTGCTCAGATCCGGCCGCCGACCCGAGTGCAGCCGACACCGTCGCGACGGATGCTCAACCGGCTGATACGGCTGCGGATGCCCTGCCCGGTGAGGACCTGGTCCCGGCCGATGTCGCTGAAGACGCGACGCCCGTGGATGCCGTCGAGGATGTCGCGCCAGAGCCGTTCACGCTGCAGTCCATCAGCCCGGACAAGGGCTCGTCTGTCGGCGGCGAGGTCGTGACGCTGACCGGGTCGGGCTTCAACGAGACCGTGCAGGTTCTGATCGGCGGGACCCCCCTGGACCCCTCGGCCATCACGTTCATCGATTCCAAGCGGCTCGAGATTCGCACGCCGCCGCACGAGACGGGTCTGGTCGATGTCGAAGTCGTCCTTCCCGGTGACCCCAGCCTGTCCAGCCGTCTGGACAAGGCGTACCTGTACGCCAACGCACTGGTGCTGACCTCGGTGCAGCCGTCCACGGGGCCCGTGGCGGGCGGAACTCCGCTGGTGCTCTCGGGATCCGGCTTCACCGGCAAGGTGTCCGTGTTGATCGGCGGTCGGCAGGCGCTGGGCGTGCAGGTCTCGGGCGAGGACCAGATTCTGGCCGTCACGCCTCCTGGCGTGTTTGGACCGGCCACGGTGCACGTCGTCAGCGACCAGGGTGCGGCGGTGATGAAGAAGGGCTTCTTCTACACGGCGGCCCCCACTGTCGCGTCGCTGATCCCCGGTGCGGGTCCGACTGCGGGTGGCACCCAAGCGGTGTTGACCGGCACAGGCCTGACCAAGGACGCCGACGTCACGATCGGCGGCGCCAAAGCCACGATCCTGGCGCTGGTAGGCGTCGATCGCCTGGAGATCGCCACCCCTCCCGGCATGGCAGGCAAGGCAGACGTGGTGGTCACGACGACCTACGGCACCGGAGCGCTCGCCGGTGGCTTCGTCTACACCGACGACCAAGGGCAAGCGGCGACGCAGCTGCTTTCGGTAGCGCCCGCGTCGGGTCCGCTGGCAGGCGGCGGCGTGGCGACGCTGGTGGCGACCGGCCTGGTCTCCGCAGGCGACACGACGGTGCTGTTCGGCAATCAGGTGGCCAAGGTCGTCGAGATCCAGCCGGCCGCCCACACGCTGGTCGTGCAGGTGCCCAAGGGCGGTGTGGCAGGCCCGGTGGCCGTGGTGCTGATGACGTCGAAGGGCACCGGCAAGCTCGCCGACGGCTATACCTATACGGATACGCTGGGGATTTCGTCGGTCACTCCGTCCAGCGGCTCGGTCGAGGGCAACACCAAGATCGTGATCAAGGGGTCCGGGTTCTCCAAGGGCAAGCCCACGGTCCGGATCGGCGCGTTGTCGACTTCGACCGTGCTGGTGGTCAGTGACGCGGAGCTGCAGGCGGTCACGCCTCCCGGCAGCCCGGGCTATGTTCCCGTATCGGTTCAAGTCGGCACCCAGACGGCGGTCCTGCCGAACGGCTTTGCCTATTCAAGCAAGGACTTGCAGCTGTACGTACCCTACCCGTCGACCGGCGCGCAGGCCGGCGGCACCTACGTGCACGTCTACGGCAACGGCTTCTCGCCTGCGCTGCAGCTGCTGTTCGATGGCAAGCCCGCGACCCACCTGACGTTCCTGGACCCGACCCACGTGACCTGCAAGACCCCTCCGGGCAAGGTGGGCGCGGTCGATGTGACAGCTCGCCTCGGGACAGCCCAGGCCGTGGCAGCCAAAGCCTTCACCTACTTCAACCCCAAGAGTGCGTACGGCGGCACCTGGGGCGCAGACGTCGACGGCGCAATCAACCTGACGGTACTGGACGCGAGCAACAGCGAGCCGGTGCCCGACGCCTTCACGATGCTGTGGACCGACCCGACCACGCCGTATCAAGGATTCACCAACGCCGACGGGCAGATCACGTTCTCCGGCCCGGGTCTGTCCGGCAAGCAGATGGTCTCGGCGTCCAAGGAAGCCTACGAGTCCGCGTCCATCGTGCTGTTCGATGCGACCAACGTCACGCTGTACATCACGCCGATTCCCCCGCCGTCGTCGGGCTCGCCGCCTCCGGGCAAGGCGCCGCCCACCGTCAGCGGCAAGGTTGTCGGGTTGGACAAGTACGTGTTCGTGCCGGTTGGCAGCTGCTCGTCCCAGCTGGGCGTCGTGCCGTCACCCATCTGCTCCTCGTGCGACTCCGACGCGTCGTGCAGCTGGGGCGGCCCCGGCGTGGGCTGCGTCGACATCGGCGAGAACAACGGCAAGCGCTGCGTGGCCGACTGCTCGCTGGGCCAGCAATGCACCAGTGGTTTCAAGTGCATGCCGATGCAGAGCGGTCCTGCCCGGTGCGTGCCGGTCAAGGGCGAGCTGACCTCGGTCTGCCTGCACACCAAGCCATCGGTGTTCGACCAGGACAACTACCCGCCAGAGGGCAAGGGGTTCGAGGCCAACGCCAAGAACTTCTACAATTACAAGATCAATACCTTCTACGGAGAGATGGCGATCGTGTGCTTTGGCGGCTACAAGACCCCGGGTGCGGTGCTGGTCCCGGAGGACGCGGCGTCCATGCAGGCCTTCACCCCCACCGTGATGGGCGTGCGGCGCAACCTGATGGTCGGCGCTGAGGGCAGCGTCACCGGCGTCAACATCCAGCTGGACATGCCACTGACCGGCAAGGCCGTCACGCGTCTGGATCTTCCGCCGATCTGGCCGACGCAGAACTACATCGTGTCAGCGGCGTGGGCGTATCTGGTGCTGGGTGGCGACGGCGTGCTGCGAATGCCCTATCAGGACATGAAGTTCCTGTATCCGTTCACGGAGACCGACCCCGACCACCTGGAGATCCAGCAGCTGCCGGCCGCGCTTTCCGGCGACCTGCACGACGCGTCGATCTCGATTCTGGGCATCGTCGTCGATCTGGGCGTTTCGCAGCTGCCCTATTCGATGACGTTGAAGCAGGACATCAAGACCTACAACGACGACGCGATGCTGCGGCTGGCCCCCGGCGGCGACTTCGAGGCGGTACCCACCGGCATCGACCGCAACCTCTACGGCCTGTGGGGCAAGGACGCGAACGACATGTACGCGGTCGGCGCTCAGGGCGGTCTGGTCCACTGGTCCGGCAACGGCTGGACGCTGCAACCCCCTCCCGGCAAAGCGGATCTGCGCGGCGTATACGGCCATGGCGAAAAGGTCTGGGCGGTGGGCTGGGCCGGCTCGGCAGCGGTCAAGACCGGCATCAAGTGGGAGACCCTTCCTGTCGTGCCGACGACCGCCAACCTGAACGCGGTCTTCGCAACCGCCGACGGTCAGGGCGAGGCGGTGTGGGCGGCGGCGCAGAACGGCATCTACCGGCTGCAGGATGTGGCCGGACAGGCAACATGGAAGGCGACCAGCCCGCCGGTCTTCGGCAACCTGCTCGCCATCCACGGCAGCGACAAGGACCACATTTGGGCGGTGGGACAAACCTACGGTGCCATCTGGGCTTGGGACGGCCAAGTGTGGAAGCTGCAGCCGTCGGGCACCTCGATCGCGCTGCGGTCGGTGTGGGCGGTGGGACCGACTTCGGTCTACGCCGTCGGTGAAAAGGGCACGATCCTGCACTTCGACGGCATCACCTGGAAGCCGATGAAGAGCCCCGTGACGACGACGCTGGCCTCCGTGTCCGGCACCTCGGATTCGGACGTGTGGGCCGTGGGCAGCCGCGGCGTCGTGGTGCACTGGGACGGGCAGACCTGGCAGGAGGTCGACACGCCGATTTCCGACAAGGCGCTCAACGCGGTCTGGGCGACCCAAGACGGCCATGTATACGCCGTGGGCGAGGGCGAGCTGTTGCTGGGGCCGATGCTGTATCCGCCGCTGCCGAACCAACCGCTGGACTCTGGCGTGCTGACCGGAACGACGCTGAAGTGGACGGTGGACCCTGCTACGGTCGAGCCGCACTTCAACTATGTGACGCTGGGCATCCCCGGCATGATGGGCGACACGCCGGTGTGGAACATCATGACCAAGGGCAACGTGTCGCAGGTCGAGCTGCCTGACTTCCCGACGATCCAGGGCACGCCGGGCATCCCCAAGGGCACGCCGCTGCGCCTGACGATCATTCGCGGCTACAAGGAAGGCTTCGACATCGACGCCTACGACCTGAGCGACCTGGACCAGCTGACGTGGCGGTCCTGGTCGGTGCACTCGTACTTCTTTACGCGGCAGTAGCCCGCCCCTTGCGCGCCCTGGCCTGGCAACCGCCGGGACGCGCCCGAAGGACCCCGACGTGACTCCGTTCCCAACTCTGCGGCGACAGGGCCGACCGATTGTGTGGCTGGCAACCGTGGCGGCCTGCGCCCTGCTGAGCGCGTGCAGCGACACCAGCAGCGGCGACGACACCACGACTCCGACCGACACCGTGGTGACCGACATCGCCGACACCACCCAGGACACCTTGCCGGACACGACCGAAGACGTCGCCGGCGACACGACGGTCCCCGAGGACGCGGTCGACACGGCGACGGGCCCCGTGCTGACGCCGCGGTCGCTGAAGTTCGATCAGGATCTGTTTGCCGTGTGGGGCTCTTCGCCGCAGGACGCGTGGCTGGTGGGCGCCAAGGGCTTGATCCTGCACGGCAATGGACAGACGTTTGTCCCGCGCGCCTCGGGCACCTCTGCCACGCTACGGGGCGTGTGGGGCACCGACGTGGATCATGCGTGGTTCGTCGGCGAGGGTGTGTTGCTCGAGTGGAACGGTCTGGCGATCCAGAACGTGACGCCGGATGCGGCCAAGGGCGTGGTGCTGCGCGCGGTGCACGCTTCGGCCGACGGCAACACGGTGGTGGCGGCCGGCGACGCGGGCCTGATCCTGCGGCGGCAGCCTGACGGCAAGTGGACCAAGGAAGAAACCAACAGCAACGCAGACTTGTATGCGATTCGCGTGACTTCACCCGGGCAGATCTGGGCGGTCGGCGCCGAGGGCAAGGCGGTGCGCTTCTCCGGTGGCACCTGGAGCGAGACGCTGATGCCCGACGCCGCCGGCCACGTCCTGAGGGCGCTGGATGTCAGCCCGGCGGGACGCGTGTTTGCCGCCGGCGACGACGCCTACTTGGCGACCTTCGATGGCACTTGGAAGTCCGTGCTCGTCAACGACCAGCGCAAGCTGTACGGCATTTGGGCGCTGTCGAACTCGGACGCTTGGGCCATCGGTGAGCAAGGGGCGCTGGTCCACCTGTCGCCGAGCGGCAAGTGGGAAGTCCAGGCGATCGACGGCGTGAACATGGCCACGCTGTCGTTCGCGGGTCTTTGGGGCGTGGGCACCGGCAGCTCGGCACACGCGCTGGCCGTCGGGCAGAAGGGCGCGGGCGTGGTATTCGTCGACGGCAAGTGGCTGGACCACCGCGCAGAAACGGTGGCGGACCTGCGCAACATCACGGCGATGGCCGACGGCAGTCTGGTCGCTTGCGGTCAGTACGGTTCGTTGCTGCGCGCGGTGGATGCGCAGTCCTCCTTCTTCGACCTGGCGGCTCCCGCGACTGGCGTCGATCTGAACGACGTGGCCGGCGACGGCATCGAGCTGTGGGCCGTGGGTACCGGCGGCGCTGTGCTGCACCGCGACGGCAAGGGCGTCTTCCAGTCCGAGGTGCTGCCGGGAGCCGGCGAGCTGCGCGGCATCGCGGTGCTGAGCGGCAAGCCCATCGCTGTCGGCGACAATGGTTTCGCTGCCGTGCGGGGGACCGACGGCAAGTGGAAGACCGAAGCGACCGGCACTCAGGTTCCGCTGCGGTCCGTCGCGGTCGCCGGGACGGTGGCGTTTGCCGTCGGCGGCTTGGAGAACACGCCAGGCGTGGTGCTGCGGCGCGGCGCGGACGGCGTATGGACCCAAGAGGACGCCGCAGGGGCACTTGCCCTGCGTCGGGTGGTCGCATGGGGCACAGGCGGCGCCGCGGCGGTCGGCGACGGCGGCGCAGTGATCGTGCGCATCGACGACGCGTGGACCTTGGTCAGCGAGTCGCCCGGAGACTTCCTGCACGGCGTCACCCGGCTGGCCAACGGCAAGGTTCTGGCGGCCGGCTGGGCCGGCAAGTTGGTGATCGGGCAGCCCGGCAGCTCGTTCCAGTGGGTGTCCAGCGGGGTGCCGACGGTGCTGTACGGCGTCACGGCCACGGACAAGGGCGTCGTGGCCGTCGGCATGAAGGGCGGCGTCTTCCAAGTCGCGGAGAAGCTGCCATGAACATGCGTGCTCTTGCGATCTTGCGGGGTGCCGCCGCGGCCTTGGGACTGACGGTTCTGGCGCTGACGGCGACGGGCTGCGGCGACACCGACGAGACCTGGTTCGACCCGCAAACAGACGCAACCGCGGCCGATTTGTCGGAGACGACGGACCCGGACGTCCTGCCGCCCGCAGACGCGACCGACTCCGATCTGGTCGCCGACACGGTCGAGCCCGACGCCGTTGACGATGCGGTCGACGCAGCCCAAGAAGCGACCACGCTGACCGGTTTGTGGACGCAGCTTGCGGTACCGGGTGAGGTCGCCACGACCAGCCTGCACGGCGTCTGGTCGGACCATCCGACACGGGTGCTGTCCGTCGGCACCAACGGCACAATCCTGTCCTATGACGGCCTGCAATGGGCGGTGTTGTCGACGGGCAAGTTCCCGACCTTGAACGCGGTCTCGGCCAGCCCGGGCGCCGGCATGGCGTTCGCCGTCGGCATGAACGGTACGCTGGTGCAGGCCGCGGGCAGCAACGGCAAGGTGGGCCAGAGCTGGGGCCCGAGTGGCGGCTGCAAGTCCCCGTCGGACTGCGACGACAGCGACCCGTGCTCCAACGACATCTGCGATGCCGGCCTGTGCAGCCATGCCCCGTCCGGAGCGACTGGATGCTGCGGCGGCGTGGCGTTCTCAGACAGCTTCGACAAAAGCTTGAGCAAGTGGTCGGTGTCGGATCTGCACAGCGCCAGCGGCCAAGGCGGTATCGTCTGGTCGGTTGCCGGCCTGCAGGACGCCGACGGCAAGCTGCGCGCCTCCAGCCCACCGGCCGCGGCCTACTTCGGCCTGCCCGACGCCGCTTGCGACAACGGCAAGTCCCCGCCATGCCACAACTACCAGAACGGCAAGGTGGTGGGCGCAACGCTGCTGTCGCCCATCATCGACGTCCCCGTCTCGGTCAAGGCCACGCTGACCTTCCAGTTGATGCTCGACGTGGACTCGGGAACGACCTCGGACCTGCTGCGCGTCGCCGTGATCGGCATGGCGAACAAGAAGACCGTGTGGGACAAGGCGACCAAGCTGCCCAACGGCAAGACCACGGGCTTCACCCAGCAAACCGTTGATCTGACGGAGTTCCAGGGCACCAAGGTCCGTCTGGAGGTGTCGTTCGACAGCGTCACATCGGCGGGCAACGCGGGCGAAGGCGTGTTCGTCGATGACCTGCTCGTCACCAGTCAATGTGCGGCGGGCACGGGCTCGACCGGCAAGGGCCTGACCAGCGCGACGTTGTGGGGCGTGTACGCGGCGGCCGATGATCTGGCGTGGGCAGTCGGTTCGGACGGCACCATCGCGCGCTGGAACGGTGTGAAGTGGGCGCTGGAAAACCAAGGGAAGGCCAAGGAAGTCTACGGGTTCGGAGGACCTCCCGGGGGGCCCGCGTTTGGTGTCGGCGCCTCAGGTTTGTTGGGGACGCTGGGAGCCAACGGGCTGCAGATCATCACGGCGCCGACCTCGATGACCCTGCGCGCCGTGGCGGTCACACCGGCAACAGAAGGGACGGCGGCCCACGCGGTGGCCGTCGGCGACAACGGCTCGGTGCTCGAGTGGCAGGACGGCAGCTGGAGCGCCAAGATCCCGCCCGCGATGGCCGGCACGTCGCTGCGCAGCGTGACGTCTTTCGGCGGTGGCCTGTACGCAGCGGTCGGCAACTCGCAGATCTTCACCCGCAATCCCACCGACGGGGTCTGGACGCAGGCAGCCTTCGTGCCGGGCGTGCAGGCGGTGGCCGCGACCGGCCCTGGCTCGGCGCTGGCGGTCGGTCAGGGCGGCATCGTCTATGAGCGCAAGGGCAACGGCTGGATCCCGGCCGAGTCGCTGCCGAACAGCGGTACGGCAAACGCGATCCATGCCAACGGTCCGGACGACGTGTGGGTGGCGGGCGACAACGGCTATCTGGCGCACCGGACGGCTGAGGGCTGGAAGGTCACGCCCTCGCCATCACCCGTGCACCTGCAGGCGATCTACGCTTCGGGCCCCAACGATGTGTACGCCGCCGGACTGCTGGGCGTGGTGATGCGCTGGGACGGCCTCGAGTGGACCCTTCTGGAAGGCGGACCCGTGCTCGACTGGCGCGCGGTGTGGTCTGCGGGACCGGATCAGGTGATCGTGGGTGGCAAGAACGGCATCCTTGCGCTTTGGAACGGCAAGACTTGGCAGGTCGTGAACGCGCCGATCACCAAGACCCTGCGGACGGTCTGGGGCTCCAGCCCGACCAACGTGTGGGCGGCGGGAGAGGGTGGCCTGATCTATCGCTCTGTGGGATCGGGCTGGTCGCTGACGCCGGTCGAGCCGTACCCGATCCCGGGACAGGAAAAGCCTTACGAAGTGACCAGTACCCTGCTTGCGCTGTGGGGCAGCGGGCCAGAGGACGTGTGGGCCTCCGGGTCGCCGGACGCCAACGGTTCGGGCGTGCTGGTGCACTGGGACGGCAAAAGCTGGACGTATGTGCCCGCCCTGATGGACGAGAAACGAACCGTGCGCGCGATCTGGGGCTGGAAGAAGGACGAGGTGATCCTCGCGGGCACCCAAGGCATGGCGCTGTACTGGAACGGACAGAAAACCAAGGACTTGCAGCCGGGATCGATTGCGTCCTTGTTCAGTGTGGCCAGTTTCGGCAAGGATGCGTTGCTGGTGGGAGACATCGGCACAGTCCTGCGCCTGACCCCCATCGTGCAGTAAGGGAGACGATTCATGATGCGCAACCGCGGTGGGTGGAGTCTCTGGGCGCTGGCGGGGCTGTGGCTGACGGCCGGATGCAGCGACACGGTGACGGGCGGCGGCTATATGTTCGCCGACGCCTTGCAGGACACGAACCCCTACCAGTTCGGCGACGCCGACGCAGGCAAGGACGCCGCGGCGGAGACCCAGGACGACGGCAGCGTCGCCCAGGACGTCGACCCTACGGCGAAGGGGCAGCTGCAATACGCTATCGTCAACGACGACTTCGGCGGCAAGTGCGAGACCGCGTGTGCGTTGCTGGTCAACCAGAACGGCCTGCGTCCGCTGCCCGTGAAGTACCTCAAGGGCGGCGTGCCGGTCGAGGGCGCCATCGTCGAGTTCTCGCTGGCTGATCCGCAGACCACCCTGGGCGATCTGCAGGCGAACAACGTCCCCACCGATGGGGACGGCAAGGCCTCTGCCGACATCAAGGTCGGCCCCGCCCAAGGAACGTTTACGGTGGTGGCCAAGGTGCCCGACGACCCAGAGGCCGGTACGCTCGAGTTCGAGATCCATGTGGCCAGCAAGGCCAAGGGGCCGTTCTCAGTGACGCTGCACTATGCGGGCGCCAAGTTCATCAGTGAGTTCGGGGTGGTCAAGGTGCGCCTGACCACCCAAAAGGCTGGCGAACCGGCGTGCAAGAGCATCGACTTGGGCGGCGCCCTGCCCACAGCGGCGTGGGAGAGCCCGCCCGCCCTGAAGTGGGACAAGCCCTGGAGCCCCACCTACACCAATTTCCCGACCTGGGTGCAGCAGCAGGGCGGCGAGGTGAAGTTCACCGTCATCGGCATCGCGGCGTTGAAGTCCGGCAGTCCTCCGCTGGCCGGCGGGTGCATCGACACAGGTGCAACGGTGACGTGGAACGCGGTCACCAAGACGCTGGAAGGCGACTCGGTCTACATCGACGTGAGCGACATCCCGCCGCGGCTGGCCGGCACCTACGACCTGCACACCTTCATCAATCTGGTCAGCATCCTGCCCGACCCCGTGGAAAACGTGATCACGGCGATCCTGGACATCGTGCAGGACCCGGTTGCTGGCTTGCTGAGTCTGGTGTGCAAGCTGGGCGGCAGCAGCCTGGACTCGCTGTGCAAGAACATCTTTGACGACCCCAAGAACCCGAGCATCAACAACTTGGCGCAGCCGTTCGGCGGCATCATCGTCAAGTTCCTGGACGGGATTCTGTTGTCGTTCCTGCCCGACAGCGTCAAGACCGGTCTGAACGCGGGCGGCGATGTGGCTGAGATCCTGCAGAACATGGAGATGGTCGGCACCATCGAACTCAAGCAAGAGCCTGACAACACTGGATTCCTTGCCAAAGAATTCACGCGCGAAGAGTGGACCAAGGTCATCTACAAGTGGACGCTGGGCAAGGCGTGTGACCCCAAGGACGAGGCGTGCGGCAAGGACGAGCTGAACTTGGGCGCGTTCGGCAACGGCGGCAACATCGTGGGGCAGTTCGACTTGTGGCGCGACGGCCTGAAGAGCGAGATCAAGATCGGCCTGCACGGACTGACGATCAAGTGGGGCGCACTGGTCAACCACCTGCTCAAGAACGTGGTGCTGCCGACGCTGACCAATGACCCGAAGTACCCCACGGTCAAGATCGACACGTACGAGGAGCTGATCAAGAGCCTGCTGGCCGGAAAGGCCTGTCTGATCAAGGACACGTGCTGCGAGGAGTTTGCCGCGTCGATCTACAAGAAGACCACGTTGCTGCCCCAGAGCACGCTGACCGGCGCTTGCGAGATGATGATCACGGTGGGCGTCAAGTTCCTGGAGGACCAGCTCATCAGCCTCGACGTCGAGAGCGGCGACCCGAGCAAGAACTCCGGCCTGCTGCTGGCGACCGACAAGTGTGCGATCTTCGAGGTCAATGACGACCAGCAGATCGACAGCTTGGGCATGAAGACATCGCCTTGCACCTGGGACATGACCGTCACCATCGGCGGCAACCCCACGGCCATCAAGAGCACGTTCTACGCCACGCTGCAGCAGTAGCGGCCCACCCGGCGCGTCCCCAAACTCCGCGCATTGCTTGACCTGTTACGCAAGGGCGTGCGGGTCCACGTCCACCAGCAGCTCGACCCCTGTGGGCAGCAGCGGTCGGATCTCGCGCTCCAGCCGGTCCAGCCAGTGGTGCAGCGCGCGGCGGTCGGCCGAGCGGATGAGGGCGTGCACGCGATGGACGCCCCGCACCTTGGCCAGGCCAGCCTGCACCGGGCCACGCACCTCGGCGCCCCACTGACGCAGCACATCGCAGGCGATCTGCAGGGCCTGGTACGGGCGGTCGGGGTCTGAGTGTCGGGCCTCCAGCAGCGCCAGAAACTGATAGGGCGGATAGCCGGTGCGTTCTCGCCACGCTAGCTCAGCGTCGCAGAACGCTTGGTGATCGTGGTGCAGTGCCGCCTGGATCGCGGGGTGCTCCGGACAGTAGGTCTGGATCAGCACGCGCCCGGGACGGTCGCCGCGCCCTGCCCGCCCCGCCACTTGGGTCAGCAGTTGAAAGGTCCGCTCTGACGCACGAAAGTCCGGCACGCGCAGCCCGGTCTCTGCCAGCAGCACGCCCACCAGCGTCACGGCAGGAAAGTCGTGTCCTTTCGCCAACATCTGGGTACCGACCAGCACGTCGATCTCGCCCCGTTTGAAGCGATCCAGGGTGTCGAGCAGGCGCTGGCCGCTGGCCGTGTCGCGGTCGAAGCGGGCGATGCGCCATGCGGGGTTGAAGGCGTGCAGGGTCTGCTCGACCCGCTCAGTCCCGGCGCCGACCCCCAGCAGATTGCGGCCATGGCAGGTCGGACAGCTGATGTCGGTCGGCGCGCTGTAGTCGCACACGTGACAGCGCAGTCGCCCCTGCCCGCGGTGCCACGTCAGCGACAGCGCGCAGTCAGGGCACTCGACGGCCTGACCGCAGCTCTGGCAGATCATCGACGTCGCGAAGCCACGACGGTTATGCAGCAGGATCACCTGGTTGCCGCGGGCGACGGTGTCGGCGACGGCCTGTGCCAGCTCGACCGACACCAGCGACGGGCGCATCCCCTCCGGGTCGGGCAGACGCTCACAGCCCCGCAAGTCGACCAGCCGCGTGTCGGGCATGGCCGTCGCAACCGCGCGGTGGGTCAGGTCCGACAGCGTCAGCCTGCCCGCGGCGACCAGCGCCATCTCCTCACACCCTGGAGTCGCCGAACCCAGCACGCACACCGCCCCGGCGGCGCGCGCGCGCACGAGCGCCACGTCGCGGGCGTGGTAGCGCAACCCCGTGTTCTGCTTGAAGGAGCCGTCGTGGCACTCGTCGACCACCAGGACACCCAGGTCGGCCACCGGGGCGAACAACGCCGACCGCGGGCCGATCACCACACGCCGCTGCCCCAACGCAATCTGCGTCGTCTGGTCGTAGCGCTCGCCTTCGGTCAGGCCAGAGTGCAGCGCGGCCACGCGGTCGCCCAGCCGAGCGCGAAAACGCTCGACCAGCTGCGGGGTCAGCGCGATCTCAGGCACCAGCACGATGGCACCGCGGCCCTGCTCCAGCGCCTGAACGATCAAGTGCAGGTAAATCTCGGTCTTGCCCGAGCCCGTGACGCCCCGCAGCAAGTGGCCTGCGTAGTGCCGTGCGTGCAGGTCAGCGGACAACCGTTCGAGGGCCTGACGCTGTTCCGGATGCAGCGTCGGCGGCATGTCCGCGGCCACCGGACGCCGCATCCCCAAGGGATCACGCAGGATCCGCTCCTGCTTCAGCACCACCAGGCCCCGGTCGGCCAGTCCCTCCAGCAACGACTGGGGCGCCACCATCGCCTTGCCGCCCGCGCCCTCTTTGTCGTTCAGGCTGCCGCGTCGCAGCTCTGCCGTGGTCAGCGACCCCGCCGCCTCGATGCGCTGCAGGATGCGCGCCTCGGGTTTGGACAAGTCGTGCGGCCAAGGGCGCTTGCCCGTCGCCTGGACCAGCCACTGCAGCCGCTCTGGCGCGTCGTCACCATCCACGCCGGTGTGGCGCATCGGTGCAGGCAGGGCCAATCGCGCAGCCGCACCGGCTGGGGCGTGGTAATACCGCGCGACAAAGTCCAGGCAAACGAGCAAATCGGGCGGCACAAGTTCGTCACCGCACGCCACCAGAGGTCGCAGCTTGTTGGGATCGAAAGAGATTTCGCCCACCGGTCGGCAGGCGCGCACAAAACCCACGGCCAGCTTGCCGCGCAGAGGCACGGTCACTCGGCGCCCGGCAACGGCCAGCGGCTCCAGCGCCGTCGGCACGCCGTAGGTCAGCAGCTCGGTTTGACTGGCGACCGCGACCTCGACCGCCAGCCGAAAGCGGCCACCTGCGGCCGTCTCGGGACCCGCGGCGGGAGAACCACGACGCCGCGCGGACTTGGCTCGGGTGACGGGCGCCACGGGCTTCGAACAATCGGCGGCGGGAGCCTCCGCCGGGGAATCGGCGAGGCCCATGGCGGCAAAAAGGTCGGGCTGGTTGGGGTGTCGGCGAGGCACCGCAGCATGGTGCGCCAGCGGGTCGGGCGAGGCAAGCCGGGGTCCCTGACAGCGCCTGTTCGAGCCGAGAATCCGCACGGATCTCTGGTCCTGCAGAGCGTCCGGGCCTAGACTTCCAGTCCCGGTTCAGTCGGCGTGAATCGCCCGCGTTGTGCTGCGTTCTCCGCCTGCCAGCCTGCCGCGCGCCAGGCCCAATCCGCGCGCCCGTTCTCCAGATCGCCCAAGCCACCGCTGCCGTAGGGGTCTTCCATGAGCCGCTCGCCTCGCTCCACCTCGGTCCTTGCCCTCCTCGCCCTCCTCGCGACCTCGCTGGTGGCGTGCGAAGGGGAGGGCCCGCCCAAGAAGGGCAAGGCCGCGGCCGAATCCGTGGGGAACAAGCCGCTGACGGACATCGCGCCACCTCTGGCGCCGCTGGCCGCTGCCAAGACGCCGTCCGAGCTGAAGATCACGTTCTCCATGCCCCGCGACCTCGTGTCGGGGGTGGCGATGGGGGCCATCGGTTTCAGCGAGCCCATGGTGCCCGTGACCGCGCTGAACACCCCCGCGACGTTGGCCGGGTTCACGCTCGAGCCCGCCGTGCCGTTGCGTTTGCAGTGGATCAGCACCGACACGCTCGCGTTCTACCCGACCACGGACGTGCCGCTGGCGACCGTGCAGCCGACGTTCCCGGGTGCGACGACCTGGAAGGTGACCCTTGGCACCGAGCTTGTGTCGGTCGCGGGTCGCAAGCTCGCGCAGCCCTACACGTTTTCGTTCAAGACGGCTCCACCGTCGCTGGTCGCTTCGAGTCCGGCCGAGGGTGCGGAGTCGCAGCCGACCGACCCGACCATCTTCCTGTACTTCGACCAGCGCATCGCCCCGGAGAGCGTGACCAAGGCCGTCCGACTGATGCTGCCTGACGGCACCGCGGTGCCCGTCAAGTCTCAGGTCGCCTCCGGCAAGTCCTTGGAGTTGGCGCTGATCGAGAAGGCGAAGTCGGCCGCGGGCGCATACCCGTGGATGCCGGTGCCGGCGCCCTCGCCGGTGGAGCTGGCGGGGTGGTCGGGCCGGGTGGTCTTGGTGGGGCCGACGGCGCCGCTGCCGCTGTCTGCGCGCGTCGAAGTCCGCATCGAGTCCGGGATTCGCAGTCTGGAGGGGCCTGACCTGTCGGAGAAGGTCAGCCGCTTCGCCTTCACCGTCCACGGCCCGTTCCAGGTCAAGGCATCGGGCTGCGACGAACCGTGCCGTCCCGACTCCTACGCCTTGGCCAAGGTCGAATTCACCACGCCTCTGGCGGCAGGATTCGGCAAGAAGGACCTGTTGACGATGACCCCCATGGTCAAGGACTTCAGCATCAACTGCTGGGGCTCGTCCTGCAACTTGAGTGGCGCGTTCACGCCGGGCGGCAAGCACACCGTGACCGTGCCCGCGACGATGACGGATTCGTTCGGACAGAAGCTGGGCAAGCCGCACACCTTCTCGTTTGAAGTCGGCCACTACGCCTCAAGCCTCGACCTCGAGACCTCCGGCACCGTCCTCGAACTCGGGGAAAAGTCGCGCAAGATTGGATTCACCCTGCGCAACGTCGATGGCTGGACGGTGCGGGCCCACAAGCTGTCCAAGGAGAACCTGTCGCCGCTGATCAGCGCGCTGGCCAATACCTGGTCCGAGGAGCCCCGTCCTGTGCCACCCCTGACCTGGGAGCACACGCTGAAGACCGTCGCCAATGACGCCGTCGACGTGTCGCAAGGTCGCGCCGTCGACCTCGTCCCTGCCTTGGGCGGCGCCGACAAGCCGGGCCTGGTGGTGGTGGAGTCTTCCAGCCCGCAAGTGACCGGTCGCGATGACGAAGTTCAGGTCATGCGGCGCATCTACCAAGTAACCGACCTGCATCTGGGCGCCAAGGTCTCGGCCGGCGAGTCCATCTTCTGGATCACCTCCTATGCCACCGGAAAGGGTGTCGAGGGGGTGCAGTTGGAGATCCAGGGCTCTGGCGGGCGCGTCATGTGGACGGGCACGACGAACGCAGACGGCCTTGCGACAGGTCCCGGCACGCTGGCCGAAGACAAGGGGACCATGCCGGTGCTGGTCGCTACCAAGGGCGCGGACCTCGCGTTTCTGTCGCTGGAAGACTCGTCGCGCATCGACTGGGGCGTCGACGTCGGCGTGCCGTACTCGGCCGACCCTGCACCGCGACACCGGGCATTTCTGTTCACGGACAAGGACGTCTACCGTCTGGGCGAGACCGCGCACCTCAAGGGCATCGTCCGCACGCTGGCCAAGACCGGTCTGACGCTGCCGGCGGCCGGCCGCACGGTAGAGGTCACGGTCATGGACCCCGCCGACAAGCAGCTGTCCAAGAAGACGCTGACGCTATCGGCGCAGGGCACCTTCCACACGGACGCTGTCGTTCCGGCGACCGGTGCTTACGGGTCGTACACCGTGCGCGCCGTGTTCGACGGCGAGACGTCGGAGACCTACTTCCGCGCCCTCGTCTACCGCGCCCCCAAGTTCCGCTCCAGCCTCGAGCTGACGCCGAAGTGGATCGCCAAGGGCGACAAGCTCGTCGGCAAGGTCAGCGCCAGCTATTACACGGGCGGGCCAATGGTCGGAGCTCCCGTCGAGTTCAATGCTTACGGATCGCCCGCAGACTTCAGCCCCCCCGGCTGGGACGGTTTCTCGTTCGGCATGCGGACCTGGGACGACTTGGGCGCCGGTGCCGTCAACTACCTGGCCGACGGCGGCAAGGGCCTGCTGGACGCGCAGGGCCAGTTCTTGTTCCCGGTCAAGACGGACGTCGCGATGGATCGGCCGCTGAAGGTGGACGTCGAGGCCGTTGCGCAGGACCCCAACGGTCGCCCGATGTCGGCGACCAGCACCGTGTGGTTGCACCCCGCGGCCGTGACCGCTGGCGTTTCCGTGACGTCGAGTGTGGTGCGGGCGGACGAGCCGACGACGGTCCGTCTGATTGCGGTCGACCCCAACGGGCTGGCCGTTGCAGGCTCGCAGATGCAGGCGACGCTGTTGCGGCGTGAGTGGCGGACGGTGCGCGTCAAGAACATGGGCGACGAGTACATGTGGCAGACCAACGCCGTGGACGTCCCCTCTGGCAACTGCACCGTCGCCTCGGCCGCCGAGCCCGTCGCTTGCACACTGACGCCCGCCGCCAGCGGCTACCACATCCTGGTCGTGACGGCGAAGGACAAGCAGGGACGCACGTCGAAGTCCTCGCTGGGGCTGTGGGCCTATGGCAAGGGCGAGGTCACGTGGAATCCCAACGACGAAGAGGGGCTGCTGATCGCCGACAAGAAGACGTACCGCATCGGCGAGACGGCAAAGATTCTGGTCAAGAACCCGGTGCCCGGGTCGAAGGCCATCGTGACCGAAGAGCGCGACGGCATCCTGCGCTCCCGTCTGGTGACGCTGGGTGACAGCGCGACGACGCTGGAGATTCCGATCGAAGCCCGCCACCAACCGAACTTCTTCGTGTCGGTGCTGGCCTTTGCCCCGCGTCGAACCGCCGGCGTTGCGGCCTCGAAGGACACGGGCGCTCCCTCGATCCGGCTCGGGTACGTCGAGATAGCCGTGGACTCGAGCGACCGCAAGCTGCAGGTCGAGGTCAAGCCCAGCTCAGCACGCGCCAAGCCCGGTCAGGCGATGGAAGTGGTCGTGCAGGTGAAGAATGCCGTCGGCCAGCCGCGCCCGTCTGAAGTCACGGTGTTCGCCGTCGACGAAGGCGTCCTGGCCTTGACCGGCCGCACGACCCCCGACCCGATGGCGTACCTGTACGCGCCGGTCGCCTTGGGCGTCCGCAACTACGCCACCATCGACGAGTTGGTGCGCAACCCGGTGGACGAAGACAAGGGCGAAACCGGCGGCGGCGGCGGCGAGGCCGGCGGAGAATACCGCAGCAAGTTCCGTGATGTGGCTTTCTGGGAGGGCGCGCTACAGACCGACTCCAACGGCCGCGCAATTGCGAAATTCACGCTGCCCGACAACCTGACCACGTACCGCATCATGGCGGTCGCCATCGACGGTCCGACCGACTTCGGCAACGGCGAGGCCACGCTGCAGGTCGACAAGCCCCTGATGCTGCTGACGTCAGTGCCGAACACCGCGCGCGTGGGCGACCAGTTCGAGGCGGCGCTGACGGTGCGGAACACGACGGACAAGGGCGTCTCGGGTCAGCTCGCGCTGGGAACCGAGGGGGCGCTCGCTGTCGTGGGAGCGGCGCAGCAGGCATTGGAGCTCAAGGCGGGCGAGAGCCGCGAGTTCACCTTCCGCGTGCACGCGCGCGTGGCTGGGTCCGGCACGCTGTTCTTCAAGGCGACGCCAGGCCCTCAGGGTCCCGCCGACGCTGCGGACGCCGTCCAGGAGACGGTCATGGTCGTCGATCCCAAGCCGCTGGAAGCCGTGGCGACCTATGGCATCGCCCAGACCACCCGCGACGAGGCATTCGCCAAGGCCACAGGCATCGAGGGCCAGGCTGGCGGCCTGCACATCACGACCAGTGCTACCGGCGCGGTGGGGCTGGAACAGGGCATCGAGGCGTTGATCGCGTACCCCTACGGCTGCACGGAGCAAGTGGCGTCCCAGCTGCTGGCGTTGTTGTATGTGGAGCAATTCAATAAGCAGTTCAAGATGTTCCCGCAGCGCGCCGCCACTGTTCACGGCCACGCTGAGGCGGCCGTGGCCAAGCTGATGGCGGTGCGACGCGACGGTGGGTTCGCCTTGTGGCCGGACGAGACCGTGGCGGATGCTCCGGCAACAGCATGGGCATTGATGGTGCTGCACGACGCCAGCCAGCGCGGCTATGCAGTGGATCCCGCCGTGTTCCAAGGTGGTGCGACGTGGCTGCGGGGCAAGCTGGCTTCCGACCAGCGGTCGCAGTACGGGTCCACGATCGCGTTCGACGCCATGCGGGCGCTGATGCTGGCGGCATTGAGCACCGTCGGCCAACCTGCTGCGGGCTATCTGGATGAGCTGTACGGCAAGCGGGCCACCCTGCCACCGTCGGCGGCGCTGCTGCTTGCGCAAGCACTGTTGGCAGGCGACGGCGCACGGGGAGCGGCGCGGGCCGCGGAGATGCTGGACGAGCTGACGAAGAAGCTTCACGTCGATGGCGAGACCTCGCATCTGGCGGAGCCGGCGGGCGATGACCTGCTCGAGCTCTGGCCCAGCGAAGTCCGCACCAATGCGATGCTTTTGAACCTGATGGTGCAGGTCGACCCCGGGCACCCGCTGGCGATGCGAGTTGGACGCTGGCTGATCGCGCACAAGAACGGCGATCCCTTCAGCAGCACGCAGGACAATGCTTGGGCGTTGAAGGGCTTGGCGCGCTGGTTCTCGGCATCGGAACGTCAGGAACCGGACTTCGCGTGGGGCGTCTTCTTGGGCGACAAGCGATTGGCCACGGGTGCGTGGCAGCAGCGCACGCTCGACGTCGCCAACACCTTTGTGCCGCAGGCGGACCTGCCCGGTGGCTTGGTGCGGTTGCAGTTCCAGAAGAAGGGAACCGGCGCGCTGTACTACGGCGTGCGCTACGAATACGCCCCCACCGCGATTTCCCAAGTGGCCAAGAACGCGGGCTTCTTCGTAAGTCGTTCGGTCAATCTGGCTTCGGGTGTGCAAGCGGGGACGCTCAAGCGCGGTGACCCGGTGCTGGTGACGCTGTACGTGCTGGCCGACGCTGCGCGGCCGTATGTGGCGATCGTGGACCGGCTGCCCGCGGGTCTGGAGCCCGTGGACTTCGACCTCGCCACCGGCTCGCGCGGCATCGAGCGGCAGTTCGCCAACCTGGGCGACCAGTTGCTGTCGAAAGTTGCTCAAGTGCAGTCGAGCACTTCGGCATCTTCGGGTCAGCTGGCCGGAAACGAAGTGCGCTTCTTCGTGAATCGGATGCCTCAGGGCCTGCACGTGTTCACTTACGTCGCCCGAGCGGCCGTGCGCGGCCAGTTCACGGCTCCCGGAGCCAAGGCCGAAGCGATGTACCGGCCTGAGGTGTTCGGCACGTCGGCGCCGACTACGCTGACGATCGAATAGCCATGACCCGCAAAGGCTTGCGCTGGCTTACCCTGATCGCCGCCCTGGTCGGGGCGTGGGTCTTCCTGCGCGGTGGCTGGCTGGCCCCCGACGATCCGGAGCGGTTGCTGCGCGAGTGCTACGGCTCGACGCCCCTGCAAGACCGCACCGGCCACCCGTTGCGCGAGTACACCGGCCTGCTGGGAACGCGGGCGCGCCACGTGCGGCTCTCCGACATCTCGGCTGATCTGGTGCAAGCGACGCTGACGCTGGAGGACAAGCGCTTCTGGCACCACCCCGGCGTCGATCCAGTCGCCATCGCGCGGGCGGCCTTGGGCAACCTGACCGCGGGTCGGGTGACTTCGGGGGCGTCGACGATCACGCAACAGACCGTCAAGCTGATGCAACCGAGGGCAAGGACGCTGGGGCCCAAGGCGGTGGAGGCGCTGACGGCACTGCATCTGGAAGCGCGGTTCGAGAAGGCGCAGATCCTCGAGTGGTACCTGAACTACGTGCCCTATGGCGCGTTGGTGCGCGGAGCAGAAGAGGCGGCGCGCACCTATTTCGGCAAGCCGGCCAAGGACTTGACGCTCGCCGAGGCCGCCTATCTGGCCGTGCTGCCGCGGTCCCCAGGGCGTCTCGACCCGCTGCAACACCCGAACCGGGCGATTCCGGCGCAGCGGGCACTGCTGCACACGATGCGAGAACAGGGTGTCGTCAGCGAAACCGCGTGGCGCACCGCGCTGGACCAGCCGATCCGGGTGCTGACGCCGTCGCCCGCGCGGGGCGCCCCGCACTTCGCGGACTTCGTGGCCTCGCAACTGGCGCCGTTGATTCCGCTGCGGCCCGTGCAAATCCGCACCACACTGGACGCCGCCCTGCAAGCCCGCGTCGCGCCTCTGCTTGAGCGGCATTTGCGTCGGCTGGCGAGTCGGCAGGTCGGCAACGCCGCGGTGGTGGTGATCGACAACGCGACGGGTGAGGTACGGGCGATGATCGGCTCACGCGCCTACCGAGACCCCAACCACCTGGGTGCCAACAACGGCGCGACCGCCCTGCGACAGCCCGGATCGGCGCTGAAGCCGTTCACCTACGCCACAGCTTTCGACACCGGCGCTACGGCGGCGACGCTGCTGCCGGATCTCGAGTCGCACTTCGACACGCCGCAGGGGCACTGGGCGCCGCGTAATTACGGTCTGAAATTCGCAGGTCCCCTGCGGGCACGGATCGCGCTGGGCACGTCGAACAACATTGCGGCGGTGCGGCTGACCGAACGGCTGGGAGTGCCGCGACTGCAAGCGTCGTTGAAGGATCTGGGCTTTGCGTCGCTGTGGCGGGACCCTGAGCACTACGGCCTTGCGCTGACGCTGGGCAACGGCGAAGTGACGCTGCTGGAGCTGACGGGCGCCTTTGCGACGCTGGCGCGAGCTGGCGTGCATCTGGAACCGCGCTGGCTGGACGCCTTGGTGCTGGCCGACGGCGGACTGGCCAAGCTGCCCACTGGCGCACCGCGACGCGTGTTTTCCGCGCAGTCCGCGTTTCTGGTGTTGGACATCCTGTCGGATCCGGCGGCGCGCCAAGTCGCGTTCGGGCGCGGAGGTCCGCTGGAACTGCCCTTCCCTGTGGCTGTCAAGACAGGAACTTCCAAGGGTTTTCGCGACAACTGGGCCGTCGGTGCGACACCTCGCTGGACGGTCGGCGTCTGGGTCGGCAACTTCGACGGAGCACCGATGCAAGACGTCTCGGGCGTGACGGGCGCCGGTCCCCTGTGGCACGACGTGATGTTCGCCATCGCGGGGCGGGACAACGGCAGCGGCTTCTCGGTGCCGGAACACATGGAACAGCGCGACATCTGCCCGCTGTCGGGTGGGCTGGCGACCAACCTTTGCGGCACGCACGCCACCGAGTGGTTCACGGCAGGGTCGGTGCCGGGACCGTGTTCGGTGCACCGCAAGCTCCAGTTGGACGCCCGCAACGGCCTGCTCGCGCCCCCAGCTTGCCCGCCGGAGCACGTGTCTTCCCGCATCGTGGTCGACCTGCCGCCCGAGTATCAGGCTTGGGCGCAGCAGTCGGGCCTGCCGCTGATGCCACGCGAAACCTCGCCGCTGTGCGGACTTGCAGAAGGCGTCACAGGCGCGGACCCGGCGGCAAGCACCGCGACCGGAACAGGTACGCTGCGGATTCTGGAACCGCACGCGGGGGCGGTGTTCTACCGCGACTCCAGGTTGCCCGACCGGACCCAGACGGTTCGCCTGCGCGCCATTTCGACCGCGCCGGGCATGGTGCAGTGGTTCGTCGATGCCGCCCCGTGGGGGCCGCCCGTGCCCGTCGAGCAGCCGGTCGAGTGGGGACTGCGGGCGGGCCGACACGAAATCGGCGTGCAGCAGGGGAAAGAGCGGTCCCGTGTGGTTGTCGAAGTCGAGTCGTCGGACCCGGCTGTGACCCCGCGCACAGGGCCTTGACGGCAAGACGACCCGCGATCGGCGCGGTTCCTTGTCCCCACGGTGCGGGGGCGATACCCTTGCCAAGCGCTCCCCCCGGGCGTCGCTTTGCAGCGACCTGTGCACCAAGGCAAGTCCATGACGACCCAACGGTTTTTCAACGCACTTCTGCTACTCGCCGCCGCAGTCGCGCTGACGGCCTGCTCGACGTCTGTCGATGCGCCGATCCCCACGCTGCTGGATGAGGCCGACGCAGTTGCCATGCCCGATGGTCTGACGGCCACCGACGCTGTGCTGACGGACGGATCGACCGATGCCACTGCCGGGGACGCGGTTGTGGACACCCCTGACGTCCCGGTGGATTCCGCTCCCGATGTTCCGGCGCCGGTGTGCACGCCCGGCTCTACCTGGTGCGACGGCGCCACGGCCAAGAAGTGCGACGCCACAGGTCTGGTCGTCACCGTGGTGGCCGACTGCAGTCTTCCCGGCTCGTTGGGCTTGCCTCAGGTATGCGTCAGCGGCACCTGTTTGACGGCCAGCTGCCCACCAGGACAGAAAGCCTGCGTCAACGCCAGTACGCTTGCGGAGTGCTTTGACGGCATCGGCTGGAAGGCAGTCTCGTGCGACGACGGTTCGCCCTGCACGTTGGACGGCTGCCAGGGTGCCGCCTGCCAATCCGTGCAGATCAATGACGTCCCTTGCGACGACGGCACGGCTTGCACCCAAACCGACAAGTGCTTTGGCGGCAAGTGCTTGGGCGGCAATCCGCTGCAGTGCGACGACCAGAACGCGTGCACCACCGACGCCTGCGACCCGGTCATCGGCTGCACCCATGTAGCCTTGACCGGATTGTCGTGTCTGGAGGATGGCAACGCCTGCACCCACGACGCCTGCGAGGCTGGGGTGTGCGCCCATCCGTCCGTCCTGAACGGCTCGGCGTGTGCCGACGACGGCCAACCATGCACGTTGGACTATTGCGACAACGGCACTTGCGCCCACCCGCCCAAGGACGGCCCGCTGTGCCCCGATGACGGCCTGCCCTGCACGATCGACATCTGCCAAGGCGGCCAGTGCGCGCACGTCAAGGGAGCAGGCCCGTGCCAGGACGGCAACGAGTGCACGCAAGGTGACCAGTGTGTGAACGGCCAGTGCGCCCCCGGCCAACCCCGCAACTGCGACGATGGCAACGCTTGCACGCAAGACTCGTGTGACCCATCGGTCGGCTGTTTGCACGGCGACATCAACGGTTCGCCCTGCCCGTCCGGAAGCGGCTTGTGCCCCGCCGGATCGTGCTGGAGCGGCAAGTGCCTGCCTACTGCAAACGTGCCTTGCCAGACGACGATCTCGATCGGAGCGTGCCCCCCGCAGACGCTGACCGGCTTGTGCACGAACAGCGGCCAGTGTGCGCCCCAGGCCACGGGCGGCAACGAGAGCTGTGGCAAGAAGCCCTGTGCCGGCATCTGCCTGAAGTGCGGTCCCTACGAAGTGTGTTACAAAATCTAGGAGTTACGTCATGTGGTTCGACAGTCCCCCCGTCCGCACGCTTGTCGATCTGGCGCTGGCTGAGGACATCGGCACGGGCGACCACGCGACGCTCGCCACCATTGGACCCGAGCAGCAGGGACGGGCCACCGTGCGCGCCAAGTCAGACGCCGTCGTGTGCGGTCTGCCGTTGTTCGCTCTGGTCATGCACCGGGTCGACCCTGCGCTGACGGTGCGGCTGCTATGTGCCGAAGGGACGGCGGTGGCGGCCGGCGCGCCGGTCCTCGAGGTCGGCGGCCGACTGGCGTCGATCCTGACCGCCGAGCGCACCGCCTTGAACTTCCTGCAGCGGTTGAGCGGCATTGCGACCCAGACCCGCGCCTTCGTCGATGCTGTGCGCCCGTACCCCACGCGCATCGCCGACACGCGCAAGACCCTGCCGGGCTTCCGCTCACTGGACAAATACGCGGTGCGGACGGGCGGCGGCGTGAACCACCGCACGGCGTTGGACGCGGGAGTATTGATCAAGGAAAACCATACGTTGGCTGCTGGTTCAATCACAGCGGCGGTGCTCGGTGCAAGGGCGGTGGGGTCGCACCTGCTGAAGGTCGAGGTCGAGGTCGAGAGCCTTGCCGACCTGCAAGAGGCGCTGACGGCCGGTGCCGAGGCCATCCTGCTGGACAACATGACGCTGGACCAGCTGCGACAGGCGGTGCAGCTCGTGGCCGGTCGGGCCCTGCTCGAGGCCAGCGGCAACATGACGCTGGACCGCGTGAACGTCGTGGCTGCGACGGGCGTGAACCTGATCTCGGTTGGAGCCCTGACGCACTCCGTTACCGCGGCCGACTTCTCGCTGCGCCTGCACGCGGAGTGACCCATGCCGGACCGCCCGCCCCTTGACGCCCGGCGCCTCGACGCGCTGCTGGCCGGGTCTGGCAACACTTGGGATCGCTTGCGTTTCTTTGACGAGACGACTTCGACTCAGGACGCGCTGCGACTCGACCTCGAGGCTGCGCCGCTGCGGAGCCCCCACGTCTGGCGCATCGCGGCGGCCGACGCCCAAACGGCCGGTCGCGGGCGCACCGGAGCGCGTTGGACGGCACCGGCGAGGACGAGCCTGCTGCTGACGGTCGGCGGGCCCCTGCCCCTTGCGGCTGAGCTGTGGCCGCGTGCGTCGCTGGTTGCCGGGCTGGCCGTCGCCGACGCGGTGGCGCGTCACGCGGGCGTCGAGGTGTGGCTGAAGTGGCCGAACGACCTGCTGGTTCGCGCACCTGATCGGTCGTGGCGCAAGCTGGGCGGGCTGCTGTGTGAGCGGGTGGACCTGCCGGGCGGTGTGCCGGCATGGCTGTGCGGCGTGGGTCTCAATGTCGCGGCCCTCGCTCCCGGAGAGTGGCCGGACGTGGTGGCACAGTCGGCGGCGACGCTGGACCAGATCGCCCCAGTCCCGGTGAGCCGCGAGTCGCTGGCGGCCGCGGTGGCGGACGAAATCCGTTCGCAGGTTCTGGACTTTGCCCGCTCTGGCGGTGTGCTGGACGTGCGACGGCTGGAGGCGCGGCTGGCCTTTCGCGGTGTGCCGGTCGAGCTGGATCTGGGGCCCCAGGAGGCGCGCGTCTGGGCGATGCTCGACGGGGTGGCGCCCAACGGGATGCCGCGGGTGCGACGGCTGCGCGGGACCGACCCCGCCGCACTGGGTCCGGTCGAGGAAATCACGCCGGTGTCCGTGGTGGCCGCGCACAGCGACCCGCCGTGGAAGGCCGCCGCCCGACTCGATTGAGACCTCGCGCTTCACCCCCACTGGTTTCTGTGCTTTGATCCGCGCCCCTTCGCCGCCCGCGAAGCCCGTGAGACCGCCATGCCCGAGAAGCTCCTGCTCGCCATCGACATCGGCAACACGAACACCGTGCTGGGGATCTACCGCGGCACGACGCTGCTGGACCATCTTCGCATCGAGAGCCGCCGCAATTCGACCGTCGACGAGTACTCGGCGCTTGTGCACATGCTGTTGCACCAGCGCGGCTTTTCGTTCGCCGACCTGGACCAAGCGGTGATCGGGTCGGTGGTGCCGCCGCTGACCAGCGTGTTCGAAGAGGTCTGCCGCCATGGCATCGGCAAGGCGCCCGTGCTGGTCGAGCCCGGCAAGCGCACCGGAATGCCGCTGTTGGTCGACAACCCGCGCGAGGTGGGGGCCGACCGGATCGTCAACGCCATCGCCGCCTACGATCGCTACAAAAAGGCGTGTATCGTCGTGGACTTCGGCACTGCCACCACGTTCGACGTCGTCAACGCCAAGGGTCAGTACTTGGGCGGCGTCATCGCCCCGGGCATCGGCATTTCGGCCGACGCCCTGTTCGCCCGTGCCGCCAAGCTGCCCCGCGTCGATATCCAGCGGCCTGCGCACGTGATCGGGCGCACGACCGTGCAGGCGATCCAGTCGGGTCTGGTGTTCGGTTACGTCAGCTTGGTCGAGGGTCTGGTCCAACGCCTGAACGTCGAGCTGGGTGAGCCGACCGTGGTCGTGGCCACCGGAGGTCTGGCTTCCTTGATCGCCAGCGAAACCTCTTGCATTCACGAGGTGTTGGAGTTTCTCACCCTCGATGGACTGCGCATGCTCTACGACCGCAACCGTGAGGAAGCGGAGCCCGTGGTCGTGACCCGCGGGGGCCGGGCGTGACCTCGCCGCTCCTCAACGTCACCGAGATCTACGCATCGCTGCAGGGCGAGTCGACCCACGCCGGTCGCCCCTGCACGTTCGTGCGACTGGCCGGCTGCCCGCTGCGCTGCCGATGGTGCGACACCACTTACAGCTTCGAGAAGGGCGAGCGGCAGACGCTCGACGCCGTCGTCGCTCAGGTGCAGGCGCTGGGTTTGGGCCTGGTCGAGGTCACCGGAGGCGAGCCGCTGGCGCAGAAGGGCACGCCCCAGTTGTTGAAGGCCTTGTGCGACGCGGGGTTGGAAGTCCTGTTGGAGACGAGTGGTGCCTATCCGTTCTCTCAGTTGGACCCTCGAGTGACGGTCATCGCCGACCTGAAGTGCCCGGGGTCCGACGAGTCCGCGCGCAACCTGTGGCCAGAGCTCGGCAAGCTGCGCCGTCAGGACGAGCTGAAGATCGTTGTCTCCAGCCGCGCCGACTACGAGTGGGCGCTGCGCACCTTGCGGCTGCGTCTGGGCGACGTGAAGGCCCAAGTGCTGTGGTCAGCAGTGTGGGGAGAAGTCGAGCCGACCGCGCTTGCCGCGTGGCTGCTGGCCGACCGCGCCCCCGGACGCTTGCAGCTGCAGCTGCACAAGATCCTGTGGCCGCAGCGCGATCGTGGCGTGTGACCTGTGCAGCGAACGGGTTGCGCCACTCGTTTGGTGGGCGTAGCCTCGCTGCCCGCCCTTGGCGTCGTGCCCGCCCCGTGTTCCCCCCCTTGAAGCCCCGAGGCCTGGACCATGCACGTCCCCGACCACGACACGCTGCTGACCGAAGGTGTCATCGCCAAATTCCTGCGCTATGTGCAGATCGACTCGCCCTCCGACGAGGACTCGACCCAAGCGCCATCGACCACGGAACAGTGGGAGATCGCTAGACTTCTCGAAGGCGAGCTGCTGGCCTTGGGACTGCGCGATGCCCGCGTCGATGCCCACGCCATCGTCACCGCGACGCTGCCCGGCAACGTCCCGGACGCCCCGACCGTCGGCCTGCTCGCGCACTTCGATACCTTCCCCGGCACCCCCGGTCGATGGGTCAAGCCTTTGATTCATCAGGGATACTCTGGCGACACCATCGCACTGCCCAGCGGAGCGACCCTGTCGACGGTCAGCCATCCTGAGCTCGTGCACTGTTTGGGGCATGACATCCTCACGTCGGACGGCACGACGCTGCTGGGTGCGGATGACAAGGCGGGCGTGGCCGAGATCATGGAGACGCTCTGTCGGCTGCTGCGCGACCCCGGTCTGAAGCACGGGCCGGTGCGGGTGGCCTTCACGCCGGACGAGGAAATCGGCAAGGGTGTCGACCACTTCGACGTCCCGACGTTCGGCGCCGTCGCCGCCTACACCTTCGACGGCGGAGCACAGGGCGAGGTCGAGGCCGAGAACTTCAACGCCACCAACCTGCGCGTCACGCTGACCGGCCGCAGCGCCCACACCGGTTACGCCAAGGGCGCGATGGTCAACGCACTGCATCTGGCAGGCGAGCTGATGTCGGCGATCCCTTCGACCATGCGCCCGGAGACCACGCAGGACTTCGAGGGTTTTCTGCACGTCGACGAGATCGCAGGCAACGTCGAGTCCGTGACGCTGAAGATGCTGCTGCGCGACTTCACCGAAGCCGGTCTGGCCCACAAGCGGGCGATGCTGGAGGGGATTCTGACGGGACTGCAACAGCGCCACCCGGGCTGCCAGGCCAAGCTCGAGGTCACCGGCGGCTACCGCAACATGAAGGTCGAGGTCGACCGCGACCCGCGCGTCATGGGTCTGGCGCTGAAGGCGGTGCGCGACGCTGGTGTCGCCCCCGTGCAGCGTCCGATTCGCGGTGGCACCGACGGCGCGCGGCTGTCGTTCTTGGGGCTGCCCACGCCCAACCTCTTCACCGGCGGCGTGAACCACCACAGCCGCACGGAGTGGGCCTCGGTGCAGTGGATGGAGAAGGCGGTCGAGGTTGGCGTGCGGCTGGTGCAGCTGTGGGCCGGCGAGCGTCTTGCCACGACCACTGGACCTCGCAAGGACACGGGCTCCTTCCCCATCGCCAGCGCCTGAGCCCACGGGGCCACGCAGGCTCTGTCCCCGCCCGACCGACCGCAACCGCAACGGAGGGCCGTCATGCGCCGCCATCAGGGTGACCCACCACGCCAGACCTGCATCGTCGCGACCGTCGGTCTGTGCCGCGACACCGACTGGCCGACCTATCTGGAAGCGCTGACCGAGGCCGGCGTCGACGTCCTGCGCCTGAACCTGTCGCACGCCGATGCCGACTACGCCAAGGAAGCTCTGGTGTTGGCGTGGTCCGACCGGCCCGACGCCGACGAGCGACCGCTGAAGCCCGCCGTGTTGGTCGATCTGCAAGGCCCCAAGTCGCGCATCGGCACGCTGCCGGGCACGGGGCTGGATCTGCAGGTGGGCCAGACCCTTGCGCTGGTTCCCGAAGGCGAGGAGTCCGCTGCGCAGGCAGAAGGAGCGGTGGCGCCGCAGATTCCGTTGCCCCAGCCGCTGGGCGCTGAGGTGATGCGCGCGCTGCAGGGCCTTGCCGTGAAGCAACCCGGCCTGAAGCCGCGGGTCGTGTTCGGCGACGGCGAGCCTGTGGTCGAGGTGCGGTCGCTGGGGCGACACCACGCGCAGGCGGTGGTCGTCGCGGGCGGCAGGCTGGGATCGCGCAAGGGGGTGACGATCCGCGACGTGGACCCCGACCTGGATCCGTTTCCTGAGAAGGATCAGCGGGATCTGGACTTCTGCCTGCAGCATCGCGTCGACTTCGTGGCGGTGTCGTTCGTGCGGACGGCGCAGGACTTGCATCGCGTGCGCGCCTACATCCGCGACCGGCTGCCCGCCGGCGTACGGCCGCCTCGGCTGGTCGCCAAGATCGAAACGCGGTCCGCGCTGGAGAACCTGACCGAGATCCTTGCCGCCACCGATGCCATCCTGATCGCCAGAGGCGACCTTGGGTTGCAGCTGGGTGTGGAGGAAGTGCCCCGCGTGCAGAAGCAGCTGGTCACCGCGGCCCGCGAGGCAGGCAAGCCCGTCATCGTGGCCACGCAGATGCTCGAGTCGATGGTGACAGCACCCGCGCCCACCCGCGCTGAGGCGACCGACGTGTTCAACGCCATCGTCGACGGTGGCGACGCGGTGATGCTGTCCGGCGAAACCAGTGTGGGGACGCGCCCTTGCGAAGTGGTGGCGACCATGGACCGGCTCGCCCGCAAGGCTGAGGCCTGGTGCGACGAAACCAGCCGTGTGCGCCGGTTGCGAGGGGCCCAAGAGGGCGACCTGGGCGCAGGGTCCAGTCTGGGGCGCATCCACGAGGGCATGGCGCTGGCGGCGGTGCAGTTGGCCGACGAGATCCAAGCCCGCGCCATCGTTTGCTTTACTCGCAGCGGTCGCACGGCGGCGCGGTTGTCCCGCTACCGTCCGGAGGCACCAATCCTCGCCTTCTTCCGCGACGAAAGCCGAGCTCGGGCCGCGGTGCTCAGTTTTGGCGTGCACCCAGTTCTGCTGCGCGATCGGCCGGGAGAGGCGCCGCCGCTGTCGCAGTTGGTCACCCGCGCCCGCGAGATCATGAGGCGCGACTGGGCCTTGCGCGAGGGCGACGCCCTGGTGGTCACGGCCGGCGTCGACTGGCCACGCGGCGGTACCAATGCGATGCAGGTGGTGGTCGAGGGTGTGGATGGGGCGACCGTCGCCGACGGCTCGCGCACCTGAAGCACCCTAGCGCGTCTGGAACGCCATCCGGATGCCTTGCTGCTCGTCGCTCGCGCAGGTCACGGCCATCCGACTGGTCAGCAGGTCCCACAGCGGGGCAGCCAGCAGATCGGCGCGCCAGCCGTGCAGCTCTGCGGCGGCAGCGAACTCCGCCAAAGACCTCGGGTTGTCGCGCAACGCGTTCAGCAGCGTGTCGCGCTTGACCAGCAGCTGCTGCGCGATCGAATTGCGACTCGCGATGTCCCCCACCAACAACATCAACAGCGCGGCGACGGCCTCAAGCTCTGGCGGCGGCGGCGGACGGCCAGACGTGCGTGCGACGGGCTTCTCGAGCCCCCGCAACACCGCGTCGATCCAGCGCTGGGCATGACGCTGCACCGTGCGGTGCGACAGGCGACGGTCGCCTTCCAGATCCTTGCGTTGTCGCGGCGCCACCTTGGCCATCAGCAGCAGCATCTCGTCGGGCAGCAGGAAGTGCGGGACCTGGTCCTCCTCCGCCGCCATCAACTCCCGTTCGGCGGCAAGGGCGTGCAACACCCCGGCCTCACGAGGCTCCATGCGCCGACCACCGGCCACCCGCTGCCACGCCTGGGCCGGATCGCGCTCGTACTTCGCAGGGTCGCGCAGCTCCTGACATTCCTGATCGACCCATGCCTGCCGGTCGCGCTGGGCAAGCTCCGACGTCAGCAGGTCGTACAGCCGAAGCAGGTGCAGCACATCGCCGGCGGCATACCCCACCAGCCGATCTGGCAGCGGCCGCTGGCTCCAGTCGCTCATCTGGTCGCCCTTGGGCTGGTGGACGCCGAGCACCGAGTGCAGCAGCGTGGACAAACCAACCTGCAGGCCGTGACCCAGGAATGCGGCGGCGATCTGAGTGTCGAACACCGACGACATCGTGATCCCGAAGTGCAGGTACACGATGCGCAAGTCGTTCTTCAGCGCATGGCCAACGACCGTGAGTCCGGGTCGCGCAAGCGCCTGGAACAGGGCCGACAGGTCTCCCTCCCCCAGCGGATCGACAACGTAGGTGTCGTCGCGGGTCGAGAGTTGCACGAGCATCAGCCGCGGGACATACGTGCGCTCACTGTGGAATTCCGTGTCGAAGCCGACCACGGTCTGGCGGCTCAATACGTCCACGAGTTCGGCGATTTGCGGCCGGGAGGAGAGGACGGGAGGCGGCATGTTCGGGCTTCGGTTCGGAAAGGAGAGGGCGCGACGACCGCCCGGCGTCTGGCGCGAGCGGCACGCGGCACTGTACCACAGAACCGTGCGGTTGCCTGTACACGCCCGCGATCCTGAGGTAGACAGGGACCTGTCGCTCAGCGGTGGACGCTTGGATGCGTCGCAACCCCCTGACGTCCAAGGCAGACCATGGCAGCCGACCCGACCCAACCTACGCTATTTGCCCCCCTTGAGCCCTCGCCAGCCGGTGAGCCGCCGGTCGCTTTCGAAGAACTGATCGCCGAGCTCGACAAGCTGGTCGGACAGCTGGAGGCCGGTTCATTGTCGCTGGAGGACAGTCTGAAGGCGTTTGAACGCGGCATGGCCCTGTCCAAACGCGCCGCGGCGATTCTGGACGCCGCCGAACACCGAATCGAACAGCTGACCGGCACGCCCGACGCTCCGGTGCTGAAGCCGTTCGAGGACGCGGCGTTCTAGGCCGTGGTCCGCAAGCCCACCCAACGCATGGACGTTCGCCTCGTGGCCGAAGGGCTCGCCGCCGACCTGCATGAAGCGCAGGCGCTGGTGCTGTCCGGTCGCGCGATGGCGGGCGAGCAGAAGGTCTGGAAGCCGGGCACGCCCGTCGATGACCGCAACCCCGTGCGTCTGGCCGGGACGCCGCCGCTGAAGTACGTGTCGCGGGGCGGCCTGAAGCTCGAAAGTGCGCTGGACGCCTTGGGAATCGATGCGGTGGGCCTGCGGTGCGTAGATGTGGGCGCCTCGACCGGCGGCTTCACGGACTGCCTGCTGCAGCGCGGCGCCGTCGAAGTGGTGGCCGTCGACGTGGGCCACAACCTGCTGGCCGACAGGATCCGCCGCGACCCTCGGGTGCGCGTGCTGGAGAAGACACACGCCAAGGCCCTGACCCCGCAACTCCTTCCCTGGCCTGCTGATCTGGTGGTGGTCGACCTGAGCTTCATCGGCTCGCGCACGGTGTTGCCGGCACTGGTGCCGCTGCTGGCTTCCGACGGACGGCTGCTGGTGATGGTCAAGCCGCAGTTCGAGCTGCCCCGCGAGCTGGTGCAAGAGGGCGGTGTGGTGCGCAACGACGCAGACCGCAAACGCGCAGTCGATGACGTGGCCCAGGCGGCGCAGGAGCTGGGGATGCGCGAGCTGGGACGGGTCGAAAGCGGCGTGGCCGGGCCGATGGGCAACCGCGAGGTGTTCCTGCTGTTGGCGCGCTAGGCGGTCGCCCGCACCGCTAACCTTGCCCCCCCGCCCCGTCACGCTACACTGCCCGCCGCCGCGGCACCTCGCCGCCACTGGGACCCCATGGACCTGACTGCCACGCCGACGACGCCCTACCTCTCGATGGTGGTGCCGGTCTACAACGAAGAAGAGAGCCTTGGGCCCCTGCACGAGGCGCTTCACGCCGCGCTTGAGCCTTTGGGCAGGCCGTGGGAGGTCATCTACGTCGACGACGGTTCGAAGGACCGCTCGTACGAGCTGCTGCAGGGCATGGCCGCCGCTGACCCGCGCGTCAAGGTCATCCGCTTCCGCAAGAACTTCGGTCAGACCGCTGCGATGGCCGCGGGCTTCGAGCACGCGACCGGCGAGGTCATCTGCCCGATCGATGCAGACTTGCAGAACGATCCCAAGGACATCGTGCGGATGCTGGCCAAGATGAACGAGGGCTATGATGTCGTCGCCGGCTGGCGTGAGAAGCGCAAGGACGCCTTCCTGACCAAGACGCTGCCGTCGCGCATCGCCAACCGCATCATCGGCCGGGTGACGGGCGTGAAGCTGCACGACTACGGGTGCACGCTGAAGGTGTGTCGCGCCGACGTGCTGCACGACGTTCGGCTGTACGGCGAGATGCACCGCTTTCTGCCCGTGTTTGCTCACCTGGCCGGCGCCCGCATCACCGAGATGCCGGTTACCCACCATCCCCGCCGCTGGGGCACGTCCAAGTACTCACTCTCCAAGACGTTTCGCGTGATCCTCGACCTCATTACCGTGTGGTTCCTGTCGGCCTATGCCACCAAGCCCATCTACTTCTTCGGCCGGTTCGCCTTCTACGGCTTTGGCGCCGCCGGCCTTGCGATGGCGTGGACGCTGTGGAACCGGTTCGTCAACCACATCTACGTCAAGGATCAACCGCTGTTTCAGGTGGGGATCTTCTTTGGCATCGCGGCGTTACAGTTCCTGCTGTTCGGTCTGCTGGCCGAGATGAACATGCGCACCTACTACGAGAGCCAGCGCAAGCCAACCTACTTCGTGCGAGAGCGCCTGAATCTGCCGCCGCAAGGCAAGGTCTAGCCTCATGTGCGGAATCGTCGGCCTGGTGTCGGTCGTCCCGTCGCGGTTCGCGCCCGGCGTGGACGGCAAGCTTGTCGCCATGCGCGACACCCTGACCCACCGCGGCCCCGACGACGCCGGCCTGTACCTCGACATCCCCGATGACATCGCAGGCAACGGCGCGTGTGGCCTTGCGTTTCGCCGGCTGTCGATCCTCGACCTCTCGACCGGCCACCAGCCGCTGTCCAACGAAGACGGTACGGTCTGGGTGGCCTTCAACGGCGAGATCTACAACCATCTGGAGCTGCGACAGGAGCTCGAGGCCGCCGGCCACCGCTTCGCCACCCACACCGACACCGAAGTGCTGGTCCATGGCTGGGAGCAGTGGGGCGACAAGCTCTTGCCGCGCCTGAACGGCATGTTCGACCTGGCGCTGTGGGACGGGCGGACGCGGACGCTGCTGCTGGCGCGCGACCGCTTTGGCAAGAAGCCTTTGTTCGTCGCGGGGTTGGATGGCGGCCGCACGCTCGTCTTCGGGTCCGAGCTGTCCGCCGTTCTGGCCCACCCCGGCGTCGAGCGGCGGCTGGACCCGCGAGGCCTCGAGTCGCTGCTGCTGTTCGACTACGTGGCTTCCCCGCACGCGCTGATTCAGGACGTCGCGACGCTGGAGCCCGGCACCGCGTGGCGCTTTGAAGCTGCGGCCCCCGGTGGCCCCCAGCTGACGCGCTTGCGCTGGTACGAGCCGAGCGCGCCCGACGCCGACCTGGCAAACCTGAATGACGGCGAGTCCTTGGCCGAGCTGGACCGCCGCATCGCCAAGGCCGTCGAGCGCCGACTGATGGCCGACGTTCCGCTGGGCATCTTCCTGTCGGGCGGCATCGACTCGTCGCTGGTCGCCTGGTACGCGGCTCGCCTGCGCCCTGCTGCCGAGCTGGACACGTTCGCCATCGGCTTTGACGACGCGACCTTTGACGAGTCCAGCCACGCCCGCACCGTCGCGCGCCATCTTGGCACCCGACACCACGAGCGGATCCTGAGTCCCCTCGCGTGCTTGCAGCTGGTACCGGACCTGCTGGGCAAGCTGGACCAGCCCCTGGCCGACGCTTCGATCCTGCCCACCTGGTTTCTGTCGAAGTTCGCCCGCGAACAGGTGACGGTGGCGCTGGGCGGCGACGGCGGCGACGAGTGGTTCCTGGGCTACCCTACTTTCTACGCCCACCACGTCGGTCGGCTATGGGACCATCTGGGGATGCGGCCGCTGCAGCCGGCGTTCGAGGCCATGGCCCGCCATCTGCCCGTATCGCGTGGCAATCTGTCGCTGGACTTCCAGATCAAGCGGTTCCTGGGCGGCCTGCGCTATGACGGCGGGATGCGCCACGTTGCCTGGATCGGCGGTTTGGAGCCCCGGCAGCACGCGCGGGTGCTGCATCCCGACTTGCAGGCCCGCCTTTCCCAGCCCACCCGCGGCGTCTTCCCTTGGACTTCCGAGGACCTGCAGACCGAGATCTCCCAGACCTGGCACGAGTGGCGGGCGCTGGGTCGTGACGACATGGACGGTCTGGCGGCCCTCTATGCGCGCTACTACTTGGGCGACGGCGTGCTGCAAAAGGTCGACCGGGCGTCGATGCTGCACTCGCTGGAAGTCCGCGCGCCGCTTCTGGATCCCGACGTTGTTCAGCTGGCCCGCGCCCTACCCACCCGCGCCAAGCTGCGCGGCCGCACGACCAAGATCGCCCTGCGCCGCCTGGCCGAGCAGAAGCTGCCGGCCGACATCGTGCGCCGCCCCAAGAAGGGCTTTGGCGTGCCGCTGGCGTCGTGGCTGCGGGGGCCACTGAAGGCGTGGATGACGGACCAGCTGACGGGGGAGACGGTGCGTTCGTCGCCGCATCTGAACGCCCAAGGCATCGCGGCCGTCGTCGACGAACATGTGCGCGGCAAGGCCGACCACCGCAAGGTCCTGTGGGCGCTGCTGTGCTTCGTTGCGTGGCAAGAGCGGGTGCGGGCGAGCTAGCCGCAAAACGGCCGCGGGCCCGGTCCCCCGAAGGAAGACCGAGCCCGCGTCACTTGAACATCGCGAAACGCTTACGGAGCCGCGGGGGCGGCCGGAGCCATCGGCGCTGCCGGCGCCGCGACGGCCGGATCGACCACCGGCGCCGGAGGCGTGGCGGCATTCTTGATCGCCACGATCAGCTCGACCGGCACCTCAAGACCGCAGCCCATTGACCGGGCTCGGGCCTGGCAGGTCATCGTCACGGCGCGGTCGCCCTGGATGCGCGGAACCTCAGGGAACGCCTTGGCAAACGTGGCCATCGCGAGACCCGGGTTCAAGTAGAGCAGCATCGAGGTCTGCGGACCCGCATCGCTCACCGCCTGCTTGAACACGGGGGCCTCGGCCAGACCACCGGGCTTGCCAAGGGCGATGCGCTTGCCGTGCTCCAGAGCGCCGGGGCCGAACGTCATCGCGACCTTGGTCTTGGCGGAACAGAGCGCAACGGCCGTCCGGTCGCCGATGACCTTCTTGACTTGCTCGGAGTCGGGGGCGTTCGCCGCCAGCTTGGCGAAGTCGACCTGCACGTCCAGCACATCGCACACGGTCCCGTCCACCTCGTTGGTGTTGATGGTCAGCTTGACGCCCGCCGCCTCAGCCATCGGGCCAAACGCGTCGATGATGGGCTGCAACTTGCCTTCCGACAACGACTTTTCGACGATCGCCAGCTGCGGCATCGCGGCCAGCTCGGCGTCGGTGGCCTTCTGCTGGGCAATCAGGCGCAGCGCGATGCCGGTGACCAGCCGCTTGACCAGCTTGACCGCCACGGTGCCGTCGGTGGTGCCGACCGCGGCCGACACGCCGAACAGAGCCTGTCCGTCGGGGTACAGCGACAGCGCCGACTGGCCGTCCTGCAGCTTCGCGGCGCCCTTGATGTCCTCGACGAACGCCTTGTAGTCCGCGTCCTGCAGCTTCAGCAGGTCCTTCAGCAGGACAAGCGTCTCGTCCAACGTCTCGAGCGAGGCGGCGGGGTCCACGTGGCTGCCGAACGCCAGATAGCTGTTGCCCGGCATCAGGGCCAACACGTCCTTGGGCGAACGGCCACGGCCCGCCATCAGCTGACGGTAGAGCTTGCTGCCGTTGCGGGCGTGCATGCGCCACTCAAGCTTGGTGGTCTTGGTGTCGGCGTTGACCAGCACTTCCACGCGCTGCAGGTCGGTCAGCCAATCGCGCAGCATCTTCGAGTAGGCCTGCATGACCTGGGGTTGGCCTGCCATCTCAGTGTTGCCGGCCTGCTCCATCATCGCCATCAGCTGGCCGATTTCCTTCTGCCGCGTCTTGGCGAGGTCCTCGACCGATACGCCCATGTACAGCAGCGCCGGCACCTGAACGCGGTCCAGACGCTCGACGAATGTCTTGACCTTGGCAAAGCGGCCGGCACCGGTCGTCAGCACGACGGTCTGCGGACCCACGAAGTCGACGAACACCTTCTGCTCACCGGCCAGCAGCAGCGCCTCGTGCCCCTCGGCCTCGGCGCCCTTCTTGGCGGTCGCCATGGCGCCGACCATCTTGGCCTTGTCCGTTACGTGCAGCACGACGAACAGCCCCTCGACGGGGTTCGGAGCAGCGACGACACCACCGGCAGGCGGGGCGGCCGGAGGCGCATCATCCTGAAAGCCAACATGAATCGACTTGCCCTTGTCCAGCCACTCGTGGCCGCTGACGCCGACACTCGAGAGTGCCGCGGCCAGACCGGCATAGACGTCCTGACGCAGCGAGGCGCCTGGGGGCAGCAGGCTCAGGCGGCCGCCCAAGGCCTCGGTGGAGTCAAACAGCGCGTTGAGCGACTGCAGCGAGACCCAACCCGCGATGCCGTCGCCTGCGGCCAGCTCGACGTCCGGCAGCACCGGAATCGCAGCAACGACGCCGGGCGCAACGGCCCCAGCGGCGGTCGCGGCGGCCTGAACCGCCTTGGGATCTTCCTTCTTCTTGCACCCCACAGGCAAAAGCAGCGCGGCGCAAAGCGCGGCCACCATCCCTGCCGTAACCATCCGATGGGTCGTCATGACTGCTCCTGTTTGCGGTGGCCAGAAAATCCGGCGGCGCGGGAGTATACGAGGCGCTGTGTGTCGGTGGCAATCCCCGAAACTGCGGCAAAGCGGCCTGCGTCAAACGGAATCATCGCGGTTGCGGCCAACGACTGCCGGTGACAATTCGCTCGCGAGGAACATTTCCCCCGGTTCGAACCTGACGCGCGAGCAAGGCCACCAATGGCGGGTCAAGCCAAGCTCGCCTCGCCGTCATCACCCGCAAGGCAGCGCCCAACAACAGGTCCTGCTGTGGGTGGCCGGACAGTGCCCGGTGGCCGTCCCAGGCCGCAAGTACGCAGCCCAGCATCTGGCAACGGTCTGCTGCACCCGCGGCGGGCAGTACGGCGACCGACCGCACCAGCTCGCGAACCAACGGCTGCTCAGGCAGCCCCGCCGCCAGATAGCCCCGCAACAGGCCGATCGCGCGAAGGGTCTGTCCCGCCGACAAGTCCTTGAGAAGGCGAGCAATCTCTGGTCCGTGGTCCCAAGTAGCCGTCAGCGGCTCCGGTTCGGGCCACGGGGGGCGGTCTGCCGGTGCCGCATCCAGGACGGCGGACGAGTGCACCAAGTCCGCACCCAGCAACAGGAACTCGGTCCAGCGCTCGACCGGCATCCGGCCGTGCATCCGGTGAACAGCTGCGGCCAGCTCCAGCAGGCGGCGCACGTCGGGCCAGCCCTCGGCGACGTCCGGATCGGCATCCACCTCGACGTCGAACCGCAGCACGCGCTCAGCAGCGGCCAGAAGCACCGACTTTGCGAGAAGCCCTTGTGGTACGCCAGCTTCCAAGGCCTGACAGGTCGCACGCAACCCCGCACCCGCGGCAGCACCGTCCGTCAGATGCGCGCGGAACCGCGGCTCAGCAAACGCCTTGGCCAGCTCCGGCCGCTCGCGCCGCGTCCAATCGGCGATCCGTGGGCGCACGGCTTCCAGACGATCCTCATGCCCCTTCGCCCACTTCGGCCGCGCGGCGCGCACCAGAAACCCCAGACTTTCCAGCTCATCAGGCGTGCCGGTCTGTGGTGTTGTGGCGTTGGGCTCGCAGCTCGCCACAGCCTCCGCGCTGGCCCACGCGATGGTGACCCATGCGCCCAAGGCGGCCTCGTCCCCGACCTCGGCAGCGAAGCGCAGGACGCCGGGCAAGGGCCACGCGATGGGGTCCGCCGCAGCGGTGGTCTGGCCGATCGACCAGCTCGTTAGGGCGTTGGCCAGCTGCAGTCCAGTGCCGCCGGTTGCAAGAAACTGTTCGATCTGCAAGCCGATTTCGCGCCCGCTGCGTTGGAGCCACGCCTCGTGCAGTGCTTCCAGCGAAGGCGTCGTCACTTCAGCGCGTCCCGCTCTGGTCGCCCAGTCGCCGGTAGATGGTGCGAACGGCGATCCCCAGCAGCATCGCGGCCTTGCGCTTGTCGCCGCCGGTCAGCTTCAGCGTTTCGTCGATGGCCAGGCGCTCGATCTCCTCCAGCGGCGTACCGACTGCGATGGACATCACCCGACTGCCGCCCTCGGCGCGAACGATGCGCTCGGGAAGCTCAGACAGGCCAATGGTGTCCCCGCGCGCCAGCAACACCGCACGCTCCATGGCATTTTCGAGCTCGCGGACGTTGCCTGGCCAGGTGTAGGCCTGCAGCGCTGCCATCGCGTCGGGCTGGATCGCGTGGATGTCCTTGTGGTTCACGCTGGCGAATCGACGCAGGAAGTGATGCGCCAGACCCGCGATGTCGCTGCCCCGCTCCCGCAGGGCCGGCACCTCGACGCAGATCACGTGCAACCGGTAGAACAGGTCGCTGCGGAAGCGCCCTTGCGCCACCTCGTCTTCCAGATCACGGTTGGTCGCGGCGAGCACGCGCACGTCCACCCGCGTCGGCTGCCCCGAGCCGATCCGCTGAACCTCGCCCTCCTGCAACACCCGCAGCAGCTTGGCCTGCAGGCCCATGGGCAGGTCGGCAATCTCGTCCAGCAGCAACGTGCCACCGTCGGCTTGCGAGAACTTGCCGTCGGTGCGCGCAACGGCGCCAGTAAACGCGCCCCGCTCATGACCGAACAGCTCGGATTCCAACAGGTTTTCCGGGATTGCCGCACAGTTGACTGCAACAAACGGCCCCTTTCGCGCACTCAGTCGGTGCACGGCGCGCGCGAACACCTCCTTGCCGGTGCCGCTCTCGCCCTGCAACAGGATCGTGGTCCGCGCGGGCGCCACCTGCTCGATCAGGTCCACCGCCCGCCGGATGGCCGGACTGGTGCCAAGGATTTCGCGGCTTCGGCCTGCCTTCTCCAACTCCTCGCGAAGACTCTGGTTTTCGTGGTGCAGCTGCGCCCGTTCCATGGCGCGAGCCACGGACCGCACAACGTCGGTGCGACGCAAAGGCTTGGTGACGAAGTCGTACGCCCCCTCCTTCATCGCCGCGACCGCAGTCTCCACCGTGCCATAGGCCGTCATCACGACAACCGCGGTCGAGGGGCTGGTCCACTGGCAGGCGCGCAGCAGCTCCATGCCGTCGATGCCCGGCATCATCAAGTCGGTGACCAGCACGGCGATCCGCTCGCGCCGAAGCACGCCGAGCGCCTCGCGGCCGTCGCCGACGGCAAGCACGGTGAACCCCTCGCGCTGCAGGATCTTCTGCACGCTCGCCAAATTCGACGCATCGTCGTCCACCACCAAGACCACGGGCCCCGCCGCAAGTCCGGTCGCTCCCGGTCCGGCGGCAGGGTCACCCTGGTCTTGGCGGTTCGGCTCGGACCCTTCAGGCAAGGCCATGGTGAGGCTCCGTGGGATGGCCCAGAGCGCGGTTCTAGCGCGTGCGCAAGTCTACCACGAACCGATTGGCCGCCGTCGGCTGCAGGTTCTCACCGGCGGGGGCCGCCGGAGCCGCGTCCGCTGTCGGCAGCGCGGGAGGGACGTCTGCCTCGGAACGCAGTCGCTCGATCTCCGCTTGCAGCAGCGACCGCGCGTCCACCTGAGATTCCTCTGCCGGCGGTGCCTCGGCGGCGGCGTCGACACCCGGCTCAGCAGCGACCGTAGATTCTTCTTCAGTTTCATGGTCATGCGGCAGATCCGAAGCCTCTGCGGAGGTTTCGGACTCGTCGGCCGACGGCAGCTCCGGAGCACCATCGCCCTCAGCCTCCCGGTCCTGGTCGCTGGACGAGGTCTCGGAGGGCGATGTCCCGCTGCGCTCCCGACCTTCGCCACGCCCGCCACGGCGACGACGACGGCGCTGCGACGGCGATTCGCCTCCGGCTGCGGCAGCCTCGCGGTCTTCGTCGCTGGTCTCGCCCGACTCGACCGTATCGGCGGCTTCGATCGCGTCGACGCCCTGAGACTCCTCGGTCATCGGCTCGAATTCCGTTTCGTTCTCTGCACCTTCCATTGTCGTGTCGATGCCGTCCTGCTCGACGTCCTCGCCCTCGACGGCCGACGACGCCACCTGACCGACCTCGCCCTCGGGACGACCGCCACGGCGACGGCGACGCCGACGACCACGACGGACTTCGGCTTCCTCGGCCGTCTCGCCCGGCACTGGCACGTTGGACGCGTCGACCTCAGGCTTCTCTGCCCGAACCGGACGCTCATCGCGGCGGCTGCGTTCCTCACGCGGCGGACGATCGTCGCGCTTCGCGTCGCGCGGCCCCTTGTCGTCGCGAGCCGGACGGTCACCACGGACGGGCTTCTCGTCGCGCTTTTCTTCCCGCTTTTCTTCCCGCTTCTCGTCACGCTTCTCGTCGCGCTTCTCGTCGCGCTTCTCGTCGCGCACCGGCCGATCCTCGCGCCGCGCCCGAAGTTCGCTTCGGTCCCCCTTGTCGTGCCGCCGCTCGCGCTCACCGCGCGGTCCGCGGTCCCGCCGATCGCGACGATCGCCGCGCCCCTGGGGACCGCTCGACTCGCCGACCGACTCCGAGCCTGCCGCATCGGCTTCCGGCGTCTGCTCGGTGGCCTTGCCTGCGCCAAACAGACCGAGAATCCAGCCCCAAATGCCTCTCGGCTTCTCAACCGTATCCTTGGGTTCGGCGACCGTCGGCGCGTTGGCGTCGACCTCGACGGCCGCCGGCGCGGACCTGCGTGGGGGCTTGCGAACGTCGTCATCGCCCGACATTTCGCGGACTTCCCGATAGATCTCGCTGTAGTCCACGCGGGCGGCGCGACGGGCCGAGGCCATCTCGAGCTGAACCCGCGCTTCCTCCCGCTTGATCAGGTGGTTGCGCACCAGATCGAGCTCCTGATGCACGCGCAGCAGCTTGGTACGGTCCGCGCGGTCCGATCCGGTCTCGGCGGGGGCCTCTTCCAGATGCTCAAGGACAACGTTGCTGGCGGGCATGCCGTCGACCGCAACGATCTCGATCGTCAGGTGATACTGCCGCTCGACCATCGCAAGCTCGGACCGCCGGGCGTTCAGCAGGTAGCGCGCCGTCTGCGGCGGCACCATGGCGATCACGTACTTGACCCGCTTCTGCGCCACCAGCTCGTAGATCCGCCGCAGGATCGACATGCCGACGCTGTCCATCGCGCGCAACCGTCCGGTACCACTGCAATGCGGGCACGAGTCGAAAGCGCCCTTGTTGACGGACGACTTGATGCGCTGCCGGCTCATCTCGAGCAGGCCGAACTCGCTGATGTGGGCGATCTTGGTGCGCGCCTTGTCGTTCTTGAAGGCGTCCTTGATCGCCTGCTCGACCTCCCGGACGTACTTCTTCTCGCGCATGTCGATGAAGTCGATGACGATCAGGCCGCCCATGTCGCGCAGAATCATCTGGCGGGCGATTTCCTGCGCCGCCTCGATGTTGGTCGCGCGCGCCGTCTCCTCGATGTCCTTCTCCTTCATGCGTCCGGAGTTGACGTCGATCGAGACCAAGGCCTCGGTCTGGTCGATGACGATGGAGCCGCCGGAAGCCAGGAACACCTGCCGGGCGAAGACGTCGTCGACCTTGCCCTCGATGCCATAGCGCGCGAACAACGGCACGTCGCCGGCATAGCGCGCCACCGCAGAAAGACCACGCGGCATCAGGACTTGCAGGAACTCCCCGACCTCGTGGAGCGTCGGGTCGTCGTCGATCACGACTTCTTCGATGTCCTTGCTGAAGTAGTCGCGCACGAACCGCACCGGCAGGCTGCGCTCAGCGTACAGCAGCGTGGCGCCCGTGGACTCGCCGAACTTCTGCTGGATGTGCGCCCACTGGCGGCTCAGGTACAGCAGATCCTTGGCTAATTCGAGCTTGGAGGCCGTCTCTCCCGCGGTGCGCACGATCAGGCCGAAGCCGTCCGGCACCTTCATCGTCTCGGTCAGTTCCTTGATGTGCTCGCGCGCCTCGTCGCTGAGCTTGCGACTGATGCCGGTCTTGTCGCTCTCGGGGATCAGCACCAGGTACCGGCCGGGCAGCGACACGAAGGTCGACAACGTAGCGCCCTTGCTGCCGATCTCGTCACGCACCACTTGCACCAGAATTTCCTGCCGCGCCTTGAGCAGGTCCTGAATCGGCGCGCGCTTGTCCTGATTGCCGTTGCGCAGCTTGGGGTGGATCTCGCCAACCGGCAGGAAGCCCTGCTTCTCGTTGCCGAAATCGACGAACGCCGACTGCAGCGACGGCTCGACTCGCGCGATCACGGCGCGGTAGATGTTGCCTTTGCACGTATTGCGGCTGACGGGCTCGATCTCGAGCTGGAGCAGCTGCCCGTCTTCGACCACCGCCGCGCGAGACTCGTCGCGATCGACGCTGATCAGCATCCTCTTGGTCATGGAACACTCCGACCGGCCACGTCAAAGGGACGCAGCCGCTGAGCGCTTCCGGACCGGGTCAAGGTGGGAGGATGACGGCGTCTTGTTAGCGCCTACTCCAGCCTGGCCGATCCCCGAAGCGCGGGTGGTGCGGCAAGGACGAAGTGGGTGCTCGTCGCGAGAAGGTGACGCCTGTGCATACGTGACGGCTCCCCGGCGGGCTGTCTGCCCTGCCGGAACCGTGCGTGCCGTGATGCCATTGCGCCATCGTGCTTCCCGAATCCGAGTCTGTGTCGGCTTTGACCGGCGGGACCGTGGTCCGCTTGGGATACGGCGCACTCTGCGAGGTCAGCTGGCTCACGGAATCGCTGCGGGCTCCGAACCTGCGAACCGCGAGGGCCCGCCGACGAAGGACTTCACAGATCTTTCGCGCGACCCGGATGGGGCCGCTCGCCGTTGCATGACCGGGCGCAGGAGGTGTGCACTCCCGCCGTCTGCCTGACCGGGCCCGCAACGCGTGCAGAAGGCCGGGTCTGTCGTCGTCCGTGCCTGGCTCCGAAACCTCGTGAGCATTGGGTGCAAAGCACTGCGATGCAGGGAGGCGAGCGGAGCGCCCTGGGACCTGCCGGCGACCCGCATGGGCCGGCAACGGCGGTCGTGGAAGGGGTAGTTCTGCGGCTCCGTCGGGCTGCGGCGCTCCATGGCGCCCCCGACTCGAGGCCTTCGACGCTGCGACGAGGGAACGGCCGCGAAAATACCCCCCACTGGGCGTCGGTATTCTAGTTCCCACGGGGAGAAGGTGTCAACCGGAATTCGGTGTCCCGCGCCCCCGCGACCCGCAGACGGAAGGCCCGAAGGCGATGCGTCCCGGACCTTGCGCAGCGACCGGAGGTGCGGTCATGATGGCCGTTCCGGGACTCTTCCCCGCAGCGATGCCGCGAACCGATGGCGACCGAATCCAAAGGCCTGCTGCCCGACCCTGCCGACGAGCCTCTGCGCGAGTTGCCTCGCTGGAGTGCAGGACTCGCGCTGGTCCTGTACGCCGCGGTGGCCGTGGCGTTGGTGGCATGGGGACCCGTGGAGCCGCGCGCCGCCCGCCACGATGTGTTCCTGCTGGAGCGGGAGCTGCCCAAAGCCGCGGTGTCGGTGGGGCTGCCGGGGACGAGCGACGAACGGTCGTGCGAGTGGCGGCCGCAGGACCAGCGATTCGTCTGCGGGACCGAGCCTTGGGCCTTCGTCGGCCCGCTGGCAGGCTATGCGGGCGGTGAGGCGTTGCGCTGCACGTGGATGCACCCGTTGCCGGGCGGCGCGACGACGATGCTGCGCTTCCGCGACACCGGTCTGGGCGACACCATCACCGGCCGTCTGGCGTTGCTGGACGAAGTCGGCGACGGTGCCGAGGTCTCGGTGCGCGTGTTCGCAGGCGGAGCGCAAGTGGTGCAGGCGCGCGTCGACCAATCACGCAAGCCATCGGATTTTCAGGGTAACATCGAAGCCGGCGCGCCAAGGGGCGAGCTGAAGATCGAGCTGCGGTCCAGCGACCATCACTACCGCCACGCCTGTCTGGCCCTGCAGATGACGGGAACTCGCCAAGCGCCGCCGCCTCCGGATCGAGCGCCTTCGCCCAAGCCTGCTTCCCCGGGACGCGAGGAATGATGCGCTCTCCCCTGAACCTCGCCCGCAGGGTCGCCGACGATGCCCCCCTTTGGCGCGGCTGCACTCGCCTGCTGGTCGACTGGTTCGCGGTCGCAGCAGCGGCGGTCGCGGCCTTGGCGGTGACGGCCATGATGCTTGCGTCGGGCCCGTCGGTGTCCGCCACCGCAGCGCCGTGGCTGAGACAGTTCGCCGCGGACGGCACGGCCAAGCCGGGATTCGGCCTGGTGATCGCTTGGGTCGCCCAGCACCTGCATCACTCGCCCGCTCAGACCGTGGCTTTCCTGCAGTTCACGGCGGCGACGTTGTTGCTGTTCGGCGCGGCCCGGCTCGCCCTTGAGGTTCGCGGCGTCTGGACGGCCCTTGCGACGGTCACGGTCCTGTTGGTGTGGCCTGCGGGACGACAGGCCGTCACGACGTTCTCCGCCGAGTCGCTGCTGGGTCTGTCCGCAGTGGCCATCGCGCTGGGCGGGGCCTGGCTGGAGGAGCGACCCCGGCGCGGCGCACTGGTCGTGGCGTTCGGCCTCGCGCTGGCGGCACTGGCGCATCCGCTGGGGCTCGTGACGGCGCCGGCCCTCGGTCTGGCAGTGCTGGTGTGGCCTCGCCCAACTGCCCGGCACGACGACGACGCCCCCTCAGACGCGGAGACCGGCCTGACCGTGCGCAGGGTCCGCCTCGCGTGGTTGACGGCACTGGTGCTGGCCGCAGCGATGCTGTTGGTCGTCCTGCCCAAGGACGGGATGAAGTCGTTGTGGAACGAGTCCTTGGCAAGCCTTCGTGCCTACAGTCCGTCGCCGCGGATTGGGCTGGCCGGCTGGCCTTACGTCGGCCCCGTGGTGGCGGTGGCGGGTCAGCTGCCCGTCGTCCTGCTGGGGCTGGTCGCCGGGGGCACGGTGCGCGCGCTTCAAGCCGGGCGGACGGCGTGGGCGCTGTCGGCAGGCCTGTTGACCCTCTGGATGGCGGCCTTGGCTGTCGCGGGCACGCCTGCAGTGCCGGGCGGGATCGACGCGTTGATCGTGCTGGCGCCGCTGCTCGTCGTGGTCGGGGTCGTTCAGGGTGCCGATGTGTTCGTGGCGCTGGTGGTCTGGTCGCGCGGTCGCCGCCGCGGTGGCATGGTCGCCTTCGTCATTCTGGCCACGGTGGCCGCGCTGTTTGCGGATACCCGACTGGGCCGCGACGACCGGCGCAACGCCTTGGCGTGGTTCCCCGGCGTGCTGAAGTCGACCGAGCCGCTGCGGCCGGCGGTGCTGACCCCCGCCGACGCTTCCCTGCTTCAGGAACACCGCCTGACGGTGACCCTGCTGCCGGCCCGGCCCGGTGGTGCGGCCCTGGGGGAGGTGGCGGGCGCCGTCTTCCCCAAGCTCGCGGACCTCGCGGTGTCGCCCACGAACTCGGCAGTGACGGCGTTGGTGCCCGCGATCTCACCGCATCCGATCGACAAGGCGCTGCGCAAGGCGGGCAAGCCGCTGCGGTGCACGTCCGACGGCCGGAACTGCCTGATTCGACTCAAGGGAAATCGCTAGGTCGGGGGGCGACGGCGGTCGTCGCTACAGCCGTTCTTCCAAGGCGCTCTTCTGCTTGGGGCGATCGGGTTCCGGCGATGACCCGTTGGGGCGCAACGGGCGACGCGGCGGCTTCTTCGCCAGCGCATTCGCCTTGGGATCTACCTTCTTCAGCTCGACCTGGACCAGCGGCGCCGAGTCACGTCCAAGGTCCAACGCCACGTCCTCGTAGCCCGCGAGCTTCGCGACGCCCGACACCCGACCGTCTGCGGGCACATCCACCAGCACCGGCGACAGGCCCACCTCTCGGTTGCCGATCGTCAGGCTCGCCCCTGCCGGCGTGGTCTCGATGCGCACTTGCAGGATGACCGGAGCGATCACAGCGGCCGCTGGGGTCGGGGCGACGGGTTCGGCCACGGCGGGAATCGGCGCAAGCTCGGTCTTCGGAACGGCAGGCTGGACGGCCGTTTCTGCCGCGATCTCGACTGGAGGCGGCGGTGTCGCGGGCCGACTGGAGCGGGTGCTGACGGCCCAGAACGTCGCAAGGCCACCGACCGCAAGCAGGGTGAACGCGACGGCGAGCGCGGTCCATCCGGCTGGCCGGTTGCGGATGGGCGGTTGAATCTGCGGCACGTCTTCTCGCGTCGGCTCCAGTGCGTCTGCGAACTCTTGCTTGTCGACCCAGGCGGTAAACTCGCCGACAACGGGTGGGGCGCTGGGCGTGGCCAGCGGCAACCGATTCGCCTGAAGGGTGTGGTGAAGAACGACCGCTGCCGCAGCGTCGTGGCCGGCCGGAGACGTCGCCGAATAGTCGCCATGCAGCGACGGCGCGTACGCAGCGGTGTGCAGGTCCGCGGCCACGTCATAGCCCGCGGTGCCAACGGCATCGGCCGCCGAGCGCATGGGCGCCGCAGCAACGGCCGGCGGCATCCGCATCGGCTCGGTCCAGTTCTGCGCGCGCACCGCTTCCATGGCCTGACGCATCTCGATCGCGGACTTGAACCGCTCCTGAGGATCCTTGGCCAGCGCGCGCTCCAGCACGGCCACAAAGCCCTCGCTGACCGGAGTGCGAGCGACCTTGCGCAAGTCCGGCACCGGGTCGCGAACGTGAGACAGCAGCACGGCCAAGGGGTTGTCCCCGTCGAACGGCGGCTGGCCGGCCACGCACTGGTACAGCACGACCGCCAGCGAGTAGAGGTCGCTGCGGCGGTCGAGCTCCTTGTTCTGCGCCTGCTCCGGACTCATGTACGACGGCGTACCAAACGCCTTGCCGGTGCCCGTCAGGTTCGAGCCCAGCCGCTTGGCGATGCCGAAGTCGAGCACCTTGACCACGGGGTCGTCGCCCTCGACCTCATGCAGGTAGATGTTGTGCGGCTTCAGGTCGCGGTGAACCAGATTGGCCAAGTGAGCTTCCGCAAGGCTGCGCAGCGTCTGGATGCCCAAGTCCAGCGTCATCGCTTCGGTCAGAACCTCTTGGGTCTCGAGCCGATGCTTCAGCAGATCGTTGAGCGTCTGACCGCGCAGCAGTTCCATCGCGATGTACAGCGCGCCGCCCTCGGTCTGGCCGAAGTCGAACACCCGAATCGTGTTGGGGTGCTTCAGCGAGGCCGTGACCTGCGCCTCTGCGAAAAAGCGCAGGATCGTGTCGGAGTCGCCGCTGTCGAGCGGGACGGCCAGCAGCTTGATGGCGACGTCCTGATCGGTGGCCAGCGCAGTGGCTTTGTAGACGGCGCCGAAACCGCCTTGGCCGATCAGCGTGCCGATGCGGTAGCGACCGTTGATCTCAGTGCCTTCCGCAAGCTTGCTCTCGGGATTGCCGCCCAAGACAAGCGTCGCCGTGCTGTCCGACGGACAGCGAACGGCGTCGGTGCGCTTGCCACACTTGGGGCAAAGCCGTTTCAACGCTCCCCCCTTGCGGTGCGGTCGGGACGAAGCTGCGAACTGGCCAAAACCATGGGTGATTGTCCTGTGCTCAGGCCGGTGGTCGTTGCCGCCAGCACGTCGGCAACCTCGGCCAACGCTGGCGGCAGGTCTCCAAAGACGACGCGCCCATCCTCCAGAATGCGGATGTCGACCTCGAGCTTTGGAGCCCCATGGGGTGTCGAGGGTTCAGGCGGTCGCGCCATCCGTAATTCCTGCGGTATGTTGCGTCAGGCTCGGCCGACTCAGCTCGGTCGCGCCGCGTGAGTACTTGCGGCTAAAGGCCCCTGACCGAAGCCGCTTTGTACTCCTTTGCCTCTTCTACGGGAAGCAGCCCGTCGAAGAAGGCTTGGTCGTACCCGTAGACATCGTTGCCGAACACCACGTGTCCTTCCTCGTCCACGCCTGCCGACGCATAGTCGATGTGGACCGGGATCGGGGTCTTCAGGTTGACGATCTTCTCCTCCTTTTCGTCGATGGCCGCCCGAATCTGCCCAGGCGTCATGCCCCGGTCGCGCTGCAGCAGGTCCTCAGCCAGGTCGATCGGGCTCTGCACCCGGATGCAGCCGTGACTGAAGGCGCGCCGGGCCTTGCCGAACAACGCCCGGAACGGCGTGTCGTGCAGGTAGATGTTGTACTTGTTCGGCCCTTGGAACTTCACGTCGCCCAACAGGTTGTCGGGACCGGCCTTCTGGTAGTAGGTCTCGACTCCATCGGCGCCCATCTCAGACACGTAGCCATGCTTCTCCAGGTAGTCCGGTTGCTTGGCGAGCGACTTCTGGATCTCCAACTCGATCACGCGCTGCGTCGGGTACCACCGGGGAGCCAGAATCACCCGTGTGATCGGCTTGGAGAACATCTTGGTGCGGTTGATCTTGCCCTTCATCAGCGTCTGCTGGTCTTCGCTGTTCTCGTTGTTGCCGACGATGACCCGGTGCTCGCGCACGACCTTGCCATCCTCGTAAACCCACAGCTTCTGGAAGGCGATGTTGACGAAGATATGGAAGTTCTCTGGATTGCGGCCCTCGCTCTCGCGGTAGCGCTCCAACGACAAGCGGATCAGTTCCAAGCGTCGCTCGGCAGGCACGTCCAGTTCCGAAATGGTCGTCTTGGAAACCACGCCATCGGCGTCGAGTTGGTGGCCTTCCTGAAACTTGACCACCGCCTCGTTCAAGCCCTCGTCGAATCCCTGACCGTCACCGGGGTCATAGCCCTCTGCCGCCAACCGCTCGCGCAGTGCATCGACAAACGGCCCGGTGTCGCCCTTGGCCACCTTCTTGGCGGCCAGCTTGGGCAGTGGCTGCCAGCCCCCCGCCGCGACGTACTTCGCGTACAAGTCGCCCGCGTCCAGCAGCGCCGCGTACTGGGGATGGGTCGGCCAAGCCGATCGCATGACCTCCGCAACTTTGCCGCGGCTGTTGCCAAGGCGCGCCACCAGCTTGTCGCCAAACGTCTCCGACATCCGTCGGACCTCGGACGGAGGCGTGTAGTTCAGGGGATGCGCGGGCTTGGCCAGCTCGAAGTCGACCAGGTAGCGGACGGCCGCCCGCGAGATCTCCAAGTCGGCCTGCCAGATCGCCTGACGAGCCAGCGCCGCCGCTTCCAGTACCTTGGGCAACCCTTCGTCCAGCTTGCGCAATCCAGCCTCAACCAGTTGGTCGCCGCCGGCTCGCACCAGCACCAGTTCGCCGCCCTCACCACCACGCAGCCACACCGCTGCGGCCTGCGCTACGACGGCGACGCGGGGCCGGGACTGCAGTGCGAGCACGGCCGCACGCTCTTGCTCGAAGGCCTTGCGCACGCCCGCGAGCGCCGCATCCAGCGCATCCAGCCGATAGCCGGCCTTGTCGATGCCGTGACGGTCCAGCTCGCCCAGCAGCTTCAGCACCTGTGCACCGTCGGCATTGGGCTGGCCGTCGATGCCGAAGAAGCGCAGTTTCGGCTCTCCGTACATGGACTTGACCACCTTTGCATCGGGGCCGGTCGCCAAAATGGCCTTGGCCAGCGCGGCGGGCTCGGCCTTCACGACCTGCTCGACCTGCGCCGCAACGTGGGCGGCGACCTCGGGCAGCGTGCGCGCGGGTGACAACGGGACGGTGGGCTCTGCCGCTGCGACATCGGCTCCCGGCGCGGCCGGGGGGCGAGGCTTGTCCGGCTGGCCCTCGCATCCGGCCCATCCGAGCACCAGCAGCAGCACCAGCGAGAAGGGCGCGGTGGTGAGGCGCAAGCGGGCAACAGGGTTCTGCATCATGGGGTTCCCTCTTTGCTGGATACACCTAGGGCCATGTGGCCGCGGGGAGTCGAGGTGACGATAATCGCGACTGCGGCGCCGTCAACGAAATCGCATGGACTGGCGCCGATGCCGGGTGGGGCCGCGAGGCCGGGGCACCGACACCCCAGTCGGGTTGCAGCAATACTTGCGATTCAGCTTCTTAATCAACTGAAACACTTGACCTTTACGCTTTACGCGGCGCTCCGGCCACAGACTTGCACAAGGGTCGGGGCACGCCGGGGCCGATCGACCCGCGGCGCCGCTGCCCATCCCAATTTCCACCCTTTCCGCCAAGTCAGGAAGACACCATGCCGACGCCCGCCGCGTTTCCCGTCACCCAGAGCTCCGAGGAATTCGCTGCGCCCGGAAGGACTTGGCCCGGGTCGCTGCCGATCGATGACCGCGCCGTGCAGGTCTCGATGCGCATCAGTCAGCGCGAGGTCTTCGCTCGGCACATCGGTCAGGACTCGACGGGCGAAGCGTTGCTGGCGCTGGTCGAGTGCGCCAGCCGCTTCGATGCCTCGCGCGGACCGACGCTGATGACGTACGCCTTTGGTCGGGTGCGGGGCCGCGCACTGGACGCCGTTCGCCGCGAGGCGCGACAGTGGCGCACCCGCCGCGATTTCCATATCCACGGCTTGGTGTTGGCAAGCGCGGCGCCGCAAGTGACGATCTCGACCCGGCTGGACCTGGGGCGGGCGATTGCGGCCGTGTTGCCGGAGCTTGGCAGCGCCGAGCGACTGGTGCTGAACGGCCACTACGGCGCCGACTTGTCGCTGAACCAGCTGGCGACGCAGGGCACGGCATCGACGGACCAGCTGCAGCGCGCGCACCGCAACCTGATCCAACGCCTGCGCAGGCAGCTGTCCGTGCTGCCGGAACCAATTCTGCCGTCGTGATGGACAAGAGGTTCTGGGGTGTTACCAGGAGCCGTGCGAACCGTGGCTGCCGTGCGAACCGTGGCTGCCGTGGCTGCCGTGCGAACCGTGGCTGCCGTGCGAGCCGTGGCTGCCGTGCGAGCCGTGGCTGCCGTGCGAACCGTGGCTGCCATGTGAACCGTGGCTGCAGTGCTCCGCGCGCATGTCTTGGGCATCGGGGAACAGGGGCTCAGGGCCTGACAGGTCGCCCAGCGTAGCCAGCGTGGCTTCCTGCTTGTCGCTGATCGCGCCCTCTTCCGACGAGAGGAAGTCTGCGGCGGTCCGATTGAGCTTGGGAAGCGCCTTCTTCATCCTGCCCCCGGCCTCAGTGTGAAACCGAAACCTACTGAGGGTAGGTACCACCCAGCCGCGAGAAGTGTCAACGAACGTGTCGGGCTGGGCTTTGCCTTGTTCGGGCTTGACCTCGCCCCGATGCACCGCTACACCGCGCGCGCCGTGCTGCGTCCCACACCGAAAGGTTTGCCCGTGCCTCCAGTCCCTGCGACCCCTGACGACCTGAGGGCCTGGCTGCTCGCCGCAAGCGAGCGGGGGGTCGAAGTGGCCGTCGTCGGTCCCGCAGCACTCGCGCTGGCCAGCGGCACGCCCCTGCCCACGGGCCTGCCGTGGACGATTCTGGCCAGCGGTCCCGCGCAAAAGTGCCCTGAGACGCCGCAAGACTGGCCGATGCAACTCCGTACCGTCGAGACAGAACCTTTTGCGCACGCGCTGTTGCAACATCTGGCGGCCGAGCCGGTGCGGGCATGGGCGGTCGCGGTGGGTGCGGGCGGCGAGATCGTCGATTCCACTGGCGGCCTTGCGGATGCGGCCGAGGGAAGGCTGGGCCTACGATCGGACCTGCGGAAGTTTGTCCAAGGCAACCCTCGGCACATCCTGGACCTTGCCGTCTGGGCAGCGCAGTCGGGCCTGAAACCCCCGATCGAGGCGGTGCGGGCGGCGCAGCGCGATGCCGGCAACGTGCTGTCGCTGGATCGCGCCCTGTGGTGCGAGCGCTTTGGCACCGTACTGCTGGGCGAATTCGCCGGAACTGGGCTGCGTTTCCTGCACGAAGCCATGGTGTTGCAACTGATGGTCCCCGAAGTCGTCGCGATGATCGACTTCCACAAGGGCTGCCCGGTGCACCACAAGGACATCTGGGACCACACGCTGCAGGTGATCGAGAAGTGCCCGTACAGTCCCGCTGTGCGCTGGGCGGCACTGATGCACGACACCGGCAAGGTGTGGACGCGTACGGTCAACAAGCAGGGCAAGGTCCACTTCTTCCGGCATGAAGAGATGGGCGCGTCGCTGATGGAGGGCGTCGCGGGCCGCTTTCACCTCGACCCGGAGCTGCGCGACCGCGTGGTCTACGTGATCGCCAACCACGCACGCGCCAACGTCTATACGACAGACTGGACCGACAGTGCGGTGCGTCGACTGATCCGCGACATGGGGCCGCATTTGCAGGACGTGATCGCCTTTTCGCAGAGCGACTTCACGACCAAGCGCGCCTGGCGAATTGCCGAAGTACGCTCGCTGGCTGAGGAACTCAACGCCCGCATCCCCCGCATCGCCGAAGAGGACGCCAAGGTGCCCCCGCTGCCCAAGGGTCTGGGACACACCGTGATGCAGGCGACCGGGTTGGGACCGGGGCCGTGGCTGGGGCAGGTGGTGGCGTGGCTGGAGGCCGAGGTCGAGGCCGGTCGCGTCGAGCCCCTGCTGTCCAGTGAGGCGTACTTGGAGATCGTGCAGCGTGAGCGCGCGGAGCTGTTGCAAGTCAACCCGCAAGACGTGCGCCGCCGACGCCCGCGGGCGACTTGACCCACCGGGCTAGTCCGCCTCAGGTTCCGGTCCGCGCGGGTCCCCGGGCACAGGTAGCACGCCGGCGGGAAGGTCGACCGCCGCCACGACGCCCGCCGCAGCCAACACCGCATAAGCGCTGACCATCCCGTCAATCGCCGACGACACGATCCCGCCCGCATAGCCTGCGCCTTCTGCACAGGGGTACAGCCCTTCGTGACTGACCGACTGTCGGTCGACACCGCGCACGACGCGCACGGGCGACGACGTCGTGGTCTCGACCCCCACGATCATCGCCTCTCGAGACAGGTAGCCCCGCAGCTGGTGGCGGTCGACCTGTCGCGCGCCTTGCTGCAGCGCCCGCACGAACCGCGACGGCAGCAAGCGGTCCAGGCGCGCGGGCGTCACGCCGGGGCGGTAGGTCGATTTCTCAGGCAGATCCGCAGAGTCCCGCTCGGCAACGAAGTCGACCAGCCGCTGCGCCGGTGCCCGATAGCCGCCCCCGCCAGCCAGGAACGCCGCCCGCTCGAGCGCGCCCTGCAGCGCCAAACCCACAAGCGCGCCGCCCGCCACATGCGCGCCGAACCGGGGGTCGTCGTCCAGATCGCCCGGTTGCTCGAGGAAGAAGTCGTCGGCCGCCACCTGCGTCACCCACGCAGCATTCGCGAAGGTGGACCCTCGGTTGGCATTCGACATGCCGTTGACGTTGAGGTGCTCCAGCGCGGTGGGCGACGGCAGGACGAACCCGCCCGGACACATGCAGAACGAGTAGACGCCGCGCCCGCCCGTCACCGTCTGCGCCAGAAAGTACTCCGCCGGTCCGATCGCCGGACTGCCCGCAAGCGGTCCCAGCTGCACCTCGTCGATCAGGTCCTGGGGGTGCTCGACCCGGGCGCCAATCGCAAAGTCCTTGCGCTGCATCGTGATGTCATGACTGGCCAGCATCGCGTAGGTGTCGCGCGCCGAGTGGCCGGTCGCCAGCAGCACCGGACCGCCGTGCAGCTCGCGCCCGTCGGCCAGACGCACACCGATCACGCGGGGGCGTGGGCCGCTGCGGTCGACCAGCAGGTCATCGACCCGCGCGCCAAACTCAAGCGTATGCCCGGCCTCTCTCAGCGCCGCTCGCAGCAGCTTCATCAGTGGAATCAGGCGGTTCGTGCCGATGTGCGGGTGCGCCTGCACGAGGATCTCGCGACTGGCCCCCAGCGCCACCAGCCGCTCGTAGACCTGGCGCACCAGCGGGTGCTTGGAGCGCGTATACAGCTTGCCGTCGGAATAGGTCCCCGCGCCGCCCTCGCCGTAGCACAGGTTCGACTCGGGGTTGAGCCGACCGTCGACGCGCAGGTCGCGCACGTGCAAGTTGCGGTCCTCGACGGCTCCGCCCCGCTCGACCAGCGTGCAGGCAACGCCAGCATCGGCAAACGCAAGCGCCGCAAACAGGCCGGCCGGGCCCGAGCCGACCACGATCGGCCGCAACCCCTCGATCTTCTTGGCCAGCTTCAGAGGCCGCAGCAGCGCCGGCAGCGACCCATCCGGCGGCACGTCCCCCGTCAGGAAGGCGTCACAGCGCAACACCCAGGCCGGCTCGCGACGACGGCGCAGGTCCAGCGAGCGCTTGCGGACGACGACCGTCGTCAGGTCGCCCGGACGCAGACCAAGCGCAACAGCCACGGCGCGCACCAACGCGGGGTCGCCGTCACCCGGCGCGGGTCCGGTGGGGTCGAGGGGAAGGCGGAGGTCAACGGTCTTCAAGCGGGCCTCACGCCGGATGAGCTGCCGGAGCGCGCAGCAACTGTCCGATGGCGTGGGCCAATTCGACGGCCTCGTCGTCGGCTTCCAGACTTGGGGTGCGCCAGACCACGGCGGCCCGCTCAGCCCCTGCCGGCAGCGGACCTTGCACCGCTTGGACGTCAGCCACGTCCAACTCGACCGCGGGGGTGCGCCGCGTCAGCTGGCCGACGTCCCACTGCAGCGACAACGGCCCCACGCGGTCCGGCAGCGTGTCGATGTCGACGGAGCCAGCGACCAGCGCGTGCACCGTCAGGCCGTCAGGCATGACCTCGGCGTGCAGCGGTGCGGCCAGCCCGTGAACCAATTCCGCAGGCAGAGCGGACAGATGCGCGAGGCCGGACAGGGCGTCATTGACGGGGAACAGCAACCGTTGCTCTGCCTCCAGCTCGCGCACGGTGAAGGCCGTGTCTTGCGGCAGCGGCACCGAAGTCCGCAGGACAGCCGACAGGTGCGACGCGCGACCGGGCTGAAGGTGCAGGTCGTGCAGCGTCCAAGCCGCTCCTGAGCCAAGACCCGCGAGCAGGGCCCGTAGCCGCGGCAGCGCGTCACCACCCGTCACACTTGCCGAGACGGACCACGTGTGGTCGCACGCAGGAAAACGCCAGATGTTGCGCGGACGTACAAGATCCAGCCGCACCAAATCCAATGGCGCGACACCCGGAACCGCCCCTGCGGGCAGCCCGGGCACGATCTGAACCACCTCAGCATCGGCCGGCAGCCCCTGCAGCATGGCGTGCAGGTCGGCGGCTAGCCCCAGCGCAGGACCGCGGACGAACACAACCTCCCATGGCCTCTGACGATTCGAGTGCAACAGGGCGTGCAGGGCCGCGAGCCAGCCGATGGCGACCGCGGGCCCCCCTAGCGAAGCCAGCGGCACCGGCCAAGCCGCAGGGCGGTCAGGCAGCAGCGTCAGCGACGAGGGAGGATCGAGGTCGACGGCGACGAGCACCAGCGGGGGGCCACCGACTGGCGCCGCGGGACCGGACGTCCGCACGAAAACGGCATCGCCGTGCTCCAGCGCCACAGCCTGCTCGCGGACGCTGCAGCCGGCGGCAAACAGAAGGTCCAGCAACGTCTGGCGAAAACCGATCGCGTCGCTGTACCGACGGCGAACCGTGCGGGCGGCCTGAGCGAGGTCGAACGGCATCGGGCAACCCCACGGCCGGCCTTGCGCAACCGGCGGGAACAAGGAGAGGTTCCGGCCGGGACCGCACTGGGACTGGCCGAAATCGCAACGGGGGATTATGGAGGCGTGGTGAGGAACCGCGCAAGCAGGCGGGGCCGTATCCGCAGAAAGGGAGGTCACGCGTGCGGGCAGTTGTGCAGAGAGTCAGCGAGGCATCCGTCGCGGTCGATGGGCAAGTGGTGGGCGCCATCGGCGGCGCTGGCAGGCCGTTCGGGCTGTGCGTGCTGCTGTCGGTGGGTCAGGACGACGGCGACGCGGACGTGACGGCGATGGTCGACAAGGTCGCAGGATTGCGCATCTTTCCCGACGCCGGGGGCCGGATGAACGTGGACGTGGTGCAGACGGGCGGCGAGGTGTTGCTGATCAGCCAGTTCACCCTGCACGGCGACGTCCGGCGCGGCAAGCGGCCAGCCTTCATCACGGCGATGGAACCCGTCGAGGCCCGTCGGCGGGTCGAGCAAGTGGCGGTCGGCCTGCGCACGGCGGGACTGCGGGTGGCTGAAGGCGTGTTCGCCGCCGACATGGCCGTGTCGCTGTGCAACCAGGGCCCGGTGACTATCCTGCTGGACACCAAGAAAGTCTTCTGAAGCAAGGAGTTCTTCGATGATCCCGATCCACGAGTCGCGCATCTCGGCCCGCGATGGCACCCAACTGGCCGTGTACGAGTGCGGTGCCGGTCCCGGGCCCGTGCTGATGCTCGCCAACGGTCTGGGCGGCAACATCGACGCCTGGCGGTACTTCATCGAGGACTTCGGCACCCACCACCGCATCCTCAGTTGGGACTACCGAGGTCTGTACCACTCGGGACCATGCGCCTCGGGGAGCGACTACACCGTGCAAGCGCAGGTCGACGATCTGCGAGCCGTGCTGGACCACTTCGGCGTCGACCAGACGGTGCTGATCGGCTGGTCGATGGGCGTGCAGGTCGTGTTCGAGTTCTACCGTCACCAGGCCGACCGGGTGCTGGGGCTGGTGCTGGTCAACGGCACCTACGGTAAGCCGTTTGCAACCGCGTTTGCCCCCGTGCTGGGCAAGTCGCCGGTCGTGCCCTACATCCCGGCAATCATGCGCGCTTTGCAGTCGATTGCGCCGCTGGCCGAGCCGCTGCAGCCCGTCGCTCGCCGCCTGGCCCGCACCCGCGCCGCCCTGCGAACCTTGCGACTGGTGGGTCTGGTGGGAGACACGCTGGACGAGGAGATGTTCGTCACGCTGGCCGAACAGGTCGCCATGCTGCACATGCCACGCTACATGGCGACGCTGAACGCGCTGGGAGAACACTGCACCGCGGCACTGCTGCCGTTTGTCGACCGGCCGACGCTGATCGTCTCTGGCGACCGCGACCTGTTCACGCCGATCTCCCAGAGCCGCGAAATGGCTGCGCGCATTCCGAAGGCAGAGCTGTTGGAGATCGCTGGCGGCTCGCACTACACGCCGCTGGAGTTCCCCGGTCTCATTCACGGCCGAGTGCAGCGCTTCCTGAAGGAACGTCTGGGGTTCGAGCGATCGGCAGGCTGAACGTCACGGCCGATGGCGCACAACGGGTATCGCCTGAGGCGGCCACAGCCGGTCCCTTTCATACAGCCACGCCATCCAGCGCGCGGCCCGCGCGACCTCTGCCGCCAGCGCCGGTCCATGCCTGGCAGGGTCCGCAAGTGGTCGAACCTCCAAGGGATCTGCCAGTCGGTCGTACACCGTCACGCCGTCGGCCTGCTGCCATGACCGCGGCAGCACGATCGCGCGCTCCCGACCACGCTCCAGCGCCCAGCCGCCGCGGGCGATCGTCAGCGACTCGCCCACCCCCGGTCCCACCAATGACCGCCCCATCCATGCACCGGAACCGTCGATCCCCAGCAGGTCCAGAATCGTCGGCGCCAGATCCACGTGGCTCGCCGGCTCGGGCCGCAAGCCCCTGCCCAGTCGCAACAGCTTGGGATGGTTGCCCAAGATCACGATCGGCACGCCCGTCGCCGCGACGTGGGCGGTCTCGTGGAGGCGCAGGTTGCCGTGCTCGCCCAGCGGAAAGCCGTGGTCGCCCGTGATGAGGAAGACGGTGTGGTCAAACCAGGGCTCGCTCCGCAGGCCGTCGATCAGCGCCGCCACGTGGTGGTCGGTGTAGCGCATCGTGTCGCGCATCCGCGCGGCCATCGTGTCGGGTCCCGTCGTGCCAACGCCCTCGTCGCGGGGGAACGGAAAGTGGTTGTTGCGGGTGAACGCCATCGCAAAGAACGGCCGAATGTGGCCTTGCGCATCGCGCCCTTCCGTCAGCCGCTCGCGGGAGAGCCAGGTCCGCATGTGCTGCAACATCGCCGCGTCCGATTCTCGCGAGCGGTCGAAGTCGATGTGGTCATACCAGCGGGCGAGCCACGGTGACTGGTTGTCCCACGCCGGGTCGGCTGCCGAGAAGAACGCGGTGAAATACCCGTGTCGCCGCAGGACGTCCGGCAACCCGACGATGCCAGCCGCGACAAATCGCGTGGCGACGTAGACGTCCGGATGCGGCAACAGAGACGTGTGCAGCGCCATGAAGGTCGCGATGGTCGGCACCCCGTTCGAGCTGCCCCTCGCCCACGCCGCGCCGGTGGCGGCCAGACGGTCCAGCTGCGGCGACCACGAGTCCTTGGTCGTCCCGACGTGCCCCACGCTGATCGAACGGTGCGACTCGAGCACCAACACGACCACGTTCCACGGCTGGGCGTCCACGCCGTCACAGTCCTGGTCCACGCCGTCGCCGGGAAGATCTGCAGCGTCCGGATGCACTTGTGGCGTGTCGTCGTCGCAGTCGCGGCTCAACGGCACGCCGTCCCGGTCGGCATCCGCCGAGCAGTTCAGGCCCACCGCGACCTGCACCAGCCCCCCCGCCGCCAACCGGCAGCGCGCGTACGGCGTGGCGTGGTACAGCGGAAAGTCGGGCAGGGGAAACGCTGCTTCGGCCTGCGGTTGGGTCAGGCCTTGCCCCCGGGCCCAGCGCACGCGGTGCGCTTGGGCGGCCTTGCGCGCCTCGACCGGGTCCAGATGCACCAGCGCGCCCGACCCGAGCGCGCCCCACACCAACTCCACGGGAGTCGCCAAGCGCCACAGCCGGAACTGACCGGGCCACCACACGTTCACCAACATCCAGCTGGTCGCCACCAGCACCCCGAACCCCAGCATCCGCTGCGCCGCCTGCCGCATCGACAAGGCTGCCCGCTGCGCCCTGCGCATCGCCAGAAACGAGATCGTCAGCGACCCGACCAGCAGCACGACAGGCAGGAACGGGCCGCCCTGATCGGTCCACAGGGCACGAAGCACTTCGAAGATCGACGCGGGGTTGGCATAGGTCTCGACGTAGTCCGGCGTCAGGTGTGCGCCAACGAAGCGCATCACCTCGTGATCCACCGCCGCCCACAGCGTCACCAGCAGCAGCAACGCCATCAACAACGCCACCGACACCCGGCGCAGCCGTCGCAGCACCCGCGAACCCGGCGCAGCCACCGCCACGGCGACCGTCCAGAGCAGCGCGGGCAGGCAAGCCAGCAGCCCCGCCTCCAGCGCATCCAGCGCGATGGCGTGGAACCAATACCACTCCAGCTTGCTCACCATCGGCTGCCCGAACGCGTCGGGACGGGCCAACAGGGCCAAACGCTGCACGGCACCCACGGCCACCCGCACCAGCGCAAGGGTCGCCAGCACACCCAAACCCGACACCCACTCGGACAGGCGTTCGCCCCGCAAGGCCGCGCGTCCCCCCGTGTCGGACTGACCGGCGGGCGCGGCGGATGCGGACTGGGGAAGGTCGTCAGGCATCGGGACAATCTCGGTGCGGGTCAGGCCGCAAGGGGCGCATCCTAACCGCAATTGCGACGGCGCGCGCCTCCCCGTTAGGTGCAGTAACTCGGGAATGCACGAGGTGAGAGGCAGCCTTGTCCCACCCAGCGCCTGCTGTCGAATCGCTGGACTGCGCCCCCATGCGCCCCGGCCGTAGATCGAAAGCGTTGACGCCGCGTCCTATGTGCGGTACAGCCGATTTACCAATCGTGTGGCGCTTCTCGCCCGACTTTCCATCGTCCTTGCAAGACCCGGCCAGCATTCCCCCGACTTTGGGGATGGCGCGCGGTACTCGCACTGAACCCCGGGAGAACCTCGATGAATTCTGGTCGTCTCGCAGCCCGTCATGTGCTGCGCACCGTCCTGATGTCGGCCCTGCTGGTCCTCGTCGCCCTCACGTCCGCGTGTGGTGGTGGCGTTGACTGGCGCAAGCAGACGCTGCAAGTCACCGCCGCCGGCTACCAGTTCGACGGCACGCAGATCCAGCAGGCCGGTTGGAGCGGCAGCGCGGTCTGGCTCGACAACCGCACCATCCTCACCAACGCCCACGTCGCCGGCAAAGCGCTGAAGATGGAAGGCAAGGACGACTACGGCACCACGTACAACTTCGACAGGATCCTTTCGCTGAACGAGGACTTGGACATCGCCGTCCTGCAGGCCTCAGGACAATCCGAGGTCGGCGAGCTCGGGCTGGTCGAGCGTCCGGACGACCCGAAGTCGCTGCGCGGCACCAAGGTGCAGGCGATCGGCAACACCGGCGGCCAGGGCCTGTCCGTGTACAGCGGCGAGGTCACCAACGTCGTTGGCGAGAAGGGCGCGGAGAACATCGTGCACAGCGCCGACATCTCCAGCGGCTCGTCCGGTGGACCGCTGTACGACATGGACGGCAACCTGCTCGGCATCAACAAGGCGATCAATCTGGCGCTGCGTCAGTCGTTCGCGACGCCCGCGTGGCAGGTCAAGACCGTGGTCGACGACGCCCGCGGCAACGGCGGCGCGGCCCTGACCGACGCCTTCAGCCCCAAGGACCTGCCGGTCTCGATCGACGTCAAGCGCGAAGTCTGCTTGGAGCCCGATCAGAAGCTCGTGATGTCGGCCCAGGTGGTCGGCACGGCCGACCTGGTGGCGATGGTGAAGTTCCAGACCACGGATACGCCCCTCTTCTTCGGCCTGATTCGCGGCGACCAACTGATGAGCAAGGGCGTGCTGACCCAAGACCTGATCGCGGCGTGGACCCTTCCGGGCAGCGGCGTGTACGCGGTGCTGGTCGTCAACCCGCCGCAGGCCACCACCAAGGCGTGCGCCTCGGTGGCGATGGGCCGGCTGGACTGGAAGAAGCGCATCTCGTCGAAGTAGCGCATCTCGTCGAAGTAACGACCGCCGCGAGCGCGGGACACGGTCCCACCGCTGAACGCAGCACCGAACGACAGGAGACCTGAACATGAAGAGCTTGATGAATCGCATGATGAGCGCTGCTGCCCTGGTGGCCGCGCTGGCCTTGGTGGGCGCTCCGGCGCTCGCCCAGAAGCCCGCTGCCAAGAAGGCCGCCGCCACCAAGGACGCCAAGAAGGAGGCCGCCAAGCCCGCTGAGGCTGCCCCGGCTCCAGCTGCCGCCGCGGCGCCCGCCCCGGCCCCTGAGAAGCCCAAGGTCGACCTGACCAAGGTCGAGATCACCAAGGATGAACTCCTGGCCAGCCACACCGTCGCCGTGCAGCCCATGCTGATGGCCGGCGGCAACACGGGCGCCTGGACGGTGCTCGCGTCGCAGATGGCCAGCGCCAAGACCAACGCCAAGTCGATCGACCTGGCCAAGACCGCGAAGATCAAGGCGCCGGAAGGCCCGCTGGGCTTCGCCGGCAACGCTGAGGCCAAGGACGTCGCGGTGCTGCAATACGCCGTCGCCCTGGGCTTTCTGCCCACGCTGCTGAACGCCGGCAACGACGCCGCGGCCAAGGATCTCGCGACGAACCTGATGAACGGCTTCGACGCCCTGTCGGGCCTTAGCGCCGACACCCAGACCACCGCCAAGCTGTTCATCGCGCTTGCCCTGCGCGACGAGAAGATGGACGGCGAGCTGCTGGGCATGGTCTACGCGGCCGCGATGAAGGCCGGCATGTTGGGCATCGCCGCCGGTCCCCAGCGCGCCCACGGCTACTATCTGGCCGGCATCTGGACGGGCATGGCGCTGATGGTCGGCTCGGCCGGTGGCAGCGCGACCTACGCCGACATGGCCGAGCCCCTCTGCGTCCTGCTGGACGAAGACGCAGCCTTTGGCGGCACCGACCGCAAGATCGCGACGCTGATGCGCGCCATCGCCGTCGAGCTCAAGAAGGACGCGCCCGACATGGCCGTCATCAAGACCTCCGCCGAGCAGGTGTTGAGCGCGAAGTCCGACGTCTAGTCGGGTCCGCCGTCGACCCTGCAGTCGACCCCGCGCGCCCACCGGGCTCCACGTGCCCCGCACCCTGCGGCACTCAAGGCCCGACGCGACGCGCCCCCGCCCACAGGTCCTGACATGAACGCCCTTTGTTCCTGCCGACTTTCGTCTGGCACCGCCCGTGGTCTGCTTGCTGTGGTCGCCCTGAGCGCGGCCTGCTCCTGGTCCTCACCGGCGCGGGCGGCAGATCCTGCCCCAGCGGCCGCTCCCCTGGCCGCCACCCCGGCGGCAACGCCTGCCGCAGGGGAGCGCGACCCGTGTTACGACGGTCCGCCCGAGCGCATCTGCCGTGCCATGGACGCCGCGCCGCGGGCCAAGGACGATGACCCCACCGTGAAGGCGATTGTGGCGATCTGGCGCAAGATCGAGAGGCCGTTCGCGGCGTTGACCGGACGCGAGACCGGTCTGGTCGTGCTGGCCCCGGAAGCGCGGATCGGTCAGGGCGATGAGGCCAAGCCGTTCTCTCCGGCCGCGTATATCTGCCCGGGGGCGCCGCCACTTGTGTACGTGCCCGACTCGCTGATCGAGCTGGTGCTGCGCAAGAAGACCTATCCGGTCGACTTTCTGGCGTTTGTGCTGGGTCATGAGCTGGGGCACCGCGCCAACGACTTCTCGTCGGACGGCTGCCAACTCGCAGCGTTCGCGCGGCCGGGCAAGGGCAAGACGGAGGAAGCGCTGGCGGACCGGCGGTCAGCTTTCTTCATCGCGCTGGCGGGCTTTCCGACCCGGGCGCTGGCCCGCGCAGATCTCGTGTCCGCCTTCCTCCAGCAGGAGTTCGGCGTACGGCAGTTCAACATCGACCAGCGCAAGGCCGCGGTGATGGACGCACTGGACCAGTTCGATGCCTTCGAGAACATGTACCAGGTCAGCATCGCGCTGGCGTTGTCGGGTGAGACGGGGTCGGCCACCCGGCTGCTGGCGTGGGCAGAAGACCTGATGCGCAGTACGGGGTTGCCGATCCCTGAGCTGCTGGTCGCCCGCGCGTTGGTGTTGATGATGCACGCGGCGCCCGACGCACCGTGGCTCGAGTCGGCCAAGCTGCCGCAGAGCGCGGGCCACCTACGCTGCGCCCCCATCTTTGCCGGTCACACCGCGCTGTGGGAGGAGCCCGAGCCCGCCGGAGTCGTGCGCGGCGCCGCCGAGACCGAGACCGCACGGCGAAACCTGATGACGGCACGCAGGTTGCTGGAGGAAGCGGGCGAGATGGGCGCCTCGCCGCTGACCGTCGCCGCGGGCCAGTCGTGTGCTGCGTTCTATCTGGGCGAAGCTGACGTCGCGCGCCGCCAACATGACGTCGCGATGAAGGCGCTGTCGACCAAGGCGCCGGAGCCCGTCAAGCGGGCGCTTTCCGCCAACCTGGCACTGGTCGACTTTCTGGCTACTGTGCAGGCCGCACCGCCCGCGCCGCCGTCGACCGATGCCAAGGCCGTGGCCAAGTGGGCGCTGCCGCTCGCGAAGAAGCGGGCGACCTTCCGCGCTCACCGGCAACTCGACGCCTACGTCGCCGCTCTGGCCGACCCCAAGGCGGTCGCCAGCGCCCCCGCGCCCAACCTGCCGAAGTGCTTGGGCAATCCCGCTGCGCCTGCGCCGCTCACGATTCCTGCCGCCAAGGCCCCGAACCCCGCGAAGCTGGGTGCCTGCCCGACCGGCTGGAAGCAGGCGCACACCCTGCCCAAGGCCGAGGTCGCTGAGCGCACCGGCACGACCACCGGCATCACCACCTGCGTGCCCGAGGACGGTCGCGCGGGCGTGCGCTGGTCGCGGGTCGACCTGCCCGCGGTGACGAGCCCGGTGCTGTCGGCGCTGCGCATTGCGATCCGCATGATCGACGCAAGCGCCATGGAGCTGCCGCCGCTGAACACGTGGATCTGCCTGTGCGGCGAGGGCATGAGCTACATGGGCGTCTCGGACCTGGGCGAGTCGGGCTACATGGTCGCCTGCGAGCCGCTGGGCGTGTCGCTGGGCGTGCTGTACGCCACACCGGACGGCAGCGTGAGTCGGCTGGCCGTGCTGGAAGGCGAGTAGAGTCGTGTTGTTACGGCTGACTGACCGCTCGACGGACTGCCGCTAACGATAATCGCCGATGACCCCGAACGCCGCCCAGTGGATCGGCTGCGTGAACGGCTTGCGTCCGCCGACGTCGAGTTTGAGCAGGTCCAGCTGTGCCGTCCGCAGCGCCTCGACCGTGTCGCCCTTGCCGGCGCGCAGGTTGCGGTAGAAGCGGACCATCAGCTCGGACGTGGCGTCGTCGGGCACGCTCCACAAACTGGCCACCAGCGTCTGCACGCCGCCAAAGGCAAAGGCCTCGGCGATCGAGATGCCTTCTTCGGCCGTCTCACCCATCGACACCGCCGTCTCGCACGCCGACAGCACGGCAAGATCGGTCGTGTCGCCAAACGGCAACCCCGCGATTGCATTGACTGTCAGCGGCCCTGCGGCCATCTGCAGGTGGCTGGCCAACCGGTCGGGCGACAGGATGCCGTGGGTGGCGAAGTGCAGGATCCGACTCTGTCCGACCGCGGAACGCACGGCTTCCTCGATGGCTTTGGCGCCCACGAACAGCTTGGCATCGCGGAAGACGGCATCGCGCACCTTCTCGACCTCGGCCTGTGCGCCGGGCAAGCTGCCGTCGGGATTGGCGAACGCCGCCATCGAGCCCCACCGCCCCTTGGCACGCGGCCGGTGCAGCGAGCCCATCGTCGTCGACATCAGCGTCGCGATCCGCCACTTCTCGACGGCGTACACGGACTTCGTGCCCACCTTGGTCTCGAGCGCACCGAACGGCAGGAAGAACAGCGGCCCAGACGGCACGATCAGCAGCGTCTTGGCCTGGGCGATGTCGGCCTCGACGGGGGCCAACAGCTTGTCGTACAGCTTGCGCCCCAGCACGGCGACCTTGGGCGTGCGCTTCTTCACCGCCTCGCGCCACTCCTCAACCGTCTGGCGCAGGTCGATGTCGCCCAGCTCGACCTTGAAGGCGTGGGCGTCCTTGCGTCCGGGGGCGATGGTGAAGATGTACAGAACGTCGCCGGCCAGGAAGTACGCGACGATCATCGTGTCCTTGGCCAGGACGTCGCGGTCGGCCACCAGGGTGCGCGGATCGGCGACGTTGGCCGCGAGGCTGTAGAGGCGCGGGTGGTTGCTCTTGAGCTGGAACAGCAATTGGTTCAGCTGCTGCACGTTGGCCGCTACCCGCTCGCCCAGCGCCTGGATGCGCGCCTCCGACCGCTCGGCGTCAGGCTTGGCCTTCTCGGCCTCCAATGCACGACGGGCCGCCTCAGCCTGTTCGCTCGCCGACTGCACGACGTCCAGCGCCTTGCCGGCGGCAGCGTCGCTGACCTCGGGTCGCACGCCCTTGAACATGCGCCGCAGCGCGGCATCTCGCGAAAGCTGAAGGATCTCTAGCGCTTCGTTGGTCCGTCCCAAGCGAATGAACACATCGATCGCGTCCTTGAACACCTTGCGGCTGCGGCCGTAGCCCGTCGCGCCCTGCTGCTGCTCCTCGCCGCCCGACCGGCCGATCTCGCGCGCCAGCGTCTTGGCTGCCTCGCGCAGCTTCTCCGCCGCCTGCTCCGACTGCCCCGCAGCGTCCAGGGACCGTCCCAGCGCGTGCAGGGCGGCCCAGCGGTCGCTGTCGATGTCGGTCTTCTCTGCGATCGCGACCGCCGCCTGCGCGTGCGCCAGGGCCTCGGGCTTGCGGCCGGCCAGCAGCTCGACGTGGCACAACTCGACGTGCGCGGCGGCGACCAACGTCTGCCGGCCCACCTTGGTGGCAAACGCCAGCACCGCCTCGAGCACCGTGCGCGCCGCGTCCGCCTGGCCCAGCTCGAGCCGGGCGCGGCCGGTGCCGTGGCGCGAGCGGGCCACGTTGTAGTCGTCGCCGGCCTTGTCGAAGAACTGCGTCGCCGCCTCGAATGCCGGCAGCGCCTTCTTGGGGTCGTGACTGGCGTCCAAGTGGGTAAAGCCCTCGAACAGCTTGGCCATTGCCTTGACGCCGTTGTCGCCGGTGCGCTCTCCCACGCGAAACACATCGGCAAACCAGCCCAAAGCCGCCGGAGCATCGCCCCGCCGCGCCGCGACTGCGCCGTGCAACATCAGCGCATACCGCTCGTTGCCGGCGTCCTTGGCCTTGCGCGACGCATCCAGCAGTTCGACGGCCACTTGCTGCGCCTTGACAAGGTCGCCGGCCACCAGGCTGATGTCGCCGACCTGGAACAGCGCCCGGCGCGCCTGCTCGTCGAAGCCAAGTGCCTTTGCAAACTCGAGGACCTGGCTCGCATCGGCGATCGCCTCGGCCAGCCTGCCCTCGCTGACCATCAGACCCGACCGCTGCAGCAGCATGTTGTGCACGCAGCGATCCTCGTCCAGGGTGCGGCAGGTCTCCATCGACTCGGCCACGGCCTTGGCGTTGGCGTCGAGGTTGCCGCGCCACGACAGGACGCCGGCCTTGACCATCGCGATGTCGATCATCACCAAAGCAGGCACGTTGCCGCGCAACCGCGGTTCCAGCGCCGTGATGGCCTGCAACGCCTCTTCGCTGCGGCCCTGCATCGCCAGTGCCCACGCGCGGTAAAAGGCGGCCATGCTCGCGCGGCCCCAGGCCTCGATAGCCTCGAATCGGCGCGCGGCTTCGCCGTACAGCTTCTCTGTCTGGGCGTCGCCGCCACCCCGTTCGCGCACCTCGTCGGCCTGGGCCACCAGATCGTCGGCGTCCAGCCCCTTGTGCGCCGCGTCCGAGACGTCCTGCGCCTGCCGTTCGACCGCGTCGCTGCTGGCCTTTTGTGTCACGGGGCCCACGATGGCGATCGCCAGGTGAAAGCGCCCTTCCTTGACCAGCAGCCGCGCCAGCCGCAGCCGCGCGCCCTCGCCGACCGGGGTCGCGCCCGCCGTGGTCAGGTCAGACTCGGCCGTGATCCGCTCGAGCAGCGCCTTCTGCCGGGGTGACTCGGCCTTGCCGTCGCGGGCCGCGCGCAGCCGCAGGGCCACGGGGGCCTCGGTGTCTTCGGTCTCGGCCACCGCCCAGCAGGCGTCGTCGTAATTCGCCGTGCCCTTCAGCGCGTCGAGTTCCTCGCCCACCCGATTCCAAAGGCCGAGCTGCACCAGCGCGCGCAACAGCCGCAACCGTTGGCGCGGCACGTCGGTGCCGGCGGCGATCGCGCGGGCCGCATCGCGCGCATACACCACGCCGCGCAGGCCCAACGCCATGCTGGCGGGATCGTCGGCGAGCTTGCGGGCCTCCAGCGCCATCGCCACGGCCGCGTCGTGTTGGCCTCTGGCGGTGGCAACTCGCGCGAGGGTACGCCGCGGCCACTCGTAAGTGGCGTTCTTGCAAGACGTCTTGGCCTCAGCTTCCGCGCCGTCCAGATCGCCGCGCGCCAGCAGCACCAGACCCAGCAGGTGGTGACCAAACGCGGAATTATCGTCCATCTGCAGCGCCTGGCGCGTGGCCTTCTCGGCGAGCGCGAGGTCCTGCGCCCCGAACGCCGTCCATCCCAGATCGCGCCACACCGACGCGTCGGTCGGTGCCAGCTCGGTGCGCACCGTGTCGATTCGCAGGGCCGCCGCGTACTCGTCCTTATCCCGTGCCCGCTCTGACGCCTTGTCCAAGCACTTCAGCGCGACCGCTTCGACCTTGTGGGCGCGCGCCAGCTTCACGACGGCCTCGATGCGGTCTTCCATCTTCTCCAGGTTGTGTTCGCCGACGGTCGTCTTCAGCGTCTCGCAAACCGAAACCATCGACCGCAGCTCGACCAAGCGCGAGGCTGCCACCCCGACCTGCTGCAACTCGTCGACATTCGCCGCCACCTTGCGTGCCATGTAGAGCTTCTTCTGGGCGCTCTCGAATTCCCCAGACTTTTCCTCTGCTTGGGCAAGATCGACCCACTCGCGGAACGAGCGCGTCGAGCCGACCTTGGCGCCCGAGGCCTTGCGGATCTTGGCCTCCTGCAGCTTGCGGGCCGCGGCCGGTCCCCAAGTCTTGTCGTCCTCGGGCAGCTTGATCTTCTCGAAGACCTTGATGGCCTCGTCGTACTTGCCCAATTCGCTCAGCGCGACACCGCGCCAATACGCCACCCGATGCGCGCGAAAGTCGGTCTTGGCCAGCGTCAGCGCCTCTTGCAGCACCAGCGGCCACGCTTCGACTTCAGTCAACGCCACCATCAGGTCATAGCGCACGACCTGATCGGCCGGGTCACGCCGCAGCGCGCGCCGCAGATCCTCGATCTTGTCGATGGCCGTCACGGTCTTCTTGGCCACGTCAGAGGCCGGATGCTGGCGCAGCACCTCGCGAAAGGTCTGCTCTGCCTGATCGAGCTTCCCCGCGCGGGCCAGGGTCTCGCCCTCAGCGATCAGCGGCGCCACCCTGCGATCGAGCCGCTTGTTCTGACCCGAAGGGGTGCGGTTGATGATCCAGGTCGCGTACACCTCGACCAGCTTCCAGGTCTGGCCGATGTACTTCCCTGGGTACTCGTCGATGAACAGCAGGAACTCCTCGAGATCCAAGGCGTTGGTGCGTCGAAACGCCTCGCTGAGCTGCTGCCCGTGAAACCGCCCGCCCGGAATGGGCTTGGTGAAGGCTGCGTCGGCGAGTTCGACCTGCGCGCGAACCTCGGCGATCAGCCGGTCGTAGATTGCCGTCGCCGCCGCCGGACTGGGGTCGCGGATGCGTTCGGCCAGCGTATACAGTGGCTTATCGCTGTCGAGGCTGCGAAGCTGGACGTCCATCGCCGCCACGCGGGTCAGCGGGTCGTCGTCCAGCACGGCGGGAACTTGCAGCTTGTAGCTGAACAGGTCGCCGACCCGCACCTCATCGGTCTTGCGTTCGAGCTTGACCTGCGCACTGTCGGCGCTGATCGTCTGCACCCGCCCCGATGCCAGGACCACGAGCGCGTCGATGCTCTTGGACGTCTCGCCGGTCCCTTGTCGCAGGGGATAGAAGACCAAGTCGTCACGCGCGGCCGTCAGGCCGTCGTCCACGCCGCGGTTGATGGTGGCGACGTCGTCCTGGAGGGCCGTTACGCGACCGTGCACCTCAAAGTCGATCGTGGTCGGAGCCTTGACGACCTTGGCTCCGGCGCTGGCCTCACCAACCCCAACGACCAGCAGAAGCAGTACCACTGTCCAGCGCAAGCAACCCGTGACACGCGGATCCATTTGTTCCTCCCGCAAGACGCCAGCAGGGCGAGCTGCGGGGGGACGCAGCGGCCTCAAACGACCAACACTTCCTCGTGGCGACCAAAGACGCGCCGAAGGGTATGGCCGATTTCTCCCATTGTCGCCTGATTTTGCACCGCGTGAACGATGGCCGGCATCAAGTTGTCGGATCCCGCCGCCGCATCGCCCAACGACCGCAGTGCAGCGTCGGTGGCCGCTTGATCCCGCTTCAGCCGCAGGGCCCGGATCCGCTCGACCTGATCGCGTTCCACCGCGGGATTGATCTGCAGCACCGGCACCGGAGGCTCGACTGCGTTGCGGTACTGGTTGACGCCCACGATGACCTGCTCGGCCGACTCGATGGCGACTTGGGTGCGGTAGGCGCTGTCCTGAATCTCGCGCTGCGGATAGCCCTTTTCGATGGCCGCCACCATGCCGCCCAGTTCATCGATGCGCGTCAGGTAGTTCTGGGCCTTGCGCTCCAGCTCGTCCGTCCACGCTTCGACCACGTACGAACCCGCCAGCGCGTCGACGACATCTGCCACGCCCGACTCTGCCGCAAGGATCTGCTGGGTGCGCAAGGCGATCTGCGCCGCCGCTTCGGTGGGCAGTCCCAGCGCCTCGTCGCGGCTATTGGTGTGCAGACTCTGGGTCCCGCCCAGCACCGCCGCAAGCGCCTGCACGGTGACGCGCACGATGTTGTTGTCGGGCTGCTGCGCCGTCAGCGTCGAACCGCCGGTCTGGGTGTGAAAGCGCAGCTTGCAGCTCTCGTCCTTCTGGGCGCCGAAGCGCTCGCGCATGATGCGGGCCCACATGCGGCGCGCGGCGCGGAACTTGGCCACCTCCTCCAAGAAGTTGTTGTGGCCGTTGAAGAAGAACGAGATCCGCTCGGCAAACGAGTCGACGTCCAGCCCCGCCTTCACCGCAGCGTCGACGTACGCGATGCCGTCGCCCAGCGTAAACGCGATCTCCTGCGCGGCGTCGCACCCCGCCTCGCGCACGTGGTAGCCGCTGACCGAGATCGTGTTCCACTGCGGCACGTTCGACGCGCACCACGCGAACATGTCGGTGATCAGCCGCATCGACGGCCGCGGCGGGTAGATCCACGTGCCGCGCGCCATGTACTCCTTGAGGATGTCGTTCTGCACCGTCCCCCGCAGCGCCTGCGACGCGACCCCGTTCTGCTTGGCAACGGCCACCAGAAAGGCCAGCAGCGTGCTGGCGGTCGAGTTGATCGTCATCGACACCGACACCTTGTCCAGCGGGATGCCGTCCATCAGCGTCGACATGTCCTCGATGCTTGCGACCGAAACGCCCACGCGCCCCACCTCGCCCTGCGCCATCGGGTCGTCGGGGTCGTAGCCCATCTGGGTCGGCAGGTCGAAGGCCACCGACAGGCCGGTCTGCCCGCGGTCCAGCAGGTAGCGGTAGCGCTCGTTCGACTCCTTCGCCGTCCCGAACCCCGCGTACTGCCGCATGGTCCACAGTCGACCGCGGTACATCGTCGCCTGCACGCCGCGGGTGAATGGGAACTGACCGGGAAAGCCCACGTCGCGCAGGTACTTCGCCGCATCTACGTCGCCGACCGGAGCATACAGCGCCTCGACCGTCTCAGCCGTCGAGCGCAGGAAACGCTCCTTGCGCAGTGGCTTGCGCGTCGCCGCCGCCAGCACCGTCTGCTGCCACTTCTGCCCGGCTACCTGAGTCTCGTTGTCGTGTCCGTTCGCCATCTACCCGTTCTCCTTTCGCGCGGCCCCCGCTGCGTGCGGTTTCTAGGCCGTCGCCGCCTCATTCGCAAGCCCGTGGCGAGGGTCCAGCTCGGCCCAACCGTCCGGCAACGGCAGCACGGCCCCCGGCACGAGCGCCCAGAAGTCGTCGCCCGGTGCCGCCACCCAGGTCCGCGGCTGACCGCCGTCGGGGTGATCCAGCGACAACACGCTGCCATGCAAGGCGATTCGTCCGGGCCCCGAGGACTCCGCCGCTTCACCCACGTCGTCGAGGCCGGGGGGCGGCTGGCTCTGGGAGGGCATGTCGCCATACATCACGTCGCCCGCGATCGGTCCCACGGCAAACGCCAGATGCACGCGAACCTGATGGGTTCGGCCCGTGTCCAGCGCACACAGCACCAGCGCGGCGTTGCGCTTCGGGTCGAACGCCAGCGGCAGCACAAACGTCCGCGCCGGCATCCCGGTCGGGTCCAGCGTCATGCGCCCGGGTCCCAGCTCGGCCAGCGGCTCGTCGATCACCTGGGGCAGCACCGGTAGCGCCGTCCGCACGATCGCCAGGTAGTGCCGACCGGCCGTGTGTTGGCGGAACTGCTCCGCCAGAGAAGCCGTCGCCGAGCGCGACCGCCCGTAAACCACAAGGCCAGACGCGTCGCGGTCGAGGCGATGCACTTCTCCCGCCCGCAGCGTTCCCTTGCGTTCCAGATACTTCTGCACGCGCAGGCTCAGCGCGTCGCCCCCGCGCGGCGGCGGCTGGGTCGGCAATCCGGCCGGTTTGTCGACGACCAGCAGCGCCCGGTCCTCGTGCACGACGCGAAGGCGCCCGCCACCGACCTGGGTCCGGTCGGGCGCTGCCGGCAGCACGCGGATCGTCTGGCCAGCCGTCAGCAGCTGCGCTGGCACGCGACACCGGTGGTCGTCGACGTAGACCGCGCCGTCCTCGATCGCGTGCTGGCTGGCCGACCGACTCCAGGCCATGGCGCGCTGCACCGCAACGTCCAGCCGAACGCCGACCAATTCGGGATCGACGAGAATACGGCGCTCTTCTGGGTGCGGTCGGGACATCGGGCGCTCCGGGCGTGGCGAACGGCGCGGCAAGGTGTAGCCTGCGCTACGGGTGGCGGCAAGCGTGTGGCTGCAACGGGTGCAAATGCGCTCCGCGCCAGCTTCCTTGCGACCCAAATCCGTTCGCGTATAGTCTGCTTCGATTCTGCGGCCGTGAACGTCAGGTCCACGCTGCCCCAAGCCCCCGTGGAAGGCGCCTTGATCCCGTCGTTTGCCATCGACCCCGACGTTCCGCGCGACCCGCTCGCCGCCGCTGATGCTTCCGGCTGGGCGTCCGCGCGCCGTTACGCCGTGCTGGGCCTCGAGGTGGACGAGCGCGTGCGGCAGATGCTCGCCTCACTCGAGCGGCTGGACGATCTGCTGCGGGCGCTGGAAGAGGGCGGCGCCGACACGGTGCCCGCCACCCTGATCGACGAAAGCGACCTGTTGGCCGACGACGTTCCGATCGAGCTGTCGGTCGACGAATTGTCGGACGTCGAGCAAGTCGATACCGTCGCCGCCTTTGTCGCAGCAGGCACCCGTCCTCGCGAGCAGATGGCCTCAGCCGAGACGATCGTGCTGCACGGCCCCGACATCCGGCGCAAGATTCGGTCGAAGCAGTCGGTGATGCCGTCGTACATGGCCCAGGTGCTGTACGAAGACATTGGCGTGCTGTTCGCTCTGGGCGATCGCGAGGGCGCGCTCATCTCGCTCGAGCGCATGCTGACCGTCGCCCCGGTGTCACAGCAGGCCGAAGCCTTCCTGACGCACAACGAAGACCGTCTGGTCGACTATTACGAAAGCTCGTTCGGCCCGTTCACGCGCACGGCGACCCTGCTGCGCCCGGAACATGGGATGCCCAACAGTTACTTTGAGTTCGACAAGGTCGCCGCCGTTGCCGGGTTGCTGGACGGTGAGCGTACCCTTGGCGACGTGATTGCCGCCTCGGGTCTGCGTCCCATCGAGGCCTGCGCCGTCCTTTCGCAGCTGCATCGCACCTCCAGCCTCGACTTTGGCGACAAGGCAGAGGGCTGAAGGCCCCCAACCTACAGCGATTCTCACAGCCTTCGATTGCTGGCGCGTCCGGCGGGCGGCTATACTGGCTGGCTGCTGAAGCGCTTTCCCGCCCCGCCATGGCTCGGGAGGGAGGTTGCGCTGCAGGGGGGAGAGACAGCATGGCGTTCGAGACGGCGCGCAACTTGGCGGACCGCATAGGTTCCTGTACCAAGCTTCGAGGATGGCCCGTTTTGCTCATCGCGGTCGCCGCGATTGGATGCTCGGACAATTCCGAGTCGGCATCCGGGGATGCCCTGGCCTCGGACCCGGACCTGTTCGAGTTCGACTCGTCCTTGTTCGACGTCATCAACGAAGAGACCGAGACCTCGCCCCCCGAAGACACCGCCCCCGCCCCCGGCAGCTTCGGCGCCCCGTGCAAAAGCGAGGTCGACTGCGACAGCGGCATCTGCATCGACTCGGCCGAGGGCAAGGTGTGCAGCAAGGTCTGCGACTCGACCTGCCCCATCGGCTACAAGTGCCTGGAGCAGACGCTGGGCGGCGGCGACGCGCTGTACATCTGCGTGCCCCGGTTCAAGCGCCTGTGCGACCCCTGCTTCGAGAACGCGCCCTGCAACGGTCCCGGTGAGACGGGCAACTTGTGCGTGCCCTACGGTCCGCTGGGCAACTACTGCGGCGCCGACTGCGACCCGATGGACCCACAGTGCCCCGAGAACTACGAGTGCGGCGCGATGACCGACCCGATCACGGGCTACAACGCGTGGCAGTGCATGCGGGCCAAGGGCGCCGGCATCTGCAGCTGCAGCCTGAACGCCAAGATCATGGGGCTGAAGACCGCCTGCACCAACAAGAATCCGATTGGCGCCTGCACCGGCGAGCGCCTTTGCACGATGGAGGGTCTGTCCGCCTGCAGCGCCCCGATTCCGGAAGAAGAAATCTGCGACGCCAAGGACAACAACTGCAATGGCAAGACCGACGATTTCGATGTCAGCGCCTCGTGCACCAAGAAGAATGAGTTTGGCGAGTGCAAGGGCAAGCTGATCGCCTGCAACGACGGTGTGGCAGTGTGCGACGCGCCGGATGCCAAGCCTGAGACCTGCAACGGCCTGGACGACAACTGCGACGGCGCGACCGACAACAACCTGTGCGAGGACGGCGACCCCTGCACCAACGGCATCTGCAACACCGATGGCTCGTGCAAGCAGGTCGAACTCAGCGGAACCCCCTGCAACGACGGCAGCATCTGCACGCAAACCGACGGCTGCGTCTCGGGCAAGTGCTTTGGCGGCAACGCCCTTCCCTGCGACGACAACGACCCCTGCACCACCGACGCTTGTGACCCCTTTACCGGCTGCACCCACACCCCCGCCTCGGACGCCGTGTGTACCAACGACGGCAACGCCTGCACCCAGGACATCTGCCAGTCGGGCAAGTGCGCGCACCCACCGGCTGTCGACGGCGGCGCGTGTCCCGACGATTCCAAGCCCTGCACGGCCGACATCTGCAACAACGGCCAGTGCATCCACCCCATGGCCGACGGCTTGAAGTGCCAGGAAGACGGCAAGCCCTGCACCGACGACGTGTGTCAGGCCGGCAGCTGCGTGCATATCAACGGCACCAGCCCCTGCGACGACGGCAATGCGTGCACTGAGGGCGATACCTGCTCGGCCGGCAAGTGCCTGCCCGGCAAGCAGAAGGCGTGCAATGACGGCAATGCGTGCACTTCGGACAGTTGCAACCCACAGGTTGCGGGCGGTTGCGTGTACACGAACAACACGGGGCCGTGCGTGTCGACGGCCGTCGAGTGTCCGATGGGCGTTTGCTCGGCCGGATCATGCTTTCCCAAGCCGAACGAGACGTGCATGACCGAGATCGAGACCGACCTGTGCAAGAGCGATCCGATTGCCGGCAAGTGCACCGCCGCTGGCAAGTGCGTGGTCACCCAGCCGCCGCCGCAGTACACCTGCCCGGGATGCAACGGGTTGTGCATCAAGTGCTACGGAATTCAGTTCTGCATGCCCATCGGTTAGCGGACCGCTCCCGCGCCACTCCCGACCGAAGCGCCCAAGCCCCCCTCGCGCGCGTACGCGAAACACCCCGGAATTTGGCGCGAGATCCGGCGCGGGGCTACACTGGACGCATGCGTCCGTCGTTCGTCCCACCCCCACATGACCTACTGAAAACACAGCGGATCTTCGCCTCGTCTGGCGTCCGCTGTGGGGCCATCGGGGGCGGTGGATGACGCGGAGCCGACTGCGCAGGTGGGCGAGCTTTGCCTACGTCGCGACCATCCAGGCCGCGATGGGCCTGCTGGCGTTCGGCCTGTTCGTCTACTTCGCAGTGAATTCGCCGTCTTCCGCCGGCCTGCTGAGTCAGGTGCTGACCGGCGTGCTGCCCGGCAGTTTCAGCGTGCGCACCGTGCAGTGGGGACCGACTCCGGGCAACGTGCGGCTGGCCGGGGTCAAGATCTCTGCGCCCGACGGCGAGCAGGTGATCGCGGCCCGCGAGGTCGAGGCCAACCTGGCGTGGCTGCCCATGATCGACGATCTGCTGGAGGGCAAGCCGGGCTTCGCGCTGCGGCTGAACCGGGTGCGGGCGGTGGGCGCAGACGTGCGGCTGGTGCCCGATGCGTTGGGTCGCTTTCGGCTGGTTCAGGCGTTCGTCGACCTGGACGAGCCGCCCAAGCCCGACCCCAGCGGTCGCTTTCGGCTGGACATCGACCGGGTGGACGCGCGCGACACCTCGTATTTCATGGACATTCCGGCCGTCCGCATTCGTGTGGCACAGGGGGACCTGCGCGGCCGCTTCGAGCTCGAGACCTTCCCGAATGCCGACCCCCACGTCGCCTGGCACGTGGACTGGCTGCGGGTGGGCGAGGTCGAGGTGCTGCCGTCGGCGATGCGCGGGCTGCCGCAACTGCCGCCCGGCACGGCCTGGTCGGGACCGGTGGACGGCGATCTGCACCGCATCGTCACCCAGGACCTGCATGTCGTGCAGCCCGTCGCCGCGCCGTGGTACTCGCCGCGCCTGCCCGACACGGCGTTGGCCGACGCGCGCGTGTCGGTCGAGCTGGACCCGGACGTGGTGGTGCTGGGCACGGGCGCCGAGCTGGCGTCATCGTCGCGCTCGACGTTCCTGGGACCGCTGCTGGGACCGTCGTTCGATATGAAGGCGTGGATGAAGGCGGACTTCCGCGTCGACCTACTGACGGGCTTCAGCGCGGAAGGCGACGTGCGCGGCTGGGGCAAAGTCGCGGGTTTCCAGACCCAGGCGGTGTCGGGGCGCGTCAAGGTCGAGGCGGGCGGTCCCGGCGGTGCCATCGTGCGGGTCGCGGCAACCGATGTCGCGGTGCGGGCTTACGGCGGCGAGCTGCACTCGCCGCGGCTCGACTACCGCTTCGAACTGCCGGACCAGCACGTGGTGTCGGGGCGGCTGACGGTGCGCGACGTAGCTCCCGGGGCGATGCTGCGCAGCGAGGGCGTGGCGCTGCAAGGGCTGATTCCGCAAGCGCTGGACGGCAAGCTGTCGGGTGAAGTCGGCGCCGCGGTGCGGGTGAGCCTGAACCCCTTGACGCAACCGATGTTCGACGTGGACGTCGCGGTCGATGCGGATGTGGACCTGCAACGCACGGTGGACGGCGCGCTCTACAGCCGCGAGCTGCCCCGGCTGAACCTGCGCGGCGGAGTGGCCATCGGCATGGGGCCCGGTCGTGGTCCAATCGTGCGGGTCAACGAGGTGGTGGTGCACACGGCCCAGACCCGCGGCCCGGATGGCGCATCGGAACAACACGAGTGGTTGCGGGCAGATGGGCAAGTCGACTTCGGCGCTGGCGACACCCACATGTCGCTGTCGGCGCACATCCCCGAGCTGGCGGACGTGCTGGGGCCGCTGGGCATCCCCGACGTCAGCGGCATGGTGGACCTGCGGGCCGCCGACGTCGTGGGCACGATGGAGCGCCCGGAGGTCGTGGGCGAGGTGACGGCCAGGAACATTCGTGCTTACGGACAGTTGGTGACGCGCGCTGGGATGAAGCTGCGACTGAGGTCCGGCCAACTGAGCATCGACGGCATCGCGATTGACAGTCCGGTGGCGCGGGTTCGAGGGTCGGCGTCGGTGCAACTGTTCGGCCGCACGCTGTCCGAGGCTCCCCGGCAGCGGCTGCTCGAGGTCCGCGACATCTCGGTGGCCCGGCTGGATCTGGGACAGGCGCTGCGTCGCGCAGGCATCCCGGGCATCGGCGGATTCGTGACGGTCGACGAGGGCGCGCTGCGGCTGGACCTGAATAACCCCAAACGTTCCATCAAGTTGAGCGCGCACTTGGTAGCCGACGACTTGACGGCCGGCGGCGAGACCTTCCCGCGCGCTGAGGCTCGGGTCGCCATGACCGGCACGACGCTGAGCGTCCCGGAGGCGACGGTGCAGATCGACGCCGCCAACACCGCCCGCGCCACGGCGGAAATCGATCTGGGGCGCAGGCGGTTCGACGTCGCGCTGGACCTGCCGATGGTCGACGTGGCGGGCTTTGCCAACATCACGCGTCGAGGGCTGCCGCTGCAAGGCCGCGTGGGAGCCAATATTCGCGTGGCGGGAGAACAGGACCACTTGGAGGTTCAGGCCGACCTGCGCACCCGAGGGCTCAGCTACCAGGCCATCGACTTGGGCGACGCAGACCTGTCGATTCGCAAGGAAGCCGACGGTCCCGCGGTACTGACCAGCCAGAAGTTCTTCCGTCGCTTCAAGCTGTTGGAGGACTCGCAGGCGACGTTCCACCACCAGACCGTCGAACAGATCGCGCTTCACGTGGGCACCGACGGCCCGCTTGACCCGTTTGCCCTGCTGGGCATCGAACGGCCCGCAGGAACGAGTGTGCGGCTCGAGTCCGAGGTCACGGCGCTGCTGGACTTGCGCCCTGGCCAACCGCTGTACCGCGTGACCGTTCACCTGCCGGCCGGCGGGGCGCTGGTCGACGTGGGCGTGGGGCTGCCGCCGTTGCGCAACGCCGGCGCCACCGAGATCGAGGTCCTGCCCTCCGGGATCACGCTCGGCAGCACGTTTCTGGACCTGGGGCGCCACCCGCTGGAGCTGTGCGGCGAGCTGGCGTTTGCCGACGCGGCTGTGGGCAAGCCTATGTCCCTGTTGGTGTTTCTCGCCGGAACGCTGGACGTGCCACGGGTCGGGCCGTTGGTTGAGCTGCTGTCTGCCCTGGACCTGCGCCTGGACATCCTGTCCGACCCGGTGGTCGCCGCCGACCCGCGCTCGTCGTGTCTACAGTCGGCACGGGTGGGCAAGGGACGTCTGCGCGTCGAGGGCCCGCTGGACGACCTGCGGGTGCAGGGAGCGGTGCAGACCCGGGCGAGCCGCATTACCCCGCGACGCTTTGGCGATGTTCAGCTGGCCGCGGGCGCCAGGGTGCAGGTGGCTTCAGGTGCGGGCGGGCGCATGACCCTGACCATTCCGCGTGAGCAGCCGCTGTCCGGTACGCTGGACGACGGGCGCTTTTCGTCCTGGGGTCAGGCGGTGCTGGTCGATGGGGCCCCGCAGTCCGTCGATCTCACGCTGCAAGGGGCCGACCTGCCGGTCAATGCGCCCAAGGAGTACCGCCTGGCCCTGTCCCCAGACTTGAAGTTCCGCGGCACGCATCTGGATGACCCGGTAGAGCGCTCGATGCTGCTGTCGGGGCGCGTGCACGTGACCGAGGGCAGCTACTTCCGCTCGTTCGACACCCTTGCGTCGGTTGTGGGCGGCGTGCGCGAACGGCAGGTCGAGACCTACTCGCAACCGATCACGCAAACGATGCCCTGGCTGCAAGAGGTCGTGCTGGATCTGGCCATCGAGGGCGAGGACTTCGAGCTCACCAGCCGCTTCCCGCTGGGCAAGACCGACGTCATCGCCGACTACGATCTGAAGCTGCGCGGCACGCTGGGCGACATGCGCATCTACGACCGCGCGAGGGTGACGGAGGGCAGCGGCAGCCAGATCACGTATGCGATCAACAAGCTGGTGTTCGAGGTGAAGCGCGGCACGCTGGACTTCAACGGCGACCCGACGCGGCCCTACCTGGACCTGGTGCTCGAGGCCGACATCGCGGTGCCCACCTCGTCGACCGGGCGACGCACGGCCAGCGGTCTGGGGCAGGACCTGACGACCGACACCAGCCAGACCGAAGAGATCGTGACCGTCACGGTGCAGATCAGCGGCTTCTGGTCCGACGACTCGAAGAACTTCGACATTCGCTTCAGCTCGAACCAGGGCGACTCGCCCGCCGACGTGCAGTACCTGATCGCGACCGGCCGACGCCGCGGCGATCAGGCGCCCGGGGACCTCGTCATCAACACCGACCTGCTGTTCGGCGAGTTCGCGGCCCAATCCATCGAGCGGCTGTTGCGGCCGCTGGGCGTGTTCGACGCGCTCGCGCTGAATCTGGACCCCACCAGCGGCGCCGTCACGGCCGAAGTGTCCAAGCGCTTGGGCAAGGCGATCGTGATGGCCGCACGGGTCGAGACCGGCACGCGACAGAACTACCAAGGATCCTTCTCGTTCCGCATCAGCGATCGCCTGTCGCTCAACGGCCTGTGGCGGCGCGAGGAATTCTCCCAGACCCAGCAGACCACCAACCGCCAGGACGTCTACGAGTCCAAGCTTCGCTACAAGGTTCCTCTCGACTGATGACCTACGCACGCCCCATCGCCACGCGCCGCCTCTCCGTCCGGTTCCACCCCGGCCGGATTGCCTGCCTGCTTGCGTTTGTGCTCGCGTGCTTCGCTGCTCCGGCCCGGGCGCAGGGTCAACGGGGGTCGGACGCTCCGGCGGGAGACGGGCCCGCGCTAGACGGCGGTCTGATGCCGTTCACCGTGCCTCTGGCCTCGGGCATCACCGCGACCGATGGCGGGCCGTCGGTGGGACTGGCGCGCACCCTGAGCTTGACGGCAGGCGTCGAGCGGGCCGAAGTCGCTTGCGTGGGTCGCAGGGTGTCCAGCCTGACGCTGGTCGGCTGCGTCGGAACCGCCTGTGAGGACGACGCAACTGCGGCCCGCGTGAAGTCCCTGACCGATATCTTGGTTGGGGCGACCCTGCAGCCCGGCCAGTTGCGACTCGCCTACCAGCGGCTTGTGGCGCTGCGCTTCTTCCGAACCGTGCACGTCTCGTGCCTGCCGGACCTGACGGGCGACGCGCGTCTGATGCTGACGGTGACCGGAAATGCTTTCGTGCGGCGGGTCGACATCGTGGGCAACAAGGCGCTGTTCCAGGACGAGCTGGGCAGCAAGCTGCTGATCCGTCCCGGTGACGTGCTGAACCCGAACACGCCCGACGGCCTCTCGTCCCTGAATCGCCAGCGGGAGTCGATCGAGGCGGTGTACCAGAGGGCCGGCTACGACGACGCCGTCATCCACGTGACCGCAGAAGTGCTGCAACCCAGCGAGCTGCGGGTGCTTGTGGCGATCAAGGAGGGAGAGCGCCGCCGCATCGCCCACACCGAAGTCAGCATTCGCGCGCTGCCGCCGCCCCGCGAAGGCGAGGAGGACGCGGGCCTCGTCTGCCCCGCCATCAGCGAGCGGCAGGTGCTCGAGGCCAGCCAGCTGGACTCTGCCGGTGTCTTCACGCAACGCAAGGCCAACCAGGCGCGTGCACTGGTGCGAACCTACTTGCGCCAGCTGGGTTACGCCAACCCGCGGGTCGAAGTCGAGCGCGACGATGCCACCCAGACGGTGCTGGTCGACATCCGTCCGGGTCGCTGCAACCTGCTGAGGATCTTCGTGCGGCAGGAGGGCGAGGCGACCGACGGCGGCGGGTTCTCGCTCAGCCGGGACACCCAACTGCTGGCCGCGCTGCCGTTTGCCGACTCGGGTCTGTTCGATTTCGACGAGGCCGATCGCGGTCGTGCCGCGCTGCTCGCCGCGTTCGAAAACCGCGGCTACCTGTTCGCCGACGTGCGCTTGGACTACCGCCCGGTGCCGATCAACTTGGCCAGCCAGGTCGAAAACGCGATCAGCTACTACGTCACCACCGGCTACATCTCGCAGATCCGCGGCATCTCGTTTCCGGGCCGCGCCCACTTTGGTGCGAGCGCGCTCGAGGGCGTCCTGACGACCAAGGCCTACAACTTCCTGGACACAGGCGGTTATCTGCAGATCGACCAGCTGCTGGCGGATCTGGACGCGCTGCGTGCCTTCTACCAGCGGGCGGGCTTCTATCAGTTCCACTACGACCTCGGGCTGCCCGCAGAGGTGACGCCCACCGGTTCGCCGCGCACCCGATTCGACACGCCACAGGCCACCATTTTCGAATACCGCTTCCGCGACAAGGGGTTCCAGATTCGGAAACCGACCGGCGAGAACTTCGTGTACGTCGACATCCCGCTGACTGAGGGCGACCGCAGCCGCCTGCGCACGGTGCGGGTCGAGGGCGCCAGCAAGGTGCCTCTGCGCGAGGTCCGGTCGCTGCTTGGCCTTTCGGAAGGCGACGTCATCTCGTACGACGTACTGGCCCGCGGACTGCGTGCCGTCGAGGACCGCTACCGCAATACCGGCTTCTTCCGGATGGAACTCCAAGCGTTGTGCAAGACGTCGCACCCCGACGCCCCAGAGCAGCCATGCGCCCCTGAGATGCTGCTGGCCCGCGCCGTGGACCTGCGGCTGGTGCTGCGCGAGGGGGAGCGCGTGGACGTCGGTGAGGTGTTCATCAGCGGCAACTTCTCGACCCACCGCGAGGTGATCTTGCGCGACATGCCGAAAGCCGGCGAGCCGTTCTCGGCCGAGTCGCTGTTTGAATCCCAACGGGCGCTGCGCAATCTCGGCATCTTCAGTCAGGTCAACTTCGTGAACATCGGCGGCGACGAGAAGCCCCCCCGCGAGCGGATCGCGATTCTGGTGCAGGTGGTCGAGGCGCCCGCGCGACACATCGAGCTCAATACCGGCTTTCAGACCACCGACCGCACCAGCGAAGCCCAGAGCGTGCCGGCCGTGGTCGACTCGCTCGAGCATCTGGCTGCGGCGACGGACCGAATCTCGACCGGTTTCGGCCAGTCCGTGGACATCACGCTGCCGAACCTGCTGCTGACGGGCGAGGCGGTGTACGTCGACCAGAACTTCCTGAGTACAGCCAAAGAGTTGCGCATTCCGCTGAAGGTGGGTCTGTCGGCAGAGGGCTTTACGACCGACTCGATCCGGCTGGCGCAGCTGCTGCCGTCCTACTTCGACTCTCGGCTCGGGGGCAGCGCGTTTGGGCTGCGAGTCACGGCGCCGTACTTCGTGCACGACTACGCGTTGGGCCGGGACGATGTCGACAAGACCGGTGTCTTCGTCGAGGTCTCGCGCCGTTACGAGAAACTGGCCACCGCGATCGGCATCGACACCGGCCTTCTGCGCGGTCGCGGCCAGTCCGAGCCCGAGTTCGACGGCTGGCTGGACGGATTCCAGCCGCAGTTCCGGGCCGTGCCTCGCATCACCTGGGACGCCACCGACAGCCCGATCAACCCGCGCAAGGGCCTCTATGCACAGGCAGAATTCCCCTACATCAACTACCGGGGCGACCAGTACCTGAAGTACGACGCCCAAGGCAAGCTGTTCATCCCGATCGGCCCGGCCGTTTCTCTGGCCGGTCTGCTGCGGGGCGGCGCCGGGTTCTCGTTCGCCACGGGCCGCAGCCAGCTGCCACTGCTCGAGCGCTTCCGTCTGGGCGGCCAGTCCGGCCTGCGCGGCTACGTGGACGACGGCGTGCGGCAATACCTGGCCGATGGAACAACCCGGTTGGTCCAGTCGGGCACGGATCAGGACTGGAAGGCCGGCTCGGGGACGACGCCCGCGGTGGTCGATCGGGGCGACGTCGTCGCCAACGGCTCGTGGGAGCTGCGCTTTCCTGTCGCGCGCGAGCAGGGCTTCTGGGGCGCGGCCTTCTGGGATTACGGCGCCATCGCAGAGACCTGGTCCGCCCTGCACTTCGCCTCAGTCCGCCACGGCGTGGGTCTGGGCCTTCGCTGGCTCATCGCGGGGCAAATCCCCCTGCGCATCGACTACGGCGTCGCGATTGGCAAGCGCTGCCGCGATCTGGTGACCGAGTCCAGCTCTGGCAGCGCACTGCCCGTCCTGGACGACAACGGCGAGCCGACCTGCGTCAAGGACAGCTTCGGCGAGCTGAGCTTGGGCCTGCTCTACAGCTTCTGACCGAAACAACGCTCAGCGAAAGACGCGGGCGGCGGCGATCGCGGCGTGCAGCGCCTCGGCCGACTGCGGTCCCGACAACTCCACCGCAACTCGACCGTCGGGAGCGATCGCGTAGGTGTGCGGAATGCCGGTCACCCGATAGTCGCGGTGGACTCGCGCATTGCCGTCGTGGATCACGGCGAAACTATAGGCGTTGTCCCGCAGAAAGGCGCGCACGTCCTGCGTGTCGTCCCCCGAGACGGTCAGCACATCAAACCCCGCGTTTGGACTGCGACTCTCTGCGTACAGGGCCTGCCACTGCGGCATCTCGGCCAGACAGGGCTGACACGAAGGCGCCCAGAAGTGCAGCAGCAGCACCTTGCCACGGCTTGCCTCGGGACTGCGGTTGGCAGCGGTGGGCAGATCGCCGAGCAGAGGCAGCGAGAACTCCGGCGCGGGCTTGCCGACCAGCCCCGAGGTGCCTGTGCGCGGCTCCGTGTGCCACCCGATGGCGGCAAACAGGACCGCCAGAACGATGCCAATCACCAACGTCCAGCTCGCGCGGCGGTTCGAAGGGGTGGTGGGGATGGACATGGTCAAGCGCTCCAGCGGATTCCACAGAGTAGCTCGAAGCCGCCGACACGCCAGTGGCGCTGGACCCTTGCACCCGGGGCAACGTGGGCTATCCTCCCACGCCTCGGAGGCCCCCAGTGTCGACCCCGTCGCGGATTCTGCTCGTGTGCCACGACGCCGATGTCACCCAAGCGGTGACGCTGGTGTTGCAGCCCATGGGCCACGGTTTGACTCGGGTGGCGACGGCCAACGAGCTGACATCGCGGTATGCGGACTTGCGGACCGAACTCGTCGTGTTGGACGCCGACTCCGCCCTGTGCCGAGACGCGGCGCTGCTGGCCGACGTGTTGGGGCGGCTGCGGGCGACCTCACGGCCACAGGTGCTGCTGCTGGTCCGCGGCGACGACTCGCTGCGCGAACGCATCGGACAGGCGGCACTGCCGGATGAGACGTTGCTCAAGCCGTTCGACCGGATCGATCTGGAGATCCGCATCCGGGCGCTGCTGCGTGTGCAACGGGTTGCCGCCCAGTCCTTGCGCGACTGCGACATCCTGAACTCGCTGTTTGAGCTCTCGACCTTCTCTGGGGTCTGGTCCAGCACCGACGACGTGTTGCTGGCGTTGGCCCGCCGGGTCGCCGAGTGGACCGGTCTGGCGCACGTCGTGGTCACGCTGGGCCCCGGCAACCAACCCCGCATCACGGCAGAAGCTCATAAGCAAGAGGGACTTGGCTGGGGTCGCAACGGTCCCGGCTGGGGTCCTTCCCTGCTCGATCGCCGTCACGCCGAGCTGGTCCTCCGCGGCGACCTGCTGCTGCTGGATGAAGCCGAAGGAACGCTCGCCGGGGAGGACCCGAGCAGCCTGCCGTACGTCGGCGTCCCCCTGCGCAGCCAAAATGGTGAGGTGTTGGGCGTCCTTCACGCCTGGGGCGAGGGCCACCTGCCCAGCGGCGCCAACCTGCGCGTGATGCGAGTGGCGGCAGAGCGCATCTCGACCGAGATCCAGATCCACACCAGCAATCGGCGTCTGGAGGAAATGGTCGAGACCCGCACCGCAGACCTGACCGCCGCGCTCGATCGGCTACGAGGCGTCAACGCGCAGCTGTTGGAAGGCAGCCGTGACACGGTGATGCGTCTGGCACGCGCGGCCGAGTACCGCGACGGCGACACGGGCGAGCACGTCGATCGCATGTCATCGTATTCACAGGTAATTGCCAGACAGATGGGGATGCCCGCTGAGGAGCAGGGGCTGCTCAAGCTCGCCGCCCCGATGCACGACGTCGGCAAGATTGGCATCCGCGACTCGATTCTGTTGAAGCAGGGCCGCCTGACGCAGGACGAGTACGAGCAGATGAAGGAGCACCCGACCATCGGAGCCCGCATCCTCGGCGGCTCGCGCGCCAAGCTGTTGCAGATGGCGGAGCAGATCGCCTACTCGCACCATGAGCGGTGGGACGGCACCGGCTATCCCCGCGGCCTTGCCGGCTCCGACATTCCGCTTGTGGGTCGCATCGTTGCGCTGGCAGACGTGTTCGATGCGCTGACTACCCCACGCGTGTACAAGGACGCCTGGAGCGTCGACGACGCGGTGCAGCACATCCAGCGAGAGCGGGGGCGCCACTTCGACCCGCAAGTCGTCGCCGCGTTCGAGCAGTGTTTGGACCGGTTGCTCGAGATCCGCGCGACCTACCTGTACGATTCTCAGCCCTTGAGTCCCTGATGCCCCACAAGTCCCTGCTGTTCTTGATGCTTTTTGGCACACTCGCGGCCTGTCGGTCCCCTGCGCCCGCTGCGCCGGTGCCGACTGCCGTCCCGGCGATTGCGCCCGCCGCCGCCGTCGAAGCCGCCCAAGCCCCGACGACCACTGAGCCTGTCGCCAATCCGCTGGGCGACAAGGCCGCCCGCCGCGCCCGCCCTGCCGCGATCATCGGCGGCTGCGCGGAAGCGTGCGAGACGCCTGAGTCCGCGGTCGTGTATTTCCTGAGCCAGCTGCAGCATCAGGACCGCGTGACGGCCTTGCACGGGCTGTTCGAGTGGTCGCTGCTCGAGGTTGACGGCAAGAAGCTGGGCGAGCGCTGGGCGGATCAGTGGGCATTTCCCGCGCAGCACGAGACACGGCGGGCGGAGATCGACCAGTGGTTGAAGGACTGGAGCTCGTGGTTCGACCGCATCGAGGAGCCCGACGGCCTCGCCCACACCCGCGCCTCAGGTATCCGTCTCGAACGGCCTGCGGGCGACGCTGAGCGCGTGATCGTGCGCTTTCGCCACCCAAGGTTGAAAGACGACACGACTGAGGCGACGTGGCGGATCGATTGGTGCCTGCGCGGCTACGAGTGGCTGGTGTGCCGTGTCGACCACAAGCCGGGCGACGCCGTGGCGAAGTGATTTGATTCCCTAAGTTTTCGGCTTGTTCGTCGGCCGCCGCCACGTACTGGCGTGGCGCGGAGTCTCGATCCGTGCGCCCTGCACCCGCGCCGACGCGGCCAGATTCGGAGCAGCTTCTGCCGCCTTGCGCCCGCCGCGAGGTTCGGTGCGGTGGCGGCGGTCCAGATCGGGCGGAATCGAGCCGCCATCCTCCGCAATCAGGTCGCGAAAGTCCTGCGGTAGCGCCGCCTTGAACACGACGTGTTCCCCGGTGGTCGGGTGGGCGAACTCCAGACGCCGCGCGTGCAGCATGACCCGCTTGGCCAACCGCGCCACGATCGCCCCGCCGTACAGGAAGTCGCCGCAAATGGGCGAGCCGGTCGCCGCCAGCGCGACGCGGACCTGATGCTTGCGGCCCTGCTCCGGGATGACGCGCACCAGACCGAACCGACGACCGCGCGACAACACTTCGATTTCACTGAAGGCTTCGACGCCGCCGTCCTGAACGACCTCCATGAACTCGCCGCCGCCAAGCCTGCGTGCCCGCAGCCGCTGCTCGACGCGCAGCCACCGCAGGGCGGGCACGGGAGAGGTCAGCGCGAGGTACAGCTTCAGCACCTTGCGGTCACGGAACGCCTCTCCCATGCGGGATACGGTCTGCGCATTGCGGCCGAACAGGAGCACACCACTGGTGTCGCGGTCGAGCCGATGGATCAGGTCGATGTTGTCCGGGTCGCCGCCCCGCGCAGCCTCGCGACGACGCGCCCACGCCAAGGCGGACTCGACGTCCTCAGCACCGTGCACCAGCAAGCCGCCGGGCTTGTCGATGACCAGCAAGTCGTTGTCCTCGTGAAGGATCTTGGGTTCGAGGCGGTCCCGCGTGCTCATGATCCACCTCAAAAACGCCAAGGGCGTCACCGCCACTTCGGGCTCTCGGCCCTGCGCGACGTGACGCCCTGTGGTCGGGGTGACTGGATTTGAACCAGCGACTCCTTGCTCCCGAAGCAAGTGCGCTACCAGGCTGCGCTACACCCCGTCTGGCTCGACCGGTCCCTGTGCTGCGCGAGCACACCCCGGTCGGGCGGCGCATGCGTATGCCGAAGATCGGGGCCGTTGTCAATGCCGCTGCTGGTCTGTCACTTCTTGAAGAGCGCCTCCAACCTTGCCCGCGCCGCGTCTTCCGGGGACTGCACCGGCTCTGGCGTGCCGAACGAGATGGTGGGCTTCTCAGGGCTTTTGCCGAACAGCGACTCCAGCTTGGAACGCGCGGCGTTGACCTCCGCCGACGTGTCCTCGCCCATGATGCGGAACTGGAAGAAGCCGCAGAAGTTGCCGGCCTCCCGGTCGCGGATGAATTCGCCCTGATTCTCGAGGCACTCGTTGTGGGCGGACTTGCTCCAGAAGCGGCAGTTGCGGCACGAGTGCAGGTACGCGCTGCAGTTGGGGCAGGTGTCCAACCGACCGATCTTGACCTCGAAAACGAGTTCTTCCAAACACTTGTAACATTGGTGGCGGGGCTCGGCGATCACGCTCTCCTCCTGGGGACTTCCTTCCCCGTCTCGGGCCGCTCGGACGCGACCCCTGCTGCAACCCTTTGCACCGCGCATTGTTCCGAGCGCCGGCGCACGTTCCTTGTCCTGTTCACCCCACCCGATCGGTCTGGCGCTTCCGCAGGACGACCAGTGCAAGTAGTGCAAAGGCCAGAAGAGCGCCACCGGTCGACGTCGCGGTCGACCTCGCGCTGCAGCCACCGCCGCCGCTGGCGTCGCTCGTCGCCGTCGGTGTCGGGTCGGCGGTCTTGGCGTAGGGATTGATGACGGAGTGGTAGTTGGCCGTGTTGTGCAGGTCGTGACCGTGGAAAGGCCACTCGACGATCGACCCCTTGACCGTGCCGCCGGTGCGCCAGGCAAATACCCAGCCATCGCGGGTCGACGCCGAGACGTCGAACTTCCCGTCGCCGTCGATGTCACCGACCGCAGGGGAGCCCAGGACCCAGCCCATCGTGTACTTCGGGAATCCCTTGGCTTCTTCGCCAAGATAGTTCCAGGCTCGCACCAAGTAGCCCGCCGATCCGGCGATGACCTCGGGCTTGTCGTCATTGTTCAGGTCGACGATCGCGGGATTCGAGAAGAACTGCCAGTCGTCGATCACGCGCGGCCAACCCTCCAGCATCTTGCCGGTCGCTGTGTCCCACGCCGAGAGGTGGTGGTCGAACTCCGCGCGCTGGCCACCGGAGGCAAACGTCAGCGCAAACTTGAAGCCCGCCGTGGCCTTGACGAAGTCCACCCCGCCCGTGGGATCGATGCGACCCAGCGACGCGTTGGCGATCAGGATGTAGGCCGGGCTGTCCTGCGTGTTGGACTTGGCTCCGAAGTTCTGGTTATCGAACGAACACTGCTTCTTGGTCGTCCCCGCCACGGTGCGGCAGAAGACCTTGCCGGTGGACGTATAGAACGTGCCCGACGAGCCGATCGTGTCGAAGTTGATCTCGAGCTTGCCGTCGTAGTCGATGTCCAGCAGCGCGGGATGCCCGGGAACGCCGGAGCCCACCGTCGGCAGCACGAACGCCATGATGCCAAGCGTCGTGACCGGGAAGCCGGGCAAGAACGGCCCGCCCTCGTGCAGGTTGCCGTTGCCCCACAGCACATAGCCGCGCGCCTCGTTCTTGGCCTTGTCGGCGCCGATCGCCTCGTTGGTGCCGGTGGCGATCTCCAACTGACCGTCGCCGTTGATGTCTCCGATCGACGGGGCGGCGATGATGCGGTCGCCCATCGTGTCCCCCAGCTCTGGGTCGCGCACCAGAACGGGGAAGCCCGGCTGCTGCGTGCCGTCGTGGCGCCAGACATAGACGTGCTGGTCCATGGCGGTCACGACGATCTCGAGCTTGCCGTCTTTGTCGAGATCAGCCAGCGCGGCGGCCGAGAAGATGCCGTCGTCCCACAGGTGCTCGGGGTCGGTCTTCATCGACTTGGCGCGGTCGACCTCGACGGGGAAGCCTGCGCGAGGCTTGCCGTCCTTGCCCGCCACGACCACGTGCCCATCGTAGGTGGTGACGATCACCTCGACGCTGCCGTCGCCGTCCAGGTCGCCGACCGCGGGTGTGCCCAGCATCATCTCGCGGTACATCGGCTCGAGCTTGCCGTTCTGGGCGGTGCAGCCGGCCTTGTCGGCGCGATAGGCACACGCCTTGGACACGTTCTGCACGCCCTCGTCGCCCAGCTCGTGGCGCACCGGCGTCGAGATCGGCCAGCCCGCCGCCTCAGAGCCATCCGCCTTCCACGCGTGCACAAAGCCGTCCGACGTCGGCTGGATCAGCTCGTCGCCGCCATCGCCGTCCAGATCGAAGAGCTTGGGACTTGCCTCGACCGAGGTCTTCACGTGCTTGGGATAGCCCGGCAACAGGTCGGGGTCCTTGTAGAGGCCAATGGACTTGCGGTACTCGGCCTTGACCTCGGTGCCGTCCTTGGCCTTGGCCGTCGCACGCAGCCGCAGGGTGAAGCTGTACTGGTCGTGGTCGATCAGCGGCGCATCGAAGTCGATCGCCTCGGCGGCCTTTGCCACATCGAAGTCAGCGATCTTGCCATCGATTCCGGCAGTCTTGCCTTCCGCTACCGTGACCCAGCCGCCCTTGGGGTCGATGCCCTTGGCGTATTCGAGGACGTAGCTGTACTCGCCATAGCGGGCCGCTTTGCCGTCGGAGCGTTTGCCGATGCGGCCGGTGACGGTGACCTTGGGCGAGCGTGTGACCTCGATCGGCTCAAACCAGCTGGGGGTCAGGATGTCGAGGTCGGGAGGGATCTGGTCGGCCTGCACCATCTGTGCGGAACGAAACACATTGTTGCGGCCGTAGCCGAAGTGCAGGTCCCAACCCGGGCCACTGGGGAACTTGGTCGGGTCGGTCTTGGATTCGGGGACGTCGATGTCGTCGGCGCTCATGATCAGCACGCCGCGCACTTCCTCTGCCGACAGCGGCGGGTTCAGGTTGGCCTGCACGCCTGCCGAGTAGATCATGCCCGCATGGCCCGATGTCACACCCGTCGCCTCGGACGAGCAGCCGGTGCCGGGGGACGACAGCACCAGATTGCCGCCGAAATTCGTGCAGTTGTTGAAATTCAGGAAGGTGGTCGATGTCTTGGGCGAGCCGCCGTCGTACACGATCGCGTGCACGTACACCGTGTGGTCGGTCGTGCCCGGCATGTTGTGGTGGAAGCTGAGCTCGTCCGCCGCCGATGCGATGACCACGACATTGTTGGCGTAGGCGTAGTTGATGGCCGCGTCGGCGTAGTGGCTGCGGCTCATCGTCCCCAGCGCTTCCTGCACGACGTTGGCGCCGCTGTCGGTCGCGAAGATGACGGCCGCGGCAAAGTCGTTGCCGTCCGCCACGAAGCTGTCGCCCACGCGCACGGCCATCACGGTGCAGTCGGGGCAGATGCCCAGGCTGCCGCGGCCGTTGTTGCCCTCTGCAGCCGAGTCGTGGGCCTCGCCAGTGCCGTGGCCAAAGCGGGTGTCGTCATAGGCATCGTTGTCGTTGCGAAAGAAGTCCCACCCGGAAATGTCGTCGACATAGCCGTTGCCGTCTTCGTCCTTGCCGTCAGAGAACGCCTTGATCAGGTCCTGCGGGTCCAACAACCCGTTCTTGTTCAAGTCGCTGACGCGCGTGTCGCACGACGTCTTGGGGATGTCTTTGCCGCCCTCTTGGGCGTAGTCGAGCATGTTGAAGATGCCGTCACCGTCGGAGTCCCACGGGTCGGCGGCCTGGAATTTCGGTCCGCGACACGCTTCCTGCGGCGGCGGCAGCTCCTTGCGGTTCAGGTAGTGCTTGTTGACCAGATCGTCGGACTCCCACTTGATGCCTGAATCCAGCACCGCAATCAGCACCCGCCGATCTCCAGTCGTCAGCGACCAAGCTTGGTCCGCATGCATGCCGGTGCCAATCGCGACCTCGGACTGGCGAAAGCCCGGGTACTCCTGCCACTGCTTGTTCGGCTGCTCGCCCGGCTTGTCGGGGTCGCCCTTCTTCGGCACGAATGACCACAGGTTCCAGTCGCCGCCCAGAACGTGCACAACGTCGCTCACGATCGTGTACTGGATGAACCCGGGGTCGTTGGGCCAGTTCGCGGGCTGCGTCAGGTCGGCGCCCTTCGGCGGCGGCCACGACGGTTGAGCAACCGCGGCAACCGACAGCAGCCCCAGCACCAGCACGGCTACCGCCAACAGACCCGAACGAACCCCCCAGTTCTCCATCCGATCCCCCCTCGTGATGCTGCGCGGCGACTGCCCAATCGCGCGAGAACCGCGACGATAACAGGCGACGCAGGTGCGGGCAAACCCCGATGGAGCCCCGGGACCTCCCGCATCCAAGGCGAAATTCCCCGCCTCAGGTTCTCCGGGGTTGCGAGGGCCGGGGCTTTCTCCTAGCCTTTGCGTCGTGGGGTCTACCGTTTCGCGGCATCACGCCGCCCCTTGGAGGCCACCCGATGCAGGATTCCTCTCGCCGCGCGGCGCCTTCCGCCGCGGCGGCTGCTTCTTCTTCCCCGCCAGCCTCTCCATCGGCCGCTGCGCGCTCGACCCCGTCGGGACGTCCGCACGGCCTGTACGCGATCGGCGAGGGGTCTGCGACCCGCGTGCGAGTGCACCACCTGCGTGAGATGAAGGGCCGCGGTCAGCGCATTGCAGCGATCACTTGCTACGACGCCACGTTCGCTCGCTTGGTCGATGCAGCCGGGATCGAGGTCGTGCTGGTCGGCGACTCCTTGGGCAACGTCATCCAGGGCCACGACACGACGCTGCCCGTGACCGTCGACCACGTCGTCTATCACACCGCCGCCGTCGCCCGGGGCCTGCAGCGCGCGCATCTGGTCGCGGATATGCCCTTCATGAGCTACCGCAGCCCCGACGTCGCCTTGCAGAACGCAGGACGGATGCTGGCAGAGGGCGGCGCCCACGCCGTCAAGCTGGAGGGCGGCAAGGAAGTGGCCGAGACGGTTCGGGCGCTGGTGTCGGCCGGCATTCCGGTCATGGGACACATCGGCCTGACGCCACAGTCGGTGCACGCGATGGGCGGCAACCGGGTCCAAGGTCGCGGACGGGCGGCTCGGGAGCGGCTGGTCGAGGCCGCGCTCGCACTCGAAGAGGCCGGCTGCTACGCCTTGGTGCTCGAGGGTATCCCGTCAGAGCTGGCGGCCGGCATCACGGCCGAATTGACGATCCCGACCATCGGCATCGGCGCGGGTCCCAATTGCGACGGCCAGATCCTGGTGCTGTACGACCTGCTGGGGCTGAACCCGGAATTCAAGCCGAAGTTCTTGAAGCAGTACGCAGCCTTGGGCGACACCGTGGTCGATGCGCTGGCGACCTACCGCGCAGAGGTTCAGGCCGTCGAATTCCCTGCGGCTGAGCACGGTTACGTCGACCCCACCTTGGCGGCTGAGCCGCACGCGCTGCCGTCGGGCGCATGACCTCAGGAAATCACGATGTCGGCTGAATTGTCTCTGCCATCGCTGGCGGGGGTGCCCATTGCGCGCTCCCCGGACGACTTGCGCACTTGGACCGCCACGCAGAGGGCGAGTGGCCGTCGCATCAGCTTTGTTCCCACCATGGGCGCGCTGCACGCCGGACACATGGCGCTGGTCGATCACGCTCGCGAGCGCGCCGAGGCGGTGGTCGTTTCGGTCTTCGTCAACCCGCTGCAATTCGGCCCTCGCGAGGACCTCGACGCGTATCCACGCACCCTCCCGGCCGACGCCGAACTGTGCCGTGCCCATGGCGTGGGGCTGATCTTCGCTCCGACCGCAGCGGCGATGTATCCGGGGGGCTTCGAGACCCACGTCGAACCCGGCGCCTTGGCAGAGCGGTGGTGCGGCGCGAGTCGCCCCGGACACTTCCGCGGCGTGGCGACGGTGGTGGCGAAGCTGCTGAACCTGGTGATGGCCGACGTCGCGGTCTTCGGTGAAAAGGACTGGCAGCAGTTGCAGGTCATCGCCCGCATGTCGCGAGACCTGAATCACCCGACGGAGATCGTGGGTGTTCCGACCCTGCGCGAACCCGATGGTCTGGCGCTGAGCTCGCGCAACGTCTTCCTGACCTCGGAGGAGCGACGCGGCGCACGCTCGATTCCCGATGCGCTGCGAGAAGCCCAAGACAAGGCAAGTGCAGGCGAATGCGATGCCGCTCGCCTGATAGCTGCCATTGTCGGTCGGGTCTCCGACGCCGGGGGACGGGTCGACTTCGTCGGCATCGTGGACCCGGAAACGCTGGTCTCCTGTTCCTCCATCGACGGCCCCGCACAAGTCCTGATTGCGGCGTACTTTGGCAGCACTCGCCTGATCGACAACGCCCGGCTGACGTCGGCCCAGAGTCGCAGCGTTGGCGTCTAGCGATTGGCGCCCGGCAGCGCGGTCCGCTCACGGGCGCAAGTCCGCACACACATTGAATTGCCCCGGGGTGTTCTCAGCTTGACGACGTGGTTGCCGATCGGCTACCGTTTCGCGGCTTTTGTTCGGTGCCGGCATTCCGCCGCGACGTCCGAACCCCCTCGCGGACGGCAGTTGCACGCGCCGCCACCAGCACAGGGCTGGAAACCGGAGAACATTCATGAAATTGAGAAGCTGTATTGCCCTCCTCAGCCTGGCGATGCTGACATTGGCGGCCTGCGGCAGCGATTCGACCGGTGGAACTTCGACCACGACCGACACGTCCGACAACAAGGACATCTTCGGCGGCGATCTGACCCCCGGCGACTCCACGGCCGACTCGAACGACACCCCGGACACCATCAACCCGGGCAGCGACGCCAACACCGACGTCACGGCAGCCCAGCAGTGCTGCCTCGACAAGGGCGCCGAGTGCGGATTCGTCCCCGGATGCCCCGCGAACTGCGGCCCCTGCAAGACCAATTTCAAGTGCGACACGGCTGGCACCTCGCCCACCTACAAGTGCAAGGCTGAGACGGTCGTCGAGAAGAAGAAGTTCGGCGAGGCCTGCGGTCCCGACAAGACCTGCCGCCCGCCCCAGCAGGGCGCGGCCGACACGGAAGTACAGGCCTACCGCGACTGCATCAATGCCCAGTGCGACACCGGACTTTGCATCGGCGTCTGCACCAAGATGTGCACCATCGTCAACGACGTCGTGAACAACGCAACCGGCGATCAGGGCGCGGACGGCGTCGAAGACCCGGGTTCGCCTTCGGATTGCGAGGACGCGGTCGATGGCCCCAACGGCACAGCCTTCAAGTGCATCGAGTACGCCAGCCAGGCTCAGCTGGCTCAGGGCCAGTCGTTCAGCTACTGCGCCGCCGGCACCAACTTCAAGCCCTGCAAGGCCGACTCTGATTGCCCCGCCACCGAGGCGTGCGGCCTGCAGTTCTTCAACGGCAGCCCCCAGCTGGTCTGCGCCCCGAAGGCAAAGAACCCCGACGGCACGGCCGGCGTGGGCGTCTCCGAGACCTGCAACGACGACCCGCTGAGCGGCAAGGTCGCGACCTGCGAGAACAACCTGTGCGGCACGACGGGCTGCCTATCGTTCTGCAAGTCCGACAACGACTGCGTGACCGCCAAGGGCGCCTGCAAGTCCGGCAAGTGCGACGGCACCGGCGCGACGTGCTCGGGTGACGCGGACTGCTCCGCCTGGCAGTGCGAGACGGGCGTCAAGATGTACAGCGACGTTCCGGACCTGTTCGACGTCTGCCTGCCGAAGAAGTGCTTCCTGGACAAGGAGTGCGGCGACAGCGACTTCTACTGCCGCACCTTCTACAACGGCGTCTCCAGCCCCGACGGCGACCCGGACCCGATCGACAAGACCAAGATCACGATGCCCGGTTGGGAGCCCGGCTGCGTGCGCAAGACCGTCGGCGGCTCGGCCAAGGGCGCGGCTTGCGATGCGTTCCCCAACGACAAGGACAAGAGCGTGCCGATTTGCGAGAACCCGATCTGGTGCGTCGATGGCTCGTGCTCCGGCCACTGCAAGACCGACACCGACTGCGCCACCAACCAGAAGTGCGGCGCGCTCGAGATTCCGCTCGACCTGTCCAATCCCGCCGACGACATCTACGACGTCTTCCTGCCGCTGGAAGTCTGCACGCCGATGGCGGCTCCGAAGGGCGAGTGCAAGTCGAGCGCGGACTGCAAGGACGCGACCTCGAACTACTGCAAGCTCTGGGAGTACCAGTACCAGCTGCCGGGTCAGGCCACCGGCACGACGGTCGATGCTTACACCGTCGGCGGTCTCTGCATCACGCCTGACACCAAGGCCTCCGCGGCCGGCGAAGCTTGCGGTTCCGCAGTCGGCAAGCTGTGCAAGAGCGGCCTGTGCCTCGGCAGCACCGAGACCCAGCCCGGCTACTGCGTCGACACCTGCAACGGCAAGGCCACCTGCGCCGAAAAGATCACCATCGACGGCACCGACTACAAGACCCTTTGCTCGTCGCTGATGGCCGCTTGGGGCGGCACGATGTCGCAGTATGACGACCTCTACTTCCCGCTCTGCATCCCCGTCGGCGTCGACAGCACGCTGTCCGACTGCAGCGCCACGAAGAAGTGCGACGGCAAGGAAGCTTGCGTGCCCTTCCCGATCGCCACGGGTCCGGACAAGAAGGCCTCGGTCGAGTACCGCTGCCTGCTGATGGTCGCCGAGAACGAGACCATGGGCACCAAGAAGCCCGGCGAGTCCTGCAATCCCGATCCTGCTCAGGATGCGGTTCCCGAGTGCGCCTCCGGTCTTAGCTGCTTCCAGGACAGCGCGACCGGCAAGGGCTACTGCACCGCGCTGTGCAACACCAATGCGGACTGCGGCGTGGTTCAGGACATGGTCTGCGACCAGAACTACATGCGTATCCCCCGCAAGGACATGTCCATGGCGGCTCTGGTGCCCATGTGCGTCAAGAAGAAGTCCTGCCTGCCCTGCAACGAGGACTTCCACTGCAATGGCGGCTACAAGTGCTCGAACACCGGCGCTGCTGGCACCGCAGCCAACCTGCGTTGCGCGGCCCCCTGCCAGACCGACTCGGACTGCGCGGCCGCCGACAGCGGCGCGGGAGCCAAGTGCGAGCCGGCCAAGAACACCAAGGGAACCGAGATCCCGGGTGTGAAGGTCTGCACGCCGTCCTGCAAGTAGCGGACGGGTCGCGCTCCGCGCGGGCACCCGTCCGCTACCCTGAGCCCGCGAGCGCGTGAGCGTGAGGCGGGCGAAGGGTCTCTGGCCGAGTTCCCGAGCTCCGCGCCCGGGCCAGATCGTTCCATCGCGCCCCGGACGGCTGCAAGGCCATCCGGGGCGCGGTGCTTTTTGCCGCAAGGATTCCTGTCTCGGCCGCCGTTGGTCCGCCGGCCTGACGCCCCCGGCGAGGGACGTGCACGTCCGTCGCCCCCGCTCCGGTCTTCTGTTGCGCGGTCGGGACCGCACGTTGGGTCCGGAAGGCCTTCGGCCAAGGTCCCTCGGAAGAGGGCACCTGCCGGAATCCAGCGTCCCTGCCTCGGGATGACGGGTGACGGTTGGAGTCCGTCGTGACTTCAGACTCGAGGCCCCGGGCAGGGCCCCCTCCGAGGAGTCCGAGCGCGAAGCGACCCGACCTCCACGCCGCCCCAAACGACGAAGCCCCCGGCCGTTTCCGACCGGGGGCTCCGTCCACTTGCCAGAGTCACTCTGAAGCTTAGGCTCCGACGCCTGCGTAGCCGATGGACTCGAGGCCCGTCGTCTCCGTAGCCCCGGTCTCGATCTCCATGGTCGTGTACGCCGGAATGCCCGTGCCGGCCGGGATCAACCGACCCATGATCACGTTTTCCTTCAGGCCGTTCAGGTAGTCGTTCTTGGCGCCGAGCGAAGCCTCGGTCAGCACCTTGGTCGTCTCCTGGAACGACGACGCAGAGATCCACGACTCTGTGGACAGCGACGCCTTCGTGATACCGAGGAGCAACGGCTCGCCAGACGCCGGCTTGCCGCCGTCGGCCATGACGCGCTGATTCTCCTCGTCGAAACGGAACTTCAGCACCTGCTGGTCCACCATGAAGTTGGTGTTGCCCGTCTTGGTGACGCGCACCCAGCGCAGCATCTGCCGCACCACGACCTCGATGTGCTTGTCGTTGATGCGAACGCCCTGCAGACGGTAGACCTCCTGGATCTCATCGACCAGGTACTTGGCCAGCGCCTCGATGCCGAGCACGTGCAGAATGTCGTGCGGGTTCAGCGGTCCGTCCATCAGCGGGTCGCCAGCGCGCACGCGGTCGCCCTCGGCCACCGTGAAGTGCTTGCCCTTGCCAATCAGGTACTCGCGCTCCAGACCGAACTCGGGCTTGACGAGGACGCGCTGCTTGCCCTTCAAGGCCTTGCCGAAGCTGACGATGCCGTCGACCTCAGACATGACCGCGAAGTCCTTGGGCTTGCGCGCCTCGAACAGCTCGGCCACCCGCGGCAGACCGCCGGTGATGTCCTTGGTCTTGGCCGTGTCACGGGCCATCTTGGCCAGGATGTCGCCAGGACGCACCACCGTGTCGTCGGCCACGACCAGGTTGGAGCCCACGGGCAGGTTGTACTGCGCCAAGGCTCCGGTCCGCTCGATGCGCACCAACTCGCCGTCGGGCCCGACGATCGCAACGCGCGGCCGCAGCGACGGGTCCTTGGAGTCGATGATGAACTTCTGGGTCAGACCGGTGGTCTCGTCGAGTTGCTCCTTGACCGTGAGGCCTTCCTCGGCGTCCAGCAGCTTCACCTTGCCACCCACGTGGGTGAGGATCGGCGTAAACGACGAGTCCCACTCGGCCAACAGGTCGTTCTTCTTGACCGACTGACCGTCGGTCACCTTGACGCGCGAGCCGGACTGGACAGCGAACGCGGGGCAGCGATCCTCGGGCACGCCCGGAAGCGTGATGAGGATGTGACCACGCGCAACCGCCACCTTGCCCTGGTTGTCGCCCGGATCGACGAGCGGCAGCTCGCGGAACTTGACGATGCCCTCGACCGGCGTGCGGTGCTGCGGCAGGTCGCGCTGGGTCGACGCCGTACCGCCCACGTGGAAGGTACGCATCGTCAACTGGGTGCCGGGCTCGCCGATGGACTGCGCAGCGATGACGCCGACGGCCTCGCCGATGTTCACCATGCGGCCACGGGCCAGGTCGCGGCCGTAGCACAGTACGCAGATGCCGGTCTGGCTGCGGCAGGTCAGCACGGAACGGATCTTGACCTTGCGCAGGTGCGCGCCGTCGATCAGCTGAACCTTCTTCTCGTCGATCAGGTCGTCGGCCTCGACCAGCACGTTGCCTTCGCCGTCGGTGATGTCCTCCAGCGCCGTGCGGCCCAGGATGCGGTCCGACAGCGGCTGGATGATCTCGCCGCCCTCTTCCAGGGCGTCCATCTCGATGCCGTCCAGCGTGCCGCAGTCCTGCTCGGTGATGACGGCGTCGTTGGCCACGTCGACCAAGCGGCGGGTCAGGTAGCCCGAGTTGGCGGTCTTCAGCGCGGTGTCGGCCAGACCCTTGCGGGCGCCGTGCGTCGAGATGAAGTACTGCAGCACCGACAGACCTTCGCGGAAATTCGCGGTGATCGGCGTCTCGATAATCTCGCCCGAGGGCTTGGCCATCAAACCACGCATGCCGGCCAGCTGACGCATCTGCTGGGCAGAACCACGCGCGCCGGAGTCCGCCATGATGAAGACCGAGTTCAACGACTTGACGTCCTTGGTCTCGCCGGTGTGCGGGTCGATCACCTTGCGGGTCGAGATGCCGGACATCATCTTCTTGGCGATCTGCTCGGTCGCGTCGGACCAGGTGTCGACCACCTTGTTGTAGCGCTCGCCGTCCGTGATCAGACCTTCCAGATACTGCTGGGTGATCTGCGACACGGCCTTCTGCGCCTTGTCGATGTACGCCTGCTTCTCCACCGGGATCGCCATGTCGTCGAGGCAGACAGAGATGCCCGCCGCAGTCGACTGCGAGTAACCGGCCGAACGCAGGGCGTCGGCAAGCAGCACGGTCTTCTTGGAACCCGAGACGCGGTAGACCTCGTCGATCAGCGCCTGCAGTTCCTTCTTGCCGAGCTCCTTGTTGTACAGGATGAACGGCACGCCCTTGGGCACGATCTCCGACAGCAACACGCGACCCGTGGTGGTGTCGACGATCTCGCGGCGGGCGGGACCTTCCTCGTCGGCGTCCTGAGCGTCGTCCCAGACGGGCATCCGGCAGCGAATCGCGGCCTGCAGGTTGAGCTCCTTGCTGTCGTACGCCGCGCGCACTTCCTCGGGACCGGCAAACAGCCGCCCCTCACCCTTCACGTACGGGATCTGCCGCGTCATGTAGTACAGGCCAAGCACGATGTCCTGGCTCGGATTGATGATCGGCTTGCCATACGCAGGTGACAGGATGTTGTTGGTCGACATCATCAGCACGCGGGCTTCGATCTGCGCTTCGAGAGACAGCGGCACGTGGACCGCCATCTGGTCGCCGTCAAAGTCGGCGTTGAACGCGGTGCAGACCAAGGGGTGCAGCTGGATGGCCTTGCCCTCAATCAGCACGGGCTCGAACGCCTGCATGCCCAGTCGGTGCAGGGTCGGCGCGCGATTCAGCAGCACCGGGTGCTCCTTGATCACGTCCTCGAGGATGTCCCAAACGACGCCCTGCTCCTTCTCGACCAGCTTCTTGGCGCTCTTGATGGTCGTGACGTAGCCCAGCTCTTCCAGCTTCGAGTAGACGAACGGCTTGAAGAGCTCGAGCGCCATCTTCTTCGGCAGGCCGCACTGGTGCAGACGCAGGTCCGGACCGACGACGATGACGGAACGACCCGAGTAGTCGACGCGCTTGCCGAGCAGGTTCTGGCGGAACCGACCCTGCTTGCCCTTGAGCATGTCGGACAGGGACTTCAGCGGGCGCTTGTTCGGCCCGGTGATGACCTTGCCGCGACGGCCGTTGTCGAACAGGGCGTCGACGGCTTCCTGCAGCATCCGCTTCTCGTTGCGCACGATGATTTCGGGCGCAGCGAGCTCGAGCAGGCGCTTCAGACGGTTGTTGCGGTTGATGACGCGCCGGTACAGGTCGTTCAGGTCCGACGTCGCGAACCGACCGCCGTCCAGAGGCACCAAGGGGCGCAGATCGGGCGGCAGCACGGGAATGGTCGTGAGGACCATCCACTGCGGCTTGTTGCCCGACGCGCGCAGGGCCTCGACGATCTTCAGCCGCTTGCCGGCCTTCTTGATCTTCGCCTCACCCGTCAGCTTGGTGTTCTGGTCGAGCTTCTCTTCCCAGGTCTGGATCTCGCCACGCAAGCGCTTGGCCAGGTCGTCCAAGGTCTCGACGTCGGTGCCATCGCCCGGCCACCGCGGCTTGTCCGGCAGGATGCGGGCGGGGTCCATGTAGGTCAGCAGCTCGAGGATCGCCTCGCCGCCCATCTCGAGCTTGAGGTAATCGCTCGCCGGCACGGCATCCACGGCCGTCTCGCCCAGGGCGTCGATGACGTACTCGTGGTCTTCGGTCGACAGGATGCGGCCGGGAACCAGCGGTCCGACTTCGGGCAGCCACTGCGTGCTGATGTCCTTCGACACCCGCTCGATGACCATGCCGCCCTGAACGTCGTAGTAGTCCTCTTCGTTGACCAGCGTGCCGCGCGTGACGTCGCGGCTGTAGCGGCCGACGATCTTGCCGAACTCGCCGCCTTCCTGCATCTGCTCGAGCTCGCCCAGCATGTCCGCCCGGCGCTCGCGCGGCACGTAGAACACGTGGATGCCGCTCTTGCCGCGCTCAACCTGCAGCTTCAGGGCGCCCAGACAGACGTACTTGGCGCAGTACAGGACGTACTCCAAGTCCTTCAGCGTCATGCCCAGCAAGTGGCCGATGCGGGACGGCAGGCTCTTGAGGAACCAGATGTGCGCAACCGGCGTGGCCAGGTTGATGTGGGCCAACCGCTCGCGGCGCACCTTGGACTGGATGACCTCGACGCCGCACTTCTCGCAAACGACGCCGCGGTGCTTCATGCGCTTGTACTTGCCGCAATTGCACTCGTAGTCCTTCACCGGCCCGAAGATCTTGGCGCAGAACAGGCCGTCGCGCTCGGGCTTGAAGGTGCGGTAGTTGATGGTCTCCGGCTTCTTGACCTCGCCGAACGACCACTCCTGCGCGATCTTGCGGGGAGCGGTCAAGCCGATACGCACCGCCGAGATGTTGAGGGGGTTCTTCGGCATCTCGAAAAAGTGCAGCATTTCACGCATTTGGCACCCTTTTGTGGTCGCGCAAGGGCTGCCGCCCCGCGCGCCACGACTTCAGAATGTGTCTCGGTCCAACGTCACTTCCGTGCAACCAGCGTCGAGTTCGCAACCCGAGCCGGTGACGACGAGGGTCACGGAATCGCCTGGCCGTCGCGGTCGAGCAGCTCGACGTCGAGGGCCAGGGCCTTCAGTTCCTTCAGCAACACGTTGAACGACTCGGGCAGGCCGGGTTCGAGCAGGCCCTCGCCACGCACGATGCTCTCGTACATGCGGGTGCGGCCGACCACGTCGTCGGACTTCACCGTCAGGAACTCCTGCAGCGCATAGGCGGCGCCGTAGGCCTGCATCGCCCACACTTCCATTTCGCCCAGTCGCTGACCACCGAACTGCGCCTTGCCGCCCAGCGGCTGCTGGGTGACGAGCGAGTACGGACCGATCGAGCGCGCGTGGATCTTGTCGTCGACCAAGTGGTGCAACTTCAGCACGTACATGACGCCGACGGTGACCTTCTGGTCGAACTTGCCGCCGCTGCGACCGTCGTACAGCTCGGTCTGACCCGAGATGTCGACGCCCGCGCGCTTCAGCAGGTCGCGGATCTCGTGCTCGGTCGCGCCGTCGAACACCGGCGAGGCCAAGCGGATGCCCTCTTCGTTGTCCGTGACGAACCGCAGGAGTTCCTCGTCCGTCAGCTGGTCAACCAGCTCGTCGATGTCCTTGGCCAGGAAGACGGCCTTGACCGTCCGACGGATTTCCGCGGTGGTTGCGCCGGTGGCAACCGCCTCGTGCAACCGCAGGCCCAGGCAGCGCGCCGCCCAACCCAGGTGGGTCTCGAGGATCTGGCCGACGTTCATACGCGACGGAACGCCCAACGGGTTCAGCACGATGTCGACCGGACGGCCGTCGGGCAGGTACGGCATGTCCTCCTCGGGGAGGATGCGCGAGACGACGCCCTTGTTACCGTGACGGCCGGCCATCTTGTCGCCGACCTGCAGCTTGCGCTTGATGGCGACGTAGACCTTGACCATTTTGATGACGCCGGGAGGCAGCTCGTCGCCGCGCACGAACCGCTTGATCTTCTCCTCGAAGTAGAAGCGGGTCTCGTTGGCGTGCTCCTCCAGGTGGTCCAGCAGACCGCTCAGCTGCGCCGAGACGTCCTTGTCCGCCACGCGCAGATCGCGCCACACCGCCGGAACCTTGAAGCGGTCGCCGTCGTCGTAGATGCGAATGGGCAGCTCGCCCAGTGACTCTTCGGTCAGGTCCGTGCCCTTCTGGAACACCACCTCGCCTTGGTCATTGACGACCTTGGACACGGTCTTGTGGCCCAGCAGGATGCGACGTGCCTTCTCGAAGGTGGAGCTGGCGAGGATCTGCACCTCGTCGCCCATGTCCTTGAGCAGGTTGGACTTCTCGTCTTCCTCAATCTCCAGCGTCCGCTCGTCCTTGGTCTCGGACTTGCGCGTGAAGATCTTGGCGTTGATGACGGTGCCCACCACGCCGGGCGGAACCCGCAGCGAGGTGTCGCGGACATCGCCCGCCTTCTCGCCGAAGATCGCGCGCAGCAGCTTCTCTTCCGGGCTCAGCTGCGTCTCGCCCTTGGGCGTGATCTTGCCGACCAGGATGTCGCCCGTCTTGACCTCGGCGCCGATGCGGATGATGCCGCTGACGTCGATGTCCTTCAGCGCCTCTTCCGAGACGTTCGGGATGTCGCGGGTGATGTCTTCCTTGCCCAGCTTGGTGTCACGGGCGATGCACTCGAACTCCTCGATGTGGATCGAGGTGAAGAGGTCTTCCTTGATCACCTTCTCGGAGATCAAGATCGAGTCTTCGTAGTTGTAGCCGCCCCAGGGCATGAACGCGACGACGACGTTGCGGCCAAGCGCGAGCTCGCCACGGTCGGTGGCGGGGCCGTCGGCAATCACGTCGCCTTGCATGATGTGGTCGCCACGATTGACGATCGGCCGCTGGTTGACGCACGTCGACTGGTTCGACCGCGTGTACTTGACCAGCTTGTAGATGTCGGTCGAGGCGCTCGGATCGTCGGGCTCGACGTCGCGCTTGACCACGATACGGGTCGAGTCGACGTTGACCACGGTGCCGTTGTGCCGGGCGACCACGGTCACGCCGGAGTCGGCGGCCACGGTGCGCTCGAGCGCGGTACCGATCAGCGGCGAGCTGGTCCGCAGAAGCGGAACCGCCTGACGCTGCATGTTCGATCCCATCAAGGCGCGGTTCGCGTCGTCGTTCTCGAGGAACGGGATCAGCGACGCAGCGACCGACACCAGCTGGTTCGGGCTGACGTCCATCAGCTCGACGTCCTTGGGCGCGACCTGCTTGAACTCGCCCGACGACCGCGCGTCGATGAACTCGCCGATCAGGTGCCCGTCCTGGTCGAGCTTGGCGTTGGCTTGGCAGATGACGTGCTCTTCCTCTTCCAACGCCGAGTAGTACTCGTAGTTGTCTTGGGGAATGCCGTTGACCACCTCACGGTAGGGCGTCTCGATGAACCCGTACTCGTTGACGCGGGCATAGGTCGCCAGCGACGCGATCAGACCGATGTTCGGACCTTCCGGCGTCTCGATCGGGCAGATGCGGCCGTAGTGGGTCGGGTGCACGTCGCGCACCTCGAAACCAGCGCGATCGCGGGTCAGGCCGCCCGGACCCAAAGCCGAGAGACGACGCTTGTGCGTAACCTCGGACAGCGGGTTCGTCTGGTCCATGAACTGCGAAAGCTGGCTCGACCCGAAGTACTCGCGGATGACCGCAGACATGGGCTTGGCGTTGATGAGCTCGTGGGGCATCGAGGTCTCGATGTCCTGGGCGATGCTCATCTTCTCCTTGATGGCGCGCTCCATGCGCACCAGACCCACGCGGCACTGGTTCTCCATCAACTCGCCGACCGCGCGCACACGCCGGTTGCCCAGGTGGTCGATGTCGTCGATGTTGTAGCCCGGCCTGCCGTTCTTCAGGGCCAGCAGGTACTGGATGGTGCGCAGGATGTCGGCGCGCGTCAGGGTGAAGCACGGAGCGACGGGCGCGAGACCCAGACGGTTGCGAAGCTCCTCGTTGCCGTCCAGGCGAACCTGAATCTGACGGTTGCCGCGCACGGGCATCACCAGCACGGTGCGCTGCTCGCTGAGCACGGCCTGCAGGATGCCGGTCGCGATGCGAAGCTCAGGCACGTAACCGGCAGCCGGCAACTCCATGCGCTGACGCAGGATCTCGTGGGCGTCGACCGCCAGCACCGAGCCCTTGACCTTCGGCTTGACCACGATCTCGCCGTTGTCCAGCTCGATGGTGACCGGACCGTCGACCCAAGCGGCCTGCAGTGCGGCGACAAGCTCGGTCGGCAGGGCCTGCGCCGGGTTGGCAAAGGCCTTGCTGTCCACCTTCCACGACACCTGCTGCTCGGCACCGTCGGCGGCCTTGACGTTGAAGCCCAGCGACCAGTCGGTCTGCTTCACGGTCTCAGGGCGCACAAGGTCGGTCACGGAGAACACGCCAGACAGCAGGTTCGCAACCTCCTGCGGCGTCACGCGGCGCATGTCGGCAAAGGCCTTGCCGTCCAGCTTGACGCCGAACGTCTTGACCTTGTTGCCCGAATTGAACATCGAGAACTCGAGCTTCCAGTTCCGGTAGTCGTTGCCGGGAGCCGAGAGGTCGAACGAGCGGTCACGGCGCATCGAGACGGTCTCGAGACGCACCAGCCCCTGCTTCTTCAGCGCAATCAGAGCCTTGCGACGAGCGAACTTGTACTCGACCTTCATGCGGCCGACGTCCGACAGGTCGTAGCGCTGCTCGTTGAAGAACAGGTTGTTGAAGTAGTTGCGCGCCTGGTTGATCGACGGCGGGTCGCCCGGACGCAGGTGGTGATAGATGTCCTCGATGGCCTGCTCAGTCGTGGGCGTGCGCTTGCGCTTCTGCACGTCCTCGATGTCCTTGGCCAGCGTGTCGCGCAGGTAGGGACCCACGTTCAGTCGGTCGACGAACAGCACGTCGAACTTGAGGATCTTGCGCTCGACCAGGTGATCGATCTCCGGCGCCTCGAGGACCTGATTGGCCTCGTACAGCACCTCGCCGGTCTCCTCGTCGACGATGTCGGCGGCGAACACCTTGCCCTCAAGCTCCTTGATCGGAACTTCGAGCTCGGTCAGTCCCGCGTCACGCATGATCTTGATGATGCGCGAGTTGAACTTGCGGTTGCGGTGCAACACCAGCTGCCCGGTGACCGGGTGGATGATGTCGTCCGTGGTCCGCTGGCCCTCGAGCAGGTCGAAGTTGACGGAGCGGAACGCCTTGACGACGCCATCGGCCTGCGGCTCGACCCGAATGGTCTCGACGTCGTAGTAGTAGTTCAGCAGATCCTCGGTCGTGTAGCCGAGGGCGCGCAGCAGAACCGTCGCGTAAAGCTTGCGGCGACGGTCGATGCGGACATACAGGATGTCCTTGTGGTCGAACTCGAAATCGAGCCACGAGCCGCGGTAGGGGATCACCCGCGCCGAGTAAATGCGCTTGCCCGACGCGTGCGTCTTGCCCTTGTCATGCTCGAACAGCACGCCGGGGCTGCGGTGCAACTGGCTGACAATCACGCGCTCAGAGCCGTTGATGATGAACGTCCCCGCGTCCGTCATCAGCGGGATCTCGCCGAAGTAGACCTCCTGCTCCTTGACGTCGCGGATGGTCTGAATGCCTGTCTCCGACACGTCGAACACGACGAGGCGGATCAGCACCTTGATCGGCGAGGCGAACGTCATGCCACGGGCACGGCACTCGATCACGTCGTACTTGGGCTCTTCCAGGTGGTACGAGACGAACTCGAGCGAGGCCGTCTTGTTGAAGTCCTGAATGGGAAACACGGAGGTGAAGATCGCCTGCAGACCCACGTTCTCGCGTTGGGCCGGCGGAGTCGTCCTCTGCAGGAACTTGTCATACGACTGGCGCTGCACGTGGATGAGGTCCGGGACCTTGACCACGCGGTTGATTCGAGAAAACGACTTGCGAACCCGAAGGTCCATCGCAGTGCGTGCCATGCGTACGTATCTCCTTGCCAGGGGGCGGGACGATCGCTTCTTTCACGGGCAAAAGCCTTCGGGCAGAGGGAAACGTCTCCCTCCGCCCGAAGGCACATGCCTTGGGCCCTTGCGGGTCTGGGGCACCCTACTTGATCTCGATCTTGGCGCCGGCGTCTTCGAGCTTCTTCTTGGCGGCCTCAGCGTCAACCTTGGAGATGGCCTCCTTGATCTTGCCGCCGGCCGTCTCGACCAGATCCTTGGCCTCGCGGAGACCGAGGTTGGTCAGCTCGCGCACTGCCTTGATCACGTTGATCTTGTTGGCACCGGGCTCGAGGATGATGACGTCGAACTCAGTCTTCTCTTCGACGACGGGAGCCGCCTCAGCGGGGCCGCCAGCCGCGGCGACCGCGACCGGAGCCGCTGCCGTGACGCCCCACTTCTCTTCCAGGGCCTTGATGATGTCGGCGAGCTCGAGCACGGTCAGCCCGGACAGGTGGTCAATCAACGCTTCACGAGTAATAGCCATCTGAGCACTCCTTGTTCTCTAGACACGCGGCTTCCAGGTTGTCATGCAACTCGGGTCGACCGCTGATGTGGATGACTCGGACACTCCCACTTCGGGTTGTCGGGTCTCAGGCTGCTTCGGCCTCGACTGCAGGTCCTTCGAGCTGCTCTTTGCGTGCGGTCAGCACGTTGAGCAGGCCGCGAGACACGCCAGCCAGGGTCCCCACGAACTTCGACGGCACCGCATTCAGCACTCCCAGGAACTTCGCACGCAGCTCGTCCTGACTCGGCAGCAAGCTCAGGGCCTTGACCTCGTCCGGAGACAAGGCGCGGCCGGCGAGGCAACCACCGGTAATGACGATTTTGGGCATGTCCTGGGCGGCCTTGACGGTCGCCTTGGCCGGGCCAACGGGCTCGGGTCCGTAGGTGATGAGAACGGGCCCCACCAACTTGTCGGTCACTGCCTCCAACGAGGTACCTTTGACCGACAAGCGTGCAAGGGTGTTCTTCACCACGCGGACCTGACCGTCCACCTTTCGAAGAGCCTTGCGGAGGTTTTGCATCTCGGTCATGGTCAGACCGCGATACTCCGCAACGATCACCGAAGTGATGCCAGCCAGTTCCTGTCGCAGCGAGTCGACCCGTTCATGCTTTTCGACTTTGTTCACGGGTCTCTCCTTGCTACGCCTGAGAGGAGATCCGGCAAGTCGGCCCGAAGGCCCTCCGACCGGACGCATAGAGACAACAGGGTCATCCACTCGACGTGACGCACCACTGGTGCCACCGCGCGCCTCCGCAGGACTTGTCCCCCGTCTAGACCGCAAGGGTTTCGATGGGTTGGCCTGCTTCTCAGACGCTGCCTCCGAAGAGGCATGGTTTCCCGCCGTCCAGACTTCCGGACGGCGGACGGTCGGAACACCTGTCTGGCTTTGTCGATTCCGTCAGGTCGGCAAATGCCTTCCCGATGGATTCTCCAGCCAGGTGCTCCGGCTTTCGGTGCGCGCTAGTGCGCGCGAAGTCCCGCCGCCACGCCCACGGGGTCGACTCGGATGCCCGGCGACTGCGTGGTGGCAACGGTCACTGCCTTGATGTAGGTGCCCTTGGCCGTCGCCGGCTTGAGCTTCATCAGGGCCTCGAGCAAGGCGTCGATGTTCTCGCGCAGCTTGGGCGCTTCGAACGAGATCTTGCCGACGCCAGCATGGATGATGCCGGACTTCTCAGCGCGGAACTCGATCTTGCCCGCCTTGGCAGCGGAGACCGCAGCGCCGACATCGAAGGTCACGGTGCCAACCTTGGGGTTCGGCATCAGGCCGCGGGGACCGAGCAGCTTGCCGATCTTGCCCACGGTGACCATCATGTTCGGCGTCGCGATCGCGGTGTCGAACTCGAACCATCCGCCCTTGATCTTCTCGACCAATTCGTCGCCACCGACAAAATCGGCTCCGGCGTCGAGGGCTTCCTTCTCTTTCTCGCCCTTGGCGAACACCAGCACGCGGGTGACTTTGCCGGTTCCGTTGGGCAGCACGACGGCGCCACGGACCATCTGGTCGGCATGCTTGGGGTTGACACCCAGGTTGACGGCAATCTCTAGCGTCTCGTCGTACTTGGCAGAAGCGATGCTCTTGGCGATGGTGATCGCCTCGTCGAGCGGATATCGCTGCTGCCGATCGAACTTCGCCAGGGCGGCGGTACGCTTCTTGGAAGTGTGCGGCATGGCTTCTCCTACCCGATGATGTCGATGCCCATGGAGCGGGCGGTTCCAGCAATGGTGTTGATGGCGCTGTCGATGTCGTTCGCGTAAAGATCGACCATCTTGAGCTCCGCGATCTCGCGGACTTGCGCCCTCGTGACCTTCCCGACCTTGTCGCGGTTCGGCACGGACGAACCCTTCTCGAGCCCTGCGTGCTTCAGCAGCAGCCGGGAAGCGGGGGGCGTCTTGGTGACGAACGTGAACGAACGGTCCGCGTAGACGGTGATCACCACGGGGATGATCATGCCGACCTGCGCCTGGGTCGCCGCGTTATAGGCCTTGCAGAACTGCATGATGTTCACGCCGTGCTGGCCGAGGGCCGGTCCGACGGGCGGCGACGGGGTCGCCTTGCCTGCAGGCAACTGCAACTTGATGTATCCAGTAATTTTCTTGGCCATGTACCTGCTCCTGCGCGCCATCCCCTTGATGACGCCGTGCTGCTAGCGGCCGGGTTGTCCGGCCTCGCACCCACTTCTCGCGGTGCCGACGCCCTTCGGCGCCTCCCGCCCCTGTCCGAACTAGCCGGCGATCTTCTCGACTTGCATGAAGCCGAGCTCGACCGGAGTCGCCCGTCCGAAAATGCTGACCAGCACCTTGAGCTTCTGCTTGTCGGGGCTGACCTCTGCAACTGTGCCGCTGAAGTTGGCGAACGGTCCGTCGATGACGCGAACCTCGGTGCCTTCATCAAAGCTGAGCATGGGCTTGGCCTGAACCTCGCTCTGCTCCAGCTGTGCGGTGATGAGCTTGACCTCGGAGTCCGGCACGAACGGGGGCTTCATGCCGCCGCCCACGAACCCGATGATCTTCTGAGTACCCTTGACCAAGTGCCAGGTCTGCTCGTTGAGCACCATGTGCACGAGGATGTACCCCGGGAAGAACTTGCGCTTGGACTCGCGACGCACGCCCGCGCGAACCTCAGCCACCTTCTCCGTCGGCACGAGCACTTCGCCGAACAGGTCCTCGACGCCGTCAGCCTTGACGCGCTCGAGCAATCCCGCCCGTGCCACGTTCTCGGACCCGGTGTAGGTGTTGACGATGTACCAGCGCTTGCGCAGCGCACGTGCCGCGGACTTCTCCGCTGCATCGTTCGTCTCGCTGTGCCCCTGTTCGGGAATCTGCTCCACCATCACGGTCTCCCCAAACTGCCTTCGGGCACGGTCGCACTGAGTGCCTATTGGGCCGGCGTCGCGTGCCATCCTGCCTGCGAGGGCAATCTTCTCTCTGCCTGAGCTCGGGCTCGTCGCGGACGACAGTGCCACCAGCCTGACCCGGCGCCGTTGCGAAGGCCGCTCGCGGGGACGGTCGCGACGTCAGGCGTCGCACCGCTCCCGGGTCTCCTAGATGCCGTAAACGAGGCGCGTCAGTGCGCTGAACCCCGTATCGTAGGCCCACAGGACCACGGCCATGATGAGCGTCGTCACCATCACGACGATGGTCGACAGCCGGGTCTCGGGCCACGAGGGCCAGGTCACCTTGGTCAGCTCTCCAACGACCTCATGAGCGAGTCCGAAGACGCGCTCGTTGCGCCAGAGGTAGATGCCGCCCAACACGCCAATGGCGATGCCGATCACGGTGCTGAGCACGAGCTCGCTGCCGATGATCTTCGCGTCCCAACCAAACGGGTCGAGGATGCCGGCGAACAAGTTGGCGCTCAGGAACCACAGCAGCAAAGCCACTGCAACAAACCCGAGGTTGACGATCCGTTCCTGGCTCATGAACCACTCCCGGTGGCGGATCCCGGTGACATGCCGTCCGGACAATGCCGGATCGCGGGCTCTGGGCAGGCCAGGCGGGATTCGAACCCACAACCTACGGATTTGGAGTCCGCCGCTCTACCGTTAGAGCTACTGGCCTGTCGGGCGGAGGGCCGCTGTGTTGGGAAGTCCACCCGCCCGGGCAGGCTCCCCATCCCTACAGACTACTTCGATTCCTTGTGCAAGGTGTGCTTGCGCTGGAATTTGCAGTACTTGCTGAAGGTCAGGCGACCTGGTGTGCTCTTCTTGTTCTTCGTCGTGCTGTAGCGCGAGACGCCGGGCAGGCCGCTGGTGCGACATTCGGTGCACTCAAGATGGACGATGCTGCGATTGCTGCCGGCCATGAGATTCCTCCAGACACACGTCTCGACCCGCGCCTCTCGGCTGGGGTGGACAGGGCGCTACCCGGCGCCCGCGCTAAGCAAAGACTTCCGAACCTACGCAATCACTTCAGCCACGACGCCGGCGCCGACGGTGCGGCCGCCCTCGCGGATGGCGAAGCGCATGCCCTTCTCCATGGCGACGGGAGTGATCAGCTTGATGACCAGGTCCACGCGGTCGCCGGGCTTGACCATCTCGATGCCTGGCAGCAGGTCGATGTCGCCGGTGATGTCCGCCACGCCAAAGAAGAACTGCGGGCGGTAGCCCTTGAAGAACGGCTTGTTGCGGCCGCCCTCGTCCTTCGACAGCACGTAGACCGAACCCTTGAACGTCGTGTGCGGGGTCACGGTGCCGGGCTTGACCAGCGCCTGACCGCGCTCAACCTCGTCCCGCTTGATGCCGCGCAGCAGGGCGCCCAGGTTGTCGCCAGCCTGACCCTGCTCGACGATCTTGTGGAACATCTCGATGCCGGTGACGGTCGTCTTGACCGTGGCGCGGATGCCCACGATCTCGACTTCGTCGCCCAGCTTCACGGTGCCACGCTCGACACGACCCGTCACCACGGTGCCACGGCCGGAGATCGTCATGACGTCTTCGATCGGCATCATGAACGGCTTCTCGAAGTCGCGGATGGGGTCCGGGATGTAGTTGTCCAGCGCTTCGATCAGGGCATCGATGGACGGCGTGCCGAAGCGGGTCGTCTCACCCTGAAGGGCCTGCAGCGCCGAGCCGCGGATGATCGGGGCGTTGTCGCCATCATAGTCGTACTTCGAGAGCAGCTCGCGCAGCTCCATGTCGACCAGATCGACCAGCTCGCCTTCCGGATCGTCCTCATATGCGATGTCGCACTTGTTGAGGTAGATCATGATCGAGGGCACGTTCACCTGCCGAGCCAGGAGGATGTGCTCCTTGGTCTGGGGCATCGGACCGTCGGTCGCCGCACAGACCACGATCGCGCCGTCCATCTGGGCGGCACCGGTGATCATGTTCTTGATGTAGTCGGCGTGTCCGGGGCAGTCGACGTGAGCGTAGTGGCGCTTGGTCGACTCGTACTCCACGTGGGCCGTCGAGATCGTGATGCCGCGGGCCTTCTCTTCGGGCGTCTTGTCGATCTCGTCGAACGACACGTACTTGCCCATGCCCTTCTTGCCCTGGTGCATGGTGATCGCGGCCGTCAGGGTGGTCTTGCCGTGGTCCACGTGGCCGATGGTTCCCACGTTCACGTGGGGCTTGTTGCGTTCGAATTTGGCCTTTGCCATTGCTGGTTCCTCCCGCCACCGCACGTGGCGTCCTGCTGAAGCTGTTACACGCTGGGGCGCTCACCAGCCCCCAACTTCATCCCATGGACCGCCCGGTAGAGACGATCCGGACCGCGCTGCCTGACCCGCTCCAACAGCGATCACCTGGGCACCGCCTGGAGCCTACGACCGGATTTGAACCGGTGACCTCTTCCTTACCAAGGAAGTGCTCTACCTACTGAGCTACGTAGGCGTGGAGCGGGAAACGGGATTCGAACCCGCGACATTCAGCTTGGAAGGCTGACGCTCTGCCAACTGAGCTATTCCCGCAGGAACTTGGCCCGCTTTGGACCGCAAGAGATGTCTCGCCAGTCCAACAGCATCGACCTCGCCAAGGTCGCGGCTGGTTGCCCGGCCAGGGGCCGGACGAAGACTGCGCGGGGTGGAGGATGGTGGATTCGAACCACCGTAGGCTTACACCAGCAGATTTACAGTCTGCCCCCATTAGCCACTCGGGCAATCCTCCGTGATCATCTCGTGCCCATCGCGTCGCCACTTTCCTCGTCGCCACTTCCGCCGGTCGGCGGGGAGCTGGCGATGGGACTTGAACCCGCAACCTGCTGATTACAAATCAGCTGCTCTGCCAGTTGAGCTACGCCAGCAGCGGAAAGTCCCTGTCGAGTCGAGGTCGCGTCTGTTGCCACCGCCCGAGAGCGGCTTCAACGAACTTCGCGAAGCACTTTACCTACTTGCGTCGTTTCTGACCGACGTTTGCAGGCTCCAGAAGAAGTGGGCCGTGCGCGACGGGCCTCTTCGGGGCGAACCGATATACAGTAGGGTCCCCTCGGTGTCAAGGACGACGGGGGCTTCCGCCGCCTTCCGACCCTACTGCGCCGCGTGCCGAGGCGAGCGCGAGCGTCGCGAAAGCGGACACGTTGAGCGAGGGCATCGTCTGTGGTCCGGCCAAGGTCAGGATGACGTCGCAGCTCTTGCGGACCAGAGGCCGGATGCCCGGACCTTCGGCCCCAAGTACCAGCGCGGTTGCGGTGCCGAATCGGTGATCGCGAAAGTCTCCCGTCGCACCGTCCAGCGCCGTTCCGACCACCTCGACGCCGCGTTCGGCCAGCGCCTTGAGCGTCCGCGCCAGATTCACCACGCGGACCACGGGCACCACTGCACTGCCGCCCTCGGCCACTCGCTCTACCAGCGAGGTCACCTCGGCGGCACGATCTTGCGGCATGACGACCGCGGTGGCCTCGAAAAAGGCTGCCGAGCGCAGGATCGCGCCCAGATTGCGCGGGTCGGTAATGGAGTCGAGGGCAAGCACGAGGGTGCCGGGCTTGGCTCCTGTGACGGGAACGAGCTCATCCAAGTCCCTGTACTCAAAGGGGGTGACGCGAACTGCCACGCCCTGCGGGTTGGGAGCTGCGGGGTCGATTCCGGGAGGTGGCTCACGCATCAGACGCAGGCCCTTCTCGGAAGCGAGGTCTACCAAGCGGGCCATCAGGCGGGGCTCCGCTGCCCAGGCGAAGATCTCCTTGACGCGTCCGGGCTTGTAGCGGACCAGCGACTCGACGGCGTGGGCTCCGGTGATGACGTCGGGTGGCAGCGCGGCGCCGCGATCGGCCGGGGAATCGACAGCCCGGGGCGCTGCGGCGTCGCGTGGACCGGTCGGCCGGTCGGGGCGGCGGTCACCAAACCGCGGGCGATCGTCCTGACGCGGCGGACGCGGGCCGTCGAAACGCGGGCGATCGTCCTGACGCGGCGGACGCGGGCCGTCGGAGCGGGGGCGATCGTCCTGACGCGGCGGACGCGGGCCGTCGGAGCGGGGGCGATCGTCCTGACGCGGCGGACGCGGGCCGTCGAAGCGCGGCCGATCGTCC